>DASYRM010000181.1:0-13795 GCA_036004405.1 Vicinamibacterales bacterium
CAGATCGAGGCGGCGGAGCACGTTCCAGGTTCCCGCCCGGAACACGCAGCGCAGTCCCACCTGACGTCCGAAGTCGCAGCCGAGCGCGCCCGGCCGGTGCCGGTAGTCCACATCCCACTGCGCGAACAGCGTGGCGAACGCGGTCTGCTTGCTGGTGGCGCCGGCGGCGTCGGCCAGGATGACGGCCAGGCTCGGCCGCGGTGGTGGCGGTGGCGCCGATGGCGCCATGACGACGGGAGTGACCGTCGCGGCGCCGGGCGCCGTCACCGGCGACGCCAGCCGCATGCCCATCGCCCAGTCGCCGGCGAGACGGCCGAGGCGCGCCGCGCCGAGCGCGGTGGCGCCCGCGGTGACGGCGAGCAGCACGACTGCCACCGAGGCGACCGGAATCCACCGCCGGCCCCGCGCGGCGTGCCCGAGGACTTCGCCCGCCGCCCGCCGTGCCACGACCGCGGTCACCCGCGTCTTGCCCTTGGCGAAGGCGCCGAGCAGCGCCCGGTCGCACACGCTGTTGATGAGCCGCGGCACGCCCGCCGCGCGACGGTGCACGACCCGCAGCGCGCGCTCGGTGAAGATCGCCTCGCGCCCGCCGGCGACGTCCAGCCGGTGCCGCACGTACTCGCGGGTCTCGCCGAGCGTGAACGGCCGCAAGTGGTAGCGCGCGGTCACGCGCTGCGCGAGCTGGCGCAGCTGCGGGCGCTGCAGCAGGTCGCCCAGCTCCGGCTGGCCGATGAGGATGACCTGCAGCAGCTTGTGGCGGGTCGTCTCGAGGTTCGTGAGCAGGCGCAGCTCCTCCAGCACGTCCATGCCGAGGTTCTGCGCCTCGTCGATGATGAGCACGGTGCGCCGGCCGCGAGCGTGCGCGTCGAGCAGCGCGCGCGACAGCGCGTCGACCAGCACCTTGAGGCTCGTGGCGCCGCTCGGGTAGCCGACGTGCAGCTCGTCGCACACGGTGGCCAGCAGCTCGACGCCGGTGAGACGGGGATTGAAGATCATCGCCACGTCGACTTCCGATGGAAGCTGATCGAGGAGCGCCCGGCAGACGGTCGTCTTGCCCGTGCCGACCTCGCCCGTGAGGACCACGAAACCACCGCCCTCGCCCAGGCCGTAGAGCAGATGCGCCAGCGCCTCGCGGTGGCCGTCGCTCAGGAAGAGGTACCGCGGGTCCGGCGCCAGGGAGAAGGGACGCTCGGTGAGGCCGAAGTGGCGATCGTACACTGGCCAGCAGCGTAGACAAGGTGGTGGCGCCCCGTCAATCATTGAGCGACGGAACGCACTGCTACTGGTCAGCGCTGCCCAGTGACAGGGCATCGGGGCGCACCCTCCCGAACTGCCGTCGTCAATGATCTTCGCGTGTTGGCGCGCAGCCCCCGGTGGTCCGCGTCTTGCCTTCAGCTATCTCCGCTGGGGCCCCGATGTCGCAGGAAGGCGGAACATGAAGAACACGGCGGAACGGCTCGCCCGGGCCGTCCGGGAGCTCCCCCTCAACCGGCGGCACCGCTAGGCAGACCCGCATGCTCCCCGACGACGTCACGCGTGCCGCGATCGAGACCGGTCGCCGGCATGCCGACACGCTGCTGAGAGACCGGGCCCGCGCCCTCGAGCGGCGCGCGCATGCGCTGGCCGAGCATCCCGCGCCGCTGGAGCTGCGCGCCGACGCCGTCAGCGCGAAGGCGGCGCTGCTGGCGGAAGCGGTGCTGACGCAAAGCGCCGGGTACCTCGTGGCGGAGGGCGATTCGTGGTTCGACTACCCGCTGCACGACGTCCTCGACGAGCTGGAAGACGGTCACGGCTACGACGTGGAGTCGGTGCCCCACAGGGGCGATCCCATGGCGGCGACGACGGACGGCGGCAACCAGCTCTGCCGGTTCACCCGGCAGATCGAGAAGCTGCTCGGACGTGGCGTCGTGCCCAAGGCCATCCTCGTCTCCGGCGGGGACAACGACGTGGCCGGCGAGCAGTTCGGCCTGCTGCTGAACTACGCGCGGTCCTCGGTCGCCGGCCTCTCTGCGCTGATCCTTCACGGCGTCGTCGACGAGCGCGTGCGAATCGGGTACATCCCAACGCTGAGCGCCATCACCGAGGTCTGCCGGCACAAGCTGGGCCGGCCGCTGCCGATCGTCGTCCACGGCTACGACTTTCCGGTCGCCGACGGACGCGGCTGCATGGGCGGCTGGTGGTTCCTGCCGGGTCCCGACGCAGCGGAGCACGGCAACGGGAACGACGACGTGAGCCGCCGCCTCGAGCTGGCGCGCGAGCTGGTCGACCGCTTCAACGCCATGCTGGCCGGCCTCGCCGACCTTCCGGACTTCCGTCACGTCCACTACGTCGACCTGCGCAACACGCTCTCGACGGCCCTCAGCTACCAGGACTGGCGCGCGACGGAGCGGCATCCCAGCGAGCGCGGCTTCCGCCGTATCGTCGAGCGCTTCGACGCGGTCCTGCGAAGCCTGCCGTAGCATCGTCCTCGCCCTCGCCGTCCCCACAGCGTCATTGCGGTTCCGCGGCCGATCGGCTACGGTGAGGCGACTTGCCCACAGCGCCTCCGCGTTCGCGCCTGCCGGCCACGCTCAAAGGGGACGACATGATCACAGGGACGGGATGGCGAATCACGTTCGCGGTGGTCGCGGCACTGACGATCGGTGCCGCGCCGGCGCTCGCGCAGTCGCCGGCGGCGTCGGTCGGCTCCGGGGTCCACGACTGGACCGGGCTCTATGGTGGTCTCAATGCCGGCTACGGCTGGGGTAACAATCCGGTCGTCCTGTCCGGGGACGAGGCCCAGGTCCAGAACATCGGGATCGCGCTGGGGATCCTGCCCTCATCGCTCGCCGATGATCCGGACGGGTTCATCGGCGGCGCGCAGCTCGGCTACAGCTTCCAGCTCGGCCCGGTGGTCCTGGGAACGGAGACCGATCTCCAGTTTGCGGAGATCGCGTCGAGCCAGACGGTGTCAACCGCCGTCCCGCCATTCGCGCCGTTCACCACCCGGGCCTCGCAGAAGCTGGACATGCTGGGCACCGTGCGCGGGCGCGTCGGCATCAGCCCGTTTTCGCCGTCGCTGCTCCCGGACGACGCCCTGCTCTTCTATGCGACGGGCGGTTTTGCCTACGGACATGCCTCCCTGAAGGCGAGCGCGGTCAATCCGGGCTGCTTCGCTATTTGCTCGTTCGGTCAGGAGTCGCACGTGCTGCCGGGCTGGACGGTCGGTGGCGGCCTCGAATACGCCTTCGCCCGGCGATGGTCCGTCAAGGCGGAGTATCTGCACTACGATCTCGGGTCCTTCACCATGACCGTCCGCGATCACCGCGACCGGTTTCCCGGTGTGTTCGAGACATTCACCGCCGACATCAGCGGCAACGTCGTCCGCCTCGGAGTGAACTTCAAGTTCTGGGGGCCGTAGCCGGGATTGACGGAGTGAGTCGGGCGGGCTAGCGTCTCAGCCATGACGACTCCGCTCATCGACCACTCGCGTCTGTCCATGCCGCTGAACGAGGCGATCTTCACCCAGCGCGCGATCCGGCGCTTCCGTCCGGAGCCCATCTCGACGAACGACATTCGGCTCATTGTCGAGGCCGCGGTGCGGGCGCCCAACGGAGGAAACCGCCAGATCGGCCGCTTCCTGATCGTGACCGACCGCGAGTCGATCCGTCGCTTCGGCGCACTCTACCGCGAAGCGTGGTGGGCCAAGCGCAAGGAAGAGAAGGGCTGGACGAGCGTGGCCGACATCCCGGCCGAGGACAGGACGTACCGGTCGGCCAGCGAGCTCGCCGAGCACATGAGGGACGTGCCCTGCGTCGTGTTCGCGCTGGCGATGCCTCCCGGCCACGCGAACTCGGTGATTCCCGCCGCCCAGAACTTGATGCTGGCCGCGCGCGCCCTCGGCATCGGCGCGGTGCCCACCACGCTGCACCCGAGCGTGATGTCCCGCTTCCACGAGATGTTCGGTATCCCGGCCGACGTCACGTTCCACTTCTGCATTCCACTCGGCTATCCGCAAGGCAGCTTCGGGCCCAACGTGCGGCGGCCGACCGCCGAGACGACGTATTTCGGGCACTGGGGTGGCGCCGTCCCCTGGGCCCCAACAGGCGGACGGCGATAAGGGTCCATCTGCTTCGTTGCCTCAGTCGGCCCTCCCTGCGACGTGGCCGGGCCACGTCTCAGTCGGGCCTTCCTTCGGCGCCTCGCAGCTGGGCCCTTCTCGCCGCCCGGTCTTGCGCGGCGGTCGGGGAGGGCACGGGGACTTCGTGCAGGAGACGGCGCTCCGCACCACCGCGCGTCTGAGCGAAGCGGAGGAGTGGGCGCTCGTGCTCACCGCCGCCGGGATTCCGTCTCGTCTGCAGCCGGCCGCCGAAGTCTGGACGCTGTTCGTGCCGGAGGCCGACGTCGCGAAGGCGTGCGACGCGCTGGATGCCTACGACGCGGAGATGCCGGTTGCCGCCGTCGCGCCGCCCGCGGCCGCGATGGCGACCGACACCGCGTGGACGATCGGGCTCATCGCCGCCCTGCTGCTGCTCGGCTTCTTCGCCATCAGCGGTCCGGCGGCCGCCGGCTCACGCTGGTTCGCGCGCGGCGCCGCCGCCGCCGGCCTCATGCTGCACGGCGAGTCCTGGCGCGCGGTGACGGCGCTGACCCTGCACGTCGACACGATGCACGTGGTGGGTAACGCCGTGGCGACGGCGTTGTTGCTGCCTCTCGTCGTGCAGTCGCTCGGGGCCGGTGTGGGCGTCTGGCTCGTGCTCCTGGCCGGCGCGGGAGGCAACGTGCTCGCGGCCATGGTGCACGAGCCCTCGCACGTCGCCGCCGGCGCCTCCACCGCCACGTTCGGCGCCATCGGCATTCTCGCCGCGCTCCGCGTTCGGCTCGGGTCGACCGGGCGCCGGTGGTGGGTCGCCCCCGTCGCCACCCTCGTGCTCCTCGCCATGCTCGGGATGAGTCGTGGCGCGGACGTCGCCGCGCATGCGCTCGGCCTGCTGACGGGCGGCGTGCTCGGGTCGATCGGTGGGGGCTTCCGCCGGCCGCTCGCGCCGCCGATCCAGTGGGTGCTCGCGGCGGCCGCGGCGCTGGCGGTCGTGGGCTGCTGGCATCTCGCGCTCACTCGCGGAGCGGGCTAGGATAGCCGCATGAAGCCGATCATCTCCGCGGACTCGCACGTCACCGAGCCGCCCGGCACCTATGTCGACCGCATCGATCACCGGTTCAAGGACCGCGCGCCGCGGATGGTACACGATCCGAAGCGCGGCGACCTGTTCGTGATCGAGGGCCTCGACAAGCCGATCCCCATGGGGCTCATCGCCGCCGCCGGCAAGACGGCCGAGGAGCTGGCGATGTTCGGTGCGCGCTTCGAGGACATGCATCGCGGCGGCTGGGATCCCGACGCGCGGATGGCCGACCAGGACCGCGACGGCGTGAGCGCCGAGGTGCTCTATCCCACCGTCGGCATGATGATCTGCAACCATCCCGACTTCGATTTCAAGCACGCGTGCTTCACCGCGTACAACCTGTGGATCGCCGAGTACAGCGCGGCGCATCCCGACCGGCTGCTCGGCATCGGCCAGACGGCGATGCGCTCGGTGGACGACGGCATCGCGGATCTGCGGACCATCAAGGCGCTCGGCCTGCGCGGCGTCATGTTGCCCGGCAACCCGGCCGGCGCCGACTACGACGACCCCCGCTGGGCGCCGTTCTACGAGGCGGCCGTCGATCTCGGGCTGCCGCTCAGCTTCCATATCTTGACCAGCGCCCAGGACAACGCGAAGACGCGCGGTCCCAAGCTCAACTCGTTCATGGCGATCATCCGCGGCTGCCAGGACATCCTGGGCACGTTCATCTTCGGCGGCGTCTTCGAGCGTCATCCGGGGCTACGCGTGGTGTGCGTGGAGGCGGACGCCGGCTGGGTGCCGCACTACATGTACCGCATGGACCACGCGTACTCGCGCCATCGCTACTGGCTGCCGTCCGGCACGCTCACCAGGATGCCGAGCGAGTATTTCCGCGAGCACGTGTACACGACGTTCCAGGACGACTGGACGGCGTTCCAGGTGAAGGACCTCTGCAACATCCGCCGTCTGCTGTGGGCCAACGACTTTCCGCACTCGGACTCGACGTGGCCGGAGTCGCAGGCGGTGCTGGCGCGGCAGGCGGCGGGACTGAGCGAGAGCGAGCGGGACCTCGTGCTGCACGACAACGTCGCGCAACTCTATCGGCTGGGCGTTGACTAAGGGAGGCGCCACAACTCGGACGTACGCGCCGCTTTCCGGCGCAGTCACACCACGGCTACCCTGACGCTACCCGGTCAAGCCATTTCTCGGGCGACGAAGTTCGTAGCGAGACCGACGAGATCGCGAAACGCTCGAGCTCCGAACACGGTGCCGTAGTTGCGGCGTATGCCGATGGACTCGTCGCTCAAAAAGCGGTAGGTCCGGTAGAGCTCACGGACAGTCGGCTGCTTCTCTGCTCGTACCAGGGCGTCTGTCAACGCGATCAGCAGTCCTCGAGGCCCCTCACCGTGGACGTACGCATCGGTGCCGCTGAGGTCGCTCAACGTCCGTTGCACCCTGAACGGGCGCGCCTCGAACACAAACCATTGATGATTCCGGTGTCGGCGAGCGAGCGCGACCGCAAGCCCGGCCTCGAACGGCATGTTGAATCGCGGCGCCCGTCCCGAGATTTGAATCCGGCTGAGGTCGTGGAATGAGTATCGACATGCCGCGATCAGCTCGAGGATGCGATCCAAGCGTCGAGTGGGCCCAGGAAGCTCCAGAGTCGCTCTCGGACGGAGTCCGTGGCCGCAAAGTCCGGCGATGAAGGCAAGGAATAACTTCTCGTAACGCAGATCGTAGGAACGTTGAGAAACGCGTTGTGCGGAGAGTATCGCTCGGCGATCGGTCAGCTTCGGCGTGCCGTTCGCCGCCTCGCTGCCGTTCGCTTTCCGGTGCTCCGCTTACGACGACGACCTCCATCATGGCGGGAAAGATACTCACTCACGATTGCATCCAGCTCGCGAAGGCGCTTCGAAGATATGCCGAGCGCACGGGCCGTCGACACCGGAGACGGATAGGGCGTCGTGATGACTACGCGTCGTGAAGCCACAATGTCACTGTACGCGTCAGGATTTCAGCCTGTCAACGTCCACACGTCGATACGTTACCGCGAGCGCGCCGAGAGCCCCACGTCAGTCGACAATTGACCGGACCGGCCCGAGACGCTACGCTCGCACCCACCTATGCGCGAAGGATCGACACGCTACACATTGATCACGGCGGCGCATCTCCTCGACGGCAGCGGCGCGGCGCCCGTCCAGCAGGCCGCGCTGCTCATCGACGGCGACCGCGTCATCGATCTCGGCCGCGCGAGCGACGTTCGCGTCCCCGACGAGACGTCCGTGGAGCGCAAGGACTATGGCGCGGCGACCATCCTGCCCGGGCTCGTCGATGCGCACACGCATCTGGTGGCGCCCGGCGACGGCACGCTCGGCGACGATATCGCGAAGGAAGACGACGACATCCTGCTCCTGCAGGCGGCGCAGAACGCGCGCACGCTGCTGCACTCGGGCGTGACGACGCTGCGCGAGAACGGCGCCAAGGGCAAGGTGGCCTTCTCGCTGCGCGAGGGCATCCGCCGCACGCTGACGCCGGGGCCGCGCATGGTCATCTGCGGCCGCCCGATCACGATCACCGGCGGACACATGGGCTACTTCGGCTCCGAGGCCGACGGCGAGGCCGCCGTGCGCGCCGAGGTGCGCAAGCTCCTCAAGGAGGGCGCCGACTACATCAAGATCGTGGCCAGCGGCGGCTCCACGCGCACCTCGGATCCCAACCGCGCCTCGTACACCGTCGCCGAGCTGGCGGCGATGACCGACGAGGCCCACCGCCACGGCAAGCTCACGGCCGCCCACTGCACCTCGGCGCAGTCCGTCCAGAACTGCCTGGACGCCGACGTCGACATGATCATCCACTGCATCTTCAACGAGCCCGATGGCACCTATCGCTTCCGTCCCGATCTGGTCGATCGGCTCGCGAGGGCGAAGGCATGGGTGAACCCGACGCTGTACGTCCAGAAGGCGGGGATCGAGCGACAGCGTGACGCGCGCGAGCGCGAAGGGCGGCTGACGCCCGAGCTGGTCACGCAGCTCGACGCGGCCCGACGCGCGCTCGAGGTGAAGGTCGATGCCGTCCGCCGCATGAGCGAGGCCGGCGTGCGGATGACGGCCGGATCGGATTCCCCGTGGGGTTGGTACGCGCCCGGCGAGTTCGTGCACGAGATCCACATGCTCGCGCAGGCCGGGCTGTCGTATACCGACGCCATCGTGGCCGGCACCGCCGGCGCGGCCGAGTCGATCGGCGTCGGTCCCGCCGCCGGGCGGCTGGCGCCGGGGCGGCTGGCCGATGTGCTCGTGGTGCGCGGCGATCCGACGCGCGAGATCACCGCGCTGTGGGACGTGCTCGATGTGTACCAGGCGGGTCGGCGCGTCGAGCGCGGCGTGGCGTAGACCTGCGTGCGTAGCGATCCCACCCTCGCAGCTTCCGCGCGCGTCGTCGCGTCGAGCACGGTGTCGGCGCTCGCCGTCGCGAGGGCAGGCCTCTGGATCCTCCTCGCGAGCCATGTCGTCGCGACCTGGGGTACGCAGTGGGACATCCGGTGGCACCTGCTGATCGGCCGCGACTCGTTCTGGATTCCGCCGCACATCATGATCTACAGCGGTGTGACGGCGATCGTGCTCATCAGCTTCGGTGTCCTTGCCTGGACGACGGCCCGTGGCCTCGGGAGGACCGACAGGGCGCAGGGGACGGTCCGCATCCTTGGCATCAGCGGGACGCGCGGTTACCACCTGGCGGCCTGGGGCATCGCCCTCACCGTCCTCGCCGCGCCGATCGACGACCTCTGGCACCGGCTGTTCGGCCTCGACGTGTCGCTGTGGAGTCCGCCGCATCTGCTCGGGCTGCTGGGCTCGATGATCAACGCCGCGGCGTGCTGGCTGATCGCCCGCGAGACGTACCCCGAGGGGAGCCGCGCGCGGCTGGCGGCCATCCTGCTGGCCGGTGCGATCGTGTACGGGGGAACCAGCTTCGCGGTGCAGCCGGGCTTCAGGATCGCCTACGTCCATGGCGGCGTCAGGTTCTTCACGTCCGCGATCCTGGCGGCGCTGCTGGCGCCGCTGGCGCTCGTGGTCACCGCTCGCGTGTCGAGGCTGCGCGCCGCTCCGGTGTTCGCGCTCCTGGTGGCGCTCCTGATCGGGGTCGTCGGCGCCACCGTCGCGCGCAACGGCTTCGCCTGGATGCAGCCAGTGTCATTTCTCGCCGACGAGATCGCGAAGGATCCGACCTCGCCGATCGCGGTGGCCCACGAGATGGCACGCAAGAACGGGACGACGCTGGACGCCTTCAATCCGATCGGTCCGCTGCTGGCGCTCCTGGCCGCCATCGGGATGACCGCCATCGACCCGCGCCGGCGGCCGGTACTGGCTGCGCTCGCGTACGGATTGACGCTCTTCGCCGCTCTCGGGGTCTTCCTCTCTCGGGCGCCGGCGTTCGTCGATTCGCTGCCGTCCGTGCTCGAGACGGCCGTCGCGGCAATCTTGACCGTCCTCGCGGGCCTCGTCGGGGGCGCTCTCGCCCGCCGGGCGACGGCCGGTGATCACGCCGCGGTCAAGACGATCGGCCTCGTCGTCACGCTCGCCCTCGGCGTTCTTTCGGCGCCGTTCGTGGCCGACGCGCAGTCACCGCCGAAGATTCCGCGGATCGGGATCCTGGCCAACTCGTCGCCGTCCTTTGGCGCGCCTCACGTCGAGGCATTCCGCCAGGGGCTGCGCGACCTCGGCTACACCGACGTCGTCATCGAGACGCGCTGGGCCGAGGGAAGGTTCGAGCGCCTCCCCGATCTCGCCGCCGAGCTGGTCCGCCTCAAGGTGGACGTCATCAAGACGGCGAGGACGCTCGGGCTGACGATTCCGCCGTCGCTGCTGCTCCAGGCGGATCAGGTGATCCAGTGACGGATCCCATGTAGCGGACCAGGGAATGAAGATTCGAGACGCCGTCGAATCCGATCTGGAAGCCATCGTCGCCATCTACAACGCCGCGATCCCGGGACGTCTCGCGACCGCGGACACCGAGCCTGTGTCCGTGGAATCACGCCGCGGATGGCTGCGAGAGCACGATGCGGCGCGCCACCCCCTGTGGGTGCTGGAACGCGACGGGCGTGTCGTGGGCTGGTTGAGTGTCAGCACGTTCTACGGCCGGCCCGCGTACGCCGCCACCGCCGAGCTGAGCGTCTATGTCGATCCCGCGGCCCGGCAGGGTGGGGTGGCGACGGCGCTGATGCGGCACGCGCTCGCCCGCGCAGCCGACCTCGGGCTCGGCACGTTTCTCGGCTTCATCTTCGCCCACAACGAGCGCAGCGTCGCGCTGTTCCGCAAGTTCGACTTCGCTCAGTGGGGTCACCTTCCACGGGTGGCCGTGCTCGACGGCGTCGAACGAGACCTCCTGATTTTCGGACGGCGCCTCGACGGCCGTGCCCAGCCTCGGTCGTGAAGGCGCACGCCGGCCCCGATCTTCGGGAGCAGCGACCGCGACGCGGCGAGATGACCGGGTCTGGGACACGCCCGACCGTTACCAGGCGGGCGTCGCGTCGCGGTTTTACTGCTTCGGTCGAGTTCAGAACGGAGTGCTGACCGTTCGCTTTACCGTCCGCGACGATGTCGTCCGTATCTTTGGCGCCGGCTACTGGCGAAGGGGTAAGACAATCTATGAGCGCGAGAATCAGATACACGAATGAACCGCTCGGCAGAGTGAAGGTCGTTCGTGACTTCCTACCTCCGCCTGAAGACCTCGTGTTCCGGGACGAAGGGATCAAGGTCACCATCGCGTTGAGCAAGCGTAGCGTCGACTTCTTCAAGGGCGAGGCGCGAAAGCACAACACGCAGTATCAGCGGATGATCCGGCGTCTTCTCGATGCGTATGCAGCGCACCATTCACGATCCCCGACTCGCCGCTCCACGCGGACGCGCGCCAGGACGGCTCGCGCCGGGTAGCGGCCGCTCAGCCGCCGTCGTGAAGATGGCAGGCGGCCTCGTGGCCGGCGCCGACCTTGCGTAGCAGCGGGCGCTCGACGCGGCAGCGGTCGAACACGAACGGGCAGCGCGGGTGGAAGCGGCAGCCGCTGGGCACCGCGAGCGGGCTCGCCACCTCGCCCTTGGGCACGATGCGCTCGCGGCGCAGCGTCGGATCCGCCACCGGCACCGCCGACAGCAGCACCTGCGTGTACGGGTGCTTGGGCGCGCGATGCAGGGCGTCGCGCGGACCGATCTCGACGATCTCCCCGAGGTACATCACGGCCACGCGGTCGGACATGTGCAGCACGACGTGCAGGTCGTGAGAGATGAACAGGTAGGTCAGGCCGAAGCGGCGGCGCAGCTCCATCAGGAGGTTCAGCACCTGCGCCTGCACGGAGACATCGAGCGCCGAGACGGGCTCGTCGGCCACGATCAGGCTCGGCCGCAGCGCCAGCGCGGCGGCGATCCCGATCCGCTGGCGCTGGCCGCCCGACAGCTCGTGCGGATAGCGCTCGGCGAACGCGGGATCGAGCCCCACGACGTCCAGCAGCTCGGCCACCTGCTTGCGTCGCCCCGCGGCGTCGCCGCGCTCGTAGATGGCCAGCGGCTCGGCGACGATGCGACCCACGCGCATGCGCGGGTTCAGCGAGGCGTATGGGTCCTGGAAGACGATCTGCATCCGCTGGCGCGTGGCCCACAGCCGCGACGGCGGCAGCGCGAGCAGGTCGTGGCCCTCGAAGCGGATGCTCCCGGCCGACGGCTCGATGAGCCGCAGGATCAGCCGTCCGGTGGTGGACTTGCCGCAGCCGGACTCGCCGACCAGGCCCAGCACCTCTCCGCGCTCGATGGCGAAGCTGACGCCATCGACGGCGTGGATGACGCGGCGCCGGCGGCTGAGCCAGGCGCCGCCGACGGCGAAGCGCTTCTCGAGCCCTTGCACCTCGAGCAGCGGCTCTGCCATCACACGCTGACCACCGGGCAAGCGACGAAATGTCCCGGTTTGCGCTCCACGAGGGCTGGATCCTCCTGGCGGCAGCTCGGCAGCACGTGCGGGCAGCGCGGCGCGAACGGGCATCCGGCGCGCGCCTCGCGCAGATCCGGGGGCGCGCCCTCGATGGACGACAGCGGCTGGCCGAACCGGCTCGGGTGTGGCAGGCAGCGGAGCAGGCCGCGCGTGTAGGGATGGATCGGAGAGCCGAAGATGCTCGCCACCGGCGCCATCTCGACGATGCGGCCGGCGTAGATGATGGCCACGCGGTGGCAGAGCTCGGCGACGACGCCGAGGTCGTGCGTGATCAGGAGCACCGCCATGCCGCGCTCGGCCTGCAGCCGGCGCAGGAGATCGAGGATCTGCGCCTGGATGGTCACGTCGAGCGCGGTCGTCGGCTCGTCGGCGATCAGCAGCTGCGGCCCGGGGGCGAGCGCGAGCGCGATCATGGCGCGCTGGCGCAAGCCGCCCGAGAGCTGGTGCGGATAGTCGCGAGCGCGCTGGCGCGGCGAGGGCACCTGCACGCGGTCGAGCATCTCGACCGCGTGCTCCCACGCCGCGCGGCGGCCGCCGCCGGCGTGCGCGAGCACGGCACCGGCGATCTGATCGCCGATGGTGAACACGGGGTTGAGCGACGTCATCGGCTCCTGGAACACCATGGCGATGCGCGCGCCGCGCACCCGGCGCATCGCCTCCGCGTCCTTGTCGAGGAGGTCCTCGCCCTCGAGGCGGACGCGGCCGGCGACGACGGCGCCGGGCGGCGGGACGAGCCGCATGATGGACAGCGACGTCACGCTCTTGCCGCAGCCGGACTCGCCGACGAGCCCCAGCACCTCGCCGCGCTCGATCGCGAAGCTCACGCCATCGACGGCGCGCACGACACCCTCGCTCGTGGTGAACTGCGTGCGGAGATCTTCGACCTCGAGCAACGCCACGCGAGTGCTCTACACCTTGAGCCGCGGGTCGAGCGTGTCGCGCAGCCAGTCGCCGAGCAGGTTCACGGCCAGCACGGTCAGCATGATCGCCACGCCCGGCAGCGTCGCCAGCCACCACGCCGTGGCCAGGTAGTTGCGCCCGTCCGAGAGCATCCAGCCCCAGGTGGGCGTGGGCGGCTGCACGCCGAGGCCGAGGAACGAGAGCGCCGACTCGTAGATGATCATGAACGCCAGCTCGAGCGTGGCCACCACGATGATCGGCGTGAGGGCGTTCGGCAGCACGTGGTGCAGGAGCAGGCGCAGCGAGCGGTTGCCGCGGGCGCGCGCGCCGGTCACGAACTCGCGCTCGCGGATCGACAGCACGTCGGCGCGCACGATCCGCGCGAACTGGACCCAGCGCGTGACGGCCATGACCAGGATCACGTTGAGCAGGCTCGGGCCCAGCGCAAAGACCACGCCCATGGCAAGCAGGATGTACGGGATGGCCAGGAACACATCGACGATCCGCATGATGAAGGCGTCCGCGCGGCCGCCGAAGAAGCCGGCCACGAGGCCGAGCGTGACGCCGATCAGGGCGGAGAGCGTGACCGCGGAAAGGCCGACGCCGAGCGAGATGCGGCCGCCGTGGAGGATACGGCTCAGGATGTCGCGCCCGAGGTGATCGGTCCCGAGCGGGTGCTCGCGCAGGCCGCGCTGCTGCCACGCCGGCGGCCTCAACCGCTTGAGCAGCATCTGCTTGCCCGGATCCCACGGCGCGAGCTGGGGCGCGAACACCGCCGCCCCGCCCATGAGCAGCAGCACGGTGAGGCCGAAGACCGCCCGGAA
>DASYRM010000182.1:0-28135 GCA_036004405.1 Vicinamibacterales bacterium
ACCACGCCGACGGCCACCGGAATCGCGAGGAGCGATCCCTGCTGAAACCGGCGGCGCCGGGCAGGCTGTCCAGTCGAAGACATTACGCGACCTCGCGTTTCTGTTGACCCCGAGCGCAGTCGAGGGGCTCCGCGGCCTCGATGAGGGCGAGAAGCGAGGGTTGGTCGGCGCCGGCGCGCGCGAAGAGCGAGCGCACCAGGGCCAGATCGGCGGGCGTGTCCACGGTCATGCGCAGCTCCGGCCGCCGGAGCGGCCTGGGCGGAGCAGGGAACGCCAGATTCCACAGGTCGCCACGGCGCTTCACCCAGGTGGTCACGTGCTCGCGGTCGTCGGGATCGCGCGCGTCCCGCGCCGCGCGCAGCAGCGCCGCGCGCGTCAGCGCTTCCACCGCCGCGCCGTAGGGCAGCCCGTCCTCGCATACGTAGTCGGCGTGCAGCCCATTGAGCGCCGCCAGCGATCGACCGGCGGCGTCGATGTCCACGGCCGGGTTGTCGCCGGTGGCGCGAACGACCGGGTCGAGATCGAACGCTTCGGCGGCGCCGGCCATCCGGCCGAGCACGTCGGTGTCGCTGCCGCGGTACACCGCGACCCCAAGCCGCGTCGCGAGGTCGCAGAGCACCGTGTCCTCGTCGAGCGACGTGGTGGCCAGCACCACGCGGGCCATGCCGCCTGCGGCCAGGCGGCGGAGGCAGTGCTCGAGGAGCGGCCGCCCCTCAATCAGTTCGAGCGCCTTCCCCGGCAGCCGCGTGGACGCCATCCGCGCCTGCAGCAGGATGCCCGCCCGCGACTGCATCAGGCCACCTCGCTTCGGCGCGCCCGTGTCTCGGCGAGCGTCAGCAGTTCATGCGCCGAGCCCTGCACGAAGATGGCCGACTCGTACTTGCAGATCCAGAGGTCGTCGCGGAACTCGCCAAGGCGCGGCATCAACCGCCGCCCGAGCGCCATCTGCACCAGCAGGCCGGGGAAATCGGCGCCGGCCGCGATGGTGAGGTCGATCCCGCCCGAGAATCGCGGATTGATTTCAAAGACGGCGGCTTCGGAGCCGCGCATGCGGCACTGGATGTTCAGGGCGCCGGTGAAGACGAACGCCTCGCAGACCCGCTCGGCCAGTTCCATCAGCGGCCGCGACTTCACCGTGCGCCCGCGGTCGATGACGCCGGAACGGATGACGACGCGCTCGCGCGGGACGATCGAAATGGGCCGGCCGCGCTGGTCGCACAGGACGTCGATGGTGAACTCCGGCCCCGAGAGGTACTCCTGGACGATCGGGTCGTCGATGCAGCCCAGGTAGTACGCGAGATCGCGGCCATCCCGCACGACGTGGGCATCCACGGCGCCACGGCCGATGCGCGGCTTGATGAAGAGCGGGAACTCAATGGATGCGGGGATGTCGTGCGGCAGGTATGTCCGCGCCGCCGGCACGCCCAGCCCGGCGAGCCGCGTGCAGGTCTGGTACTTGTCGTTGCAGGCGTCGGCAGTGGCCGCGCTCGAGCAGGCCGCAAACGCGCCGGCCTGCCGGAATTGCTCGCGCGCCGCGCCGAACACCGTGAGCTCGTCGTCGATGGTGGGGACGACGAGCGACACGCGCTCCGCCCTGCAGATCTCGAGGAGCGCCTCGATATACCCCGGGTCGGTGGCCAGCGGCACGCCGTAGGCCCGGTCCGCCACGTGCACGGCCGGCGAGTAGGCGTTGACGTCGGTGGCAATCACCCGCCCCGGCAGGCCGAGCGTGTCGATGGCCGACTGAAAGGCCTGCACCAGCGGCACGCGCCGCGACGCGGCCGTAACGAGTACGTTCATCGGCATCACGCGCTCTTTCCTACGGGTAGATCGGCTTCTTCGAAGGCGTCGCCCTCGGCCATGCTGCGCCGCAGCGTCAGCCCCACGAGCTCCCGCGACCACCGCGGGTCGAGAGCGGATGCCGGCCGCAGGGCCACGAAATCGCCGGCGCGAACGGTGTCTCCCGCGCTCAGCGGCCGGGCGGCATAGAGGCCGCGCCGGCTCGGAATGCGGTTCGCCTGCTCTGACGGACGGCACGCCTTGACGCCGTCGCCCAGCGCCGCGCGCGTCTGGCGCATGGCTTCGACGATGGCGGCAAATTCCTCCGGGGTGCTCGACACCGGGCGGTCGATCGCCTCCTGGTCGTCGCCGAGCACGAAATGACGTTCGTAGATGTCGGCCCCCAGCGCCACCGCGGCAACCGCGGACGCCAGCCCGCGCCCGTGGTCCGACAGCCCCGCCGGCACGCCGCAGGCGGAGGCCAGCGTCGGGATGGCGCGCAGATTCTCGTCGTGCACGGGCGTCGGGTAGGCCGACACGCAGTGCAGGACACCGACGCCGCCGGCGCCGGCCTTACGCGCGACCTCGAGCGCATGGCGCACTTCGTCGAGCGTGGCCATGCCGGTGGAGATCACGAGAGGGGCGCCGGTGCGCGCAGCCGCGGCGATCAGGCAGTCGTAGGTAAGGTCGCCGCTGGCGATCTTGAAAGCGTCGAAGCCGAGCGACTCCAGCACCGGCACGGCTTCTTCGAAGAACGGCGTCGTCATCACCGCGAGGCCGCGGCGGCGCGCGCGCGTGGCGACCGCGCGGTGGCCGTCCCAGTTCAATTCGAAGCTGCGAAAGAAGTCGCGCAGCGACGCGGCCTTCACGTGCGCCGGCGCCGGAGCTTGCGGCAGCACCAGGCGATTGGCGTCGATGGTCTGAAGCTTGATGGCGCTGGCGCCGGCGTCGGCGGCCGCATCCACCATGGCAAGCGCGCGCTCGAGCGAGCCGCCGTGGTTCAAGCCGATCTCGGCAATGGCAAACACGGGCGCCGACGCGCCAATGCGCCGCCCCGCAATCTCAAGCCGCATGGGCGCCGCTCCCCTTGACGAGGCGCCGGGCCGCCGCCGGTACGTCCTCGAGCATGACGATGGCGTCCGCGTCGCCTTCCGCCCGCCGCGCGGCACGCGCGGCCACGCGAATCGTGAACATCCCCGCCGCCCGCGCACCGTGGATGTCGCGCACGAGATCGTCGCCGATGAACACCGCCTGTCCGGCCGGCACGGCCACGGCGCTCAGCGCCGCGTCGAAGGCCGCGGATGACGGCTTCCCGCCCGGCGCGTGCTCCTCGGCGTAGAGCACCGCGTCCACCCGCGCCTCGAGGCCGAGCGCCTCGACCTTGGCGCGCTGCGTCGCCGGCAGCCCGTTGGTGAGGATGGCGACGCGCCACCCATCGGCGCGCAGCTGCGCGATGACCGCCGATGCCACCGATCCCAGCGTCAGCGCCGGCTCGTGGCGACGGATCACCTCGACCAGCTCGGGGATGATGCTCTCGGGCAGCCCGTGATCGGCGCACAGCACCTGCAGCTCCCGCCCCTCGTGGCCGCGCATCCGGGCGCGCTTCAGCGTCGCAAGGATCCATGGGGCCGGCAGGCTGAAGCGCCGCTCGAGCTCGTCGGCCACCGCCGCGAACCCGCTGAGCACGAACTGGTCGCGCTCGTAGAGCGTGTCGTCGAGATCGAAGATGGCTGCTTTCATGAAACTCTCCGCACCCGTAGCTGCAGGCCTTTGGGCCTGCTCACAATCAGCTGGCGAATGGCTTCCGCTACGCGCGCGGCCCCGCGGCCGTCCACGAGCGTTCGGCCCTGCCCGGCCAGCGCCGTTCTGAGCGCTGGCTGCCGCAGCAGGCGCACCACGTCGCGCGCGACGCGCTCCGCATCGGGCGCGCTGGTCGCGTCGCCGAGCGCTGCACCGGCGGCCACGAACCCGCGGACCGTCGGCCGCTGCGGCACGACCACCGGCACGCCGACCGCGGCCACCCCTCGCGCGGAGGCTTCGTAGAGCGACACGCCGCCGCCGACCACGGCGACATCGCACGCCGCCAGCTCGCCTGCCAGCCCGTTGAGCGGGCCGGTCCAGACAATCCGATCGCGAACAGAGGCGGAGGCGACCGCGAAGCCGCCGGCAATGCGAACGCACACCCACGGCAGTTCGTGCAGGACGGCGGTGGCGATGGCGTAGCCGAGCAGGGCGCGCGGCCCGCCGCCGAGCGCGATGAGCACGCGAGGCGAGCGCGGGCGCCGGAGGGCGCGCAACGGCGAGGCGAACGCCGGATCGAGCAGCGCGAATCGCGGTCCGCTCAAGAAGGTACGTAGAGGCGAACCCTGAAAGGGTTCGCCTGCAGGCGGACCTCTTCGAGGTCCGCCTCTACGTACGGCGCGCACGATGCTGCCGTCTACGACCAGGTCGCCCTCTCGAGCGCCAATGCCGAGGTCATGCACGGTCACCACCGGGCAGCCGGCCTGGCGGGCGCACCGAATCCAGCGCCGCGCGTCAGACGCGATGGGGTCGTCCACGACGATCACCTGCGGGGCCACGCGCGCGATCACCGCCGCAGACGCGCCGTCGATCACGTCGCAGCCCAGGGCGCGAGCCGCCGTGCGTGCGCGCTGGCCGCCGCGAATCGCGATCAGCGGCCGCACGCCGAGCGCCCGCGCCAGCGAGCGGCAGCGCACCAGGTGGCCGAAGCCGCGCCGCGGACCCGCCGGCGCGCGGAAGAGCACGCGCAGGTCAGCGGAGGCAGTCATGGAGGGCTTCGATGACTCGCTCGACGTCGGCGTCGGGCATGGCCGGAGACAGCGGGAGCGACAGCGTCGAATCCGACACCGCCTCCGCCTGCGGAAACATCCCGCGCCGCAAGCCGAAGCGGTCGCGGTAATAGGAGTGCAGGTGCACGGCGCGGAAGTGGATGCTCGTATCCACGCCGGCGTCGCGCAGCCGCTTCTGCAGATCGTCGCGCGAGACGCCGCAGCTCGAGACGTCCACCAGGACCGGATAGAGGTGCCGGGCGTGCACAGTGCCCGACGGCGGCGGCGCCGGGCGGAAGAGCGGCAGATCCGCCAGCCCCTCGTCGTAGCGGGCCGCAATGGCCTCGCGCCGCGCGTGCATCGCGCCGATGCGGGCCAGCTGCCGCAGGCCGATCGCGGCCTGCAGGTCCATCATGTTGTATTTGAAGCCGGGCATCGCCACGTCGTAGTGCGGGCTGCCGCCCGGGGCGTAGCGCGCCCACGCATCGCGGCTCATGCCGTGCAGCGAGGCCGTGCGAATGAACGCCGCTGCCGCCTCGTCCCGGGCGGTGACCATGCCGCCCTCCCCCGTCGTCAGGTTCTTGGTCGCGTAGAAGCTGAAGCAGGTGAAGTCGGCAATCGATCCCACCTTGCGCGCGTTCACCATGCCTTCGACGCAGTGCGCCGCGTCCTCGATGAGCGTCAGCCCGTCGCGACGCGCCAGCCGCTCGAACGCCTCGAGGTCGGCCGGAAGCCCGGCGTAGTCCACCGGCAGCAGCACGCGCGTGGCGCGCGTCACGCGTGCCGCGGCCGCCGCGGGGTCGAGATTCCACGTCGAGGGATCGATGTCGGCAAAGACCGGCGTGGCGCCGGTGTGCACGATCACGTTCGCGGTGGCGCAGAACGTGAGCGGTGTTGTCACCACCTCGTGCCCCTGCCCGACGCCGGCGGCCAGCAGCGACAGATGGAGCGCGGCGGTGCACGAGTTCACCGCCACGGCGTGCGGCGCGCCGGTGTACGCGGCGAACTCCGCCTCGAAGCGGCGCACGCGCGGACCGGTCGTCAGCCAGCCCGACTCGAGGGTCGCGACGACCTCTTCGATCTCGTCGGGCCCGACGTTGGACGGCGAAAACGGCACGAAGGTAGTGGCGGTCGAAGCCATGCGCGGAATGCACACAGTGCAACCGCGGTTCCGGAGCGCCATGCCATGCCATGCCAGCTGGCATGCGGACTTTCTGGAATGAATCGGCGCGTTGCGCGCCGCTGCACGTCTTGGGAGTGACGGTGCGCCGACAACGCCGTCCGGAGGCCCATCAGGCTGCGCGCAATAGCGCGCCAAGAAGACACTGGGCCGTTAGGCCGGGCTCCGCAGGGGCCCGGCCCATTAAAGAACCCGTGAGGCCTTCCGATTACCTCCGAAGTTTGGTGGCCCCCCGAACGGGTGCCAGACGGTTCGCAAGGACGCGAACCGCTTTCTCACGGAGGAACGGTTACATGGCTTCATTCTCAGTTGTCAGCAACATCGCCTCGGTCAACGCCCAGGCGAACCTGTCGGTCAGCAGCATGGGGCTCAACAAGGCCCTGAACCGCCTGTCGAGCGGCTTCCGCATCAACACCTCGGGTGACGACGCGGCCGGCTTGGCGATCGCGAACAACTATCGCAGCGAGCAGGCGATTCTGACCCAGGGCATCCGCAACGCGAACGACGGTCTGTCGACGCTCAACATCAAGGACGGCGCGCTGAACAACGTGTCGCTGCTCCTCGACCGTCTCGCGACGCTGGCCTCGCAGGCCTCGTCCTCGGCCGGTGGCGTGGACATCAGCAAGCTGGAAGACGAGTACAACGAGGTGATCGACGAAATCGACCGCGAAATCACGGTCGGTGGTCTCGATGCGGCGGCCGGCTTCTCGGTGTTCGTGAGCTCGGAAGCGACGGCGGCCGACGGCATCATCGCCGGCAACATCGGCGCGGCCGACACCACCACGCTGGGCCTCAACCAGGCGAGCTGGGCGGACTCGTCCGACGCGCAGGCGTCGCTCGGCGAGATCTCGGGCGCCATCGACACCCTCGGTGACGTGCAGAACTCGGTGGGTATCCTGCAGAACCGCCTGACCTTCGCCGTGTCGCTGGCGCAGTCGCAGGTGGTCAACAAGAAGGCCGCCGAGAGCCGCATCCGCGACGCCAACATCGCGGAGGAGTCGGCGAACCTGACGCGCTACAACATCCTGAACCAGTCCGGCATTGCCGCTCTGGCGCAGGCGAATCAGTCCAGCGCGTCGGTCCTGTCGCTCCTGCGGTAGGTCCGGGTTTTCGCGTTCCGGGTTCCAAGGGGGCCGGGAGACTCGTTCTCCCGGCCCTCCCCTCCCTTTGGCCCGGATTTCGCTAGGTAGTGTTCGTTTAAGGGGAGCCAGTCATGGCTGCAGTCACTCTCAGCGGGTTCAACAACATCGACTTCAGCGCCATCCTCGAAGCCGTGATGGTGCAGGAGCGCGTGCCGTTTACCGCGCTTGGCAGCAAGAAAGCGGCCTTACAGCAGCAAAACACCCAGCTCGGAGCCCTGGCCGGCAAGCTCGCCTCGTTGCAGAGCGCCGCCGACAACCTCTCGTCGCCCGATTCGCTGTCGGTGCTCGCCGCCACGTCCAGCGATCCGGCCGCTGTCGGAGTTTCGACATCCAGCGGCAGCGGCTCCACCGCGGGCGTTTACGACCTCGTGGTCACCCAGCGGGCGAAAGCCCAGGTGACGGCGTCTACCAGTACGGCCACCGAGAACGAGGTGGTGGCCACTGGCGGCACGCTGAGCCTGCTCGTGGGCGCACAGCCGCCCGTGAACATCGTGGCCGCCGGCAGCATGACCCTGCGCCAGCTCGCCGAGGCCATCAACGACGCCGATGCCGGCGTGCAGGCGTCCGTCGTCCAGGTGACGCCCGGCAACTACCGCCTGGTCCTGACCTCCGCGTCAACCGGCACCGAGAACGCCTTCACGTTCACCAGCACACTGGCCGGCGGGAGCGGCGTCACGTTCGGCGGCGCCGACGGCACCTACGGTCAGGCCGGCGACGGCAACGCCGTCAACGCGGCCGATGCCCAGCTGACGGTCAACAACGTGGCGGCGACCAGCAGCTCGAACACGCTCACCGACGTCGTGCCAGGCGTCACGCTCACGCTCAACGCCGAGGATCCGACCAAGACCGTGCGGGTATCCGTGAGCCGCGACGCCGACGGCCTGCGCAAGCAGGTGGACGGGTTCGTCAAGGCCTACAACGACCTCGTCGGCTGGGTGAACGACCAGCGCACGGCCGCCACCGAAGGCAAGACCAGCGTGGCGCGCGAAGCGGTGGTGCGCGGCCTGCACAGCGACCTCCGCGCCGCCATCCTGGGCCAGCACGGCGACGGGACGCTGACCCGCCTGGCCGCAGTGGGCATCGGGTTCGACCGCAGCGGGCTCATGAAGGTGGACTCGAAGGTGTTCGAGGCCGCCGTCACCGCCGACCCCGGTGCGGTGCAGGAGCTCTTTGCGGGCGCCAGCGACGGCTCCACCGAGGGCGCGTTCGACGATCTGGCGGACCTTGTCTCGACCTACGCCGACGCCGGCGGCCTGGTGGCCAAGGCCAAGGACCGGATCGACGACCAGGTCCAGAACATCTCCAGCCGGATGGACGTGCTGGACGCCCAGCTCTTGCTGCGGCGCAACGCATTGCAGGCCGAGTTCATTGCTGCCGATCAAGCGATGTCGCGCCTGAACAGCCAGGTCAACTCCCTGACCGCGCTCAACGGGCAATACCGCCTCTTCTGATATGAGCACGTACGGTTTTCCGGCCTCTTCGCTCTCGGGCGCGCGTGGCGCCATGGCTTACCAGAAGGTGGACGCGCAATCACGTTCGCCGCTGGAGCTGGTGGTGATGCTCTACGACGGCGCCATCCGCTTCCTCGGCGACGCGCGCGACGCCCATGCCCGCAACGATCACCGGGCTCGCGCCACCGGTGTGTCGAAGGCGCTGGCGATCGTGAGCGAGCTGCAGAGCACACTGAATCTCGAGGAAGGATCGGGCCTGGCTCTGGAGCTGGATCGGCTCTACGACTACATGTTCGCCCGCCTGCTCGAAGTGACCACGAAGAAGGATATGAGCGCGTTGGAGGAAGTGCGGCAGCTGCTCGTCACTGTTCGCGAGGGCTGGGTGCAGGTGTCCGCGTCCGTCGCCACGTCACCGCCACGATCATGACCGACGACCTCGACGAGGTGCTGCAGGAATACCGCGCCGGGCTGGAGGCCGAAATGGCGCTCCTCTACCGGCTCGAGCGCCTCGACACGAGCCGCCACGACGCCACGTCGCACACTGGAGTCATCGAGCTGGCCGCCCTCGCCGACGAGCGCGAGAAGGTCATGGCCAATCTGGTGTCGATCGAGCACACGCTCAAGCCGCTGCGCGCGCAGCTGGTGGATGCCCGCGCGACGCTCCAGGGCAACGCCGCGTTTCGGGAAGTGGCCGCGCTGCATCAGCGCGCCGCGGATCTGGTGGCGCGCATTCTGGCCACCGACGGCCGGTCGCTCCAGGCGCTCAAGGACGCCGAGCACGCGCGACGCTTTGCCGCTGAAGCCAACGAGAAGGGCGAATCGACGCTCGCCGCCTATCGCCGCGTCGTGGCCCCGCCGCTCGAAGGCGCCCGCATCGTCAACCGCCGCGGCTGACAGTCGTGGGGGCCGCCTTCAGGCGGCCCGTTACGCAGCCGCAGGTCTTCAGACCTGCCCGCGCGTCAATGCTACGATGCGCAAATGCCCGTCAGCGGACTCCCATCCACGCTGAACGCCCTGACCAAGCTGGCAGGATCGACACCAGGCCTCGAGGTTCTTCTGGTGTTCGGCTCGCGCGGGCGAGGCGACGCACACGCGGGATCCGACTGGGACTTGGGCTACATCGCGTCCGCTGATTTCGACGCCGCCGCCCTTCTCTCCGGAATTGTGGAAATCGTCGGCAGCGATCGCGTGGATCTCGTCAATCTTTCGGCCGGAAGCGGGCTGCTTCGGCATCGCGCAGCGCGCGACGGACACCTGCTGTTCGAGGCCAGTCCGCGGCTCGCAGAACAGTTCCGTCTCGACGCCTCCCAATTCTGGTGCGATGCGGCCCCAGTGTTGAGCCGCGGGTACGACGAGCTACTCGAAGAGTTGCCGCGGTGACGCTGTTCGATCGCGCCGTTCTCGCCGAACGGGTCATGGCAGGCGACCGTCATCTGCTTGCCGTTCTGGCCGAACGGGCAAAGACCAGCTGATCTACGAACCGGCGACGTTGATCCTCCAGATCGGCGATTGCCTCAGCAAGGGGGGCCACCTCTATCAAACCCGGCCGATCACATTTCACTTCCGTCACACCTCGCGTTCGGACACGGTCTGCTAGCGGTCTGCCTGATCTGTATCAATTACGTCGACGCTACTCTGACGACCTTCTTCCACTCCACTACTTCTCATTCCGTTGTGTTGGCAGGAGGCCCTATGTCACTCGATCAAGTCCTCACCGAGCTACCAGAGAACACCGACCCGCAGGACACCGATCTCTTGCTGATCGTTGATGATCCGGCAGGGACGCCGGACACCCAGAAGATCACCGTCGGGACTTTTCGCGAAACCGATCCGAACCGTCCAACCGACGACCAAAAGGCCGCGCTCGCGGGAACCAGCGGCGCGCCATCGGCCACTAACAAGTACGTGACGGCCGAAAGCTCCCTCGCCGATCTCGCCACCCGGAGCGCGAGCGACCTGTCCAGCGGGACGCTGGCGCCAGCCCGCGGTGGCACTGGTGCAGGAGAGCTCACGGCCGGCTCGATCCCGTTCATCGGTGCGAGCGGTGTGTTTTCACAAGACAACGCGAAGCTGTTCTGGGACAACACGAACAAGCGATTGGGTATCGGAACGGCTGCGCCGCAAACGCCCCTGGCTGTCAATGCGAACGCGGCCGGGGCGCCGGGCTCGGACAGTAGCCAGCTCGCACAGTTCAATCAGGCGGACGGCCTGCTCGCATCCCTGGGTATCGACAGTTATGGACACTTTCCTACTATCACTTGGAAACGCGCCAACACTGGACAGTCCGCTAAGTCGGGCCTCTCCGCGGGCGACGTATTCGGTCGGCTCCGCGGCTTCGGCTACGGCAGCACGGCATACTCGACCTCTGCCCGAGCGATATTCGATTGTGCGGCTTCCGAGTCCTGGACCGATACCCAGCAAGGGGCGTTGTGGATATGGTCCGTCACGGCCGCCGGTGGGATATCGACAGCAGAACGGATGCGATTGCATGACTCCGGGGGGCTGTCGCTGAACAACGTGGCGGATCCAGGTACGGGCGGCCTACTCGCCACGGGCTCGATCAGGTCGAACGGAGCAACGGGTGGTGTCGGGTACGCCACCGGAGCCGGCGGCACTGTCACCCAAGCCACATCGAAGTCCACCGGCGTGACGCTGAATACCGCATGCGGCCGCATCACAATGAACAATGCCGCGCTCACGGCGGGCACCATCGTGACCTTCACGCTGACGAGTAGCGCGATCAGCTTTGGCGATGTGCTCGTGCTGAACCATGTGTCAGGCGGCACGGCGGGTGCTTACGGATTGAATGCGCAGTGCGGGGCGGGCTCGGCGTCTCTCAACGTCCGCAACCACACCACAGGCTCGCTCAGTGAAGCCATCGTGATCGCTTTTGCTGTGATCAAAGCCGTCACGTCGTAGCTCGGCTTTCACCGCGCCTTGGTGTGTAATAGCCAAGGGCGATGCGAATCCTTCACGTCTCCACGTTCCTGCAAGGCGGGGTCGGACGAAGTATCACCGACCTCGCTATCGCGCAGCGACGAGCCGGGCACGACCTCGTGATCGCGGCCGACAGCGGCCGGCACACCGGCTACGAGTCGTATTCCGAGTACATTGCGCAGCTCGGCTCCGGCGGGGTCGCTTTCCACACCGTGACCTCGCTCGGTCGCGGATCGCACGCGCCCGCTCAGGATTGGTATGAGATGACCCGTGGCACTCTGGCCATGCGCTCCTGCCACCGTCGCGGCAACCGCGAGCCAAACCGGCGTTCGATGTCGTCGTAGACATGAGCGAATCGAGCGAGCGCCTCGTCGGCTGCATATTCAGGCATTTCGACGCTCACGCTTGCCAGCACGCGCCGCTCCGGATTGCACGGCCGGGGATCGAGCTCGAGAAAATCGGTCAGTCTGCGGATCTCCGCGTTGCTGGTTGAGGGCTTGGTCATCGTTTCGTAAAACAGAACGCACAAGTCGTGCGCCGGAACCACGGGCAGCAGTTGCTCGAACGTGCGACCGTAGTCCGAACGCAGGTAGTACGCGGGATCGGACAGGGCCGACACAACTCTTGCCCTGGCGTCGAACGCCTCGGATCCCAGACGTGTCTGCTTGAAGCGAAGCTGCGACCAATAGCGATCGACCGGGTCGCGAAGTACGAAGACAAACTTCGCACCGGGCATCGTCTCGCGGATCGCCGCGAATCCGCTGGAATCGAGCACCGCGTAGGATGGGGAAATCTCACCCAGAGCGCGATGCTGGTCTTCGACGAGCAGGTTGAAGTAGTCGACGTAGCGGCTGCGATTGAACTTCATCTCCAGGCGCAGCGCCAGGTCCCTGATGTACTTGATTTCCTCCACGCTCGGAGGGCTCGTCATACTCGCGGCGTACTGCCGAAGCTGCGCCGTGTAGTAGTTTCGCCACCAATCCGGCAAAGCGGCGCCTGCACCGGCGTCGAAGAATTGCAGCTCTTTCAACGGCGAGAGCGCGACTTGCGGGTGGCCAAGAAGGTACTCGCTCAGCCAGGCCGTTCCCGCCTTCTGCGCACCTATGCCAACGAAGAAGTATTTGTTCACTCTCCCCCACAGCAGCCGGCCAGGCAATGACGGTTACCCGACGCCAGTGGCGGCGATCCGTCATCTCGCAGAGCTCTCCGGAACACTCCCGCGTATTTCCTGGAGTTCCTGCCTGGTGCCACAGCGTCGCGGCTGATTTTGTCTGACATCAGCAACGTACCTACCGACGTTTAGGGTGTAATAGCGAAGAGCATGCGGATCCTTCACCTCACCACGTTTCTCCAAGGCGGCGCGGGCCGGATCATCGCTGCCCTGGCGATCGTGCAGCAGCGGGCCGGGCACGAGGTCGTCGTCGTCGCCGACGACGGCAGGCACGCCGGCTACGAGTCCTATCCCGAGTACATCGCGCAGCTCGCCGGGGCCGGCGTGGCGTTTCACACCGTGACGTCCACGTTCGCACGAGACGTTGCGCTCAATGTGCAGGCTGCCCGAGAAGTGCGCAGCGTTCTCGGCGCATCGACAATCGACGTCGCACACACTCATGCCGCGATCCCAAGCCTCGTGGCCATGCTTGCGCTCAATCGCCGTCGCGCCGTCCCCATCCTCCAGACCATGCACGGCTGGGGAATCCAGAAGACGACAGAGCAGGCCGCCACTGACATCACCATCCTGGGCTTGACGGACGCGGTCGTGACGCCGTCAGCGGCGGCGCGCGACACGCTCTGCCGGCTGGGGCTCGAACCGAGCCACGTGCGCGTGATTCCCTATGGGCTCGACGCGGCGCCGGCGAACCCGGCGCCCGACCCGCGCGACCGGGCGCTGTTCGAACGAATGCGAGCCGAGGGCTCATCCATCGCCCTCTGCATCGGTACCATTGGGGAACGCAAACAGCAGACGCTGGTGGTCAGGGCGCTCCCTTCTGTGCCGGCTGTAGCGGCCGTCTTCATCGGCGACGGCGACACGGTCCCCCTGCAGGCATTGGCCGAAGAACTTGGAGTCGCCGATCGCGTGCACCTTCTCGGGTACCGCACGGATGCCAGCCGGTATCTGCCCTCCGCGGACGTCCTAGTGCTTCCGTCCAAGAACGAGGGGTTGCCCATTGTGGTCCTGGAGTCATTCCGGGTCGGGGTGCCCGTCGTGGCGAGCGCGATCCCCGAGATTTCCGAGGCCATAGAGGAGGGGCGCACCGGTTTTCTGTTCCCGCCCGGCGATACGGCTGGCCTGGTAGCCGCGCTGACGAAGGCCCTGGTGAAGGAGCGGAATGCCTCGATGCGCGCGCAGGCCCGGCAGGCGTTCGTCGCGCGCTACGGTGCTGAGCGCATGATCGCCGACTACGAGCGTCTCTACACACAGCTGCGCTCGCCTTCCGCCAGATCGGCTGCTGGCGCACACGGCGCCGGGGCAGGCTAGAGATCCGCTGTCGGGATTCCGACACGCCCGCGACGCAGCCGACACCGCCTCGTCGTAGTCACGCCCAATTGAGCGCGCTGAGCTGCGTGCGGCCCCACGGCATTCGCCTTGCTGTCTGACACCTAGGAGCCGTGCGAAGGATGCCGATCCCGATCGTTAGTTTCTACGGCGACATTGACGACTCGCGCTACTACTCGACGTGCGCCCGCCGTCTCGTCGCGCAGTGCGATCGGCTGGGGATCGCGCATCACGTGGTGGAACGTCGCTACGGCAGCGATTGGATCGCAAACGTCAAGGCGAAGCCGACGTTCCTACGGGAGATGTACGACGAGCTGGGCGTCCCCTTTCTCTGGGTGGACGTGGACTGTGACGTGTTGCGGTATCCCGCCGACGCGGAGGAGCTGTCGTGCGACTGGGGGGTCGTCCCGAAGCCCGGTCAGCTCTACGTCTGCGACTGCGTCCACTTCGTCGGGCATTCTTTTCGGGCGCGAGCCCTGCTCGATCGATGGATCGAGCGGTGCTCCGCTCCTGGCACGGCGGGCTCGCACTCAGGGTTCTGCAACATCCTCCCCGGCGCAGTGAGAGAGGGCCTGCGGCTCGCCTACCTGCCGGAGTCCTACGTCCATGGCCCGGTCATCCAGATTGGCTTGGCCGAGATACCGTCGAAAATCGACTACCTGGCGGCGATGAAATGCAGGTCAAACGCCACCTAGTCGGCGACTCCGCCCCGCTTTTCTGTGTGTTCAACAGCCTCAAGAACCCCGAGTTCGAGTTCTTGTCGATGTTCGAGCACGCCTGGCCTGTCAATGCGCTCTTCTTCAGGGAAGAACAACCGGGGTGGTTCTTGGATTTCACACAGGACATCTGTGAGGCGATCCGCGGCGTGACACATTCCGGGCTGTTTTGCTGCGGACACTCGTCAGGCGGGTCCACAGCCATTCGAATCGGCGCCCTCGTGGGAGCGGATGCGGTATTGGCGTTCTCACCCCAATCCTCACTGTCTCCCTCCCTCAACCCGGGAGCTGCGTGGCTGCCTGAGCTCGTAGCGCTGGCCAGCGAGCTGGACATCGTCGGGAGCGCCGGTGCCACGAACTGCACGGTGGTCTTTTCCACGAAGTGCTCGCCCGTTGATGCCCTGCATAGGGATCGTTTCAAGGCTGCAGGACTGGCTCGGGTCCTCGAATACGACAGTCAACGCCCGCAGTACTGCCACCGGATCCCGTGGGAGATGAAGGAGCGCGGAGAGACGCGCCGATTCTTCGAGGAGGTGTTTCCTTGCCTGGCGCGGCACTAGCCTACTGGACGACGATCCCAGGGTGGTTCAACTTCGAAGACGTGTACTCGCTCGCGGTCGCGAATAGCCGTGACGGCGACACGCTCGTGGAAGTCGGAGTCTTCCTGGGCAAGTCGCTCTGCATGCTGCTTCAGGCGGTCGACCAGAGTGGAAAGCAGCTATCGGTCGTCGGCGTCGACAAGTTCGAGATCGACGACGAGTACTTCGGGCACGTGATGATGCCCTGGGGTGAGCTGGCCCGCGACTGGAAGGCGCGGGAAGGCGCCGACGTCCTGTACAACAGCGCGCTCGACTATGTCTCGCGCTGCCCACAGAAGACGCATCTGCGTGAGCTCAGACGAGTCGAGTCGAACGCGCCGCCGGCGTGTGTCGGTGAACGTACGTGCTCGCTCGTGTACCTGGACGCCAACCACACCTATGAGCACGTGCTCGCGGACCTGCACGCGTGGTATCCGATGGTGCGGCCGGGTGGACTGCTAGCCGGGCATGATCTGAACAGCAAGGGCCACAACTGCGGCGTGCGCCAGGCGGTCGCCGATTTTGTCGCGGCACGTCCAGGAATGTCGTTCCAGCCGATGGGGGGCAACTCGTGGGTCATCCACGTATGAGCGCGCACTCATCGTGCAGTGCACCGCCCGAGCCCCCGATACGCACCAACTACTTCCTCCGGATTCCCAACGTGGGCGACCGAACGAACCCGTCCGTCGTGACTGCAATCACCGGTCGTGCCGTGAGCCATCTCGCCGGGGAGAGTCAGCCGCATCTGGTCGCCATCGGAAGCGTGATGTCGACCACGACGGCGCTCTCGCAGGTGTGGGGCACGGGAGTCATGCACCCGGACTTCGGCACAGGCGGCGCGTTGGCGCAGAACATTCATGCGCTTCGCGGTCGCTTGACTCACGAGGTAATGCGCCAGGGCGGCGTCATGGTTGGAGACGTGCCACTCGGGGACCCGGGCTATCTCGCCCCCTCGCTGCTTGGGATTGCCCAAGCCGTCACGCCGACATTCCGCGTCGGCCTCGTCTGCCACTATACCGACCGACACCATCCAGTGCTCCGGCGCATGATGCAGGAAGCGGGCGTGGTGGACCTCGACGTTCACGCGCCGCCGGAGGTGTTCCTCCGACGAATGGCCGAGTGCGAGACGGTGATCAGTTCCTCTTTGCACGGACTCGTCTTCGCAGAAGCGCTGCGCATTCCGAATCTGTGGATCCAGGCCGGCCACGAGATTGCAGGAGACGGCTTCAAGTTCAGGGACTGGTTCACGACCACGCGGCGGCCACAAGCGGCCCCCCATCAGATCGAAAGCGGCGACACCGCCGAGGCGCTGGCGGCGCGCACGGAGCGCCGAGAGAGCACGATCGATGTCGCTGCATTGACACAGTCGTTCCCGCATCGCCATCTGGACGAGATGGCGCGTCCGGCGGGACGGCGGACTCTTTCCATCAGTCAGTGTCGGAACCACCCGCTCCCGGTCTTCCTGATTTCGTTCAACCGCGGCGAGATGCTGGAGCGGGCTGTGGCCGCCATCCGCGGGCTCTCCACGCCGACGGAGATCGTCGTCCACGACAACGGCAGCACGTCGCCCAGTACCCTTGCGGTCCTCGACGAGCTCGAACGGGATGGCGTCAAGGTCTTTCGTCGTCCGCCGATCGACTCCGCCGACGACTTGAACCGCGTTGATGAAACGGTTCAGGGCTACTTTTCGGATTGGGACGAACCCGGGCGCTATGCGGTGAGCGATTGCGACGTGGAGATGCCTACCGCGGATCCGCGCGCTCTGGAGGTCTACGACGAGCTGCTGAACACGTTTCGGCAGGCCGAATGCGTCGGCCCGATGCTGCGGATCCGGGACATCCCCTCGTACTATCCACTGTTCAACCGGGTCATGAACCGGCACATCGAGCAGTTCTGGCGCCACTTGCCGACCATGACGAGCACGTCGCTTGGCGAGGTCGCGGTTCTACCCGCGATCATCGACACCACGTTCGCGCTTCACCGAGCGGGCGAAGCGTTCCGCAGGCTGAAGCATGGTCTACGGGTCTACGAACCCTTCGAAGCGCGTCATCTCGATTGGTATCTGGCGACGGGGGACGACGAGGATCGCGCCTACGCACAGAGCTCCAGCCCGGCCGTCTCTCACTGGAACAACGAGCACGAACGGATCCGATACCGGGACGCGTCGCTCGAATACACGGGCTTCCATGCGGTCAGGCGGACCAAGACGGGCGCTCTCGAGGTCTACGAAGAACAGGTCGGGGGCAGCTCCGGCTGCGCGCCGCAGCCGCCCATCGATTGTATGGAACGCCAGAAGGCGCAGCCGACTGCGCCCTTGATCAACGGCGCCGGATGAACAACGCCCTCAGTCGAGACAACTCACGATCGCAAACCAAAGACCGACGCGCTGGAAAGTGCGCTAGGAGTTTGCGGAAGAACGACGGCTGAGGGGATCGACACGGGGGCGGTCGTACTACCATCGCGGGCATGCGAGGAGACGACCGCCAGCCGGCCCACCTGTTTAGCTATGTCTCAGCCGAGAGCCGCGTGCCCGCGGATCATCCGCTGCGGGCGGTCCGCCTGCTGGTCGACGGGTTGCCTCAGCAGATGTCGCCCGACTTCGATGGGTTGTATGCGCGCGTCGGGCGCCCCTCGATTCGCCCCGAGCGCCTGCTGCGGGCGCAGCTACTGCAGCTGTTCTACACCATTCGGAGCGAACGTCTCCTGACGGAGCAACTCGACTACAACATGCTGTTTCGGTGGTTCGTGGGCCTGGAGTTGAATGAGCCGATCTGGGCCGTAACGGTCTTCACGGTCGACGGCACGTTGATCGAGGCGTGGGCGGGGCACAAGAGCTTTCAGCGGAAGGACGACGACCCGGACGACCAGGGACGGAATTTCCACGGGCAGACCCGGAAGAACGACACGCACGCGTCCAAGACCGATCCCGACGCGCGGCTCTACCGGAAGTCGGACGGTGTGGAGGCACGCCTCGCGTGTCTCGGGCACGTGCTGATGGAGAACCGTCACGGCCTCGTCGTGCAAGCGCGCGCGACGCAGGCCACGGGCACCGCCGAGCGCGACGCCGCCATCGAGATGTTGCACGCGCAGCGCCTCGGTCTCGGATGCACCCTCGGCGCCGACAAAAACTACGACACGCACGGCCTCGTGGCCGACGCGCGCGCCCTCGGGGTCACCCCGAAGGTCACCCAGAACGTGAAGCGGCGCGGCGGGAGCGCCATCGATGCCCGCACGACCCGCCATGCGGGCTACGCGCAGAGTCAGGCGCGTCGGTCCCGCGTCGAACGGGTCTTTGGCTGGCTCAAGCCCATTGCCGGACTGCGGAAGATCACACTCCCGGGGCTCGCCAACGTCGAGTGGCTGTTTGTCTTCGCGTGTGCCGCCTTCAACGTCAAGCGGCTGGTCACCCTTCGCGCCGGAGCCGTCGCGTGACCCGCCGCACGACGCCGCCGAGGGCCGCCGCGCCGGCCCCACGACACATCACGACCCTGGAGCAGCGCCAACGCGGCTCTCAAGAACGGCGTTCTTCCGCAAACTCCTAGGCTAGCGTCCCACCGCGGCTGGCCGGCGGTAGGCCGGCTCGTCCTCGAGGAACTTCTCGAAACGAGTGCCCCGCAGCACGGTTCGGACTTCCTCGATGTTCTCGATCGTCTGGTCGAGTGGCAGCGACGACAGTTTCGAGAAGGTCGTGTGATTGTGAAAGGCGTTCCGGACGCCGAACCAGGAGGCCAGATCGACGAGCGCCCGCGGGCCGATCGCCCCGCTGAGATCCGGGAAGATGTCGGTGTAGTCGACCCGCTTGTAGGACGCGTAATCCTCGAACGCCGCGGCGACCAGCTCGTCCTCGGCGAGCCAGCCATTCATCTTCTCCAGTGCCCACTGGGGCGGTAGCGAGATGCGGCCGTCGGTCGGGGGCTGACCGTCGAGGACGTGGTAACGGTCCGAGCGCCAGGCCTTCAGGTTCGAGATCAGGCAGCGCAGCAGGTTTCCACGGGTGAGATGGAGGACCCGGATCTGGCGATCCTTCACCAGCTTGAAGAACGGAGGCGTGAGCATTTCCCGAAATACGTCGGTCAGATGGTGCGTGCTGTTGTACTTCACGTCGAGCACGATCAGGCGTTTGGGTGTGAGGCTGCGGAGATGCTCCAAGAAGGCGGCCAGGAGCTCCGGCTGTCGGTCCGGGAAGGATCTGGTGACGTCGCCGGCACAGTAATGCTCGAGGAACGTGAAGTAGTTGCTGGCCCGGATCAACGGGTCGGCCGAACGGCGGTCGGCGAGCTGGAAGACCTCGTTGAGGCAGCAGATCTCGGCATGAGTCTCGAGCACACCGCGCAGCGCGTTGGTGCCGCTGCGCTGCCGCGCCAGCAACACCGTGACGTCGGAACGGGGTGTCATTACGCGACCAGGGCCCGACGCGGCAACCGTGCCTCGAGCGCGGCTTGCACGGCGGCAAACGCTGGGGGAAGCGCCGCCGACGCCGCCGTCACCGGCTGCTCCCAGGGCTTGTCGAGCAATGCCAACACCATCGGCACAAGCTGTGACGGGTCCTCCGGCAGCTGCACCGCGCCGATGGAAGCCCACCGGTCGAACGCCTTGATCTTGTTGAACGGCCACTTGTGAAACAGCCAGCGCGGACCGTAGGTCTGGAACTGCGGATGCTGGATCGGGAGGTCGACGTCGTGGAGGATGACCCACGACCCCGGTTTCGCGAACGTCGTCACCTGCAGCAGGTCCAGCAACGGGTACGGATGCGCGTGATTGGCGTCAATGAAGGTGAGATCCGCGCCCTCGATCGGCAACACCCTGGCGAGCTCGCGCGCATCGCTCTCGAACGACGTGTACCACCCCGCGCGCGGGGATGGGTACATCTCGCGGCACGCCTGTCCGGTCGCGTACGCCTCGTCGAAATAGCAGGTGGGCCTGACATCGCACGAATACAGCACCCGGCAATCGGCGTCCGGCAACCGGTCGAGCGCATGGAGGATGACCGCTGATGAAACACCAGAGGCCACGCCAAGCTCGACGATGTTCTCCGGCTGCAGCGCGCCAATCATCTCGTGGAGGAAGGTGGCATCGGCACCGCTCACGTGCCCGATGGCCCACGACGGCGGCTGAAACATCGCTTTCAGGGAATCGGGATCCGCCACCGTAGACCCGAAGCGGTTGCGCACGCGCGCCGTCGTCGTGGCTTCGGGCGCTGGAGGAGACTCCCGATACAGCAGCAGGTGCTCCACCGGCACCTCTTTCAGGCGCTCGTACATCTCGTGCTCGAACTCCCGCGACGAGTAGACCACGGCGTCCGCCATCTCGCTCCGAAACTGCTCGGGCGTCACGCAGGGCTTGCCGAGGACGCGCCCGCCCGCCGCCTGACGATCGATGAATCCTTCCACGTAGGGTCCCAGCTTCGGGCAGAGCGCGAGCAGCATTCGCGTATGCTGGCCGGCGCCGTAGACGAACACGCGCGGCTCGGTGCTGCGCCACCGCGCCAGCGCCTCCGAGACGCGGGCCCGCACTTGAGCGAAGTCTCGAACATACGGGTCCGTTTCAGGCTCGGGATTGAGGCCCGCGTACGCCGTGAGCAATTCGTCGGGCGTTGAAATCAACCGCTCGTACAGGGCGCGGCCGATCGTCTCGCAGACGGCTGACTCAGCGCCGCCGCCCATGGCCGACTTCAGCGTCCAGCCCAGATCGAAGTCGCCTGGCATCTGCGAGTGGTACTGGTGCACAACGGCCTCCAGCTCGGCGTGCCCACCCTGCTGCACCGCGTCGAAGGCGACGGTGTAGAGCGGTTTGGTGACGACGCTGATCGACAGTCCACGACAGGCCACAGCCGCGTACGCGGGCCAGAGCCTGAACGTACCGTTGATCGCCGCGTCGCGCACGGCGGCAAAGGCCGTCGGGTGCGCCGCGAAGCAGGGACCGCCGAAGCGGTTCCTCCGCCAGCCCATTTCGAGTGATCCACCAAAGGGAGCGACGACCCGCACGGTTGCCAGATCGTCCTGGCGCGAGAAGTACGACGTCGCCACGTCCACACTCGGCTGAGCGAGCGCGGTCAGCAGACGCTCCGTGCAGTCGGCTTCGGGGCTCACACGGGTGTCGATGAACAGCGCCGGCACGGCGCCAGGAGCTTCCATCCAGTTTTCGAACCGCACCCATCGAGCTGCGGCCGTGATGGGATTGACCCCGATGACGCGTGCGCGCAGCTCGGCCAGCGCGGCCTCGTCCGCCGCGTTGGTCACGACCACCTGGAACTGCGCTGGCGGGGTTGCCGCGGCACACGGTGCCGGCTCGGCCAGCATGCTGCGGACGAAGTCAACGTGCGCAGCGTTGGCGGCCGACACTTCGAAGCCCGAGCGGTAGTCCACGTCAAGGCGCCCGTCGCGGCAGATCTGGCGGATGACCGTTGCCAACGACGCCTCGGTCGGCTGCGCCAGCTGACGCTGATTGGCGTCGCCGACAATCTCCGGAATCCCGCCGATGTTGGTCGAGACAAACGGAATGCGGTGCGTGTGCAGCTCGATGACCGCGTACGGCAGGTTGTCCACCAGGCTGGGTGCCACGACCAGAATGTTCTTCTGGCGCTTGAGCCAGGCCTGCGCCTCGAACGACCCGGCATCGCCGATGACTTCCCACTGGACTTCGGGAATCTTGTCCATGTGCGAGGCGATGAACTCTTCGCTGGGCCGGCCCTCGACGTTAGATGGCTTGCCCAGGAACGTCACCCGCTCGACGTGATCGCGCAGCTCCGCGTCCTCCACGAGGGCACGGCAGAAGAGGTGAAGGCCCTTGCGTGTCTCGAGCCGGCCAAAGAAGACGAGATGACGAAAGGGGCCTACGTGCGACACGATCTGCGGACTCTTGGCGAGCGCCGGGTCATAGCAGTACGGGATGACCGCCGCCGGTGACGCGAGGCGCCACCGCGACGCCGCCCACGCCGCCATGTGCCGGGACGGCGCGATCACGCGGTCCGCAATTCGCGCGCTCTCCTTTTCCAGGAAGTCGACGGCCACGTCCCATGGCCCGCCAGGCAGCCGTTTCATGCCTTCGTAAATCCACTGCCGGCAAGAGTGCATGGTTGTCGCCGCCCGCGTGCCGTCGAGCGCCGTGCCACTCCGGCGCGCCTGCAACGCGCGCGAGCCGTGCCCGAGAAACTCCTGAAACAGGACGAGGTCGAAGTGCCGGCGCTGGAGCCACGTCAGCACGAACTCAGCGGTCCGCTCCTGACCACACGACTGCTCGTAGGGCGACAGGCGCGTGACGTCCTCTGGCGAGGTTCTGCGGCTCAAGTCCTCGTAGCGGAACGGCGCATTCGTGGCGAAGTACTCTTCCCAGTACTCTGGCGTTTCCCGTTCGGTCGTCCCCGTGTACAACACCGTGACGTCATAGCCCGCCCGTCCGAGAATCACCGCCTCCCAGTAACAGGCGGTGCCCACACCACCGTTCGGAAACGGTCCGATGAATTCGGGGGCGACGATGCAGATGCGGGGAGCAGACATGGGACCTCAGACGCGGTGAACCAGCTGTTCGGGCTGGTAGTTGAAATGTTTGACCCAGTTGGGCGCGGCCTCGACAGTGGTGTCGTAAATCGAGGCGGCCTCGTCCACTCTGCCGAGCGACAGAGACAGCGCGACCAGATTGCACTGCTGCGCGGTCCAGTCACGACTGCCGCGCTCGAACCGCTGTGCCCGGTTGGCGAGCTCACGCAAGCGCTCCTCACCCAGGTCGCGAAGTTTCGCCGGCAGCTCCCCAGTCTCGAGCGCACGGTCCCACCGGTAGTAGGCGGTGGCCCACGGCATTGACCCTAGGTAGGTCACGTGATCGGCAAGCAACTCCATCGTGATTGACAGCCACGGCGTGTGCGGCCAGTGGTAATCCTGCTGGATGACCGTCGAGACGCCGGGAATGAGTCGCGGGAAGAACTGATGCAGCACAAAGTCGTTGATCTCCCAGCTCTTTGCGACGTCGATGAAGAGAATCTCGATGTCGCGATCGTGGGACCACGGCATCGTCGTGATGTCGCCTTCGTGCACCGTCACGTGTGATGCGACCTCGGCGATCACCCCCTCGTAGTACGGGCGCGTGGATGTCCCCTCCGGATATCCTTGGATGAACCGGGGTACGAAGATGTCGGAGATGAACCGGTCGTAGGAGTGGACGCGCCCCTGCTTGTCGAATGCGCGGGGATTGTCGCGCAGGCCGGACGCAAGAGCGAGCGTCGAGCCACCCAGGAAGGCGCCGCCGTCGATGATCTCGCCGCGGCCGGTGTAGCGCTCACACCCAAGCGTGTAGAGCAGCTCGAGCTCCTGGGCGCTGAGCATTGTCTTCACTTTCGTGAGTTCGACCGGCAGGGTCATCGACTCGGTTGGCCTCATACAACTCCTGTGATTTGAGGTACGCGCCGAGGCGGTGTCGCAAGCGACATGCCAGCACCAACGGGCCACGACGGTGGCAAAGGCGCGGCTTTTCCCGGGATCGGGCGCACGCGCCGCTGTCGGTGCTCCGACAGCGGCCGGGCCGCCGACAGCGGTTCGCGAACTAGTGGCTGATGGCCGCCGACGCGGCTTCGAGCTGGGACCGGATGTCGGCCGGGGTGACACCGCCTGCGCCGAAATCCATCCAGCGCGCGAGCTGGGCGGCCGATCGCGGCTCGTCGAAGTCGGCCAGCAGCCCTTCGATCGCCGCTCGCAGAGCGCTGCGGTCGTTCAGGCCGGCGGCATGGGCGGAGTGCAGCCGCTCACGAACGTCGTCGAGGGCCGGCGACTGGGCCAGGGCGTCGTCGAGCGTCGACTGGACAATCCGCCCGCCGTGCAGGATGCCAGCACCAGTCGCGTTGATGAACCGGCGAGAGGCGTCGCCGGCCGTCTGCTCCACGAGCCAGTCGCGGAACGACACCAGATGAGGCGAGGTCAAGACGGGGACGCGGGCGATATCCGGCTTCCGCAAGTCGCCGACACGCTTGAAGTAATCGTCGACGAGCTGTTCCCGCGTGCACCCGTACCGCTCCATCGCGTCGCGCCACGTCCCGTCGTAGATCGTGTTCGCGCAGTAGGGACGCGGCACAGGATACGAGAGATCGAGCCCCGCGAAGACGATCGGGTCGCATCCCAGGCGCCGGGTGAGATCGAAGGCGGACGTCACGACCGATCCCCACGTGCGCAGCAGGCCCCGATCGGATCCGAGGGTTCTCAGCCACGGCCACGGCTCATGGTCGCTGACTTTGAACGTGAAGATCCGGCCCGCGAATCCCCCGAACGCGGACGGATGCAGACTGCCCTCCGCGGCGAGCCAGATGTCGTCCAGCCCTTCGACACCGGCCAGGTGCTGCGCATTGAGAGGCGCCGGATCGACGCCCGTCATGATGTGCGGCCGCACGCCGCCCGCGAGCAGCGGACGCAGCGTCGTATCGACGGCGACGATGACGGCACGCTGGGAGAGCGCCCTGAGCGCGGGGAGATTGTCGTCGAGTGAGGGACCGGCCCCCACCACCACACCCGGGCGTCCTGCGAAGAGCCCATCGAGGGCGGCGATGTTGCTCTCTCTCCCGATCACGGCAAGGTTTCCGAGGGATTGGAGCAAGTAACGGCCGGCAAACCGTTTGCGGGCGTCGGCATTCTTCTCGGCGTCCGCGACGAGCCGGCTGGCGATCACCCGCGCCGCAGCCACTTCCTCGGGCCGGTGCTCGGCGAGCTGCGGGCTCACGAGCACCGCCGGCGGCTCCGACACGTCCACGTCCTTGCCGCAATTCGCCGCGCCGCGGTAGTCGGGACCAGTGAGAAGGCGCAGGCGCCCCTGCTCGATCCAACGCGTCCAGTCGCGACGGGCCAGCAGGAGTACCGCGACGCCGGGATCCGGCTCGAGCGCTACGACACGTGTCGGTGCGCCGACACCCTCGATCGTGTCGAGCACGGCACCGAGCGCCGGACCGATGACGAACACCTGCTTGGGAAACTGACCGGCAACGGGTCCCTCAAGAGACACCCACTCGCCTGCAGGCGTTGCCATTTCCAGGCGCAATCCCATGGAATCATCGGGGATGGCGCGTACTCGGCTCGGGTCGAGCCCAGTAAGGCCGGGCCGACGCCCCTGTGCCCGTTCGAGCGCAGCAAGGTTGGCCCCAAGAATCGACTCGTTGAACACCGGCGCCTGTTTGAGCAAGTCCTGTGCCGACGGCAGTCTGGCGGCGGTGCTTCACGAACCGCATCTGCTACCGAAACTATCGAGCAGAGCGGGTCGCTTCACGATTGCGCTGCGTCAATCCCAAGCCCTTGCCGATCGCGGAGTCGACCCAGTCGATCAGGTCGTCGCCAGTCTCGATTGGTCCCGCACGGTCGATCAACGCCCGAATCACGTCCGACTTCCCGACTTTACGGCGACGCGCCCAGCGCGCCAGGCGGTCCGCCCGCTTCTTGTCGAGTGTGACGGTAATCCTCGGCATCGTAAGTCGATGACATTACCATTCCGGGCGCGTGTACTACACTACTCTCGTGAGGCGTCGCATCACCCAACGGAAGCTTCGGACCGACTGCGGGCGCGTGATGCGGGCTCTCGATCGAGGCGAGTCTTTCACCGTCACTCGGAACGGTGTCCCGGTCGGCGAACTCGTGCCGATCAACCACGCGTCTTCGTCGCGGCCGAGCAGGTCGCCGCCGCCTTCAGGGGTGCGCCGCGGATTGCGCGCACGCGTTTCCGTAGGGACGTTGATTCGGCAATCGAGCAAGACCGGTCGCAGGCCTGAAGGCCTGCAGCTACGTGCGCGGCGCGTGCAGCTCGCGGCGGGCGGCGATGAACGTGGCACAAGGGCGGAAGCCGCGCGCCGCGTAGAGCGTGCGCGCGGTGCTGGCGCCCTCTTCGACGAGCAGCGTCGCCCGCGAGCGTCCAGCGGCGTGCGCGAGCGCCAGCGCGCGATCGAGGAGCTTCCCGGCCAGCCCGTGCCCGCGCCGTTCGGGATGCACGGCCACCTGCGCCACGTGCGCCACGCCCGGTCCGAGCGCGGTCATCATCACGAGCGCGATCATGCGGCCGTCCTCGCGCAGCACCCGCGTGGCGGTGCGGTCGAAACGGCCACAGCCGGGATAGGCCACCAGGTTGTGCACGTAGCGCTGCCACTCCTGCCGCAGGCCGTGGGCGGCGAAGAAGCGACCGTTCGAGCCGTAGGCGGCGCGCAGCAGATCGGCGGCCGGCTTCTCGTCGTCGTCGCGCCACGCGTCCGCGCCGTCGGGACGGAACGGGTCGAGGGCGGGCGCCGAACGGGACAGATACTGATACGGGGTCAGCGCGAAGCCGTGCGCGGCCAGGGCCGGCTCGAGCCCCGGTGCGCGGTTGTACGAGAAGCAGGTGACGCACTCGGCGTGACCGGCCGCGCGGGCGACGACGGAATCGACCAGCGCCCGCGTCGCCTCGGGCGATTCGCCCACCAGGCTCCCGACCTGCGCGACGCGGTCGTCGATCAGGAAATAGGTCCAGCCGCAGATGCTGCCGCGATCGTCCACCGCCAGCAGCCCGGGCAGCCGCCCGGCGGTGCGGGCGCCTTCAATCTCGGGCCACGCCTCGGCGGTGTCCCATCCCAGCTCGGTCAGCCACTGGCGCCGCTCGGCCTCATACAAGGCCTCCACGGCCGGCGTCTCGGCGTAGCGCCAGTCGCGAATCTTCACGGCTGTCTCAAACGCTCGGCCAGCGCCGACAGGTCGACCTGCGGCGCCACGGCGGCGCGATTGGCCTGCCGGATCTCTTCGTAGATTTCTTCGCGGTGCACCGCGACGTCGGGCGGCGCCGTGATGCCGATGCGGACGCCGTCGCGTCCCACCCGCAGCACGCGGACCTCGATCCGGTCACCGATCCGGATGGCTTCGTGCCTCCGGCGCGTGAAGACCAGCATGGCTCACGCCTTGGTCGTCAGCACGTGCCGAATGGGGTACAGCCCGTCGTCGGGCAGGACCTGACGGCCGATCATGCGCTGGGGATTGATGACGATGGGCGCGCGGAGGTTCGCCGACAGCACGCCGTCGGCCTCCGAGATGATCGCGAACCACAGGAGCGGCGAGTCGCCGTCGGCGCCGAGCGCACGCAGGTCGGTCTCGGTCAGCTTGCAGCGGTAGCCCTCGAGCAGCAGGCGCGGATCGATGCCGAGGAACGCCGCCGGCGGGCCTTCGATCGACTCGATGCGCTGGAGCGGCGCCAGGGCGTCGGAGGTCAGCAGCACGAAGCGGCGGCAGGCTTCGAAGCCGGGGATGCCGTCGGGAAAGCTGATCGCGTTGCGCGCCAGCCCTTCCTGGACGTCGGGTGAGAGGGCCTCCGCCTTCGCCGGCACGGCTTCGGCGGACAAGGGCGTTTCTACCGGAAGAGCGCTCGATCTAGCCATGCATCATCACCCGAGGAGATAGTCGAAGAGCGACCGGCGCGTCGTGTGCGACGCGGCGCCGAGCGCGGCGTTGTAAGCGGTTTCGGCCTGCTGCAGGCCCGAGATGGCCTCGGCCATGTTGGCTTCCTCGAGCGACGACACGCGCGCGGTGCTGGCGCGGCCGGCCGACTCGAGCCGCGCCGAGTGGTCGGCGATGGCGTTCAGGCTGGTGCCCACGGTGCTCTGCACCTGGCTGGCACGGTCGAAGGCGCGTTGTAACGCGCCCGACGCCGTGTGCAGCGCGTCGGCGTCGCCGGCCCGCGCGGCCACGATGGCGTTGTCGAACGCAGTGAAGAGGTCGGTCGCATCGTTCCCCGTCACGATGGCGTCGCCGTTGAACACCACGGTCACCGGACGATTGCGATCGATGTCCACGCTCACTTCACGGGTCGAGCCCGCGTACGGCTGCACCACGCCGTTCACGTCCTTGCTGTAGGGGCGCACGGTGCCCGCCGCTCCACCGAACACGTAGGTGCCCCGGAACGACGTCGTCACATCCTCCAGCACGGCGTCGCGCAGCGCGGACAGCTCCTGCGCGGCGTTCTCGCGTTGCGCATCGGTCGTCTCCGACCCCTGCGCGCTGAGGATTGAGGTGCGCGCGGCGGACAGCTTGTCGATGATGTCCGAGAGGAGCGTGTCGGCCACCGCCAGGCGCGACTCGGCCGAATC
>DASYRM010000183.1:0-21929 GCA_036004405.1 Vicinamibacterales bacterium
GCTCCTATCGATGCGGCTCTGGCGCCGCGAGGCGCCAATCCGCGATATCGGTGGCGACAGACCACCTTGTCGAGTGCGAGAGCACCACGACGTTACGATAGCGGGCCGGTCATTCCATATTGTCTAGGCCTGGAGCGGCTCGCGGGCGGGCTCGATGAGCGACCGGAGGCGCTCGACGACCGTGCGGGTGGCGAACGGCTTCGGAATGAACGGCAGATCGTCCACCGCGTTTGGCCCCGACGAGAACTCCTCGCGCGCGTAGCCGGACATCAGCAGCACGCGCAGCGCCGGCAGACTGCGCCGCAGCTGCCGCGCCAGCTGCACGCCGCTCATTCCCGGCAGGCTGATGTCGCTCAGGAGAATCTGAAATTCTGGCGAGGCCAGCGTCAACGCCTCTTCGGCGCTGCCGGCGGTCACGACGTCGAAGCCGTTGCGCTCGAGGGCCGACGAGAGCAGCTCGCGGACCGCGCCCTCGTCCTCGACGAGCAGCACGCGCGGCAGCTCGGGCACCGGAATCACCACCGCCGGCGAGGCCGCGGCCGGAGCGTCGGCTGCCGACAGGTCCACCGGCAGGAGCACCACCACGCGGGTCCCCGCCTTGGGCGGGCTCTCCACCCACACGAAGCCGTTGCTCTGCTTGACGAGGCCGTAGACCGTCGCGAGACCAAGACCGGCGCCGTGCCCCTTCGGTTTGGTCGTCACGAACGGCTCGAAGGCGCGCTCGGCCATCGCCGCGTCCATCCCCGTACCGGTGTCCTCGACCTGCAGGCGCACGTACGAACCCACGCGCAGCCACGGGCGATCGACCCGCATCGCCTCGTCGACGTCGAGCACGTCGGTGCCGATGGTCAGCTGGCCGCCCTTGGGCATCGCCTCGCGCGCGTTGTCCACCAGGTGCGCCAGCACGTGAATCAGCCGCATCCGATCCGCCCGCACCGGCGCGCTGCGGCGCCCGCGGCGGATCACGAGCGTCACCGACGCGCCCACGCGCCGCTGGATGGCATTGCGCAGGTCGGCCACCAGCCGCGGCATGTCGATCGAACGGGGCTCGAGCACCTGGCGCTGTCCGAGCGACAGCAGGCGATCGGTGAGCTGGGCGGCCCGCGATGCGCTGGCGCGGATTTCGATCGCCGACTTCTGCAGCGCGCCGTCGGCCGGCAGGCCGGCCGTGAGCCGCTCGGCGTGGCCGATCACCACCTGCAGCAGATTGTTGAAGTCGTGGGCAATGCCCCCCGCCAGCCGTCCCACCGCTTCCAGGCGCTGCGAGCGCGCCACGGCGTCCTGCGCGTGGCGGCGCTCGGTCACCTCGATGGCGGTCCCGATGATGGCCGGCCGGCCCTCGTAGACGAGCGGCGCGGTAGTGGCGTACACCCAGAGTTCCCCGCCGTCGGGCCGCCGCAGCCGGAACTGCGACCGCGACACACCGGGCGTGCCCGGCTGCTGCTCGTAGCCGCGCTCGAGCAGGTGCGCGCGATCGTCGGGATGAATGACGTCGAGGGAGGCGCGGCCCACCAGCTCTGAGGCGGCGATGCCAGCCAGCGCCGCAAAGGCGCGATTGACGTAGCGCAGGCGGTGGTCCTGGATGACGAACAGCGGCGCCGGGCTCGCGTCTGCCAGGCTCGCCGCCGCGCCCGATCGATCAGCCGGGCGATGGATGCTGTCCGTCATGTCCGATCCCGCCGCGCGAGGGTTACCGCGTCACCCAGGGTTTGAACTGCTCTTCGCGTTCGAGCTTCGCCGCCACCGTGTCGGCTTCGCGCCGCGACGGATACTTGCCCACGCGCACGCGATAGGTCGGCGCCCCCGATGTGCCGGCGCTCGCGACGAACGCGGGATATCCCTTGCGCGCGAGCCGTCCGCGAATCGCATCGGCCTCGGATCGCTGACGGACGGCGGCAACTTGCACGACAAACCCGGCGCCGGCGGGCGCCGAATCGGCTGTTTCCTTCGCGTCCTTCGCGTCCTTGGTGTTCGACGCCGCAGTGGTGGCCGCGACTGTGGCTGCGGCCTTCGGCGGCGCCGGCTTGGCGCCGGCTTTGGCTGGCGGTGCAGGTGCTGGCACCTTCGCGACGGCGGTGGTGGCAAACGCTTCGTGCGCCGGCAGGCCGGCCGGAACGTCCTCGGCGACCGGCTCCGGTTCTTCGAGCCGGTTGGGATACGTCAGCCCCAGCTTGCTCGAAGGCGACGCGGCGGGACTCGACGCAGCCGTCGGCGTGGCGGCGGCATCGGTGGCAGAGGCCGTGGTACGGGCCTCGTCAGACGTGGTGGGATCCGTACCGTCGGTGGCCAGGACCGGCGTTCCCCGTTGAGCCGGCACCCCGCGACCAACCATGACCCCGCACAGGAAGATCACTACGGCCACAACCGTGGCGGTCATGAACAGGAACACGAGCTGCTTCCCGTTCAACTGGATCTCGTGAAGTCCTTCATCCGACATGGGTTAGTCGCGCTCATCGTAACACGATTCCCCTTCCGGGGACACCCAATTACGGCGGCGGAAGCGCCCCCAGGATCGCCGCCGCCGCTGCATTCGCCGGTTCGGCCGTCAGCACCGCTTGCACCTCAGTGCGCGCGGCAGCGTAGTCGCGAGCCGTCACGTAGGCTTCGGCCAGCGCCAGCCGGGCGGCGGGCGTGTCGCGGCTCCACACCGAGATCTTCAGCGTGTCGATCGCTTCGCGTGGGCGGCCGCCGCGCAGCATGATGCGCCCGATCAGCAGATGCGCCTCGCTCTCGTATGGCGACAGGAACACGGCGCGCCGCAGTTCGGCCAAGGCGTCGGCGTCCCGTTCGGCCTGAAAAAGGCGCCTGCCGTTGGTGAGATAGAACGACACCAGTTCGCGCTGCTCCCGTTGTCCCGCGGCACTGAGGGCGCTCTCGAGGCGGGCCAGCGACGTGGCGTCGATGGCGGTCTTCAGCCGCTCCAGTCCGCGCGGCACCGAGTTGGCCGTCCGCCGCGCGTCGAGATCGCTGTAGACCGACGACAAGCGGCGCGCCAGATCCTTCTCGCGCGCGCCTTCGTCAGCCGAGCCTGCCGCCTGCAGCGCCGCGCCCAGCACGTAGTGCGCGTCCTCGTCGGCGGGGTTGCGGCGCACCGCCTCGCGCAGCGCCGCCGCGGCCTGCGAATACTCGCGCGCGATCCAGTGCGCGTATCCGAGGTTGAAGAAGAGATCGGGATCGTTGGCGTCGATCGCCGTCGCTTCGCGAAACAGGTCCGTGGCCTTCGGTCCGCTGCCCGGCCGGCGCAGCTGCACCACGCCCATGTCGTTGGCGAGCGCCGCGTCGGCGTGATCCTTCTGCAGCGTGCTGAAGCCCGTCCAGGCCTCCTGAAAGCGTCCCAGCTGCAATTCCGAAACGGCGGCGAGGAATGCCGCGCGCCGCGCGTCGCCGACGGCCGACACGGCGTTTACGGCGGCACGGGCACGCTGATGCTCGCCCTGTTCCGTATAGGCATCCCACAGCGCGAAGCGCGCTTCGTCGAGCGCCGGCGCCTGCTGAATGGCGTCGTTGAGCAGCGAGATGCGCGTGGCGGGGCTCGTGGCCACGAGGCCGCGGACGAACAGCTCGAAGGCAGCGACCGGCGGACGCGCGGCCACGGCGGCGGCGCCCGGCGCCGCGGCACCGGGTACGACCCGCCGTCCGACGCGCGCCGCGATGGCGAACAGGTCGCCGCGCGGTCCGCGCTCGACGATCTCCTCGGCCATGAACCCGGTGTCCACGCGAATCGTCTGCGCGCGCATCACCAGATCGCCCGCCATGGCTTCGACGCGGCCAACGACGATGACAGTGGCCCCGACCACGCTGGCTAGGCGGATCACGGTAGCGTGGCTGAGGAGCGGCACGTCCGGCACCCGCAGCCGCTCCATGGCCTGCAGGCGATCGTCGCGGCGGATGGCGGACACGCCGGCCGCGCGCAGCTCCCGCGTGACGGCTACCGATGCCAGCTGGCCGAGCCAGTCCGCGCGCACCTCGGTGCTCGATGCCTGGAACGGCATGACCAGCGGGCGGGGACCGCCCGCTTGGGCGAGGGCCGGCGCCGGCGCCGCAAGGCCCAGCGCAACCAGCGCGGCCGCGGCGGCGCGGACGACCCGGCGCGTCACTGCGCCTGCGCCTCCGGCCTGAACGCCAGGACCATCAGGCACTGCGCCGCGCCTGCCCCCCGGCACCCGTTGGTCTGCACGGTCACATCGAGCTGGAAGAGGGCCGCGAGCTTCCGAATCGCCGCGGCATAGAACGCACACAGCGGCTGCGCGACCGGCTCGCGGACCTGGCAGAAGAGCGACCCTCGCAGGTCCACGGCGCCGACGCCGGCCGTACGCCAGCGAACAATCGCCCGGCTTCCGCCGTAGGTCTGACGCACGAGGCGACGGACCAGCCGCATCACGTACCAGAGGCGCACGCGCGGCGGCAAGGCGTTGGTGAAGCGTCGTTCGAGCGGAGACATCGCCAGCACCATCCACTCCGCGGTGTACTCGCCGGCTCGGCGCGCGATCGCGTTGTACTGCTCGCCTTCCTGACGCAGAAAGCTGAGCACCGCCGCCATCGGCGCCAAACCGATACGCCCGTCGCGCAGCCCCGCCGGATTGAGCCACGACTCGTAGAAGTCGAGCCGCGTCGGGAGCACGTCCGCGATGCCCTGATGCAGGCTGGCGACGAGCAGCCGTCCAACGCCCGCGTCATTCATGGATGCGAATTAAGATATCGCATCCGATGATTCTTCCGGTTCACGCCCGCGTCCGCGAGCACCTCGCCCAGGTCCTGTCACAGCTCTATGGTCTCTCCGCCGCGGAGCAGCCGTCCATCGTCCTCGAGTCGCCGCCGAACCGCGACCTGGGCGATCTGGGCACGCCGGCGGCATTCGAGCTGGCGCGCCGGCTGCGCAAGGCCCCCCGCGTGATCGCCGCGGAGATCGCCGCGGCGTCGGTCTCGGTGCCAGGCGTGCGGCAGGTCGTCGCCGCGCCCAACGGGTACCTCAATTTCTTTCTCGACCGATCCTCGTTCCTGCGTGAGCGCTTGGCGCCGGGAACGGCCGGCGCTGCCGTGGCCAAGGACGGCAAGGCGATTGTCGAGCACACGGCGATCAACCCGAACAAGGCGGCCCACATCGGCCACCTGCGCAACGCTGCGCTCGGCGACACACTGGTCCGCGCGCTGCGGTTCCGGGGTACCCGGGTGGAGGTGCAGAACTACATCGACGACACCGGCGTGCAAGTGGCCGACGTGGTGGTCGGCTTCCGCGAACTCGAACAGAAGTCGCTCGACGACATCCGCCGGATTGCCGACAGCACCCGCTTCGACTACTACTGCTGGGACCTCTACGCGCGCGTCACCGAGTGGTACGACGGCGACAAGGCCCGCCTCGCCGTGCGGGCCTCGACGCTGCACGACATCGAGCACGGCGGCAACGAGAACGCGGCGGCCGCCGCCTTCATCGCCGATCGCATCGTGCGCTGCCATCTGAAAACGATGGCGCGCCTGAACGTGGACTACGACCTCCTCACCTGGGAGGGCGACATCCTGCGGCTGAAGTTCTGGGCACAGGCCTTCGAGGTGCTGAAGGCCAGGGGCGCGGTGTACCTCCGGACCGACGGTCGGCTGGCCGGCTGCTGGGTGATGCCGATCCAGGAGGATCTCGACGCGGCGCCCGACGCCGAAGGCCCTGGTGTGTCGCCCGAGGGGCTCATGGACGCGCCCGAGGAGGGTGGCGACGCCGAGCGCGAGAAGGTGATCGTTCGTTCGAACGGCGTCGTCACCTACGTCGGCAAGGACATCGCCTATCAGTTCTGGAAGCTCGGGCTGCTCGGCCGCGACTTCCACTACCGGAGGTTCATGGAGCGCCCGTCAGGACCGCTCTGGGCCACCGGCAGCGCCGATGGCGCCCCGACGCACCCGCCCTTCGGCGGCGCGTCCTACGTCTACAACGTCATCGACGTCCGCCAGTCGTACCTGCAGAAGCTGCTGAAGCAGGCGCTCATCGCCGTCGGCAACCCGGAGGGAGCGGAACGCTCGCATCACTTCTCCTACGAGATGGTCGCGCTGTCGCACGAGACCGCCCGCGAGCTTGGCCACGCGCCGGCGCCGGACTCCGAGGACGCGCGCAAGCCGTTCGTCGAGGTGTCGGGGCGCAAGGGGCTCGGCGTCAAAGCCGACGACCTCATCGACACCCTCATTCAGAGGGCCAGCGAAGAGGTCGCCAAGCGCAATCCAGAATTCACGCCGGCGGACACGGCGCGTGTGGCCCGCATGCTGGCCGTGGCGGCCGTGCGCTACTTCATGATCAAGTTCTCGCGCGGCAAGGTCATCGCGTTCGACCTCGCCGAGGCGCTGAACTTCACCGGCGAGAGCGGACCCTACATCCAATACGCCGTGGTTCGCGCCAACAAAATCGTCCAGAACCTCGAAGAGCGGCTCGGCGTCTCCGAAGCCGCGCTCGTGCAGTCGCTCGAGAGCGTGCCCCCGGCCGAACTCGACGGCGGCAACGGCTCGCACGAGGTGTGGGCGCTGGTGCTCGAGGCCGCCCGTCTCGACGACATCGTCGAGCAGGTGATCCGCACGCTCGAGTTCTCGGTGCTCGCGAAGTGGGCGTTCTCGCTGGCGCAGGGCTTCAGCGCCTTCTATCACGCCGCGCCCATCCTGAAGGAAGAGCGCGACGACGTGCGGCGCTGGCGCGCGGCGGCGGTGGTCTACGTGCGCACCCAGCTCGCGCGGGCGCTCGATTTGATGGGCGTCGAAGTGCCGGCGCGAATGTAGCGGCCGCCCCGGGCCACACTGCCAATGCCGATCGTCGCCATCACGCCCTGCAAGAAGCCGCGCGACTACGAGGCGGCGGTCCGCCGCGCGGGTGCCACGCCGCGGCCGCTCGCCCTCGACGAGGCCACCTCCACCGCGCTCGAGGGCGTCGACGGATTGCTGCTCACCGGCGGCGACGACGTCGATCCGGCTCTCTACGGCGAAGCGCGGCACCCTGCGTCCGACGTCTCCGAGCCAGACCGCGACGCGTTCGAGATGGACCTGGTGCGCCGCGCGCTTGCCGCCGACCTGCCGGTGCTCGCGATCTGCCGCGGCCTGCAGGTGCTGAACGTCGCGCTCGGCGGCACGCTCATCCAGGACATTCCGAGCGAGCCGGCACCGCTCCTGCCGCACGACGCCCCGGGCTCGCCGACCACCCTCGCCCACACCGTGGCCGTCGCTCCCGGCTCGTGCCTGGCCGCGCTCGTAGGCCCCGACGACACGCGCGCGGTGAACAGCCGCCACCACCAGGCCGTGCGCGCGCTCGGCGAAGGCCTCGTCGTCACCGCCACCTCGCCCGACGGCGTGGTCGAGGCTGCCGAACTGCCCTCCGCTCGCTTCTGCGTCGGCGTGCAGTGGCACCCGGAGAACTTCCACGCTACGGGCGAGTTCGATGCGCTCTTCGAGGGGTTTGTCAGAGCCTGCCAAACTCGCCCATCCAGGTCAGGTGGGTCCGGTGGGTCAGGTGGGCCGGGTGGGTGAGAACGCTTGTCAGAACCTACCCGACGCAGCAAGACAAGTGGTCTTCCCTACCAGACCCGCCTGACCTACCTGACCTCTCGATCGAACAGCGCAATCGTCTCCACATGCGCAGTTGACGGGAACAGATCGACGGCGCGAATGCTGGTGAGACCGTAACCGCCATCGACCAGCGCGCGCGCGTCGCGCGCCAGCGTGGCCACGTCACAGGACACATAGACGACGCGCGACGGCGACAGGCGAAGCAGCCCGGCCCGCGCCTCTGGCGAGAGGCCGGCGCGGGGAGGATCGACGATGCAGGTCGCGGCCGTGTCGGGACGCCCACCGAGCACCGCCTCGACGCTGCGACGGATGACGCGCACCCGGCCTCCGTACGCGCCGGCGTTGCTCTCGAGATCGGCGCCGCTTGTCCGATCGCCCTCGACGAGCGTCACCGGACCGTGGCCTGCCGCCGCGGCCGCGAGGCCGAACAACCCCACCCCGGCGTAGAGGTCGAGCACCGGGCCGGCGCCAACCAGCCCCACGACGTGCTGCACGAACCACGGCAACAGAAACCGGTTGGCCTGGAAGAACGCCGTCGTGTGCCGCGTCAGGGTCACGGCAGGGGCGTCCGCTGCAGCGGAGACTGGCAGCCGATCGGTCACGACAGGCGCGCCCGCCACCGCCACGACGTCGGTCGACTCCCCCTGCAGTGTCAGACCCGTGAGACCGTCGGCGAGCGGGGCCCACGCGGCGCGATCGATGGGGCCGCGCACCTCGACATGTGCCGTGCGTTCGCTCTCGGGGATGTTCTCGGCGACCTCGACGCCGAGAATCGCCGCCGTCGTGGCGGCAGTCAGGAAGGACTCCGCGCGGCGAATCCACGCGACCGTGCCCGCCGACAGCTGACCGGTGGCCTCGGCGTCGCAGAGCGCGTGACTGCCCTCCCTGAAGAACCCGAGCCGGCCGCCAGCGGCGTGCAGTCGCGCGCGCAGTCGGTAGCCGGTTTCCGGTGACGCCATCACCTCCGGCAGCGACGGCAGCGGCAGCCGCGCCAACCGGCGGAAGGCGTCGGCCAGGATCTCGGCCTTGAGCAGGCGCTGGCGGTCGTAGGCGACGTGCGCGTAGTCCCGGCCGCCGCAGCGCCAATCGGCGGCCGGGCGGCGATCGGGCGAGGCCGCCAGCACCTCCACCGTCTCGGCGTGTGCGACCGCCTTGGCGACGCGCTCCACGCGCGCGGTGACGCGTTCGCCCGGAATCGTGCCGGCCACCAGCACGACCTGCCCGTCGTGGCGCGCCAGCATGCGGCCGCCCGCCACCGGCCGCTCGACGTCGAGCGTGATGATCTGTCCTGACGTCAGCATCGGTAGGCAGGCCTACGGGCTTGCAGCCACGTACGTCATTCGAACGCCACGACCGGAAGCGAGAAGCGGTCGCGCACCAGGCGGTCGATGCAGGCCGCTTCGGCGCGACTGTAGGCGTCCGGCGGCATCCGATCGCGAAACGGCGCGAGCTCCACCGCGGCCTCGGCGGTCAATCCCGCCATTGTCGCCGCATCGAGACGCTCGCGCATCGACGCCAGCAGCTGCGCGTCCATGGCCTGCAGACGGTCGAGCAGCTGGCGCCGCGCCTCGCCCCGTAGGCCTTTGGCGCTGGACCGGGCGCCGTCGATCTCGGCGACCAGTGCGTCCACCACCTCGCCAAGGTTCGCGGCGCCGCTGGCCCGCAGCGCCGTCAACCGTGCGACCACGCGATCCAGGTGGGCGCCGAGCGAAGCGTGGCGCCGCGCACTGCCAGCTTCGTCGCCCGTCGCGTCCGGCGCGGCTGCCGGTACGCCGACGGCGCGCCGCCACTCGTCGAACACGTCGAGCACGTCGGCGTCGCAGAACTCGACGCGCACGGGACGGCGGCGATGCCCTTTCGCGGCCAGACGGTCCACGCAGCGGTCGATGCCGCGGTACGCGACGCGCAGCGGCACGCCCTTCGTGGCCCACGAGGTCACACAGTCGAAGGCGGGCCCGACCACACGCACCAGGTGCCCTTCGTTGCGACGGCACAGATGGTTCTCGATGGCCCGGCAGTACGCACCGAGATCGCCGGGCTCGCCGGCGTCGCTCTCGGGTCCGGCTGCGTCGCGGGTCATTCCACCCACCGTACTTCACCCGCCGTCAGCCGCACCACTCCGCTCTCGCCGGCCACGACCAGGGCGCCGCTCGCGTCCACGTCGCGGGCGATGCCGCGACGCGTGGCGGCGGGCTCATCCCACTCGACACGCCGGCCGAAGGTGGCGGCCGCCCGCACGCGCCACGCCGCGAGCACGTCGCCCGATCGCCCCGCGGCCAGCATCTCGTAGCGTTGCCACACGCCGGCCAGGCATTCGGCGAGCACCGCGCCTCGAGGAACGGCCCGACCGAGTTCGCCCTCGAGCGACGTCGCCCGCGCCGCCACGTCGGGCGGATACGACGCCGGCAGCAGGTTGATGCCGAGCCCGAGCACCACATGGAGCACGCGATCGGCCGACGACCCGGCCTCGGCCAGGATGCCGGCGAGCTTGCGCGGAGGCCGGCCCGCGACGCAGACGTCGTTGGGCCATTTCACGTGCGTTTGCAGCCCCGTGGCGCTGGCGATCCCCTCGGAGACGCCCAGCCCCGCGGCCACAGTGAGCAGCGGCATTGCCTGGGAAGGCGGCCGAAGCACGACGCTCACGTAGAGACCTGCGCCCGCCGGCGACGCCCAGCTGCGGCCGAGACGTCCGCGGCCCGCCGATTGGGCGTCGGCGAGCACCACGCACCCCTCCTCGCCACCGGCCTCGGCCCAGGCCAGCGCGCGATCGTTGGTCGAACCGATGTTGTCGAACCAGAGGAGACGGAGCCCCAGCGGACCCAGCCGCGGCCGCGCCTGCGCCAGCGCGTCGGCGATCTCGTCAGGAACGCGCCCGCCCGGAGGGCGGGCCATTAGATGCTGTCCTGACGAGGCGAAGCCTGTTTGTTCGTCCGAGGCGAAGCCTCGTCAGCTTCAAGCTCGAAACTGAGATCCGCCGCGGGCGCCGAGTGCGTGAGCGCACCCACCGACACGTAGTCGGCGCCTGTCACGGCCAGCTCCGGCAGCCGCGCCAGCGTGACGCCGCCGGAGATTTCGGTCTTGGCCCGGCCGTGGCAGCGGCGCACGGCCTCCACGATGTCGGGCGTGGTGAGGTTGTCGAGCAGCACCATCTCGGCGCCGGCGCGGAGCGCGTCGTCCACCTGCGCCAGGCTCTGGGCCTCGACCTCGATCCGCATGGCAGGCTGCGCGCGGCGCATGCGCGCCACGGCCGCCTCGACGCCCCCGGCCAGGCGGATGTGGTTGTCCTTGATCAGCACGCCGTCATCGAGCCGCATCCGGTGGTTGGTGGCGCCGCCGGCCCGCACGGCGTACTTCTCGAGCTCGCGGAAGAGCGGCGTGGTCTTGCGCGTGTCGAGGATGGTGATGCGGCCGCCGGCCGCATCCACGAACTGCCGCGCCAGTGTGGCCGTGCCGGAGAGGCGCTGGATGAAATTGAGGGCGGTGCGCTCGGCGGTCAGCAGACCGGCCGCCCGCCCTCGTACTTCGGCCACCGTGATCCCCGGCTCGCACGCGTCGCCATCGCACTTCAGACGGCGAATCTCGACCTCCGGATCGCACTGCCGGAGCGCCTCGCAGAACACCTCGAGGCCGGCCAGCACGCACGCAGACTTGGCGACGAGCACCGCCGTCGCCTGCTGGCTCCCGTCCACCGTGGCCAGCGTGGTGACGTCGCCACGCCCGACATCCTCGGCAAGCGCCTGCCGCACCAGCTCGCGATACACCTCGATCCGTAACGGCGCGAATGTCTCCACGGTCACGCCGGCGACTCTCCCGCCTTCACTGGTTCCTCGGCAAAGATCAGCCGCGGCGCCTCGACATCGCCAAACGTCAGCGCGCGGATGTGGGTGGCCGCCTGGAAGTCGCGCGCCGCCGGCGTGAGCCCTTCGAGCGTCTTCGGCAGCTCGGCGCGCTCGATGACCGACTTCACCGCGCGCTTCTCCATCGCCTTGATCCGGCGGATGTCGGCCAGCGCGGTCTGCGCATCCTTGAAGACCGCCACCGCGCCAGCGTCCTCGCCTCCGATCGGCGCCACGACCTCCGCCGGCGTGGGCCAGCTCGCACGGTGCACCGAGCCGGGACGCCACCACGACCACACCTCCTCGGTCACAAACGGCAGGTACGGCGCGAAGAGCCGGAGCAGCGCCTCAAGCGCCACCAGCATGGCGCTGTTCGCGCTCGCGGCCCCTTCGGGACCGAAGTCGCCGTAGCGCCGCGCCTTCACCATCTCGAGGTAGTCGTCACAGAAGCCCCAGAAGAAGCTCTCGGTGCGCTCCAGCACGCGGGCGTAGTCGTAGGCGTCGAGCGACTCGGTGGCGTCGGCCACCAGCCGGGACAGCTGGGTCAGCATGCCGCGGTCGAGCGGCTCGCTGATCGGGCCCCGGGGTTCGGCCTGCAGCAGCGCGAAGCGCGACGCGTTCAGCAGCTTGATCGAGAGGCGCCGCCCCACCTTCATCTGGGCGGGGTCGAACGCCGTGTCGGTGCCGGGGCGTCCGCTGGCCGCCCAGTAGCGCACGCCGTCGGAGCCGTGCTCTTCGAGCAGCCCCATCGGCGTGACGACGTTGCCCTTCGACTTCGACATCTTCTTGCGGTCGGGATCCAGGACCCAGCCTGAAATGGCGGCGTTCGTCCACGGCAACGAGCCGTGTTCGAGCTCGGCGCGGAGCACGGTGGTGAACAGCCACGTCCGGATGATGTCGTGCGCCTGCGGCCGCACGTCCATCGGGAAGACCTGCGCAAACAGCGCTGGATCGTCCGGCCAGCCGGCCGCGAGCTGCGGCGTGAGCGACGACGTCGCCCAGGTGTCCATCACATCGGGGTCGCCGGCAAATCCGCCCGGCTGGCCGCGCTGCTCCGCGCCGTAGCCGGCGGGGAGGTCGCTCGACGGGTCGAGCGGCAGCTGCGCTTCCTCGGGCAGGAGCGGATGAGCGTAGTCGATGTGACCGTCCTGGTCGATCGGATACCACACCGGGAACGGGACGCCGAAGAAGCGCTGCCGGCTCACGCACCAGTCGCCCGAGAGACCGTTCACCCAGTTCTCGAGCCGGTGCGCCATGTACTCGGGATGCCACTCGAGCTCGCGGTTGCGCGCCAGCAGCGCCTCGCGGAACTCCATCGTCCTGATGAACCATTGCCGGCTGGTGACGATCTCGAGCGGCCGGTCGCCCTTCTCGTAGAACTTCACCGGGTGGGTGATCGGCCGCGGCTCGCCGATCAGATCCCCCGACTCACGCAGTAGCTCGACGATCTTCGTGCGCGCCTTGGTGACCGACAGGTTCGCCAGCTGGTCGTAGGCGCCCTGGGCGCGAGCGGCGTCGTGCGACGGCCAGGCCTCGGAACCGAACGTCACCGGCTTGAGCGCGCCGTTCGTCTGGATCACGGCGCGCACCGGCAGCGCGAGCTCGCGCCACCAGATGACGTCGGTCAGGTCGCCGAAGGTGCAGATCATCGCAATGCCGCTCCCCTTTTCGGGATCGGCCAGCGGGTGCGCCTTCACCGGCACCGGCACGCCGAAGAGCGGCGTCATCACGACCGTGTCGAAAAGCGGCTGGTAGCGGGCGTCGTCGGGATGGGCGACGAGCGCGACGCACGCCGGGAGCAGCTCCGGGCGCGTGGTGTCGATCTCCACGAACGAGCCGTCCCCCTTGCCGAATCGCAGGCGGTGGTAGGCGCCTGGCTGCTCGCGATCCTCGAGCTCGGCCTGCGCGACCGCCGAACGGAAGTCCACGTCCCACAGCGTCGGCGCTTCGAGCTGGTAGGCGTGGCCCTTTCGCAGCAGCCGCAGGAAGGCCGCCTGCGACACCCGCTGGGCGCGCTTGCCGATGGTGGCGTAGGTGAGCGACCAGTCCACCGAGAGGCCGAGATGCCGCCACAGCGCCTCGAAGGCCTTCTCGTCCTCGACGGTCAGGCGCTCACAGAGCTCGATGAAGTTGGGACGTGAAACGGAGATGGGCGCCTTGCCCGGCTTGTCGGGCGGCTGGAACGACGGGTCGTACGGCAGCGATGGATCGCAGCGGACCCCGTAAAAGTTCTGCACGCGCCGTTCCGTGGGCAGGCCGTTGTCGTCCCACCCCATCGGGTAGAACACCGACTTGCCCCGCATGCGCTGGAAGCGCGCGACCACGTCGGTGTGGGTGTACGAGAAGACGTGGCCGACGTGCAGCGAGCCGCTGACGGTGGGCGGTGGCGTGTCGATCGAGAACACCTCGTGGCGGGGACGCCCCGGCGTGAACCGGTAGGTGCCCTCGCGTTCCCACACCGGCCCCCACTTCGCTTCAAGGCCTTCGAGGGCTGGTTTTTCGGGGAGTGTGATCGGGTGCTCGGTCAGCGCGTCGGCCATCAGCCCATTTTAGGTCGGGTGGGGCGGGTAGGCAGCCAGTGGTGTACGTAGAGGCGGACCTTCAGGTCCGCCTGCTTCAATGCCGCTGAAGGCGATCGACCTCTTCCTGGACCAGGCGCTGGACGGTCGCCGTGATCTCGGGCAGAAGGCGTTCGAGCACACGTTCGGTGACGGCGTCGGCGAGGCTCTCGCGGACCGGCGCCCCGCCGTTCCCGTTGGTGTGAACCTCAGGCAGCTCCGGCAGCCCCGGGAGCGTCGGCTGCGACGGCACCGGCTCCGGCCGTCCCAGCATCGCCTCGAGGGCATCCACGATCGGGTTTCGCAGCGCCTCGTGGCCGTTGAGCGCTGCCGCGGTGCCGTTGACGTGACCGTTGCCCGTGCCGTGGTCCGTCGCCTTGTGGCCGACGAGCGCATCCACCGTCGGCACGCGGCGCTCTTCGACCAGATCGTCGAAGCCGTCCGGCAGCGTGTGCGGTGCGTCCGCGGGCTTGGCCTGTTCGAAGGCGTTGCTCAGGCGATCGAAGTACTCGTCCAGCGAATCGCCGCTGCGGCGGCGAGGCACATCGATCGGCAGCGACTGGTCGCCCGAGTCTGACGACCCCGGCCCCCGTACCGGTGTGGCCGGGCCCACACTCTCGAATGCGGCGTTGAGGCTCTCGAAGTACTCGTCCAGCGCCAGATCCGTTTCGACCGCCGGCTCCGCGGCGGGGGCGGGGGCGCTGGCGGCCACCGCGACCGGCGCGGGCGGCGCCACCGGCTGTGGCTCGGGGCGTGGCGCCAGGCGCTCTACCGGGCGTGGGACGTCGGCCGTGGCCTGGACCGCACTGCCCTTCACGCCTTCGAGCAGCTCGCGTACGCGCTCGATGACCTGCCGCGGCTCGAACGGCTTGATCAGCACGCCGTCGCAGCGCACCTGTTCGGCACGCGCCTGGTCCACCGGCTCGAAGGCGCCGGCCAGCAGCAGGACGGGAATGTGCTCGAACTCGCTGCGGCCTTTCACGAAGGCGGCCACGTCGTAGCCGCCCTTCTTCGGCATGCCGATGTCGGCCAGAACGATGTCGGGCGGCTCGGCAAGAATGCGGGCAATGGCCTGCTCGCCGTCGTTTACGGCGATGACGTGGATGTCCTCGCCCGAGAACGTCAGCTCGATGACGCGCTGAATCGTCACGCTGTCGTCGGCCAGCAGCAGCTTGTGCATCACTCGACTTTCGCGCTCACGTGGCTGCGAATGAACTCCACGATCTCCTGCATCGGCGTCCCCGGCTGAAACACGCCGGTGATGCCGATGGCATTCAGTTTCGAGACGTCGGCGTCGGGGATGATGCCACCGACGACCACCAGGACGTCCTCCATCTTGTGCTCGCGCAGGAGATCGACGATGCGCGGGCAGATGTGCATGTGCGCCCCCGACAGGATCGACAGGCCGATCACGTCGGCGTCTTCCTGCAGCGCGGCCGTCACGATCTGCTCCGGCGTCTGCCGCAGGCCCGTGTAGATGACCTCCATGCCGGCGTCGCGCAACGCCCGGGCAATGACTTTCGCGCCCCGGTCGTGCCCGTCCAACCCGGGCTTGGCGATCACCACACGAATCCGGCTGTCCATCCTAATCTCGACGGGGCGCCCCGACGGTGCCACTTTGGCACGCCCTTACGCACCACCTTCACCCCGCCCGCCCGAAGGGCGGGCAATTAAGCACTGTCGATAATCTAGCGAGTCCCCATCCCCGTCCACGAATCTTCACAGGGTGACTCGCTAGATTATCGGGACTTCTGTGTATTCGCCCCAGACCTCTCTGAGAGCGTCGCACATTTCCCCGACCGTGGCATACGCCCTGACCGCCTCCAGCAGCCGTGGCATGGTGTTTTCTCCGCCAGAAGCGGCCGTTTTCAACGCCTGGAGCGCCGACCCGACTCTGGCGCCGTCCCGTTCGCGCCGGAGCCGATCCAGCGCCGCCCGCTGCTCGTGTTCCACGGCCTCGTCGATGGAGAGCGTCTCCACCGGCTCGTGCTCGGAGGCCACGAACGCGTTCACCCCGACAATCGTCCGGGCCTTGCTCTCGACCGCCTGCTGGTCGCGGTAGGCGCTCTCGGCCACCTCCCGCTGCGGATAGCCGGCCTCGATGGCCGCCACCATGCCGCCCATCGCGTCGATGACGTCGAACTGCCGCCGCGCTTCCGCCTCGAGATCCGTCGTCAGGCGCTCGACGCAGTACGAGCCGCCCAGGGGATCGACCACGTCGGCGAGACCGGTCTCGTGCGCCAGGATCTGCTGCGTGCGGAGCGCCAGGAGCGCCGCGTCCTCGGTCGGCAGCGCCAGCGCTTCATCGAGCGCGTTGGTATGCAGCGACTGCGCGCCGCCAAGCACGGCGGCCAGCGCCTGCACGGCGGTCCGCACCACGTTGTTCGACGGCTGCTGCGCCGTGAGCGACACCCCGGCCGTCTGCGCGTGGAAGCGCAGCTGCCACGACTTCGGATCGCGCGCCCCGAACCGGTCACGCATGACCCGCGCCCACATACGCCGCGCCGCGCGGTACTTCGCCACTTCCTCGAGCAGATCGTTGTGCGCGTTGAAAAAGAACGAGATCCGCGGCGCGAAGCGGTCCACGTCGAGGCCGGCGTCCACGGCGTGCTGCACGTACTCGATGCCGTCCCGCAGCGTGAAGGCCAGCTCCTGCGCAGCCGTGGCCCCCGCCTCGCGAATGTGATAGCCGCTCACCGAGATCGTGTTCCACTTCGGCACCGACTCGGTGCAGAACGCCACGATGTCCGTGACCAGCCGCATCGACGGGCGCGGCGGATAGATGAACTCCTTCTGCGCGATGAACTCTTTGAGGATGTCGTTCTGGATGGTCCCGCGCAGCGAGGTCCACGGCACCCCCTGCCGCTCCGCGACGACGAGATACATCGCCAGCAGCATCGGCGCCGGCGAGTTGATCGTCATCGACGTGGACACCGCGGCCAGGTCGATCCCGTCGAAGAGCGCGTCCATGTCGGCCAGCGACATCACGCTGACGCCGCACTTGCCCACCTCGCCCAGCGCCAGCGCGTGATCGGGATCTCGGCCCATCAGCGTCGGCAGGTCGAACGCCACGCTCAGGCCGGTGCCGCCCGCCTCGAGCAGCGCGCGGTAGCGCCGGTTGGTGTCGCGCGGTGTGCCGAAGCCGGCAAACTGCCGCATCGTCCACAGCTTGCCGCGGTAGCCGTCGGCGTGGATGCCGCGCGTGTACGGGAACCGGCCGGGCGGTGGGCTCTCGTGCGCCACGTCGAGCCCCCGCAGGCTGTCGCGTGTGTACACGGGTTCCATGTCGCGATCTTAGGCCACAATGAGCCGCATGGCCGAACACGGACCCATCTTCGGCGCCATGCTCGAAGCGTTCGACGACGCAGCGCGGCTGTTGTCGCTCGACCCCGGCATCTGGCGCATCCTCACCCATCCGAAGCGCCAGATCATCGTCTCGTGCCCGGTCCAGATGGACAACGGCGAGATCGAAGTCTTCACCGGCTACCGGGTGCAGTACAACATCACGCTGGGCCCAGCCAAGGGCGGCATTCGCTATCACCCCGACGTCACGCTCGACGAGGTGACGGCGCTCGCCGCATGGATGACGTGGAAGTGCGCGGTGGCGCACATCCCCTTCGGCGGCGGCAAGGGCGGCATCATCTGCGACCCGACGCGCATGTCGAAGCGCGAGCTCGAAGCGCTGACCCGGCGTTACGTCTCGGAGATCATCGACGCCATCGGCCCCGAGAAGGACGTGCCCGCGCCCGACGTCAACACCGATGCGCAGATCATGGCATGGGTGATGGACACTTACAGCATGCACGTCGGCCACACCGAGACCGCCGTCGTCACCGGCAAGCCGGTGGAAATGGGGGGCTCGCTCGGCCGCCGCGAAGCCACGGGGCGCGGCGTGATGATCGTCACCCGCGAGGCCGCCAGGCACCTCGGGCTCGATATCAAGGGCGCCACGGTGGCGGTGCAGGGGTTCGGCAACGTGGGCTCGGTGTCGGCCGATCTGCTCGCTGGCATCGGCGCCAAGATCGTGGCGGTGAGCGACTGGAAAGGCGGCGTCTACAACCCCAACGGGCTCGACGTCGCCGCCATGCTCGAGTACGCGAAGACGAACAAGTCGATCGACGGTTTTCCGGGCGGCGAGGCGCTGACCAACGAGCAGCTGTTCGGGCTCGAGGTCGATGTACTGATTCCGGCGGCGCTCGAGAACCAGGTGACGATGGACAACGCGCCGTCGATCCAGGCGAAGATCCTGGTCGAGGGCGCCAACGGGCCCACGACGCCCGACGCGCACCAGCACCTGCACGAGCGCGGCGTCTTCGTCATTCCCGATATCCTGGCGAATGCCGGCGGCGTGACCACGTCGTACTTCGAATGGGTGCAGGACCGTTACGGGTACTTCTGGGAGCTCAACGAGGTGAACACCCGCCTCGAGCAGAAGATGGTCGAGGCGTTCGACGACGTGCTGCAGACGTCGATGAAATACAAGGTCGACCTCAGAACCGCGGCGTACATCGTGGCGATTTCGCGGGTGGGCAACGTCACCCGCATGCGCGGCATGTACGCGTGAAGGCGCCCTACGCCCCGACGCGGATCGCGATTACTTCGCTGGCGGTGCCGCTGGCGCCGGCCGAGTCGATCTGAATCAGATACTCGCCCGACGGGATGGTGTTGAGCCCCACTTCGAACGCGTGCGTCCCCCCCGCCGTTGCGGGCACCACCGGCAGGTCGGCCATTTTGTCGCCGTTGCGATTCAGCAGCGTCGCGGTCGTCTTCGGCATGTCGGTGCCCGCCGCGTAGACGTCGAAGCGAACGACGAGCCGCTCGGCCCGCGAGAACTCGCGCCCGATCACCGGCGTGGCGTTGCCGTCGGCCGTAATCGTCTGCACGTCGCGCGCGGTGCGGGCGCGGAACACCCGCGGCGTGCTGATCGCCACCTGCGGCGCCGTCAGGTCCGGCACCTCGATGGTCCGGTCTTCGCGGTCCAGCGTGCCGGCGCCGCTCGTGCCCTCGATGGTCAGCCGCAGCTCCAGCTTGCCGGGCGGCGCCTCGAACGTGAGCCGCTGCGCGCCCGCGCCAGCTCCCGCCGGGAGAGGCGCTGTGCCGGCCGATCCCGCGCCGGGCGTGCCCGGCAGGCTCGAACGCCCGCGGTACACGAGGTCGCCCTTTTCGGTCGCCGCCAGTACGGCCACCGCGCCGGGCGGATCGCGCCGCGCGCCGGGCGGCAGCGGCGACGGCTCCCAGACGAGCGTCACTCGGGTCTTGCCGCCGGCGCCCTTCTCCGTGCCCACCCACGTCCGCACGTAGCTCTTCGACTGAATCGACCCCGACAGCGTCGCCAGCGCGTTGAGCACCGGTTTGGCGACCTCCTTGGCCGGCGTGGACGCTTTCAGCACGTCGTTGGCGGTGGCCGCCCAGTAGCCGCGGCGGGCGCGCGCCTCCACACCGCGCCGCTTGATGCGGACTTTGATGTCGTGGAACTTGCCGTCGGTAGGCGCCTTCGAGCTGTACCCGATCAGGTAGTAGTAGCTCGAGTCGCGTACCATCTGCTGCAACCCCTCGTACAGAGTGTTGCGATTGACGATGGCGCGCCCGTCCGTCTCCTCCGACAGCGACCGCAGCGTGTCCTGGGTCATGTTCAGGACGCGGCGATCGGTGGCAAACGACGGTGTCACGGACGAGTCGTCGAGCCCGAACTCGAACACCGCCAGCCCGCGCGGGTCGAGCGAGTAGATCGAGGTGTTGTTGCGGTTGGCCATCTGATAGACCTCCCGCATCCGCATGTTGACGTCGGACTGCCCGAACCACGCGGCCGTCTCTTCGACCGATGAATCCTGCAGCCGGCCGGCGGCGCCTGCCTGCAGCGGGTTCTCCGGCTGCGAGGCATCCTGGCGCCGCATCTGCGGCGGCAGGATGGCGGTGAAGCCTTCGCTCACGAAGATCACCGACTTGCGCCCCTCGCGCAGCGACCCCAGGCGCACCGACAGCCCGCGCAGCGCCCCCATCACGACCTCGTTGCGAATGCGCTCGACCGTGTCGGTGGGATACCGGACGTAGTTCTCTTCGAGCTGATTCCGGGGCCGGTAGTCGTACTTGCGCCCCTCGAAGGCGTTGATGGCGCCGATGATCTTCTCGTGGTCGCGCGTGAACGACAGGTCCGTGATCGGCGTGAGCGGGTACATCACCGCCACCATGTCGTTGGGCCGGAGCTGCGTCTGGATGAACTTCGTCAGCGGCTCGCGCACCGACACCGAGTTGGCCCGCCGCACGTGATAGTCGTCGAGCAGGATGGCGAACACGCGGACGTCGTCGCGTGCGGCTTCGGTCTCCTCGTCATCGCGATTGCGGATCACGCGGGGCGGCGGATCCCCGACCTTCGGGTTGCCGTCCACCTTGATCAGGCGGAACTGCTCCACCGTCTGCGGCTGGTTGTCCTCGAGAACCTCGAACTCGTCCTGCTTGAGATCGAGGACCGGCTGCTGCTTACCGTCGGTGGCGATCACGTCCACGCGGACGAAGTTGATGCCGCCGCGAAAGACCGGCTGCGCGTCCTGACCAGGGATGACGGGCGGCGCCGGCTGTCCCGCCGGCGTCTGAGCGGCTGGCTGCTGCGGCTGCGCTGGCTGCGCCGGCGCGGGCTGACCCTGCTGGGCACGGCCAACCGCCGCGAGCGCCACGAGGCAGAGCGCCACGGCCGCGGGCCGGAGCCATCGTGCGAGGCGCGCGCGCGGCGATCTGTGCATGCCAGCCGTCCTTCGTGGCTGCAGGCCTTCGAGCCTGCCCCGTTTTCGCGATGATAGCATTGCGTCCGTGAGCCCGGAGGTCGCTGCTTCGTCCCCTCTTTCGACGCTTTCCGACGACGAACGGCTCTTTCACGACTCGGTCCTCGACTTTGCCACGCGGGAAATCGCGCCCCGCGTGCGCGAGATGGACGAGCGCGCCGCGCTCGACCCCAGCCTGCTGACCCGGCTGTTCGACCTCGGCGTCATGGGCGTGGAGATTCCCGACGCCTTCGGCGGGGCGGGCGCCACATTCTTCCACGCGGTGCTGGCGGTCGAAGCGCTGTCGCGCGTGGACCCGGCGGTCGGGGTCCTGGTGGACGTTCAGAACACGCTGGTCATCAACGCGCTGCTCCGCTGGGGATCGACCGAGCAGCAGCGCCAGCTGCTGTCGCGCCTGTCACGCGACACGGTGGGCGCCTATGCGCTGTCGGAGGCGGCGTCGGGCAGCGATGCGTTCGCGCTCACCACGCGTGCCACGCCCCGCGGTGACGGCTTCCTCCTCGACGGCCGCAAGCTCTGGATCACCAACGCGGCCGAAGCCGGGATCTTCATCGTGTTCGCCACCGTGGATCCCGCGGCCGGCTACAAGGGCATCACCGCGTTCCTGATCGATCGCGATACGCCCGGCTTCACCGTCGGCCACAAGGAGGACAAGCTCGGCATCCGCGCCAGCAGCACGTGCGAGCTTCTCTTCGAAGGGTGCCAGGTGTCGCGGGCGCAGGTGCTCGGCGAGGTCGGCAAGGGCTACAAGATCGCCATCGAGACGCTGAACGAGGGGCGCATCGGCATCGGCGCGCAGATGCTCGGCCTGGCGGAGGGCGCGCTCGCGCACGCGGTCCGCTACACGCAGGAGCGCAAGCAGTTCGGCAAGGCGATCGCCGAGTTCCAGGGGGTGCAGTTCCAGCTCGCGCGCGCCGCCACCGAGGTCGAGGCCGCGCGGCTGCTCGTCTACAACGCCGCGCGGCTGCGTGACGCGCAGCAGCCGTTCCTCAAGGAGGCGGCGATGTGCAAGCTGTTCGCGTCTGAGGTCGCCGAGCGGACCGCGTCGCTCGCCGTGAATCTCTACGGCGGCTACGGCTTCGTGAAGGACTACCCGGTCGAGAAGCTCTATCGCGACGCCAAGATTGGCCAGATCTACGAGGGTACGAGCAATCTGCAGCTCGTGACGATCGCGAAATCCCTCTTTAGAGTTTAGCGGCGCCCGCACGGCTTTCCAGAAGCCACTTCTGTTT
>DASYRM010000184.1:0-9165 GCA_036004405.1 Vicinamibacterales bacterium
CCACCGATTCGAGCCAGTAGCGGAAGTGGCCGACGATGGGGAAGTTGCGGAGGATGGCGTGCTTCCGCTGCGTCAGGTCGTGCCACGCCACCGCCGCGGCCACCACGAGCAGGATCCCGAGCGCAATCACCACAGCCGACACCTCCACGAGAAGGAATCGGCCGGGACGGTTGAGGCTTAAGCCTTAACCGTCATGGACGGGCCGCCTGAAGGCGGCCCCTACGAAGAGCTGAAGGTGGCCCCTACGAAGAGCTGACGGTGGCCCCTACGAAGAGCGGCTGCTACGCGAAGGCGTCTGCGGCGCTCTTGAACAGCTCGGGGGCGCGGGCGTCGAGGTCGGTCAGCCAGGCCTCGGTCAGGCCAAGCTTCTGGGCGATCGGGTCGTCGAGCATCGGTGCATCAGGCGAGGCGTCGCAGCCGAACCCGTAGCGGTGGCTCAAGCGGTTGGCCATGTAGCACACCGACGCTTCGAGGGTGTGCGACGGACTCTCCTCGGGCCGGTGGTGATACACCACGGGCTCCTCGATGACCGGCGGGAGCCGCCACTCGCGCAGCACGCGGCCGCCGAACTCGGCGTGCCGGCCCTCGATCACCGTCACCACTTCGTCGTCGGAGGGCGCCTTGCCGCCGCCGCGGACGTAGTCTTTGGACAGCTGCAGCACGAGCAGCTTGCCGATGTCGTGGACGAGGCCGTACAGGAACGCCTCTTCCTGGTTCACGACCGCCACGCGCGCGATGAGCTGCGCCAGGAAAGCGGTGCCGATGCCGTGCGCGGCGAGGCCGCGGCCGCGCGCGCCGTAGGTGTTGCCCGACTGCAGGCGCGACGCCATGCACGTGGCCAGAACGACGTTGCGCACCGACGCCGTACCGAGGCGGACGACCGCTTCGCTGATGGTGGTGATCTCCTGCAGCGGCGCGCAATACGCGGAATTGGCCAGCCGCAGCATGCGGGCGGCCAGCACCTGGTCGCGCGAGGTGACGCGGGCCAGCTGCGTGACGCTCACGTCGGGGTCGAGCGCCAGGATCATGATCTCTGAGGCATTCGCCGGCAGAGTCAGCGTGCCAGTCGGGCTGCTCTTTGCCCAATCGCCCGAATCGACCCATGCGCCCCACGTGGGGTACTTCTGCGCGAGCTTCGGCTTCGTCACCGTACTACTGGGCACTCACCACCTCCGGCCTGTCGTCCCGTCTTGCCCGATTTGCCCGATACATGCTGGTATCCTAGCGAGGCTTCGCCTCGGACCGACGGTCGTGTGGCTCCGCCTCGCTAGCACAGTGTCTAATGGCCCGCCCTTCGGGCGGGCGTCTTGCGGCGCCCCCTCGACTGGAAACCCAGGCACCCCGATACAGAAAGCTAATCGACTGCCGCTTCGCGAGGTTTAGCCGATGTCTGTGTCCACGCCGCCCGAGCACCACATGACCCTCAATCGTCTGGCGACGATTGCCCGTCTGGTGGCAGGGGCGGCCCACGAGGTCAACAACGCCCTCCAGGTCATCGGCGGTTCGGCTGAACTGCTCCAGAACCGGACCGACCTTCCCGAGCCGGTGCAGAAAACGCTGTCGCGCATCCGCGATCAGGCGGCGCGCGCGGCCTCGGCCATGACCGGCGTCGTCGCGCTGTCGCGCGCGCAGCCCGACGGCGGCACCTATCTCGTGGACATGTGCGACGTCGCCAGCCGCGCAGTCGATCTGCGCCGCTACTCGATCGGCCGCGCCGACCTCACCGTGCAGCTCCAGGTCGCGCCGGAACCGCAGCTCGTGAACGGGCATCGCCTGCACCTGCTGCAGGCGGTGCTCAACATGATCCAGAACGCCGAGCAGGCGCTCGCCCCGGGCCGCGCCGGTTGCATCCGCGTGGAGGTCGTCGAGGACGGCGATCACGTGGCGCTCCGTGTGTCCGACGACGGCCCAGGCGTCCCGCCCGCGGACAGGGACAATATCTTTCAGCCGTTCGTGACGTCGAGGCCCCGGCCCGAATCCACCGGGCTCGGCCTGCCTGTCGCCCGCGAGATCGCCGAGGCTCATCGCGGTTCCCTCGAGCTCGAGCCGGCCGCCGTCGGCGCCTCGTTCCGACTCCGCGTCCCCAAAGCGCCTTCCAGGACGTAGAGGCGGACCTCGCAGAGGTCCGCCTGCGCAGGCGAACCTTTTCAAGGTTCGCCTCTACGTCGGAGGCGATTCTCTACGAACGATTCACGCCGCTCCCGCCTCCGCGTTCAGCCGCTGCAGCTTGTCGATGAACGTCGTGCGGCTCAAATGCAGCAGGCGGGCGGCCTGACGCTTGTTGCCGCCGGTCTTCTCCAGGCAGCGCAGAATCAGGTCGCGCTCGAGCGACGACACCACCGACGTGAAGTGAATGCCCTCGTCCGGGATGGCCACCGGCGGCACGACCGACGCCGTGGTGCCCTGGCGGATGTCCACCGGGAGCGCTTCGGGCCGGATCTCGTTCTCGAGGCCGCTCATCGTGGCGGCGTACTCGATGGCGTTCTCGAACTGGCGCACGTTGCCGGGCCACTCGTAGGCCATCAGCAGCCGCATCGCTTCCTGGCTCACCGTCTTGGCCTGGAGGTTGTTCTCCTTGCACGACTTCTTCATGAAGTGCTGCGCCAGCAGCGGAATGTCCTCGCGGCGCTGGCGGAGCGCCGGCAGCGTCACCGGAATGACGTTGAGGCGGTAGTAGAGGTCCTCGCGGAAGGTGCCGGCCTTCACCATCGTCTTCAGGTCGGTGTTGGTGGCGGCAATCACGCGGATGTCCACCTTGAGCGGCTTGGCGTCGCCGAGGCGCTCCACCTCGCGCTCCTGCAGCGCGCGCAACAGCTTGGTCTGCAGCGCCAGCGACATCGACGCGACTTCGTCGATGAACAGCGTGCCGCGGTGCGCCAGCTCGAAGCGGCCAATGCGGTTGGCGATGGCGCCAGTGAACGCGCCCTTGACGTGCCCGAAGAGCTCGGCTTCGGCGAGCGGTTCGGGAATGGCGGCGGCGTTGAACGCGACGAAGCGCTGGTCGGCGCGCGGGCTGTTGTGGTGAATCGTCCGCGCGATGAGCTCCTTGCCGGTGCCGGTCTCACCCTGGATCAGGACGGTGCTGTTCATCGGTGCCACGAGTTCGAGCGTGGAGAAGAGCGTCTGCACGCTGTTGTGGCGGCCGATGATGTTGTCGAAGCGGAAGCGCTCGTGCAGCTGCGCCTTGAGCGACGCGTTCTCCTCTTTCAGATGCAGCTGCTCGAGGCTGTTGCGCAGCACGCGTGACAGCTGCGACAGCTGGAACGGCTTGATGAGGAAGTCCACGGCGCCGCGGCGGATGGCGGTGACTGCCTCCTCCACACCGCCGAAGCCGGTGATGACCACGGCGCGAATCAGCGGGTAGCGCGCCAGCGCCTCGTCCAGCACCGTCATGCCGTCGGCGTCGGGGAGCTTCAGGTCCACGACGAGGCCGTCGTAGGCAAAGCCCTGAAGCCGATCGATCGCGTCGGCCGCGTGCGAGGCCTGCGCGGCGGCGAAGCCGCTGGCTTCCAGCGACTCGACGATCGTGGCGCGAAGATCGAGGTCGTCTTCAACGACGAGGACAGTGGCGGGAGTGGGCTGCGTCATCGAATTGACTGTGGCCAAGGTGTGAAGTGTCGGAAACCCGTCGCTCGGCTGGGGTGTCGCGCGTCGGGATTCCGGCACCGTCCGTGGCCCATGTTCTTGAAGGTCTTGGCTTTATTGCCGGACCGGCGTCCGAGGGCGTCGAACAACCGTCACTTGACTGAGCAATGGGCGTGCCCAGTGTGGCGCCGCGCTACCCAGGGTTGCCCTCGCGGTCGGCGGCCCGCCGGCGCGGCGACACTGAGCAGTGTTGACCGCTTCGCAACGATGTAGGCACAATGACTACATGAAGCGGCACACGGTGGGCGCGCGGGAGCTCAAGACCAGACTTGGCTCGTACTTGCAGCGGGTCCGACAGGGGCAGTCATTGGTGGTCACGGATCGCGGCGAACCGGTCGCAGAACTGCGCCCGCTGCCCTCCGATTCGTCGCTTCCCCCAGCCGTCATCACCCTCGCCGCGAAGGGCGGTGTCACGTTGCCTACCCGGGAGTCGATCGCCGCGTTCCGACCGATTCGCAGCCGCGCCCGCTCGCTGTCTGGCGCCGTGCTCGAAGACCGAGAGGACCGCTTCTGATCCCGTATCTGGAAGCGAGTGCCCTCGCCAAACGCTACGTCCTTGAAGACGGAAGCGCGCCAGTCCGGAGAGTGCTGCGCACCGGGCCAATCGCTACCAGCCGGCTATCGGAGGTCGAGATCGTCTCGGCCCTGGCGCGCCGCCAGCGCGAGGGCGCGTTGACGACAGCAGAGCGCGATCGGGCGATCAGGACCCTGAACGATGACCTGGCCGCCTGGGTGATCGTGGAACTCACTCAAGAGCTGGCGCGTGACTCTCAGACGCTCATCACGCGCCATGCCCTTCGCGCGGGCGATGCCATTCAGCTTGCGAGCTGTCTCTGGTTTCAGCGCGAATCCGGCCAACGCATTCAGTTCGGCGTCTTCGACGAGCGGCTCGCCAACGCGGCGCGAGCCGAGCGGCTGTCGCTCCTCTTCTGACCTTCAGGTGTTCGCGACCGGTCAGCTCCTGACCGGTCGCAGGCGGCTGATCCGGTCCGAGTTCGGCCCAGAGCGCGCCGAAGTACCTTCCCGGCTGCCATCCCCACATCCCTGAGAGATCGGGCCGGCCGGCGGCGGTTCGGGGCGCCGGCCCCGCAAGGTCCGCCTTCCCCTCGGCGGTACGCGGAATGCCGTGTGTCGGGTGATGCAGCCACTGCGCCGTCAACGGTTCGACGCCCCCTACCGCCACCAGGAACAGAACGAGCAATCGCGTGACATGAGCCATGAACGCGCCTCCTGATCTCTTGAGCGGGAAGCGACGAATGGGCGTATCAGCGGCCGCGGAGGGGTCGGATTGCCCGCGGCACTGTCGGCGCACCGACCAGGGTGCCGGTTCGTGGAGCCCCACTCTTCTTCGATCTGCACGCGACTGCACGGGCATTCCGCTTGCGATGTGACTGGCACGCCCGCGCCCTGTGTGCGTCGGCAAGCGCCACGGTGTCTTGAATGCGGTGGTTCGTTGCATTCAAGACCAGCCCCGCAACGCGGGGCCAGGCAGACAGTGGGCGCGTAGAGAGAGGACCCGACCGTGAACACGATTGATGATGCCGCCCTCGTCGAAGCGCTCCGCCAGCAGATGACCAAGTCGGTCGCCCGCCAGGTGGCCGCGTCCGGCAACCTGGCCAACGTGGACACGCCCAACTACAAGGCGGTGGAACCCTCCTTCGCCGACGCCCTCAAGGGCCAGCTGCAGATGACGGCCACCCGCACCAACCACATCAACCCCGGCGACGCCAGCCGGCCGCAGGTGCGGGAGATCAAGGACGCCGCGGCGCGCCGCGACGGCAACACCGTGGAACTCGATCGCGAACTGCTCACCATGCAGCGTGCCAGCGGCGACTTTGCCGCGGCGCAGACGGCGCTGGCCGCCAAGTTCAAGCTGGTGCGCTACGCCATCAGCGAGAGCAAGTAGAACAGTGGCCACCCTAGGCTCCGCCATCACCGCCGCCGCCAGCGCGCTGTCCGTCGAGCGGACGCGCATCGAGGCCGCGGTCTCCAACCTCGCCAACGCCGAATCCACCCGCTCGGCGAACGGCCAGCCGTACCGCCGCCGCGACGTCGTGCTGCGGGCCGAGCCGGTGGAGAGCTTCGACGCGGCGCTCGGACGGTCCACCGCGACCGGCGTGAAGGTGGCCGCGATCGTCGAGGACCAGAGCGAGTTCCGGCGCCGCTACGAGCCGTCGCATCCCGACGCCGACAAGGACGGCTTCGTATCGCTGCCCAACGTCGACGCGCCGCAGGAAATGGTGGACATGGTCGGCGCCGCGCGCGCCTATCAGGCCAACCTGGCGGCCATCGGCCTCATCCGCGAGATGGTCCAGAAGGCCCTCGAGCTCGGAAAGGGATAGCGCATGCCTCTCGATCCACTGACGCTCTCCGGCGCGACCGGATCGGTTCTCAACCGCCCGAAGCAGGGCGCCGACGCCGGCAGCGGCGCCGGTCTGGCGGGCAGCTTCGGCGCCGCGCTGGGCCGCCTGATCGACGGCATCGAGACCACGTCCGCCGCCGCCAACACCGCGGTGACCGGAATGATGGAAAGGACCACCGACGTGCACGACGCGATGATCGCGCTCCAGCGCGAGGAGTTGACGCTGCAGCTGAGCGTCCAGATTCGCAACAAGCTCGTCTCGGCCTACCAGGAAATCATGCGGATGCCCATCTAAATGGACCCCGAACAGCTCGCCGCCAAGCTTCGCAACCTGACCGCGCCCTTCACCTCGGGGCAGCTGGTCACGCTCGCCCTAACGTTCGTGATCGTCATCGGTGTCGTGATCGCGTCGGCCATGTGGCTGCAGAAGCCCACCTACCGGTTGCTCCAGGCCGATCTCGATCCCGAGACGATGGGGCAGGTGGTGTCGCGCCTCAAGAGCCTCAAGGTGCCTTACGAGCTCGACGAGGGCGGCCGCGGCATCCGCGTGCCGGCCAGCCGCATCGACGAACTGCGGCTCGAGTTCGCGGCGAGCGGCGGCAGCGAGTCGGGTCTGCCGGGGTGGAAGCTTTTCGACGGCCAGGACTTCGGCATCACGGAGTTCGGCGAAAAGATCAAGTACCGCCGCGCGATGGAAGGTGAGATGGCGCGGACGATCGCGACGCTGGCCGAGGTGTCGAGCGCGCGCGTCCACATCGCGATGGGCAAGGAGGAGCTGTTCGGCGAATCGCGCCCCGCCACGGCCTCCGTGGTCCTGAAGCTGAAGGCGGGCCGCTCGCTTCCCACCAGCGCCGTCAACGGCATTACCAACCTGGTGGCGGGCGCGGTGGACGGCATGAAGGCCGAATCGGTCATCGTGCTCGACAACTACGGCCGGCCGCTCACCCGCCCGAAAGTGGACGAGAACGACCCTGCCGGCGCCGCGTCGATGGAGCGCCAGCAGCGCCTGGAGCGCGAGTACGCGCAGCGCGTCGTCGCCATGCTCGAGCCGATCGTCGGCGCCGATCACGTGCGCGTCAACGTCGCGCTGTCCCTCAAGCGCCAGACCACCGAGCAGACCCAGGAAACGTGGGACCCGAATGCGACGGTGGTCCGCAGCCAGCAGACCACCAGCGAGACGATGAACAGCGGCGCCACGGCGCTGGCCACCCCGCCGCCCGGCGTGGTGCCCGGCACCGCCGGCTCGCGCTCGAACCTGCCCGCCCCGGCTCCGAACGGCGGCACGGGCGCCGCGCCGCTGACCACCGCGCAGGGCCCCACCTCGCAGCGGACCAGCGAGACCAAGAACAACGAAATCGGCGTCACCAAGACGCACACGATTCAGCCGGCGGGCGAAATCGAGCGTCTGTCGGTGGCGGTCATCGTGGACGACGACCAGCAGGTCAAGGCCGAGAACGGCAAGAGCACCGTGACGCGCAACAAGCGCACGCCCGACGAGCTGAAGAAGTTCGAAAACCTGGTGGCCTCCTCAGTGGGCCTCAACTCCGAGCGCGGCGACCGCGTGACGGTGGAGAACATCGCGTTCGACGAGCCGCTGGCCGAAGAGATCGAGGCGCCGAGCGTGCTCGTGAAGTATCAGCCGCAGATCGAAGAGACGGCGCGCGTGGTCGGCCTGGTGGTGGTGGTCGTGCTGGCGTTCTTCTTCGTCATCCGGCCGCTCATGAGCAAGGTGTCCACCGGCGTGGCCACCACGCGCGTGACCATGGCCACGGCCGGGGGCGGCGCGCGGCCGCGAACGGTGGCCGAGCTCGAAGGCGAGATCGAGGCGCAGCTCGACGCCGCAGAAACCAAGGGCGACCGCAAGCTGCCGGTCCTGACCAAACGGGTCGCGGACGGCGCGATCAAGGAGCCGGAACACGTCGCCAAGGTGCTTCGCAGCTGGATGAAGGAAGAGGTGAGGTAGCGTGAACATCCAGACCACGATGTCCGGTCTGCGGAAGGCCGCGATCGTCGCGCTGATGATCGGTGAAGACGCGTCGGCCAGCATCTTCAAGCACCTGTCCGAGGACGAGATCGAGACGCTGCTCAGCGAGATGGCGGCCCTGGGCCGCATCTCGAGCAAGATGGGCGAGCAGGTGCTCGAGGAGTTCCACCAGACGGCGGTGGCCGCCGAGCACGTCGCCCGCGGCGACATCGAGTTCGCCAAGCGCGTGCTCATCAAGAGCTTCGGCCCCGACACCGCGCGCCGCATGATCGACCGCGTGATGCGGGCGTTCCAGTCGAACGCCGGCTTTGCCTCGCTCGAGCGTGCCGACCCACAGCAGCTCTCCAAGTTCATCCTCGGCGAGCACCCGCAGACCATCGCCCTGATCCTGGCGCACCTGCAGCCGGCCAACGCGGCGCAGCTGGCGACGCTCCTTCCCGAGGAGCTGCGCGTCGAGGTGCTGACGCGCATGGCCAGCCTGGAAGACATCTCACCCGACGTGGTGTCGCGGATTTCGAGCGTGATCGAGCTGCGCTTGAAGGCCCTCGGCGGGCCGTCGCGCGAGCAGCACGGCGGCGTCCGCGCGGTGGCCGAGCTGTTCAACCGGCTCGAGCGCACTGTCAGCACGCCGGTGCTCGAGGCCATCGAAGAGCAGCGGCCCGAGCTGGCGGTGTCGATCCGCAACCTGATGTTCGTGTTCGACGACCTGCTGCACGTGGACGACAACGGCATGCGCGAGATCATCCAGCGCGCCGACAAGAAGGGGCTCACCATCGCGCTCAAGGGCGCGAGCGACGAGATCCGCCAGCGCTTCTTCACCAACATGTCGAAGCGTGCCGGCGAGATGCTGCGCGAAGAGATGGAAGTGCTGGGCGCCGTGCGCCTGCGCGACGTCGAGAAGTCGCAGCAGGAAGTCGTCGCCATCGCGCGCAAGCTCGAAGAGGAAGGGCTGATCTCCACCGGCGCCGCCGCCGGCGAAGCCTATGTCGTCTAGGGCCCGCCGCCTCGTGGCCGCCGGGACGGCGACCGCCACCCCGGTCGCGTCATGGCTCGAAGCCGTGGCCGACGGCGTCGTGCCGGCCGCCGGCCGCCGCGCCGCCTATCTGGTGGCGCCCAGCGCGGCGTCGGCGATGCCGGCCATGGCCGGGGGATCGCCGCCGCCGCCCTCGGCGGC
>DASYRM010000185.1:0-8636 GCA_036004405.1 Vicinamibacterales bacterium
CCACAGCGTCTCGCGCGCGGCGGCCGACAGCTGCGGCGCGAGCAGCACCGGAACGCCGCCCGCCTGCTCGACGGCGCGCAGATACGCCGAGTTCACGTACGCGCGCTCGGGGTATTCACCGACGGTGATGGAGGTTGACACGCCGATCAGCGGGGCAGTCATCGCGCACGAGCCTAGCACCGTTCGCGGTATGATCTGCGCATGAGCCTGGACTCCGCGTCGTCCCAGCAGGGCGCTCCGGCTTACCGTCCGACCGCGACGGTGCAGGCCATCGGCACCCGCTGGGGCGTGGCCGCCGGCCACGCGCTGGCCGCCGAGGCGGCCGCCCGGATCCTGTCCGCGGGGGGCAACGCGATCGACGCGGGCGTCGCCGCGGGCATCTGCCTGGGGGTGGTGCACCCCGACATGGTCAGCGTGGCGGGCGTTGCGCCGATCCTCGTGCACGTCGCGCGCACGGGTGAGACGTTCCAGGTCTCCGGAGTCGGCCCGTACCCGCGCGCCTCCACGCTCGAGTACTTCCGCGGGCTGGGCAACGAGATCCCGCCGGGTCTGCCGCGCACGGTCGTGCCCGCCGCGCCGGCGGCGTGGTGCGCGGCCCTGGAGCGCTGGGGGACGATGTCCTTCGCCGACGTGGCGCTGCCGGCCACCGAGCACGCCGAGCGCGGCGTTCCGATCTCCAACTTCTCTGCCTACCAGATGACGGCGAACGCCGAGAAGTACCGGCGCTGGCCGACGTCCGCGGCGCTCTACCTGAACGGCGGGCGGCCGTTCCGCATGGGCGAGCTGCTGGTCCAGTCGGAGCTGGGCGAGACGCTGCGCCGCATGGCCCGCGCCGAGGCACAGGCGGGCGGCAGTCGCGCAGCCGGGGTGCGTGCCGCGCGCGACGAGTTCTACCGCGGGGAGACGGCCAGGCGTATCGCCGCGTTTCACCGCGCCCACAAGGGCCCGCTCGCGGCCGAGGACCTCGCGGAGTTCGAGGTCGAGGTGGAGCGCGCCATCGTCGGCGCCTTCGGCCCCTGGCAGGTCGCCGTGTGCGGCTTCTGGTGTCAGGGCCCGGTGCTGCTGCAGATGCTGAACGTGCTCGACGGCACCGACGTGGCGGCGCTCGGCCACAACTCGCCGGCGTACCTGCACCTCATCGCCGAGAGCGTGAAGGTGACATTCGCCGATCGCGACGCCTACTACGCCGATCCGAGCGTCGTGAGCGTCCCGGCCGAGCGTCTCCTGTCGAAGGCGCACGCCGCCGAGCGCCGCGCCCTCATCCGTGAGCGCGCGTGGCGCGAGATGCCGCCCGTCGGCGAGCGGCGCGCGACGGCGGCCATCGCGGGCGGCGCCGGCGAGTCGCTCGACACGTCGTACGTGGCCGTCGTCGACGCCGAGGGCAACGGGTTCTCGGCGACACCCAGCGATCCCAACGTGGATTCGCCGGTGGTCGAGGGCGTGGGCTGCGTGGTCTCGCCGCGGGGCTCGCAGGGCTGGCTCGACCCCGCGCATCCGAGCGTGGTCGCGCCGGGCAAGCGGCCGCGCCTGACGCCGGCGCCGGCGATGTTGCTGAATAAGGGGCGGCTGGTCATGCCGTTCGGCACCCCGGGCGGCGACGTGCAGCAGCAGGCGATGCTACAGGTGCTGCTGAACCACGTCGCGTTCGACATGCCGCTGCAGCAGGCGGTGGAGGCGCCGCGCGTGGCGTCGCGCTCGTTCCCCGACTCGTTCTGGCCGCACGTGTTCGCGCCGGGCAAGCTCGAAGCGGAGCGGCGGATCCCCAAGGAGACACGCGACGCGCTGACGGCGCGTGGACACGACGTGGTCGAATGGCCCGAATGGGAGTGGCGAGCGGGCGCCGTCTGCGCGGTCCGCATCGCGAAGGATGGCGCGCGCTGGACCGCCGCCGACCCTCGGCGCGGCTCCCACGCGATCGCGCGCTAGACGAGCGCTACTTCACGTCCTCTTTCTGGATCAGCCAGGGGCCGCCACACGCCCCGTGCAGGATGTCCGAGCCCTCGTCGTAGGACTGCCCGAACGTTACCGACATCACGACGGCAGCCAGGATCACACCGCCGGTGCAGGTGATCGCGCGGCCGGGCGTGTACCAGATGTTGCCCACGATCGCGCCCGCGGTCGAGAGCTCGGGATGGTCGGCCGCCGTCCGTTCGACCCGCGGTTTGTCGCGGGCAGCACAGCCGGCAAGCAGCGCGATGGCGACGAGACCGACCAGGCTCTTGCGAAAGGACATGGCTTCCTCCTGTCCGGGAATCCTACCATCCGGCGCGGGAGCCCATCAAAGTTGAATACAAAAAATGGGAGCCGAGAGCCCCAGCGAAGCCAGATAGGGCCACTCGACTCCCGCATATCCCGGAGGGTGCAATTCCCTTCCTTGGTCAGGTAGTGATAGCACCTTCGGTACCAAGCGCGCAGACGCCTGCGAAATTAGCTAGATCCGCTCAAATTGGCGTTGCGGCGCCCCAAACAGTAAAGCGCGCCGACACCCGGTCGCGCCGGTATCTCCGCGTAAACAGAAGCGCGCCTAACCTGGTGATATACCAAGATGTATCGTCCGATAGATTGAAAGTGTTTTCGTCTCCGACGTAAAGTCCGACCGTGCCCCGATCCAGCCCTGCGCCCGAGCGGATCACGGTGGTCATCGCCGACGACCATCCCATCGTCTTGGCCGGCCTCGAGACGCTCTTGCAGCGCGAGCCCGACATCAGCGTCGTCGACCACTGCGCCGACGGCATCGAGACGCTGCGCTCGGTCCTCAAGCACCGCCCCGACGTCCTGATCCTCGATCTGCGGATGCCCCGGGCCGACGGGGTGACCGTCTTGCAGCAGATGAGCACGGAGCGCCTGCCGACCCGGGTGGTGCTCCTGGCCGCCGTCGTCGACGACGATGCGCTGCTGGAGGCCATCCGCCTGGGCGCCCGCGGCGTCGTGCTCAAGGAGATGGCGCCCCGGTTTCTCGTCGACTGCATCCGCGAGGTTCACGCCGGCCGCCAGTGGTTCGAGCAGCGCGCCGTCGGCGAGGCCATGGACAAGTTGGTGCGGCGCGACGCGGCCACGAAGGAGATCAGCTCGATCCTGAGCCGCCGCGAGATCGAGGTGGTGCGCGCCGTCGCCAAGGGCCTGCGCAACCGCGAGATCGCCGAGCGGCTGGGGATCGCGGAAGGCACGGTGAAGCTGCACCTGCACACGATCTACACGAAGCTACGGGTCGACGGGCGCACCGCGCTGATCGTCAAGCTGAACGAGAAGTCGTTCGTGTGATGACTCAGCGCGAGGGACGTTCGTAGAAGCCGCTACCGCCGGTCCAACAGCTCGTAGGCGCCGAATGTTCCGAGTCGCCCATAGTGGGTGCGAATGTAGTCGTCGAGCAGGGTGACACCGTTCGAAATGGACGAACGGTTCGGTTCGTTCGATAGCCAGTCGACGAGGACGACGATGCGCACACCTCGGCGCTCCAGCGCATCGACGACCTCCGCCTGGACAGTTTCCGAGGCCATGTGGCCCCGGTTCAGCTCGTAGTACCGCGTCGGCGCCGGTCGATCCGTCAAGAAATAGAGAAGAACATCCGTTGCGAAAAGCCGATCGTGCCTGGTGACTCCCGAGAATATCGGTTCACCCGCTCGCGTGTGGGCTTGGATCGCCAGCACCAGATCATTGTAGGAAGCGATGGCCTGCGGAATCGTGGCTCCGGCTCCACGTGGAGGCGCCAGGGCAACAACAGGCAACCGGGCTTTTGCGACAAGCATGAGAAGCGCGAGGACGGTGTTGACAACGAAGATGCCAGCGACGATGGCCGCGACGCGACGGCGCCGACTCAACGAGATCGGAACGAATGGAGCCGCGGCGATGAGCGGGGCCGCTGCGATCATCATCGGCCACACATGAAACCGATCCAGGCGGATCCGTGCGTAGTTCACGAACCCGAGAGCCAACAGGCACAGCAGGACGACGAGACAGGGTTTCTCGTCCGCCAGATAGCGGCGATCGTGGAGTGCTCTGACGGTCACGCCAACGGCCGCCACAGCAATGACTATCGCGGGCACCAGTACCCAACGCCCGTCTGCCCAGCTCAGCGGCAGTGCGTAATAGGGCGCCAACGTCGTGGCCGGGAACACGAGGAGCTGGTCGGTGATGGCCCTGAAGCCGGCCGCCCATGCGAGCGCACCATAGATCGGCAACGCGACGACACCGGCCCCACAGGAGAAGCGCAGGAGGTCAGGCGCGACCCGATGCTCATTCACGAGATTGCGGATCCATAGCCCGGCAATGATCGTCACCGCGACATAAACGCCAAAATCATGGCGGAATATCGCCGCAAGTCCCACCAGAATGCCGGCAACGAACACGTGGCGCGATCCGTACGCGATCAGCGCACCCAGCGCCGCCGCCGTCGCTGGGACCGCCGTGTACCCGGAATGGAGATTCGAGTGGATCGTGGCGGCGAGGGCCAACGCGAATGCGAGCCAGCCACTGGTGCGGCCCCCGAGCCTTCGACCGAGGATCAGGACCTCCACGGCAACGACACTCTGGAACACGATCCACATCTTGCGAAGAACGCCAGCCGAAGCGCCAAACAGGTGAAAGGCGAAGGCGCCCACATAGTACGAACCGGGGCCGTACGTCGTCCAAAAATCTCGATACGGCACCTCGCCGTTCGCGACCCTCGAGCTGCCGTAGAGCGTGATGCCCTCGTCGAAGACGTTCACGTCAAAGTCGTGCTTGAAGCCCAATGCAAAACACGCCGCGACGAATCCGAGCAGGATATGGACCGAGACGGTCTTCATCGACCCGAGGTGTGCCCGGCTTACCGCTGCGATCGGCCCTCCCGGAGCATCGCCCGGATCGTCCTACGTCGCCCGCTCGTCAGGCCCATATCGGTGGAGCCCGGGTAGTCTATCAGCATTTCCGGACGGGGCGACGCACGCCGGGCGCCGTCATACCGTTCGATCAGTATCGTTGGGCGGATGCCCTTCGGTCTATTGACGCCTTCCCGGATTTCCCGCATGTTGACGTCCTCATTCGCGGCGGTATGGCGCACGTATCTCTCTTTGCGAACGCCATGCACACGCGTGCGGCGCCGGCTCGTGCATCTTCGCTCCGAGCCTACTGCGGCCGGACTCGCATCTGGGGCCGGCGCCGCACACGACTAGACAGCGTGTGTGTCGTTGCGAACGCGATGCGCGGGCGGCGCCGGTTCGTGCGTTTTCACTCGGACCCACTGCGGCCGAAGTCGCATTTGAAGGGCCGGCGCCGTGCGCCTAGCGTTCGTGTAGAGGCGGAAGTCCTAGCGGCCGTCGCGACGCGGGCGCAGGGACGGCGGCAGCCGATCGGCGGGGACGTTGGAGTAGACGACGTCGCCCTCTTGGGTCTCGTGGCGGTAGAGCGTCGTGCGGGCGTGGCCGCCGGCCGACAGCGCTGGCACACCCATCTGCTGGAGCAGCTGGAGAATGCGCGCCACGTAGGCCCGGGTCTCGGCGAACGGCGGAATGCCTCCGTGGCGCGCCACGGCCTCGACGCCCGCGTTGTAGGCCGCCAGGGCGAAGGCGACGTCGCCGCGGTAGCGATCGAGCAGGTCGCGCAGGTGCCGCACGCCCGCCTCGACGTTCTGGCGGACGTCGAACACGTCCCGCACGCCGAGCTGGGCCGCCGTGGCGGGCATGAGCTGCATCAGCCCCTGCGCCCCCTTGGGGGACACCGCTCGCGGCTCGAAATTGGATTCCACGCGGATCACCGACTCGACGAGCGCCGGCGCCAGGGCGTGGCGCTCGGCGGTCTCCCGGATCAGGTCGCGGTAGCGCGCGGAACGCGCCAGGCTCGCGTCGCCAACACGCGCGGGTGACACCACGGCCGGGGCTTCGACGTTACGGACGTAGAGGACGCCGTCGCGCTCCTCCATGAGGATCTCGGCCGCGGCCACGGATGCGCTCGCGGCCAGCACTCCCACGCAAAGTACCGCCGCGCGTCCGCGCATCATCGAGTCGTGGCGCTGGCCGGGCTCGACGGCGGGCTGGCGCCGGCGGAGTTCACTGCGGTGACGACGTAATAGAACGTCGTGCCGTTGGGCAGGCCGGTGTCAGCGAAGGTCGTCCCCGTCGTGGTCGCGACGTTCGTGTACGGACCTTCGCTCGTGGTGCTTCGGCTGACCGTGTAGCTCGTCGCGCCGGTCGAGGCCGTCCAGGACAGCGAGATCTTCTTCGCGCCGGGCCCCTGGGTCGCCGTCAGCCCGGTGGGAGCCGCCGGCACCGTCGCTCCAGCGGGCGTCGCCGAGACCTCGGCCGAATCCGCGCTCTGGCCGCCGCACGAGTTGACCGCGGACACGACGTAGAAGTACGTCGTTCCGTTGCTGGCCGTCGTATCTAGGTAACTGGTGGCCGTCACTCCGCCGGCGATCGTCGCATAGGGACCGCCGCTGACCGTGCTGCGCTTGACGTTGTACGCGCTGGCACCGGCGACGGCACTCCACGAGAGGGAGACCTGGTTGTTGCCCGGCGTCGCCGCCAGCCCTCCAGGAACGCCGGGAGTCTGGCACGACGGCGTGGCGCTGACCTCGTTGGAGTTGCCGCTCGTGCCGCCCGCGTTCGCGGCCTGCACGACGTAGAAGTACGTCGTGCCGTTCGTGAGGTTCGTGTCGGTGTAGGACGTGGCCGTCACGCCGCTGGCGACCAGCGCTTCCGCGCCGCTCGTGGTCGAGCGCAGGACGTTATAGCTGGTCGCGCCGGCCGCGGCGTTCCAGCTCAGTGCGACCTGGCTGTCACCCGGACTGGCGGCGAGGTTCGTGGGCGCCGCGGGTGCCACCGGAGCGCTCGCGCAGGACGGGAATTTGAACGAGCCGATGCGCGTACGCCAGCTGGCGATGCTCGTGGCGGCGTAGTACTCCTGCGTGTACCAGAAGGTGCAGCCGTCCGTGGGATCCACCGTCATGGCGCTGTAGTCACCCCAGCGCCCCGAGGAGTGCGTCTGACCGCCGCCGCCCGCGATCAGCGTCGTCTCGCCCTGCGGCAGGGTGCCGAGGGGATCGCCCGCGAGCCGCCCGGTGTAGCGGATCGAGGGGAAGGAGGTTGCGCTCGAGACGCTGTAGCCGAGCGCGATGTTTCCGGCCTGGTCCATGGCGATGCTGCCCATCCAGCGATGGCTCGCATCGGGCGCGTACGTGCCCTGCTGGTAGATGCTCCACCCGCCGCCCGTGTTGCGCAGCTCGTACCAGCGGATGCCCGCGTGATCGAAGCCGTTCACGTCCACCGTGTGGTTCACGACCATCGCCGCGCGGTCCGCGAGCTGCCGGAACTGCAGGCGGTACATCAGTCGGTCCGACAGGGCGTCCAGCTTGCGCAGCGGCTTCACGTTCTGCGGAATGCAGTTGCCGGAATAGCCGCACATGTTGGAATCGAAGGCCGCGGTCGGCAGTGTGGTCACCGGCGTGAAGGTCGAGTTCACCGGTGTCGCCCAATCGACGTGGAACGCCCACATCTGGAGCTGGTCGGGCGAGTAACCCCACGCATCGTCGTCGACTTGCACGAAGTAGTTCGGCGTGCCCGCGGGCGGCGCCGGGCCATCGAGGCTCGACGGCAGCATGCCACCGAGGTTGGCATCGGTCGCGAAGAGGTCGAAGTACACCATGCCCGCGGCCAGACCCTGGAGCATCTTGTTGCGATCGAACGCCGCCACGCCCTGGCCCGCCCAGGAGTTGCCGGAGAACTGGTTGAACGTCATGTAGTAGCCATCGGGCCACACGGCCAGCTTCGGATAGTCGTTCAGCTTCGTGTCGCTGATCTTGAACGCGTAGCGATAGTAGGTGCCGGTCGGATCCCCGGTGGTGGAGACGGCGATGCACTGGTAGAACGGACCGCTCGGGTAATTGGGAAGCGCGAACTGCGTGAGGACCCAGCGATCGGCCAGATGGTCGTAGACCGCGACGGGATCGCCGTCGTTGCTCGTCTGGCACGGTCCGCCGAAGCCCGCCCACAGCGAGCTGCCCGCCACCGGCGCCTTCACCTGATTGCCGGCCTTGTCCCAGATGGCGAACGCGAGATTGACCCACTGCACATAATGGTTCGGGCCGACGGCCCCGTTGGTGTCCGGGGGCAGCACGCCACTGACGTTGCTGACGCCCTCGAAGTTCACACTCGTCGACGGCATCGCGAGCCCGCCGAGCGACTCCTGGAGCACCGGATCGCGGAAGTGCGGCTTGACGCCGTGCCGCGGCAGCGGCTGACGCGGAATCTCACGGAACCCCGGCGCGCGCTCGACCGCCTCCTCCGGGATATCGGCGACCGGGCGCGAGACGTCGTGGCGCTCGGCAGGGATGAGCGTCGGTGCCGCCTGGGCAAAGGCGAACGTGGGAGAGACGATCAGAGCGATGAGGAGCCATGCGACCTTCATCAAAAAATCCTGCCTTTCGTCGGTTCCGGTTGGGCGAATCACTCGACGTTAGCGGAATGACGCGAAAACGTCAAACGGGCTGGCCCCGGGACGAAAGGCGTCTAAGAAAGCCTAGCAATCCACGCTCGTCTAGTGCACCGACAGGTTGCCACCACCGACCGTTTGCTCGACGGTCTTGGTACCGTCCCAGTTGCTGGAGAACCACAGCGTGCCATTGCTGGCGTAGATCGTGATCGCCATGCTATCGGTGTTGCCCG
>DASYRM010000186.1:0-5776 GCA_036004405.1 Vicinamibacterales bacterium
CGCCGGGGGCCGCGTGCGCGTGGAGATCGCCGACACCGGGCGCGGCATCCCGCCCGAGATCCTCTCGCGCATCTTCGAGCCGTTCTTCACGACGAAGCCGGCCGGCGAGGGCACCGGGCTCGGCCTGTCGCTGTGCCGCAGCATCGTCGAGGAGCACGGCGGCACCATCACCGTGGAGAGCGTGCCCGGCCGCGGCACCACGTTCGGCGTCGAGCTGCCGGTGGTGACACCGCCCTCGACGGCCGCGCGGACGGCGGCGGCGGCGGCGCCGGCCGCGGCCGCCGCGCGCGTGCTGATCGTCGACGACGAGGAGGGCGTGGCGGAGGTCGTGGCCGAGGCGATCGGCCAGGACCATGAGACGCGCATCGCCAACCACGGCGCCGCCGCCCTCGACCTGCTGGCCCAGGGCCGCTACGACGCGGTCGTATCCGACACCAAGATGCCGGTGATGGACGGCGAGGGCTTCTTCGGCGAGCTGGTGCGGCGCTTCCCCGGGATGCGCCAGCGCATCGTGTTCCTCACCGGTGACGTCCTCAGCCGCGAGAAGCGCGCCTTCCTGGAATCGACAGGCGCGCCGGTCCTCCTCAAGCCCTGCGACCTCGACGAAGTCCGCCGCGTCGTGAACAGCGTCCTCGCGCGCGGGCGCTGAGCCCGTCCCCGCCCGCTCCGCTGGACCGCATGATGCATCAATGTGTCCACGGAGGGGGGAGATCCATGAAGGTAATGACTACAACGCTGATCCTGGTGGCCGGCCTGGCGGCCGGCTGCGCCACGCCGTCGTACTACGGGCCGGGGCCCTCGACGTCGTACTACGCCGCGCCGGGAACGACGACGAGCTACGTGTACACGCCGCCGGCTGGGACGACCTACGTCTACACGCCGTCGAATCGCGCGGCGTGCGAGTCGGCGGGCGGTCGCTGGCACATGTTCTCGGCGACCTGCACGATCCCGCGATAGCTGCCGACGACGCGGGCCGGTGACGAGCCGGCCCGCTGTCGTGTTGCGGCGCTGACGCCGCCGCGGTCAGGATGGCATCCGACACGACGGCTCTCCCCGGAGAGTCGCGCCCTCCCGCCGACCACCCGCGCTCATCCGCTCGACAACGCAGGCGATGGCTCCGCGGGAGGGGTGTGGCACCGCCCTTGCTCCCCTCACCGGCGAAAGACACTCGACGCCAGGAGGAACTATCGTGGTTCGTGAACCGCACCACGTCGGATTCCGGAGTGTCGCGCTCGCGGTCATGGTCCTGCTCGCGGGAGGATGCGTCTCGACGCCGGACTGGTACCGCAAGTACCAGCAGCCCTACCGGGCGCATCCCGAGCTGGATCGCCGGGCCAGAGCGGTCAGAGTCGTCGGCCTCCTGCCACCCGACATCAAGATCTACGAGCTCACCGCGGGCGGCGTCACGGAGTTGCGTGACGAGTGGAGCGCGGCCGGCCGGGACGCCGTCGTCCAGGGTTTGAGCGAGACGCTCAAGGAACGCGGCGTCGCCATCAAGCCGCTCGTCGTCGACAAGGATCTGCAGCGCTCGGTCGACGACGTCGCCGTGCTGTATCGGGCCGTCAGCAGCAGCATCATCGAGCACACCTACAAGGAACACCCCTTCCACACCAAGCTGGAGAACTTCGACTATTCCGTGGGCCCCCTCGATCCGTTGCTGCAGAAGTACCAGGCCGACGGGATCGTCATCGTGTACGGCGTCGATCAGATCTCCACGGCCGGCCGCAAGGCGCTGCGCGGCGTCGGCCTCGTGCTGGGCGCCGTGACCGGCCAGGCCGTGGTCAGCTCGGGCACGACCGTGCTCAACATCGCGCTCGTCGATCGGTCGGGCGCCGTGCTCTGGTACAAGATCGCCGGCGACAGCGGAGGCTTCGATCTGCGCGATGCCCGCAGCGCGAAGGCCTTCGTGCAGCGGCTCGTCGCCGACTTCCCGGCGGTCGGTCGATGACGCCGGCCCGCGCGCTGCTGGCGGCCGTGCTGCTAGCCGGCTGCGCCACCACCAATCTGGCGCCGCTGACCGGCGCCGGCACCGCCCTCGAAGGCGACGAGCAGCGGCTGTGGCGGCGGTCGGAGGAAGAGCAGCGCGCGCTCGATCAGAGCGGGCTGCTCTATCGCCACGAGGAGCTGGAGACGTACCTCAATGACGTGGCCCGCCGGCTGCAGCCGGCCGAGGTGTACCAGCGGATTCCGTTTCGCGTACGGGTCCTCAGCAACCCGCGCCTCAACGCCTTCGCCTTTCCGAACGGCGTCATCTACGTCCACACCGGCCTGCTGGCCCGGCTGGACAACGAGGCGCAGCTGGCCGTGTTGCTCGGCCACGAGATGACGCACGCCACCCATCGCCATGCCGTGAAAGAGTTCCGCGAGACGAAGAACAAGCGGGCGTGGCTGGCCAGCGTGCAGACGACGCTGGGCGGCGTGCCCGGCATCGGCGGGCTGGCCGGCGTGCTCGGCGAGATCGGCGCCACCGCCGCCGTGACCGGCTATTCGCGCGATCTGGAGCGGCAGGCCGACGTCGAAGGACTCCGGCACGGGGTCGCCGCCGGCTACGATCCGGCCGAGGCGCCGAAGCTCTTCCACGTGCTCGAGCGCGACGTCCAGCAGGAGAAGGCGCAGGTCCCGCTCTTCTACGCCACCCACCCGCGACTGCAGGAGCGCCGGGCCACGATCGAGGACATGCTGCGAACCGATTATCGCGATCGCACCGGCGGCCTCACCAATGCCGCGGTGTTTCGCAAGAAGACGACCCCCGTCGTCTTCGATAACGCGTGGATGGATCTCAAGGCCGGCCGCTTCGACGCCGCCCAGCACGGCGCCGAGAAGTACGTGACGCTGACCAACGACGCGCGCGGGCATTACCTGCTCGGCGAGGTGCTGCGCCAGAAGGGCGAGCGGGCCATGGCCGACCAGGCCATCACGCACTACAAGCGCGCGATCGCCGTCGACCGGGCCTATCCCGATCCCCATCGGGGGCTCGGCCTCCTGCATTTCCAGCTCGCCCAGAAGCCGCAGGCCCGGCGCGCGCTGGAAACGTACCTGTCGCTGTCGCCCCAGGCGAGCGACCGCGCGTACATCGAGGACTACATCAAGCTATGCAAGTGACCAGGGCCTCGTCCGTCGGCGCGCTCCTGCTCGGCATCGGCCTGCTGGTCGGCGGCTGCGTCAGTCTTCCCTGGCAGCCGACTGCCGGCCTCTACAACTCGCCGGCGGAGAACTTCGCCGTCGAGCTGCCCCAGGGTTGGATGCGGCTGAACTCGAACGAGGACCTGCTCATCACCCGGGACGGCATCCTGTTGCAGCACGTGAGCGTGGAGCGGGCCGCCGTCGACCGGCCGCTGAAGAGCACGAAGAAGACCCTGACCCGCGGGATGCAGCCACAGGCCGTCGCCGAGGTCATCATCGACAACTTCATGTCGTCCGAGCGCATGCTGGACGTCAAGGTCGTGGAGAACCGGCCCGTCCAGGTCGCGCAGTACCGCGGCTTCCGACTCGTCTACACCCACCGCGACAAGAACGGCCTGCGCTTCAAGAGCGTGCTCCACGGCTTTTTGGCCGGCGACGTCTTGTACGCCATCCGTTACACGGCCGCCGAGCGCTACTACTTCGCCAAGGACCTGCCCACGTTCGAGCAGGTCCTGGCGAGCTTCAGGTTGATCCGCCCCGTCTGAGTCCCTACTTCGCCGCCGTGGGCTTGGTCTGGCCCTTGCTCTTCTCGTAGACGTTCACCGCCTTCTTCAGATCCCGGTACTCCGAGCACGGAAGGAAGCAGAGGCGGTCGAGCTTGGCCAGATGCTCCTTGGCCTTCGCGAGGTTGTCGAGCTGCAGGTAGGCCTCGCCGATGTACTCGTGGGCTCCGCGGTGCTCGGGGTCGATGGCGAGCGCCTTCTCGTAGATGGGCAGCGCCGCGGCCGGATCGCCATTCTTGCGGGTGGCATACGCCAGCCAGTTGTAGGCGTCGGCATTCGTGTCGTCGCGCGTCACGACGCCCTCGAGCAGGCGGATCGCCGAGGGGTACTGGCCGGCCTTGATCGACTTCACCGCCGCGGTGTAGTCGGGGTCGACGGCCTTGGCGGCCTCGCCCCCACCGCCCCCGCCTCCCCCACCTCCCCCGCCACCACCACCGCCGCCACCGCCAGCCGCGAGCACCGGCAGCGGTACGCTGGTCACCAGGAACCCGAGCACGATCCAGAGCGTAACCGCGTATCTCGTCATGGCGGCTCCTCCTGGCGGTCGGATGGCTGGGAGAGCAACACCGAGGGTCGCCCGCCGGTTCCGGCGTGCGTTCGAAAGGGGGCGGCCCTCAGCGTGAGGGCGTGCGAAGCACCCGTGTCCAGCAGTTCGCGTGCGCGAGCCGCTGATCACCGTCTCGGCGGATCGGCTGCGTGGGAAGAATGGGCCGGCCACAGAGCACGCAGAGCACCTCGGGACATTCGGTATGCTGCACGCGGCCGTCACCGCGAAACACGACGTTCTGGCCAGGCTCGAGCTGCACCCGGCAGACGGCGCAGCGTGGAAGCTCGGCGGTCATTGGTTCACCATCGAATCCATCGCCGTTCGGCCCGGAGTGTACGCGCGCCCCCGGAGCCCGTGAAGTGAAATTCGGCCGGTTATGTACGCTGGCGTACCGACCGTTCCGCCGCGCGCGTTTATACTCTCGGCGATGCCGAGAGATGCTGAGGCGAATCGTCTGCTCGCCGCCCTTGCTCCGGAGGCGCGTGATCGCTTGCTCCGCGACGCCACATCCGAACCGCTGGAGGCGCACCAGGTGCTGTACACGGCCGGCCGTGACATCACCCACGTGTATTTTCCCGTCAGTGGGATGATTTCCCTGGTCGTCAAGATGACGGACGCCGACGACGTGGAGGCGACGACGATCGGCAACGAGGGTCTCCTCGGCATTGCCGTCATCCTCGGTGTCGCGTCCACCACGATGGAAGCGCTGTGTCAGATCGCCGGCCGCGCGCTGAGGGTCCCGGCCAGGGCCATCCTGGAAGAGACTCGGCGCACGCCCAGGGTGAACCGACTGCTCCTGCGCTATGCCGAAGCCATGATGGTCCAGCTCGCCCAGCATGCGGCATGCAATCGCACCCATTCCATCGAGCAGCGGTGCGCGCGGTGGCTGCTGATGACGCGCGACCGTGTCGCGAGCGACGAGTTTCCGCTGACCCAGCAATTCTTGGCCCAGATGCTCGGCGTCCGACGCGCCACGGTCACGACGGTCGCCGGCGCCTTGCAGAAGGCGGGATTGATCGGCTACAGCCGAGGCCGCATTCGCATCGTCGATGAACGAGGTCTCGAAGGCGTCGCCTGCGAGTGTTATGACGTCGTTCGCCGCGTCATGAAGACGGTCACCGCGTGAGGAATGCCGGCTGAGCTTGATGGAGCCGGGGGCGGGAGTTGAACCCGCGACCTACTGATTACGAAACGCGGGCCGGTGATGAGCCGGCCCGCAGTCATTTCGCCCACTTGCGCGTAAGTCCCGACTGCGCTGCACGCTTCCTGCACGCGAACTGAACCGCTTGGCGATCGTCTCGGCGCGATGAAGGACTCAGGGCGCGGTGGATTCGACGTCGGTCAGCGCAAATCAGCGCAAGTCACTGCCGACAGATGTCGCACAGATGCCCCGGCGCCCGGCCGCCACAGGCGCAGCACAGGCTGCTCGGAACGGGCGATACGTCACCGCAGAAGTGCCCACAACGGAGAAGCGTCGCGATTGCCTTGCTTAGTTAGCTCACTTTGCCCGCGCGTCCCACAATTACTGTGCTACCAAGCCACC
>DASYRM010000187.1:0-104695 GCA_036004405.1 Vicinamibacterales bacterium
TGATCGCCGGCGCGATCCACCACAACTCGCACCGCGCGGCACGCAACTTCATCAAGGTAAACTGCGCGGCGCTGCAGGAAAACCTGCTCGAATCGGAACTGTTCGGCCACGAGAAGGGCGCCTTCACCGGCGCCGACAAACAGCGCATCGGCCGCTTCGAACAGGCCGACGGCGGCACGCTCTTCCTCGACGAAATCGGGGACATGAGCCCGAACACGCAGGCCAAGATCCTGCGCGTCCTCCAGGAGCACGAGTTCGAACGCCTCGGCGGCACCCGCACCATCAAGGTGGACGTGCGGCTCATCGCCGCCACCAACCGCGACCTGCCGACCATGGTGGACGCGGGCGCGTTCCGCGAGGACCTGTTCTACCGCCTCAACGTGGTCACCATCGAGATGCCGCCGCTGCGCGAGCGCAAGGAAGACATCGCGGCGCTCGCCAACTTCTTCATCAGCCGCTTCTCCGGCGAGCTGAAGAAGAAGATCGAAGGGCTGGCGCCCGAGGCGCTCAAGCTGCTGATGCGCTATCACTGGCCGGGCAACATTCGCGAACTCGAGAACGCCGTCGAGCGCGCGATGCTGCTGGCCGACGGCTCGCACATCTCGACCGACGATCTGCGCCTGGGCGAGACCGGCGCGATGGGCACGCCGCGCGACGCGCAGTCGGTGATCAAGATCCCGCCCACCGGCATCGCCCTCGAGGAGATCGAGCGCATGGCGCTCATCGAGGCGCTCAAGATGTCGAACTGGGTGCAGAAGGACGCCGCCGAGCTGCTGTCGATCAGCCCGCGCGTCATGAACTACAAGATCAAGACGCTCGGCATCGACTTCCCGCGCCGCGGCCGCTCGTCCATGATGCTGCAGCCGCAGGACGTGGAGCTGTCGCCGCCGGCGTATTAAGAACCTGGAGGCAGAGAAGGCGGAGAAGGCAGAGAAGGAACTCTCCGCTCTTTGACCATCTCCGCTTTCTCCGCCATCTCTGCCCTCTCCGCCCCCCTGTCTACCGCACCGCAAACGCCGCGGTGTGTCCGGTCGGATCCCCGCTCACCGAGTAGTTCAACAGGTAGCTGCCGGGGGCAAATCCGTTCGTGCTCAGGTTGAAGATGTAGCCGCCGAGCCCGGCGTCGTAGCGGAAGTCGAAGTCCGGGTTCGCGTTGCCGGAGTCTTCCAGCGCCGCCGGCGTGTTGTTGCTGGTGCGCGTGACGCCGGTCGCGTGCAGCACGATCGACGGCGACGACAGGTTCGCGCCGGTGGCGTCGCACACCCGCACCTTGATCGGCACGGTGCTTCCCGCCTTCTTCGTGACCGTCGGATCGTACAGCGGGCAGATCGCGTAGCCCACCACGTAGGGATGCGCCACGCTCACCGCGTGCCCCACCTTGTCCGTGGCACTGACGGTGAAGGGATGCGCGCCGGCCGACGTGTCGAGGTTGCCGCCGGTCGGCACCGGTCCCGCGCACGTCGCGACGCCGGACCCGAAGTCGGTGCACGAATAGTCCGCCATCACGATCTGCCCCACCGTGTACGAGGGCGTCCCGGCCGCCGGCATCGCCACCACGACCGTGGGATCCTTCTTGTCGACGTTGATGCCGCTGATAGCAGGCACCTTGCCAGTGCAGTGCACAGCGGCGTCGCAGATCGGCCCGTGAGTGTCGGTCGAGGCATCGTCCGTCTCGGTGCCCAGCGGCACGCTGGTCGACAGGAAGAAGGATGCGTCGCCGTCGTCGTCGAGACCGAAGCCAGAGTCGAAGGCGATGCACGGCACGCTCACGTCGGAGTCGTGCCAGTCCTCGCCCACCGTGCCGCACCGCACGGTCGGCGCCGCCGCGTCGTCGATCTTCTCCCACATGCGCACGTACGCCTCGACGCCGGCGAACAGCGGCGCGAGTTCCGCCTTCGTCAGGCCGATCTTCTCCAGATCGGCAATGAAGTCGGGATACAGCCCGATGTGCGCCAGGCCATCGAAGTTGTAGTCCCACACGCGCGTGCCGAACTGATACTTGTCGACTGACCCGGCGGGGGTGAGATTGTCGAGGAAGGGGTAGGTCAGCTTACCTGCCTCTGGGTTGTAGCCGGGCCCGATATCGCCAAGCTGGCCCGGCTTGTTGCCGCAGAACCGGGCTCCGTACCGCGGCACCGGCCACGTGGAGAACCCGTTCATGTCGCTGCCGAACGACACGGCCTTGAGCTCGAGCCCCTTCGTCGCGTAGAGATAGACCTGGGCGAACGTCTGCGACGAGCCGCCGCAGTCAAAGGGAACGTTGTCGTTCGGATCGAAGTCGCGAATCCTCGCGCGCCCGCCCTGCGCGAGGGCCAGCGACACCGACCCGCCGAGAGCAACGATGCGCCTAATCGTGTCGTCGCTCTTCACGCCTTCGTGGCGGCCGGTCTTCCCGGCGTCCCATGGCTGACCGGGCGGCAGGAACGGTTTGGCCTCGGCGTGCGTCGAGGCGGCGCCGAGCAGGCCCGTATGCCCGGAGACGATGCCGGGATACTTCCGGTCTTCGGCGATCTTCAGGATGTCTTCGAGCGTCGCGGCGTCGCTGTGATCGACGTCGACCATCATCTGATGGTCCATCAGCTCGTTGACGAGTGTCGCGCCAAGGTCGGTGAGCCCACGACCGTTGCAGTTCGCTTGCGGCGCGGTGCCCACCTCGCCCGGCGCAGCCACGACGAGCAGGACCAGGCCGGCCGTCGCCAGCACCGGCAGGAATGGCCCCCCAATCAACAGGGCGATGTGCGCGAAGGTGGCGAAATCGGGGTTGATCGTGGACAGGTACGTATACGCCATCGGCGCGTACATGCTGAACAACGGTACGGCCGCGGTCAGCGTGCCCACCAGGACTCCCATCGTCGCAGTGAGGGTTCCAACGAGGAGCAGCGCCGTTGGTTCCCCGGCGAGTGCCGCCACCGACACACCCATGACCACGTCGAACGCGGTCTTTATGCCGCCCTGCACCGACCCGATCGTCTCCCGGATGTCGCTACGCCACTCGAGGCCGGCCGGGCACTGTGCCCCCGCAACGATGTCGAAGAACTGCCCGCCGTTGACGAGCGCGTTGGCCACTTCGAACAGGCCGTCGTAGAGCGCCGCGCCGCCGAACTGGTTGTCCATGATGTGCACGGGGTACACCACGCGGATCCCCATGTCGTAGTACTTCTGCACCTCCGCTTTGACGCCGTCGTCGTCGCAGTTGCCGTCGCGGCGGCACCGCCACGGCGTGTCCACCTCGGCGCCGAGCACAACGGCCAGCTTGCCCTTGTTGATGGCGTCGCGCGCTTCGGCCGCCGTCTTCACGATCTTGTAGAACCCGTCACCGCCCTCCACCATGTCGATGTACTTCTCGAGGGCGATGGCACCTTCGATCTGACGCTTCACGGAGGAGTCGTCGTCGCACCCGAACGACAGGCGATGCACCGCCAAGTGGCACAGCACCTGGTTGTTCACGGCCAGCATCGTCATCAGCTTCAGGCCATGGTCGTGCGCCCGCTTGAGCCATTCCCAGTAGACCTGCTGCGCCGTGACCACGTCGAACGCCGGCCATCCTTGCATCAGCGGGAACCCGGCGGTGCCGTGCTCGGGCAGCTGGGCGATCATGCGGTTGAGGAGGTCGCCCTGGCCGTTCGAACCGTGGATTTCGATTCGCCAACAGGGGTTGCCCGGGACGCCGGTGCCGGCCGGGCACGGCGACGGCGGCACCGCTGCAAAGCAGAGGCCCACCTCGCACTTCGTTGCCGCCGGCGTGAAGGTCGCGGGTAGGTCGGTCAGCCCTAGGTAGTCCGCGGCCTGCGCCGCCGACACATAGATGTAGTCGCTGTTCGGGAGCGCTCGTTTCCGGGCAGCATCGGGGTCGGCGAGGAACTGCGACCCATCGATATCGAACGGGTCCACCGGAGAGCCCCACACCTCCAGGCCGCCAAATGCCAGGTTGGCGAACTGGTGCACGTGGGTGTCGGCAAACCCCTCGATCTCAGGGTGGACCGTCGGCGGCGTGGGCGGCGTGATGTCCGAGGCGTAGACGACCGCGCGGCTGGCACCGGGGGGCAGCCCCAGCCAGATGAACACCGCCACGAGGGTTCGGGACGCCAGACGCGCGGCACGCGAGTGCCTGAACCGACAGGTGATCCGCATGGGGGGACTCTCCTCGACCCTTTACGCGCGGTTTCAGGCAGAACCGGCTCATGCCCGGTCAGGGCGAGAGGTCGAGGGGGCAGGCTGCCCGGCGGGCTACCAGCGCGGCGTCACCTTCGGGGGCGTGCGGATCGGCTGCAAGGCGGCAATCCGCCGGTCGTAACCGGGCGGCTCGATGGTCACCGCCGGATCGGTCACCCGCCGCCAGATCGTCAACCGTCTCACCCGCTTCACGGCGCGAAAGCCGCTGGCGGGCGGTCCGGCGGCGGCCGGCGCGATGACGTGGCTCACGTAGCGGGCCGGATCGGCGCGCACCGTGTCGAAGCCGTCGGTCAACGGAAAGTACAGCGGGACGTCGTGATGCAGGTCGTAGTACGGCGGCAGATACCAGCCGTCGTTGCCGCTGGCATCGAGCACCGCCACGACGTCGGGCTCCCGCGCCAGGGTCCGATAGGCCTCGCGCGTCTGATCGCGGGACATGTGCCGGCGGAAGACAAACCGGTTTTCGTATGGCAGCCGGTCATACAGCCCCAGCGCTGACGCCCCCATCAAGCCGGCAAAGAGGACCGGCTCCAGCACCGGCGCAATCCGCGCGAGGCGGGGAAGGGCGGCGGCCAGGAGGCGTCCGCGATCCGCCACGAGCGCGGCCAGCCCGATCAGCCATAGCGGCGTCAGCAGGAAGACGAAGCGTGACTCCTTGTGAGCCACGGTGGAGAACGCCGCGGCAACGACGAGCGCCATCGCGATGAGCGGCCAGCTGACTCGCCACGACAATGCAAGGCCGAGCGCCCCGGCCAGGCAGAGTCCGCCCGACAGGAAGGCGACCGACAGGAGATACCAGTAGAACGGCTCGGTGCCGAAGCGCACCATCTGGTTCTGCCCCACGTTGAACTGGATGCTGCCGACGATCGACGCAAACCAGACGCCCCACGTGTAGTCGTCCAGAGCACCGCCGGCCGCGATGACCAGCAGCCCGGCCACCGCCGCGGGCCACGCACGCCGCCGCCACCGCCAGCCCGCGGCCAGCCCGATCACGGCGGCGACGGGCACCAGCTGAACGCGCAGCACACACATCAGCCCGATCAGCGCGCCGCAGCTCAGAGTCACGCGGCGGCGGGGCTCGGCAAAGAGCAGCGCCAGCGCGGCGAGCGCCGGATAGGCCGCCAGCGCGTCCACCGTCGAGCGATGACCGTACGAGACCAGCTCGTACCAAAAGGCGGTGAAGACCAGGGCGAGCCACCCGGCCGATTCGGAAACGAGCGCACGGCCGATGCGGTAGGCGGAATACGGAATCGCCAGGCTCACGGCGCTCAGTACTGCCTTGATGACCGGTTGATAGACCTGCGGGGTGTCGAGCCCGGCGCGGCGGGTGAGCTCGAGGATACCGGCGATGAACAAGGCCGGTGCCCACGACCGCGTCCCGTAGTCGTACTCCCACGGAATCATGCCGGCGCCGAAGACGAGGCGGTGCGCCTGTTCGAGGTACTGCATCACCTCGTCAGGCTGCAGCACCGAATCGGTCGACAGGCCGACGGCGAACCGCGCCGCGAACGCGAGCACCAGCACGTGCCAGACGCGCAGGCGCGGGATGACCGGCGGGTTCACTGGCCGACCAGGCGCCCCGCGCTTTTCTCGTTGTCGGTGCAGTGGTAGTCGAGGAGCTCCGTGTCCACCGCGAGATCCTGCATGAGCGTCACCGTCCACGGGCGGGCGTACGCCTTGGGGTCGTTGACGGTGACCTCGATCTGGAGGTGGCCGAAGTCGGGCCGCCGGAAGCGCTCGGTGACGCGCGCCGCCGAGGTCAGCGGGCTGCCGTTGCGATCGATCCAGGTGTCGTCGCGGAAGCCGTTGCTCTCGACCACCAGCGTGTCACCTTCCCAGCGCCCGACGGAGTAGCCGTTCCACGTCGGCTCGGGATCAGACGGCAGGGCGCGGCCGTCCATGAAGATCTGGCGGTAGGTCACGTCGCGCTCCGACAGGATGAGGACGAGATTCGGCTGCTGCACCACTTTGCGTGGCGGCGGATAGGTGTGGAATCGAAACAGCCCGCCAGGACGACACAGACCAATCGGGTCGTCCTTCGCGTTGTCGGCCTGACGTTGTTTCACGAGCGCCGCCGCCCACGGCAGGTACGGCAGACCGCCTTGCAGCGTCGCGCCGAAGTCGAAGAACTCCGGACCAGCCTGGTAGTCGGCACACCCGAACCGGCCGCAGCCGTCGAAGTGCAGATACCAGATACCGGACAGATCCGGACGGCGGTCAGCCGTGCGCGGCGCGGCGGCTTTCAGATTGGGCTTGCCGTCGGGCAGACGCGGAATGCCGGGTGTCCGCAGTGTGATCCACTGCGCCGAGAGCACGCACTGGCACGACAGCACGACGAGCGTCAGCAGCAGAGCACGGCGAGGCATGACCGATAGCCTACTCCCTCTGAACGCCGAATTAATCGGGCGCTCATGCCGCACTCATCGCCGCTGTGCTGGTCGCGGGCGCCGCCGGCGTCGCGCGCGCCGACACCTTGGACGTCAGGGTACCGTTCCCGTTCGTCGTGCACGGGCAGACATTGCCGGCGACGCGCCGGTGCTGACGTTCAGGCGCGGCGAGACGGAGTATCGACTCGCCGACATCTGGGAGTCCGGATCGAAGGGCGAGAGCGTCCGCTAGCCTATTTGGCGCGGGGATGCGCCTTGCGGTAGGCCAGCTGCAGCTGCGCCATGTTGACGTGCGTGTAGCGTTGCGTGGTGGAGAGCTGCACGTGCCCCAGCAGCTCCTGGATCGCGCGCAGGTCGGCGCCGTGCTCCAGGAGATGCGTGGCAAACGAATGGCGCAGCGCGTGAGGGCTGATGCCGAAACGCGTGCTGCACCCCGCCATGTAGCGGGAAACGAGCCGCTGCACGCTGCGGCCGGTCAGCCGCGTGCCGCGGAAGTTGACGAACACCGGCTCCCGGCGCGCCTCGGCGCTTCGCCTCGCGCCTGGCGCGGGCCGGGCGTCGGCGGCGATCGCGGCCTCGCGCAGCACCACACGATCTTTGAGCCACGCGCCCAGGGCACCCTTCGCGCTGGTGTTGAAGGGCACGAGGCGTTCTTTCCTGCCCTTGCCCATCACCCGCACGATGCGCGCACTCAGGTTCACGTCGCCGAGATCGAGCTGCACGAGCTCGCTGAGGCGCAGGCCCGAGGCATAGAACAGTTCGAGAATCGCCCGATCGCGCCGGCCGAGCGGATCCCCAGTGTCGGGCATCTCGAGCAGGCGCGTCATCTCGTCCACCGACAGGTGGGCGGGCACCTTGTGCTCGCGCTTCGGCGACACCGCCAGCGACGCGGGGTCGATCTCGATGATGCCCTCTCGGCGCAGATAGCGTCCGAAGGCGCGGAGCGCTGAGAGCTTCCGCGAGACCGAGGAGCGCGCGTGCCCCTGCCGGTACAGTTCGGCCATGAACGCCCGCACCGCGGCGAGATCGAGCTGCGCCGGCGTGAGATCCTCGGGCGTGGAGCCGCGCGCGGTGGCCGTGAACTGGAGGAACTGCGCGATGTCGCTGGCGTAGGCCTCGACGGTGTGCGCCGAGGCGTTGCGGTTGAGGCTCAGGTGATCGAGGAACGCGCGCAGCTCGGTCACGAGACGGCCGACGGCGTCATCCTTCGCTCGCCGTCGGCGAGCTTCGGATGACAAGCCATCCACTCGCCGAGCACGCGGAGCGCGCGCTCGGAGGTTGCGGCCTTGCGATCGGCCTTGCGGCTGCGGCCGCCCGCCGCATCGGGCGGCGGCATGATGCCGAACGTGATGTTGGTCGGTTGGTAGTGGCGCGGATCGGCGTGCGACACGTAGTGCGCCAGCGCCCCGATGGCCGTCTCGCGCGGCGGCACCCGCGGCGCCTCACCGCGCGCCACCGCGGCGGCATTCAGGCCGGCGATGAGGCCCGACGCCGCCGATTCCACGTAGCCCTCGACGCCGGAGATCTGGCCGGCGAAAAACAGGTCGTCGCGCGACTTCACCTGCCACGTCGGCCGCAGCACGGTTGGCCCGTTGATGTAGGTGTTGCGGTGGACGATCCCGAAGCGGACGAACTCCGCGTGCTCGAGGCCCGGAATCATTTTCAGGACGCGCGCCTGCTCGCCCCACTTCAACTGCGTCTGAAAGCCGACCAGGCTGTAGTGGTCACCCGCGATGTTGTCCTGTCGCAGCTGCACCACCGCGTAGGGCGTGCGCCCGGTGCGCGGATCGACGAGGCCAACCGGCTTCATCGGGCCAAAGCGCAGCGTGTCGGCGCCGCGGTGCGCCATCACCTCGATCGGCAGGCACCCCTCGAAGAAGGTCTCCTTCTCGAAGTCGTGCACAGTGGCGGACTCGGCGGCGGTGAGCGCGGCGTAAAAGGCCTCGTACTGCTCGCGCGTCATCGGGCAGTTCAAGTAGTCGCCTTCTCCATCGTCCACGCCGCAGGCAGGGCCCCCGTCGCCTCCGCGCAGACTCCTCCCCCACCGCGAGGCGCGGAACACGACGTCGTAGTCGATGCTGTCGGCGAGGACGATCGGGCTGACCGCGTCGTAGAAATAGAGGTGATCGCCGCCGACGAGGGCGGCGATGTCGGCCGACAGCGCCGCGCTCGTGAGCGGCCCGGTGGCGATCACGAGCGGGAACATCGACGGATCGCCCGGCACGCGCATCACTTCCTCGCGCACGATCGTGATGCGTGGGTGACCGCTGACGGCGTCGGTGACGGCCTGCGCGAAGCGCTCGCGATCGACGGCCAGCGCCGCACCCGCCGGCACGCGGTTGGCGTCGGCGGCACGCATCACCAGCGACCCGAGCCGCCGCATCTCTTCTTTCAGGAGACCGACGGCGTTATCCAGCTTGTCGCCACGAAACGAGTTGGAGCACACGAGCTCGGCGAGGCGGTCGGTCTTGTGCACCTCGGTGGGCCTCACCGGCCGCATCTCGTGGAGCACCACCGGCACGCCCTGCTCGGCCGCCTGCCACGAGGCTTCGGAGCCAGCCAACCCGCCGCCGATCACGTGGATCATCGGGACTATTGTGACCCTGTTGACCTTGGCGGCCTAAGAGGCCGCCGGCACCGCGTTTTTGACGGTCCGCGAAACGTGTGCATACACTCCCGCTGTGGCTGAGTCCGACCGGCCGGCGGAGATCACACAGCTCCTGCAGCGCTGGCAGAGCGGCAGCCGGGACGCGTTCGACCGCCTGATCCCGCTCGTCTACGAAGAGCTGCATGTCCTCGCGTCCCGCCAGCTGGTTCGCGAGTGGCGCGCGGACCGGCCCCAGACCACGGCCGTCGTGCACGAAGCCTACGTTCGGCTGTTTGGACAGCGCGACATCGACTGGCAGAACCGCGGTCATTTCTTCGCCATCGCCGCGCAGCTGATGCGGCGGATCCTCGTGGACCATGCGCGCCGCCATCTGCGCCAGAAGCGCGGCGGCGGAACGGAAGCGACCGAAGTTCCGCATACGCTCGCGGCCGCGGCGCCGGCTGTGGACGCCGTCGACGCGCTCGATCTCGACCGCGCGCTCCAGAAGCTCGAGCGGCTCGACCCCGACCAGGGGCGAATCGTCGAACTGCGGTTCTTTGCCGGCCTGACGGTGGAAGAGACCGCCGCGGCGCTCAACATCTCCCCCGCCACGGTGAAGCGTGAATGGACGATCGCCAAGGGATGGCTGCTTCGGGAGCTCGGCGGCCACTCCTGGCCGGACGACGCCGCCACGCCGGACTGAGCCCGTGGAACCGCCGACGGCGCGTATGGATCCGATGATGACTCCCGACGAATGGCGTCGGATCAAGACGATCGTGGCCGGCGCGCTCAACCAGCCGGCATCGACGCGCGACGCCTACGTCGGCACCTGCTGTGAGGAGGACACGGCACTCCGCACCGAGGTGCAGTCGCTGCTGCACGCCGTCGCGCGCGCAGAAGATCTCTACGAGGACAGCGGCCTGTGCATCGCCGGCGCGGTTGACGCGCTGGAGGAGCTGCGCTCGGCCGACCGCATGGGTCAGCTCCTGGGCCCCTATCGCATCGTGCGCGAGCTGGGCGATGGCGGGATGGGCACGGCCTATCTCGCCGAGCGCGCCGACGGCGCCTACGAGAAGCAGGTCGCGATCAAGGTGGTCAAGCGCGGCATGGACACCGAGGCCATCCTGCGACGGTTCCGGCAGGAGCGTCAGACGCTGGCCGAGCTCGATCACCCCAACATCGCCCGCCTGCTCGACGGCGGCTCCACGGCCGATGGGCTGCCGTACTTCGTCATGGAGTACGTCGACGGCGAGCCGCTCGACGCCTACTGCGCCGGCCGCGGCCTGTCCGTCGCCGACCGCCTGCGCCTCTTTCAGCACGTCTGCGAGGCGGTCGCCTACGCACATGTCCGCCGCATCGTTCACCGCGACCTGAAGCCGCGCAACATCCTGGTCACCCGGGACGGCGTGCCCAAGCTCCTCGACTTCGGCATCGCCAAGGCGCTCGGCCCTGACACCGAAGGCCAGTCTCGTGACGAGCCCACGCTCCTCGCGCGCGCCATGACGCCGCAGTACGCGAGCCCCGAGCAGGTCCGCGGTGAGCTGGTGACCGTGGCCTCCGACATCTACTCGCTCGGCGTCATCCTGTACGAGCTGCTGGCCCGGCGCCCGCCCTACGACGTGCGAGGCCGCACGCCGTCGCAGATCGAGGATCTGATCTGCCACGCGATCCCGGATCCGCCTGGCGCAGCCGCCGCCCTCGATCGCATCGTCCTGATGGCGCTGCACAAGGAGCCGTCGCAGCGCTACTCGAGCGTGGCGGCATTGGCGGCCGATCTCGAGCGCTACCTGCAGGGGCAGCCGGTGCAGGCGCGACTCGGTGCGCTCTGGGGGCTGCGCCGCGTTGTCGCCCGTCGTCGCACGGCCATTGCCAGCGTGGCCACCGCGATCGCGATCGCAGGCGCGACGGCCGGCTGGTGGTCGTCCACCAGGCCGCCGGCGCCGGTCGATCTCACGATCCGGTCGCTCGCGGTACTGCGGTTTGCGCGCGAAGTCGAATCGGAAACCGTCGCCGTCCTGGCCGATGGGCTCACCGACAGTCTCATCGAAAGCCTGTCACGCGTGCCGGCGCTGCGCGTCGCGTCGCTCGGCGCGGCACGCCCCTACTCCGCCGGCACGATCGATCCGGGCAAGATCGGCAAGGCGCTCAACGTTCAGGCGGTGCTCGCCGGCCGCGTGGCGTTGGCGGGCGGCGGGTTCACGCTCGATCTGCAGCTGCTCGACACCGCGGACCATCACCGGCTGTGGGGCGGCCAATACCGCTCGCCGGCCGCCGAGCTCCCCGCGCTGCGGGGCCTCATCACCCGCTCGCTTGCCGACGTGCTCGCACCGGGCTTGAGCGGGGCGGAGCGCCAGCGCCTCGATGACCGCCACACCGCGAACAGCGACGCCTACGAGCTGTATCTCAAGGGCCGCTACCTCTCGAACCGGCGCACCGAGGAGAGCCTGGCGCAGGCCGTGGAGTACTTCCGCCAGGCGATCGCGAAGGATCCGCAGTACGCGCTCGCCTACGCCGGCCTCGCCGACTGTTACAACCTGCTCACCATCTGGGGGGCGACGGCCCCTTCCGACGGGATGCCGAAGGTCAAAGAGGCGGCGTTCAAGGCGATCACGATCGATCCGGCGCTGGCAGAAGGGCACACGACGCTCGCCTTCGCCCGCTGGGTCTACGACTGGGACTGGAACGGCGCGGCGGCGGAATTCGAGCGCGCGCTGGAGCTCGACCCCGATTACGCCACCGCGCGCGACTGGCATGCCTACTTTCTCGCATCGCGCCGCCGCTTCGACGACGCGATCGCGGAGATCCGCCGCGCCCAGGCGCTCGAGCCGTTGTCGGCGAGCATCGGCACCGACGCCGGCGAGATCTACTACTGGGCCGGGCGATACGACCAGGCCGTCGAGCAGCTGCGATCCGTGCTGCAAGTCGAGCCCGGCTTCGCGATGGCGCACCACATTCTCGGCCTCACCTATCTGAAGACAGGACGCGCCTCGGAGGCGGTCGCGGAGCTCGAGAACGCCGAACACCTCGCCACCGGACCGCGGATGCTCTCGGCGCTCGGATACGCCTACGGCGTCTCGGGGCAGCGCGCGCGTGCGAAAGGCGTGCTCGATCGCGTGCGCGGCCTCGGCACCGCGCGCTACACCTCCGCCTTCGCCATGGCGCTCCTCCATGCCGGCCTCGGGAACCGGGCCAGCGCGCTCGACGAACTGGAGCTCGCCTTCGCCGAACGCTCCGACACCATGGCGATTCTCGGCGCCTACCCCCCGCTCGACGGGCTTCGCGGCGAGCCACGATTCCAGTCGCTGCTCGCCCGCGTGGGCACGCCTCTCGACTAGTGTCCCGGAACTAGCGCCGGCGTCAGCCGCGCTCCGGCGGCACCGATGCTTCGGCCGCCGTCGACAGCCCGCTCGCCACCTCCGGCAGGATGCCGAGCCGAACGTAGATCGGGCGCACGACCTGGCGGATGGCGGGCAGCGTGCGCGCGAACCAGACGGCCGCCATCAGGCAGGACACGCCGCCGACCTGCAGCGTGTGCGCCGGACCGATCCGTGATGACATCCACCCCGCCATCAGGCTGCCGAACGGCGCCGTGCCGAGGAACGCCATCATGTAGAAGCTCATGACCCGGCCGCGCTTCTCGTCCTCGACGATCGTCTGGATGATGGTGTTGCTCGACGCCATCTGGACCATGAAGCCGAACCCGGCAAGGACGAGGCAGGGCATCGCAAGCCACAGCGCCGGCGCCACCGAAAAGGCGATCAGCCCGGCGCCGAACACCGCGGCGGCCATCGGGATCACGCGTCCCAAACCGACCACGGACCGGCGGCCGGCCAGCCACAAGGCGCCCACGAGTGCGCCGCATCCGGACGAGGTCATGAGGAGCCCGAGGGTGTGAGGCCCGCCATGAAAGACCTCGGTTGCGAACACGGGCATGAGCACGCTGTAGGGCACGCCCACCAGGCTCACGACCGCCAGCAGCAGGATCACCGAGCGGATCGGGTGAAATCCAAAGGCGTAGCGCAGCCCTTCGAGGAATTCGGCCACGGCGTGCCGCTCACGCGAGGGGCGGGCCGGCGCCGGAGCGATGCGCATCCGGAGCAGCGCGACGATCACGGCGATATAGCTGACGCCGTCGATGGCAAAGCACCACCCCTCCCCGACCGCGACGATGACGATGCCGGCAATCGACGGCCCGATCAGCCGCGCCAGGTTCACCATCGACGAGTTGAGCGCGATGGCGTTGCCAAGGTCCTCCCGGTTCTCCACCATCGTCAGGAGGAAGGCCTGCCGCGCCGGCATGTCGAAGGCGTTCACCAGCCCCTGCACGATGCCGAGCGCGATGAGCCACTCGATCGAGACGTGTCCGGAGAAGACCAGCGCGACGAGGGCGAACGACTGAAGCATCGAGATCGTCTGGGTGATGACGAGCAGGCGATGCCGGTCGATGCGGTCGACGATGATGCCGGCGAACGGGCCGAGAAGGAACGACGGCAGCTGGCTCGCGAACGCCACCGTGCCGAGCAGCACCGCGGATCCGGTCAGCCGGTAGACGAGCCAGTTGGTGGCGGTGGTGGTGATCCAGCTGCCGACGAGCGACACCACCTGGCCGCCGAAGAACAGGCGGTAGTTGCGGTAGCGCAGCGCCCGCAGCATGAACCCGACGGACGTGGGCGCTCGATCCGACACCGTGGATCGATTCTAAATCGCGCCACGAGACGGGCTCGGATGCCTCTACCGCCTCAGCCTCCGGCCAACCTGAGGCGCCTTGATGGCGTCTACACCCCGGGAGGCGCATCCGTCATGAAGCACGTTGGTCGTGTCGCCGCGGTTCAGGGCGGTCTGAGAACCGCCCTCTACATTGCCGCACTGGCACTGACCAGTGCCCAAGCGCTCTCCCAGGCGCAGCCGAAAGCGTCGTTCGAGGTTGTGTCGGTCAAGCCGAGCGCACCGCTCGGGACCGGTCCGATCAGCATCGGTGGAGGTGCGCAGGGCGACCGGCTCACCCTGAGCAACGCCACGCTTCGGATGCTGCTGCAGCGGGCGTTTCAGGGCAACACGCCCCTCTCGGGGCCGTTGCAGATCATCGGCGGGCCAGGCTGGATGGATTCGGATCGCTACGACGTGCAGGCCAAGGCCGACTGCGGCGGAGGCACCATCCCGCGGGAGCGGCTTCAGCTCATGGTGCAGTCGCTGTTCAAGCTGAAGGCGCATCTCGAGACGCGCGAGCTTCCGATCTACGAGCTGGTCGTCGGAAAGGACGGCCCGAAGATCAAGAGGTCGGCGGATCAGACACCCGCGGCGCCCCTGTTCGTGCAGCCGGGACCGTGCGAGCCAGCGTCGTCAACAGCCCCGCCGCCCCTCCCTGGCGGGCGCGGCTTGCCCTTCGGCCCGGGGAATGCGCCTCCGCGCGGCTCCGCCTTCATGTCGATTGGGGGGAACACCATGACAGTGCGGGCGACGGCCACGCCACTTGCGGTCGTCATCGGCATGCTCCAGCAGCAGCTGGGGCGCCGAGTCGTGGACAAGTCGGGTCTCGCCGGCCTCTACGATTTCGAGATGACGTTCAGCCCGGAAGGCCTCGATTCGCCGTTCGGGCGCGGATTCCCTTTGCCGCCTCCGGGCGCCGCCGGTCCCGCGGGAGCCACATCCCAACCCACTGCCTCGGACCCGGTGCCGTCGCTCTTCACGGCGATTCAAGAACTCGGGCTGAAGCTGGAGTCCACGAAGGGCCCCGTCCCTGTCCTCGTGATCGACGCCGTGGAGCGGCCCACCGAGAACTAATCCGCCAAACTTCCTAGAGGAACTTCAGTCGCGGAACGGCATGAAGCTTGCCCTGTTCTCTGTCGAACGCCGCCTGTTTGGGACAGAGACGGGGAGGCCCATCATGCGCTTTTCGAAAACGTCATTCATCGTGCCGGCGCTCAGCCTTGGATTGATTGCGCCGGCCACAGCCATCGCGCAGGACTTTGGCCGGGAGCAGTACCGGTTCGAAGATCGGAGGTACGAGGGCCGGTCGTTCGAGAGGATGCGCGAGCTCGCTCACGTGCTCGACCAGCGCGCCCAGCACGCGGCCAACGAGGCGACTCGAAGCGCACACCACGGAGGGCGTTTCGAGAACCGGTTCCTCGACGACATCACGCATTTCGCCCGGCGGGCTGCGGAATTCCATCGCCGCATGGACAGGTATCGAGAATCGCCGTGGGACGTTCCGAACGAGATCGACCACCTGACGGACGATGCACGCCGCGTCAACCGTCAACTCCGCGGCGCGCACGTCTACGAGCACACCTGGGACGACTGGAGTGCCGCCGTCGACGTGCTGCAGCAGATGCGGCGAACAATGACTGTGTCGCAGCGCTGGGACCGCGATCGCGACCGCCGTTTCGATCACGGCGACGATCACGATCACGGCGGCGATCGCGTCTATCGCCGGGACTAGGGCCTGGCAGCGCCGGATTACGAGGCCTTCTTCTTGGCCCTCGCCGCTCTCGCCGGCTTCGGCGCCGCCGCGCTGGCGGCTTTGCGCTTGAAGCCGCCGCCTCTGACCGCTCTTTTCGGCGCGGGCGCCATGTCGCGGCGCGCCGCCAGCAGCTCCGTCGCCTGCTCGAAGGTGAGCGCGTTGGGATCGGCGGTCTTCGGCAGCGACGCGTTGACGGTGCCGTCGGTCACGTAGGGGCCGTAGCGGCCTGCCAGCAGCTTGATCGTGGCGCCCTCGTGCGTGAGCTCGCGCAGCGTCTTCTTCGACGCCCCCTGCTGCCCGCGGCGCCGCGACTGCTTGGGCGCGCGAATCAGCGCCAGCGCGTCGTCGAAGCTGATCGCGAAGACCTGGTCCTCGGATTCGAGCGAGCGGAACTCGTCGCCATGCTTCACGTACGGGCCGAAGCGGCCGAAGTTGGTGCTGATCGGCTCGTTGTCGTCGGGGTGCAGCCCGACGACGCGCGGCAGCGAGAGCAGCTTCAGCGCTTCCTCGAGCGTGACCGTCGATTCCGTCATGCCGCCCTGCAGCGAGGAACGCTTCGGCTTCTCGGCCTTCTTCCCCTCGGGCGTCTCGCCCAGCTGCACGTAGGCGCCGTAGCGGCCGTTCATCACGTAGACCTGCTGACCCGTCGCCGGATCGGCGCCGAGGGCGCGCGGCCCCTCGGCCTTGGCCTTCACGAGCTCCATCGCGCGCGCGACGCTGAGGTCGGCCGGCGCGACATCTTCGGGCAGCGACGCCGTGCGGCCCGGACCGCCCTCGCCCACCTGGACGAACGGGCCGAAGCGGCCGACGCGCACGCGCACCAGCTCGCCGCTCTCGCTGTCGGTGCCGAGGTCCAGCACCGGGTAGTCGGCCTTCTCGGCCCCGTGCTCGGCCGCCGTCAGCAGCCCGCGGTGCTTCTTGTCGCCGTAGTAGAACTCCTTGAGGAACGCGTTCATCTCGCGCTCGCCGCGCGAGATCTCGTCGAGATCCTCCTCCATCTCCGCGGTGAAGTCGGTCTCGACGAAGTCGCCGAAGTGATCGCGCAGCAGCTTGGTGACGGCAAACGCCGTGAAGCTGGGCACGAGGGCCTTGTTCTGGCGGTTCACGTAGCCGCGCCGCACGATGGTCGCGATGGTCGGCGCGTAGGTGGACGGGCGGCCGATGCCGAGCCGCTCGAGCTCCTTGATGAGCGACGCCTCGGTGAAGCGTGCCGGCGGAAGCGTGTCGTGGCGCTTCGGATCCGCGTCCACCAGCGTCACCGCCGTGCCGTCCCGATCGACGCGATCGCCGACCGCGCACTGCGGCAGGATGCTCTCCTGCTCCTCGAGCTCCGCCGCCGGATCGTCCGAGCCTTCCACGTAGGCGCGGCGGAAGCCGGCAAACTCGATGGCCTTGCCGCTGGCCGAGAAGACCGCGGGCTCGCCGCCCGGCCCCTTGGCCGTGAGCTCGATGGTCGTCCGGAGCACGCGCGCGTCCACCATCTGCGACGCCATCGTGCGCTTCCAGATCAGGTCGTAGAGCTTGAAATCGTCGGGGTCGAGCACGCGTTCGAGCTGGCTCGGCGTCAGGTGGTGCGCCGCGGGGCGGATGGCTTCGTGCGCTTCCTGCGCGTTCTTGACCCGCGTCTGGTACCGCCGCGGCCCCTCGTAGTACTCGTTGCCGAACATCTCCTTGATGACCCGCGCGGACTCGTTGAGCGCCTTGTCCGACAGGGTTGTCGAATCGGTACGGTGATAGGTGATGAGGCCCATCTCGCCGTCGCCGGTGTCGATGCCCTGGAACAGCCGCTGCGCGATCTGCATCGTGCGCTCGGTGGAGAATCCCAGCTTGCGGCTCGCCTCCTGCGTCAGCGTGGACGTGGTGAACGGCGGTGACGGGCGTTCGACGCCGGGCTTGGCCTCGACCGAGGTCACCTGCCACGGCAGGTTCTGCCGGACGGCCTCGACGAGGGCGCCCGCGGCCGGTTCATCCAGCAGCCGCACGTTCTGATTCTTGAGCGCGCCGGTCGTGGCGTCGAAGTCCTTGCCGCTGGCAATCCGCTTGTCGTTGACGCGGACGAGGGTGGCCACGAACTCGCGCCCCTCGCCGCGCAGCTTTGCCTCGAGGTCCCAGTACGCTGCGGAGCGGAACGCGCGCCGTTCTTCCTCGCGCTCGACGATGAGGCGCACGGCCACGCTCTGGACACGCCCGGCGCTGAGGCCCGTCTGCACCTTCTTCCAGAGCACCGGAGAAAGCGTGTAGCCGTACAGCCGATCGAGGATGCGGCGGCTTTCCTGGGCGCGGACCAGGTTTTCGTTGATCTCGGAGGGGTTTTCGAGCGCCTCGTTGACGGCGTCCTCGGTGATCTCGTGGAACGCCAGCCGCCGCACGGGGATCTTCGGCTGGAGCACCTCTCTCAGGTGCCAGCTGATCGACTCGCCTTCGCGGTCCGGGTCGGTCGCAAGGAGCAGCTCGGACGCCTCTTTGATCGCGCTCTTGAGATGCGCGACCTGCTTCCTCTTCTCGACTGGAACGACGTAGTAGGGCTTGAAATCGCTCTCGACGTCCACCCCGAGCCGGCCCCACTCCTTGTCCTTGATCTCCTTGGGCACCGACGCGGCGGATTCAGGAAGATCACGGATATGCCCGTAGCTCGCTTCGACCCGGTACTTCGTACCGAGGAAGCGGCCCAGCGTCTTTGCCTTCGTGGGCGACTCGACGATGACCAGCGGCTTTGCCATGAACGTTCTTGAGAGTGACTCCAATCGGGCACACTAGCACGTTCACGAGACGCGAAGAAAACTGCCCCCGGCGATTCGTCGCACGCGTCCGGCAAGTTCGAGGGCGCTCAACACGGCCATCAGTGCCGGGCCAGCCAGACCCGAGACCGCCGCCAGGCTGTCGAATGCGTAGGCCTGTCCGGCCACCATGTGCCCCAGCACCGCATGTCCGTAACCGCTTGGCGTGTCGCTACTTACTTCTAACGAACCGAGGCTGCTCCATCCTGGAAGGTGACGCAGCTCGCCTACGATATCGTCCGCACCCTCGACAATCTTTGCCCCGTCACGAATGAGGGCGTGCCCGCCCCGGTTGCGGCCTCCGAGCACACTGCCCGGCACGGCCATCACCTCGCGCCCCTGCTCGAGCGCGCAGGCGGCCGTGATGAGAGAGCCGGATCGCTCCGAGGCCTCCACCACGACCACCGCGTCGGACAGTCCGCTGATCACCCGGTTGCGCTGCGGAAAGCGAAACGGGAGCGGCACCGTGCGCGGCGGGTACTCGCTGATCACCAGGCCGCGCCGCACGATGTCGCGCGCCAGCCCCTCGTGCTCGGCTGGATAGACCCGGTCGGCGCCCGAGGCCATGACCGCGACGGTCGTGCCGCCGCGCACCGCCCCGCGATGTGCCGCGCCATCGACACCGCGCGCCAACCCGCTGACGACGGCGACACCGCGCGCGGAGAGATCGGCGGCCAGCCGTTCGGCGATTTCGACGCCCGCAACCGACGCCGACCGCGCTCCGACGATCGCGACCGCCGGGCCGTCCAAGGCGCCGAGCCTGCCGCGGTACCAGAGGAGCGGCGGGCAGTCGGAAATCGTCAGCAGCCGCGACGGGTAGCGCGGGTCGTTCCACGCCACCGCCTCGATGCCGAGCGCGGCCGCCAGCGCCCGCGTTTCGCGCGCCCGTTCCAGCAGCGGCCGGGCGCGTTCATCAAGGACCGGGTCGCCGCCGAGCAGGCGGGCGGTGAGATCGACCCGACTCAGGTTCTCGGCCAGCGACAACGCCACGGCTTCGTCGAGTGTCATGTGCAGGCGCCATTCCAGAAGCCTGCCGCGGTCAATTCTCCCTGTCAGGGAGACGGGATCCGAAAGCGGAGAGGACAATCCCCCGGTCAAGCCCTTGAAAAACCAACGACTTCCGCCGTTCAGTCGTGGCACATGCCTTGCTCAATACAAGTGGGATTCGGCGCGTCGCAACACTTGCGCCTTCCCAGACCGGTGGCTATAGTGAGAACTTCTCCGCCCATGCGCACTGCCACTCTCGTCCTCGCCGGGCTGTTGGCGCTGACTTCGACGCCGGCCTGGGCGGACAACCGGGGCGATGCCAAGAAACAGGTCGAGTTCGGTATCGCCGTCGCGCAGAAGGGGCTGTGGCGCGAAGCGATCTACCGCTGGGAGCGCGCAACGCAGATCGACCCCAGCTACGCCGCCGCACTGAACAATCTCGCGATCGCCTACGAGCATGAAGGCGAGCTGGCCAAGGCTCGCGGCGCGTACGAGAAGGCTCTCGAGCTCGAGCCGGGCAACGCGCTCATCAAACAGAACTACGAGCTGTTCAGGGAAATCAATGACCGCGCGACACGCAAAGATAGTCAGTAGCCTGGCGGCCGTCGCGCTCACCACAGCGTGCGGCGGCTATTCCGAAATCTCAATCGAGACGCCGATCCGCGCGACGATGGACGTGTCGGCGTTCCAGCGCGTGTTCGTGGCCGGATTCATCTCCGGCGGCAGCGAAGACGTGGACGGCAACCTCGAGACCACCCGCCTGCTGCGCAGCCAGCTGCGCACCAAGTCGAGCCTGCGCGTCATCGACGCGGACTCGCTGCCGCTGCAGGACGTGGCCACCGAGGGCCGGCCCGCCGAGCAGACGCCGCCGGCGCAGGTGAAGGACGAGAAGGATCTCGACGCCTACTCGAACCTGTTCGCGAACGTCGAGTACTGGAAGCGCATCGGCGAGGAGTATCAGCAGCCGCTCATCGTCACCGGCACGGTGCTCTTCACTCCGCACCAGCGCAACTCGATCGTGCAGCGCGAGGAAGAGGTCTACGACTCGTTCGGACGCCGGCGCGTGATCCCGGTGCGCACCTACCAGGAGCGCAAGGGGTTCGTGCTGAGCCCGAAGTTCATCTTCATCGACGGCCGCACCGGCACCGTGATGCACTCGACCACGGCCCGCGAGGAGATCCTCTACAACGCCAACCAGGCCACCCCGGCCCTGTCCTCGTATTTCGAGCTGATGGACCGGGTGATTCCGAGCTTCCTGAGCACCCTGAGCAGCCAGAAGATCAAGGGAACCAGGGTCCTTTTGCAGTAGCCAGGGCAAGTCTGCTAAGCTAACTTCTTTGTATTGACCGGGATGGGCCGCCCTACAGGCGGCCCCTGCGAATTCCGGTCCTCAGAGGTACTCACGTGTACGCGATTGTTCAGGCTCGTGGCCGCCAGGTGAAAGTGACCCCCGGCGCCGTCGTGGAAGTGGACGGGACGCCCGGTGAAACCGGTTCGGCCTTCACCTTCGACCAGGTGCTGCTCGTCGAGAAGGACGCGGGCGACGTCGTCGCCGGCGCGCCCTTCGTGGCCAACGCCAAGGTCGTGGGCGTCGTGGACGGCGAGGCGCGCGGCCCGAAGCTGCGCGTGTTCAAGAAGAAGCGCCGCAAGGGGTTCCGCAAGACGCGCGGCCACCGCAGCGTCTTCACCCGCGTGCGCATCACCGACATCCAGGTGTAACGATGGCTCATAAAAAGGGGCAGGGCAGTTCCCGCAACGGGCGCGACAGCAACTCGCAGCGCCTGGGCGTCAAGCGCCACGACGGCAACATCGTCACGGGCGGGTCGATCCTCGTGCGGCAGAAGGGCCGTCGATTCGAACCCGGCCTCAACGTCGGGCTGGGCAAAGACCACACCCTTTTCGCGAAGACGGACGGCAAGGTCCGCTTCGAGGATCACGGTCAGCACGGCCGCAAGATCTCGGTCATTCCCGTCGAGTAAAGCCCCCGCCCTCTGGGCGCGGCGCCGTACCTGCGCGCTCTAAGCCCCATGTTCGTCGACGACGTCGACATCCAGGTCACGGCCGGAGACGGCGGCAACGGCTGCCTCAGTTTCCGGCGTGAGAAGTTCGTCCCTCGCGGCGGCCCCGACGGCGGTGACGGCGGCAACGGCGGGTCCGTGTACATCGTGGCGGCGGCCACCAAGAACACCCTGGTCGACTTCCGCTTCCACCCCGAATTCAAAGCCAGACACGGGCAGCACGGGCAGGGCTCGAATCGCACGGGCTTCACGGCCCACGATCTCGAGATCGAAGTCCCGGTCGGAACGCTCGTTTTCGAGAAGGACGAGTCCGGCGCGCTGGCGCCGTTGGCCGACTTGGTCGAGGAAGGCCAGCGAGTGCTGGTGGCGCAGGGCGGACACGGCGGCCGTGGCAACGCCCGGTTCGTCTCCTCCACGAACCGCGCGCCCCGACGGACGGAGCCGGGCGTGCCGGGTCAGCACCGGCTGCTGCACCTGCAGTTGAAGCTCATCGCCGACGTCGGCCTGATCGGTTTTCCCAACGCCGGCAAGTCCACGCTGATCTCGCGCATCTCGGCGGCGCGGCCCAAGATCGCCAGCTACCCCTTCACGACGCTCGTCCCCAACCTGGGCGTGGTCTCACTGAGCGGCGACCGCAGCTTCGTCGTGGCCGACGTACCCGGTCTCATCGAGGGCGCGCACGCCGGGCACGGGCTGGGCGATCAGTTCCTGAAGCACATCGAGCGCACCAAGGTGCTGGTGCACCTGGTGGACCTGTCGAGCGAAACGGGCCGCGATCCGGTCGAGGACTTCGAGATCATCCGCGGCGAGCTGAAGTCCTATTCTGCCGACGTTTTCGCCAAACCGCAGATCACGGTGGCGAACAAGATGGACGCGCTCGACGAGCCCGAGCGGCTGAAGCGGCTGGAAGCGCACCTGAAGAGGAAGAAACTGCCGCTCCTCAAGATCTCGGGCGCCACCGGCGAGGGCGTGGAGAAGCTCCTGGAAGCGATGTGGAAGGCGATCGCCGCAAACCGCGCGGCAGGGTTGGAAGACCCGCTCGCAGGTGGGGACGGGTCTTTAGAGCCGGCCGACAAGAATCCGGACGACACGGGCGTCGATCTCCTCACGCCGGCGCGTTCGCGCCGCCGCGGCGCATGACACGGGGCGTGCGCCTTGGCCTGTTCGGCGGGACCTTCGACCCGGTGCACGTCGGCCACCTGGATGCGGCGGGCGCGGCGCGGCGGGCCCTGTCGCTCGACCACGTGCTGTTCATCCCTTCGCATCTGCCGCCGCACCGCGAGGCCGATCCGCGCGCAACGGCGTTTCATCGTTTCGCCATGGTCGCACTCGCCACCAACGACGAGCCCGCCTATCGGACCAGCGATGTCGAGGCGCGACGCGCCGGCACCTCGTACACGCACGACACACTGATCGGTCTGCATGCGGAAGGGTGGGCGCCGTCGCAGTTATTCTTCATCATCGGCACCGATGCGTTTGCAGAGATCTCGCTGTGGCGAGAGTTTGGCCGGCTGGTGGACGGGACGAATTTCGCGGTCGTCGGCCGCAGCGGCATCACCCTCGACACGGCGCTTGCCCGCACGCCCGCGCTCGGCAGCCGGGTGCGGCCACTGGCCGCGGCGAGCGAACCTTCCGAGCAAACGGCCGTCTATCTGATCGATACGGCAACGCGCGACGTGTCGTCCACACAGATTCGCGCGGAGCTGGCGGCGGGCCGATCGATCGCGCAACTCGTACCCGAAGCCGTGGAGCGGCATATCATCAGACATGGTTTGTATGGAGCGGTAGACCGATTGCATGGCGACACCTAGGTCACGCAGCAGCAAAGCCGCAGTCCCTGCGAAAGCGGCACCCGCGGTGAAGACGACAACGCCGCGGCTCCCGAAAGCCGTCGCGACCGCCGTGGAAGCGGCGCGCGACAAGAAAGCCATGGATACCGTGGTGCTCGACCTGCGGAAGGCCGATGGCTTCACCGACTACTTCGTGATTTGCAGCGCCGCCAACGCGCGCCAGATCACGGCGATTGCCGACGCGGTGCAGGAAACGCTGAAGCAGCAGCTCGGCGAGCGGCCCGCGGTGGCCGAAGGCGTGAAGAACTCCGAGTGGATCCTGCTCGACTACTTCAACTTCGTCGTCCACGTCTTCAGCCGTGAGTGCCGGTCCTTCTACGGCCTCGAGCGGCTCTGGGGCAACGCCACGCGCTACGAATTCTCGGACGGCGCCGCCTGAGGCGCTGCGCCTCGCGGCGCTCCAGGTTCTCAACGCGCTCGCCGCCGCCACGATCGGCCCGCACTGCGCGGCCTGCCGCTCCGTGCTCGACCGGCCGCTGGACGGCGCGGTTTGCCAGGCCTGCTGGTCGCGCGTGCGGCTGGTGGGGCCACCAGCCTGTTACACGTGCGGCCAGGCCCTGCCGTCGTGGCGCGTGATCAGCCTGGCGGCCGAACGCTGCGCGGCGTGCCGCCGTCGCCCGCCCGCCTTCCAGCGCGGCGCCGTCGCGTGCGACTACGACGGCGAGCTGCGCGCCATCATCCATGCCTTCAAATATGACGGACGCCGGTCGCTGGCGCGGCCGCTCGGACGGCTGTTGCGCGAGGCTGGACAGCACGTGCTCGACGGCGCCGACGCGGTGGTCCCGGTGCCTCTCCACCCGTGGAAGCGCCTTCAGCGCGGTTTCAATCAGGCGGCGGATCTCGCGCGCGAGCTCGGCGTCCCGCTGCGTCCGGTGCTCGTTCGCTCGCGCGCCACGCGCGCCCAGGCCGGACTCTCGCCAGGCCAGCGGCGCCGGAACGTGGCCGGCGCCTTCGCGCTGGCCCCCTGGCGACGCCGCACGGGGCGCGACGTCGCCAAGCAGGTCCTGGTGCTCGTGGATGACGTGATGACCACGGGCGCAACGCTCGACGCGTGCGCGCGGGTTCTGACAGGCGGCGGCGCGCGGGAGGTGCGGACGCTCACGCTGGCTCGAGCGCTGCCGCGCGGCCAGACGCGGTAAACCGATCGGCCGCTGGTGCGTCCAATGGCTATGCGTACCCTGATTGCCGCCGGCCTCGCGCTCGCTGCGCTCCTCCCCGTCAGCGCCCAGACCGTCACCTTCGAGGTCGCCTCGGTGAAGGAGCGGACGGCCCCAACGGACGGGTCGTTCGTCGGCCGCCGGCCCGGTGGGCGCTTCGCCGCCGAGAACGCGTCGCTGCGCGAGATCGTCGAGTACGCCTACGAGCTCCAGAGTTTTCAGCTCGCGGGCAGCCTGACTCCGCTCGAGAGCGCGCGGTGGGATATCACGGCCACACTCGGGGCAACAGCCGCGGCGCAACCGGGACCAGATGCCACCATCCAGGCGGTGCGGGCGCTGCTTGCCGACCGCTTCGGGCTGGCCGCGCATCGCGACACGCGCACGCTGCCGGTGTACGCCCTCCGGCTCGCGCGTGCCGACGGCGCGCTGGGCTCAGGGCTGAAGAAGTCGGACACTGATTGCCCCGCCCTGATCGCTGCCGCACGAGCCGGCAGCCCGCCGCCCCCGGCTGCACGTCAGTGTGGGTTTCGCGGCCGCGTCGGCGGCCTGCAGATGAACGGCATGCCGCTGTCCCAGCTGGGGATCGGGCTGTCGGGCCGCGTGGGGCGCGCGATTGTCGATCAGACCGGACTGGCAGGGACGTGGGACCTGACGCTCACCTACGCTCCCGACAGCACGCAGATCCCGGCGGGCACGCTGTCGCCCAACGCGCCGCCTCCCGTGGCGAATCCCGACGCGCCGTCTCTCTTCGCCGCCCTCCAGGAGCAGCTCGGATTGCGGCTCGTCTCCACGACCGCACCAGTGGAGGTCCTCGTCGTCGACCGCGTATCGCGCCCCACGCTAGACTAGCCGGCGTGACGCGCGGGGCGATTCCTCTCGCACTCATCGTGTGCTTCAGCGGGTTGACCGCCGCGCAGATTGGGCCGGTGGACGGCTCCCGTACCGAATGGGGAGAGCCGGCCCTCGAAGGCACCTGGCTGACGGCCAACCTCCAAGGGCGCCCGTTTGCGCAACCCGACGAAGGTTCCGACGCCAGCCTCTTGTCCCAACTCGTCGAAGGCGGAGCCGTCGACCGAATCGCGCGCCTCGAGCCCGACCAGGCGGCGCAGCGCGATCGCGCCGCGCTCGAGGAGTGGAAGGCGACGCACGACATGCCGCAGCCGCTTGTCGTCGAGCCCGTGGACGGACGGATGCCGTCGCTGACCGTCGAAGGCCGTGAGCGCGCGGCACGTCAGTGGCGCTCGACGTCCTCGTCGATGGGCCCGTGGGCTGGGCCGGCCGAGATGGGCCCGGTCGAACGCTGCATTTCGCGGGGGCCGCTCGGGTCGATGCTGCCGTCGATGGACTACAGCGCGATCCAGATCGTGCAGGCGCCCGGTTTGGTGACGATTCGATCGGAAGCGATCCACGAGGCGCGGGTGATCCCGATCGGCGATGCGATGCACGTCGCGGCCGCCGTCCGCAGCTACATGGGGGATGGCCGTGGGTTCTGGGATGGCGACACGCTGGTCGTCGAAACGACCAACTTCAACGGCCGCACCGGCGCGCACGCCGGCGGCAACGAAACGCCTACGAGCGCGGGGCTCACCGTGACGGAGCGGTTCACGCGCACGTCCGCCGCCACGATCGCGTACCAGATGCGGGTCGTCGATCCGCAGACGTGGACGGCCCCCTGGACCGTGGCCTTTGCGCTGGCCGTGGCCCCGGACTACTCGTGGTCGGAGTACGCCTGCCACGAAGGCAACTACGCGATGCGCAACCTCCTGAGCATCTCGCGAGCCGCGGAAGGCACCCCGGTTCGGCCACCGCAGGCGACACCTCGCCCGGCGCCGCCGCCACTCCCGCAGCGGCCTTTCCGTCGACGCCCGTAGGCCCGCGGTTGATACCTGCCGACCGCGACCGCGCCCTGTTCGTCTAACCCGCCAGCCCTGAGGCGAAGGAGGCAGAATGCGGTCGATTCTCCCGGCAGCGTGCGTGTTGGCATCCGTCGGAACCGCCTCGGCGCAAGACGGCGAACCACGGCCGTTCCTGTCTGCCGAGCCCTCGTTTCGAGCCACCAGCCGCGAGCTGACGGGCGCCGGAACCACGATAGGCCTCGACCTGACGGTCGGAACCCGGGGGTGGAGAGCAGTCCAGCCCATCTTCCACGGCGGGCGCCTGCTCGACGTCACCCCGGCAGACCTCATCAGGCGGTCGATCGCGCCAGGCTTCGCCAAGCAAACCAGCACCTGGTACGGCGCAGCAGGCGTCCGGTTTCTGCCCCCGAAGGTCGGGTGGTTCCAGCCGTACGCGGAGGGCACCGGGGGTGTCGCGCGGATGGATTCGGAAGTCGATGGGAGCACCGGGCCATTTCACGTGAAGCGTGTCGTGCCGCTGGCGAACATCGGCCTGGGCGCGGAACTCCGCCTCGGGCCGCGCTTCACGATCGACGCTGGGTACCGGTTCCAGAGTTTCTTCGGCGACGCCAATGTTGGGCGGCGCGGGCCGCGCCTTGGATTCGGCGTACGGTTCTAGCCCGCGCGCGCGGCCAGTCAGCGGCTCGTTTCGCCCCTCGCAAAAAACCGGTAAGCGCCGGCCGCGCCCCCACGTATATAAGGTGCGCAACGTCCCCCACGGCCGTCCACCTCTACCGGAGGCAAGATCATGCAGCTCAGAAGGGTCACGCTTGCCGCGCTCCTCGCTCTTCTCCCCGCGGCCGCATCGGCACAGAGTGCCGGCCCGGTTGTCGCGGCGGCGTCGAAGGCCATGGGCGCGGACTCCCTTACTTCAATCACCTACTCGGGCACGGCACGCAACGGCGCTTTCGGGCAGAGCAAAGCCATCGGCCAGCCGATGGGCCCGGTGAACGTGACGCGGATTACGCAGTACACCCGCACGCTCACCTTCGCCACGCCGTCGGACTCGTCCGCGCTCGTCTCACGGGCGACTGGTCCGACCCAGCCGCCCACCGTGCCCGGCGTGCCCCCGCCGATGCCGGGCGTGTTCAACCAGAACATCACGGCGATGCAGGCGAGCACCAACTGGAACCAGGGGCTCAACATCTGGATGACGCCCTGGGGCTTCTTGAAGGGCGCGGCCGCCAACAGCGCCACCGTGCGCCAGCAGGACGGCGTGCAACTGGTCTCGTTCTCGCCGGCGCTGAAGTCGCCGTCGGGACGGAGCTACACGGTGACCGGCTACATCAACAGCCAGAACCTGGTGACGAAGGTGGAAACCAGGGTGGACAACGCGGTCGTGGGCGACCTCCTGGTCGAATTCGAGTACTCGAACTACCGGAACATGAACGGCGTGGAGGTGCCCGGCCGCATCGTGCAGAAGCAGGCCTCGATGCCGACCTTCGACGCGACGATCACCGCGGCGACGCCCAATCCAACCAACCTCGCCGAGCTGCTCACCGTCCCGCCGCCGCCCGCCGGCCGCGCCGGCGGACCGCCCCCGGCGGCTCCGCCCGCCGCGGCAGCCGCCGCACCACCAGTCGAAAAGCTCGGCGACGGCGCGTTCAAGATCGGCGGCAACTATACGTCGCTCGCCGTGGACATGGGCGATCACATCCTGGTCGTCGAGAGCGGCCAGAGCGATGTGCGCGGCCTGGCGGTGATGGCCGCCGCCAAGAACGCGATTCCCGGCAAGCGGATCCGATACGTGGTCAACTCGCATCCGCATTTCGACCACGCCAGCGGCCTGTCGGCCGCGTTGTCCGAAGGCGCGACGATCCTCACGCATCGCAACAACGAGCCGGTGCTCGAACGGCTGCTCGCGGGTCAGCGCACGCTGACGGGAGACAGCCTGTCGAAGAAGCCGGGGCGGAGCGCCAACGTGGTGGAACCGGTGGGCGATCACGACATCCGCAGGGGCACCAACGGCAAGGTCGTCGAGCTGTATCGGATCCCGAACGAGCACAGCGACGGGATGCTGGTGGTGTATCTACCGGCCGAGAAGGTGTTGTGGTCCGCGGACGTCACGGTGGTGAACCCGAACCCGGGGCAGCTCGCGGTGTTGAAGGCGGTCGCGCAGACCACCGGCAAGCTCGACTACACCATCTGGATTCAGGCGCATCCGCCGAATCCGGACAAGCCGCTCACGAAGGCCGACGTGCAGGCCGCGCTCGGCGCGCGCGGAACGAACTAGCTGATTCGTGTCGGCCCCTCCTCGAACGTGGGGCCGGGTCTTTCAGACCCGGCCTCCCCTCTAATCCGCCGACGGCCGCTCGACGTGCTCGATCGCGATCGTGTCGCGCGGCACCCGGCGCGGCTGCAGCTTCAGGCCCAACTGCTCTTCGAGTGCGGCACCAAGGCCGGGACCGTCCGGATCGATCGTCGGGAAGCGTTCGCGGTTGAACGACTGGCCGAGAAAGTTCCGCGGCGTCCAGTTCAGGTCCCAGTCGAACGCGCCGGCGAGTCCGGTCTCGTCCGCGATAGGGCGGCGCAGATCGAGGCTCGCATAGGCCACCAGCTGAGACAGATCGAGACCGTGGACGTTCATCTCGCCCAGCGTCGCTCTGCCCGCCGCCGCCATGACCCCGCAGGGGTCCTCCTTCTCGAAGTCCTTCGAGCGCGCACGGAGTTCGGCGCACGTGGCGGTGGCCCGACGTAACGATCGACCGAGGCGGCCGTCGGCGCGCGCCACCGTCAGCACGAAACCGTCCACCTCCCTCGGCTCGCGGCGCACGCGCAACTGAAAGCGATCCTCGAGCAGGGTCCGCAGCATCGCCTGCCATTGATTCGGCGGTGAGAACGGCGCGGCAGCCTTGGCGGTGATGTCGAAGCGCTCGTCGGTCAGCCATGAGGGCGCGCCTTCGATCTGCTCCACATCGACGCGAAACGCCATCTGGATCAGCTGACGCCCGGGAATGTTGAGGAGCGTCAGCCGATCGTTCTGAGGACGCACCGCCATCGGCGCGCCGGGACCGGGCGTCACGGTATTCCGCTTGACCGAGGCGGTCTCGAAGGCGGGCGCCGGGGTTTGCGAGTACAGGGCGGCGCCAGCCCACACCGCGAACGCGCCGACGAGAAGAGCCGACGACAAGTTCCGCATCGCCACGGTAAGACGATGGCGAGTGTCGCGCGGTCGGAACCGGAGGCAGGCCGAAAGGCCTGCAGCTACGTGAGCAGCGGCGCCACCGCGGCGTAGGCCTCGGACGCGACGGCCTCGCGGTCGCGTCCGGCGTCGAGGCGCAACCAGCGCGGGGCCGTCGCCTGCCGAAGATAGCTCTCTCGCACGCGCGCCAGCAGCGCGAGGTCGCGCTCGTATTTGTCGCGGTCCGCGGTCTTGCGCGAGGCCGACACCTGCGGCTCGATGTCGAGGAGCACGGTCAGATCCGGCTGCGGCAGGTAGCGCTGGATCTCGGCCAGCCACTGCCCGTCGAGCCCGAACGCCTCGCCGTAGGCAACGCTCGACGCCAGATAGCGGTCGCACACCACCACCGTACCCGCCGCCAGCTCGCGCTCGATTTCCGGCTTCCACTCGAAGCGATTGGCCACGTAGAGCAGCTGCATGGTGTCGGCGGCGTAGTCTCGCTCGCCTTTGAGCGCGCGGCCGATCTCGGCGCCAAGGTGGGTCTCGTAGGAGGGAAACGACAGCAGGCGCACGGTGCGGCCGGCCGCCACGAGCCGATCGCGAAGGCGTTCGGCCTGCGTCTGCTTGCCGCTCTGATCGAGGCCTTCGAAGACGACGAGAAGCCCGCGCACGTGCTCCTACGTCTCGAGCGCCAGGACGTCGTCGAGCGTCTGGCGGCGGCGGATCACCGTCCACGAGCCGTCGTCCACCAGCACCTCGGGCGGCAGCAGGCGGCGATTGTAGTTGGAGCCCATCACCGCCCCGTAGGCGCCCGTGTCGAGCACCGCCACCAGATCGCCGACCTCGATGGGCGGCAGATCGCGCTCGCGTCCGAAGGCATCGCTGCTCTCGCAGATGGGGCCGACGATGTCCCACGGAGAGACGGCGGCCTGGCGCGGCTCCACCGGCTCGATCCGGTGGTACGACCCGTAGAGGGCGGGCCGCATCAACTCGGTCATGCCGGCGTCGAGCACCGCGAAGCGGCGCCCGTCCGGGTTCTGCTTGGTGTCGACGACGCGCGACACGAGCGCGCCTGATGGCCCGACGATGGCGCGTCCCGGCTCCAGCACCACCGGCAGACCGCAGCGCCGCAGCGCCGGCAGCACCGCCGCTGCGTATTCCGACGGCGCAATGATCGGCTGCCCTTCGTACGGGATGCCGAGGCCGCCCCCCAGATCGACGTGCTCGAGCGGCACGCCGTCGTCACGCAGTTCGATCGCGAGGCCCGCCAGCGCCTCGGCCGCCCGCTGCAGCGGCTCGGCGCTCGTGATCTGCGAACCGATGTGGACGTGCAGGCCGACGAACCGCAGCCCCTGCACGTCGCGCCGGTCGCGGTAAATCGCCGGCGCGTCCTCGAGCGCGACGCCGAACTTGTTGATGCGCAGGCCGGTCGAGATGTTGGCGTGTGTCCTGGCGTCGATGTCGGGGTTGACCCGCAGCGCGACGCGCGCCGTGCGTCCGGCGGCGACGGCCACCGCGGCGATGCGATCGAGCTCGCCGGGCGACTCGGCGTTGATGGTGCCGACGTCCTGCGCCACCGCGAACTCGAGCTCGTCGCGCGTCTTGCCGACGCCCGTGAACACCACGTCGGCGGGCGTGAACCCGGCGCGGAACGCCACGCGAATCTCGCCGCCGGAGTTGGCGTCGGCGCGGCTGCCGAGCCCTCGCAGCAGGCGCAGCAGTGCCAGCGTGGAGTTGGCCTTCAGCGCATAGTGAATCGAGTGCGGGTAGTCGCCAAACGCGCGATCGATCCCCGTGTACGCGTCGCGGATGGCCTGAGCGCTGTAGACGAAGACCGGCGTGCCGACCTCCCCGGCAATCGCGGCCAGAGCGACCCCATCGCAGGCGAGACCGTGTTTTCCTTGGGAATACGGTGCGAACACGTGCGTTCGCATGTTATCATGCGCCCGTTCCGTGTCCTTTGATTCATCATCCGCGCAAGCGATGGACCAGGTAATCCAACGCTGCCTGGACGGTGACCAGGCCGCGTGGGAGACGATCGTCCGCACGCACTGGCGGCGCGTCTTCAACATCGCCTATAAGTTCGTCGGGCGGCACGACCAGGCCGAAGACCTCACCCAGGACGTCTTCCTCAAGTTGTACAAGTCGCTCGACACGTTCGATCGCCGCGCCAATTTCCAGACGTGGCTGATCAGCGTCAGCCGCAATCTCTGCATCGATCACTATCGCAGCGCGCGCCGCGAGCGCGAGACGATCAACCGCGACGTCGATCCGTCGGACCTGACGCCGGTGGCGCCCGGAATCAGCGCCTACGGACGCCTCGAGCATCGCGACCGCGTGTCGCTGCTGCGGACGGCGCTCGCCGAGCTGGCGCCGACGTTGCGCACGGCGGTGATGCTGCGCGACATCCAGGAACTGACCTACCAGGAAATCGCCGACCGCCTCGATCTGCCCGAGGGCACCGTGAAGTCGCGGATCAACCGCGGCCGTACCGAGTTGGCCCGCCAAATCCGCATCCTGCGCGAACAGCAGGAAGCGGTCCCGAAGAGCGGAGTCTGAGCATGAACCTCACCACCGACCGTAACCACGACATCTCGATCGTCCGCGTCAACGAGGCGCGGCTCATGTACCCGCTGCTGCCCGAGTTTGCCGGCGCGGTGACGCCGCTCATCGGCACCGGCAGCAAGGTGCTGCTCGACTTGTCGACGGTTACCTACGTTGACAGCGCCACCATCGGCTGCCTGATGGATCTCTACCGCCAGGTCACGGCGGCCGGAGGGGCGCTCAAGCTGTCGGGCGTGCAGAAGCGCGTGGAGACGATGTTGACGATGACCGGCGCTCAGAACTTCCTGGAAATCCACAGCGACGAAGCGTCGGCCATCAAGAGCTTCGGGGGCTAGCCATGAAGACCATCTCCACGACGACAGGCGCGGAAATCTCGCTCGATGGCGATCTGCTGGCGATCATGGAAACGCTCTACAAAGAGGTGACGGCCAAGCGCGGCCTCGACCGCTCGTTCGAGGACATGATGCGCGAGATCACCCACCTCATCGACCAGATGGCCGAAGAGGACCGGCGCACCTACCTGCTCGAGAGCCTGTTCCTGAATACGGTCAAGTACGAGAACGACAAGCTCGAGGCGTACATGCGCCGCCTGGACAAGTAGACCTCGCAGTTCCGCTCACCGCCCACTTCACGCTAGCGACTCTATCGCTGCGTCGCACCCGCCGGCGCGCCGCGCCTGCGGATCGGCGATATAGACTTGCGGTGAATGACCCGCGGCCACCGCTTTCTCCAGATCTGCGCGCTCGTGGGCTTCGCGTTCCACTTGAGCACACCAGTCAACGCCCAACCAGCGACGGGCGCCATCGCCCTCAGGACGCTCAGCCTCGAAGAATTGGGAAAGTTGGTCGTCACCTCCGTGTCAAAGAGCGACGAGGCCCGCTCGGGCGCCGCGGCCGCGGTGGCGGTGGTGACGAACGAAGACCTCCGGCGCTCGGGCGCCACGACGATCCCTGAAGCGCTGCGGCTGGTGCCCGGGCTGCACGTCGCGCGCCAGACGTCCAACATCTGGGCCGTCAGCTCGCGCGGCTTCAGCACCCTGAGCTCGGAGAAGCTCCTGGTCCTCTCGGACACGCGCAGCGTCTATACGCCGTTGTACTCGGGCGTCTTCTGGGACGTGCAGGACCTGATGCTCGAAGACGTGGCGCGCATCGAGGTGATTCGCGGTCCCGGCGCCGCCCTGTGGGGCTCGAACGCGGTGAACGGCGTGATCAACATCACCACGAAGAGCGCCGCGGAAACGCAGGGCGTGTACCTGGCCACGTCGGGCGGCAACGAGGAACGGTTTGCGGTGAACGCGCGCTATGGCGGCCGGCTGGGCGAACACGCCTACTTCCGCGTGTTCGGCAAGTTCACCGACCGCGACGGCACGCTGACGACCGGCACCGAGCACGACGACTGGCAGCTTGGCCACGGCGGGGCCCGCATGGACTGGTACGCCAGCACCACCAACACGCTGACGCTGCAGGGCGATGCCTACGGGGGCGACATCGGCCGCCTCTTCCCCTCGATCAGCCTGGGAGCGGCGCGGCCATCGCCCGTCGGGCCGCTGCGCACCGGCGTGAGCGGGGGCAACGTGCTTGGCCGATGGACCCGCCGCTTCTCGGCGGGCTCGGAACTGCAGACGCGCGTGTACTACGATCACACCCATCGCAACGATCCAAGCTTCCGCGACGACCTCGACACCGTGGATGCCGATCTTCAGCATCGATCGACGCTCCCCCACGCGCAGGAGCTCACGTGGGGCGCCAACTATCGCGTCACGTCGAATCGGAACGAAGGGACGGGCGTGTTCGCCCTCGATCCATTGTCCTCGGTAGACCACGTCTACAGCGGCTTCGTCCAGCACCAGATCGAGCTGGCCCAGACCGTCCGCCTGACGACCGGCACCAAACTCGAGCACAACGATTTCAGCGGCGGCGAGCTCCAGCCCGGCGTGCGCGCCGCGTGGGTGCCAACGCCGGCGCACACGCTCTGGGGAGCGGTCGCACGTGCGGTGCGCATTCCCACTCGGCTCGAGCGCGACCTCGCCATCGATGCCACCCCGCCGGCGGGCAACACGGTGGTGCGGCTGCTCGGGAATTCGGACTTCGATGCGGAACGGCTGGTGGCCGTCGAGGCCGGCTATCGCTGGCAGCACTCGGCGCTGCTCGTGGACCTCGCGGCGTACCATAACCAGTATCGTGGACTCGCGTCGCTCGAACAGCACGCGCCGTTCGCCAGCGCCGGCAAGACCATCGTGCCGATCGTCAACGAGAACCTGACCGACGGGCACTCGCGGGGATTGGAGGCCTCCGTCAGTCTGGCGCCGACGAGCCGGTGGCGACTCTCGACGACGTCGACCACGACCTGGCTCGATCTCACCGGCACACGGCGCCGATCTCAATCACGGCGTCTCGCTCGAGGGCGCCACGCCGCGACACCAGCTCATGCTGCGCGCACAAGTGGATCTCGGCACCGATGTCGACCTCGATGCGCAGTTCCGACATTCCACGGCCATTCGTCGCCTGCCGGCGGCCCTGCTGACGGCTCCCGGCATTCCTGCTTATGCCGAGCTCGACGTACGGCTGGCGTGGCGGCCGTCCAGAAGCCTCGAGGCGGCGATCGTCGGGCAGAACCTGCTGCACGACCATCATCCCGAGTTTGGAGCGGCCGGGTCGCGCGGCGAGATCCAGCGTGGAGCGTACGCGACGCTCACCTGGCGCCGCTGATATAGAGGGCGGTCTTCAGACCGCCACGTGATAGGGAAAGGGCTAGTTGGCCCGGGCGGTTGCCGCTTCGGGCACGCCGGTCGCGACGTCCTGCGCGGCGGGCCCCTCGACCAGCGTCCACGCATCGCGCTCTTCGAGCACCTGCGCGGCAAACGCCGTGTGCAGCCCGTGGCCGCCGCGGTGCGCGACCAGGTGGCCGATGATCGGGTGGCCCAGCAGGGCCATGTCGCCAATCACATCGAGGATCTTGTGCCGCACGAATTCGTCGTCGAACCGCAGTGCGTGGTTCAGCACGCCGGTCTCGCCCACGACGATGGCGTTTTCGAGCGAGCCGCCGAGCGCTAGCCCCTGCTTGCGCAGCTGCTCCACTTCCTTGAGGAACGTGAAGGTGCGCGCCGCGGCAATCTCCTCGACGAACGAGGTTTCGGTGATGCGCATCGTCCGCGACTGGTGCCGCAGCAGCGGGTGGTCGTAGGCGATGCTGTAGGTCACCTTGAAGTGATCCGACGGGTAGAGCGCGATGCGCTTGTCGCCGCGCGACAGCGTGATGGGGCGCAGCACCTTCAGGAACTTGCGCGGCGCGTTGAGCGCGCGCACGCCCGCTTCCTGAATCAGGTAGATGAAGGGCGCCGCGCTGCCGTCCATGATCGGCACTTCCGGCGAATTGAGCTCGACGATGGCGTTGTCCACGCCCAGGCTGACGAGCGCCGCCAGCAGGTGCTCCACGGTGTCCACCTTCACGGCGTCGCGGGCAAGCCCGGTGGCGTAGTTGATGCCCCCGACGTGGTCGGCGGTGGCCGGTACCTCCAGACCGCCCAGGTCGGAACGGCGGAACCGGATCCCGAAGTCGGCCGGGGCAGGCCGAAGCGACAACGTGACCTTGCTTCCTGAGTGGAGTCCGATGCCGGCGCAGGTGGTGGCTCGGCGAAGTGTCCTCTGTACGCTCATTGGCCCGTGTCGTCCCTAGGGGTGACTCAACTCACAGCAACAGGAGTGCCATGAAGCTCGTGCGCATGAGAATTCGGCACAAAGCCTGATCGATGAATTGGTTAGGGATCGAACGCCGCGAGGACTCGCGTTTTCAGAAGTGATCGCTGTTGCGCCGCCGCCACGGCGATCCGCCGACAAAGTGAGGCTACTTTACCACGCTTCCGCGTTCGGTCTTTCGTCCGTCAGGGTCGTTGGAGTCCAGGATTCGGGTCCCAAACAGGGGCGCCAGGAACTGTCCGGTGGCCGAGTGGGGGTCGGCCGCCACCACCTCCGGCGTCCCGCTCACGAGCACCCGCCCGCCGGCGGCGCCGCCCTCCGGCCCCAGGTCGATCAGGTGGTCGGCGCAGCGGATGACGTCGAGGTTGTGCTCAATCACCACCACCGTGTTGCCCTGGTCCACCAGCTTGTTCAGCACGTCGAGCAGCTTGCGGGTGTCCTCGAAGTGCAGCCCCGTCGTCGGCTCGTCGAGGATGTAGAGCGTGCGGCCCGTGCCGCGCCGGGACAGCTCGCGCGCGAGCTTCACGCGCTGCGCCTCGCCGCCGCTGAGCGTCGTGGCCGACTGCCCCAGCTCGATGTAGCCGAGCCCGACGTCCTGCAGCGTGCGCAGCTTGTTGGCGATTGGGGGGAAGTTCTCGAGCAGCGGCAGCGCCTGATCGACCGTCAAGTCCAGCACTTCGGCGATCGATTTGCCGCGGTACTGAATCTCCAGCGTCTCGCGGTTGTAGCGGCGCCCCTTGCACTGCTCGCACGTCACGTAGACGTCGGGCAGGAAGTGCATCTCGATGGCGATGACGCCGTCACCCTGGCACGCTTCGCAGCGTCCGCCCTTCACGTTGAACGAGAACCGTCCGGGGCGGAAGCCGCGCGCCTTGGCCTCGGGCATCATCGCGAACAGCTCGCGGAGGAAGGTGAACATCCCCGTGTAGGTGGCCGGGTTCGAGCGCGGCGTGCGGCCGATGGGCGACTGGTCGATCTCGATGACCTTGTCGATCAGCTCGATGCCGTCGATGCGGTCGTGCGGACCGGGCTCGGCGGCGGCACGGTAGATCACCTTGGCCAGCGCGCGGTAGAGGATGTCGTTGACGAGCGTGGACTTACCCGACCCGCTGACGCCGGTCACGGCCGTCAGCGTGCCGAGCGGAATCGCGACGTCGAGGTTCTTCAGATTGTTGGCTCGGGCGCCGCGAATGACGAGCTCGCCGCGGCCCGGCTGCCGCCGCGCCGAAGGCGTGGCGATGGTGCGCTCGCCGCGCAGGTAGGCGCCCGTGAGCGACCCCGCGCCCGGCTCGAGCAGCGCCGACGGCAGCCCCTGGAAGGTCACGTGGCCGCCGTGCTCGCCCGCGCCGGGTCCGAGATCGACGATGTAGTCGGCCTGGCGGATCGTTTCCTCGTCGTGTTCGACGACGACCACCGTGTTGCCGAGATCCCGCAACCGCGCCAGCGTGGAGAGCAGCTTGCGATTGTCGCGCTGGTGCAGGCCGATCGACGGCTCGTCCAGCACATAGAGAACGCCGGTCAGGTTGGCTCCGATCTGCGTGGCCAGCCGGATGCGTTGCCCTTCGCCGCCCGACAGCGTGGCGGCGCTGCGGTTGAGCGTGAGGTAGCCGACGCCGACTTCGTGCAGGAAGCGCAGGCGTTCGCGGATCTCGCGCAGCACCCGGCTGGCAATCAGCTCCTCGCGCTCGGTGAGCGTGAAGGCCTCGAACGCCTCGGTCGCTTCGCTGATCGGCAGGTTGACGTAGTCCGCCATCGTGCGGTCCTTGACGCGCACGGCCAGGCTCTGCGGCCGCAGCCGCTGCCCATGACAGTTCGGGCACTCGCGCAGCATGCGGAACGGCTCGAGGTCCTCCTGTACCGCCCACGAGCCTTCCTCGTAGCGGCGGCGCAGGTTGGGGATCACGCCTTCGAACGCGCGGCCGAAGGCGTCGTCGGCCGACGGCTCGCGCCGGCGCCCGCGCGGCATCTCGAACTCGTCGGCGCCGTCGTCGTCGTCATCGATCTCCTCGGCCGCGGCCGCCGCCGTGTCCGTGACCTTGGCCGCCTTCTTCGCGGCGCCGATGCCGAAGAGCACGAGGTCCCGGTGCTTCTTCGACAGCTTCGCAAACGGCAGGTTGGGATCGAGCCCCGACGCCTTGGCCAGCGCCAGCACGGCGTCCTTCACCAGCTTGCGATCGCCGCGGGCCCAGGGCGCGATGGCCCCGTCGAGCAGCGACCTGCTCTCGTCGGGCACCACCAGCCGCGGCTCGAAGTCGTAGGTCGCACCCAGCCCCTGGCACGTCGGGCAGGCGCCGTGCGGCGAGTTGAACGAGAAGGCGCGCGACGTCATCTCGGGCATGGAGATGCCGCAGGCCACGCACGCCAGCTTGCGGGAGAACAGCTGGTCGCCGCTCTCGAAGGTGTTGACGATGACGATCTCGTCGGCCAGGCCGAGCGCCATCTCGAGCGACTCGGACAGGCGCCGTTCGATGCCGCTCTTGACGACCAGGCGGTCCACCACGATGTCGATGTTGTGGTTCCGCCGCCTATCGAGCTTGAGGTCTTCTTCGAGCGATCGGAACTGGCCGTCGATGCGCGCCTTGGTGAAGCCGCGCTGGCGCAGCGCCTGCAGCTCCTTTTTGAACTCGCCCTTGCGCCCGCGCACGACCGGCGCCAGCACGTTGATGCGGGCGTCCTGCGGGTAGAGCATCACCAGGTCGAGGATGCGCTCGAGCGACTGCGCCGTGATCTCACGGCCGCAGTTGTAACAGTGCGGGATGCCGATGTTGGCGAAGAGCAGCCGCAGGTAGTCGTAGATCTCGGTGACGGTGCCGACCGTCGAGCGCGGGTTCGATCCGGTGGTCTTCTGCTCGATCGAGATGGCCGGCGACAGCCCCTCGATGAGGTCCACGTCCGGCTTCTCCATCTGCTCGAGAAACTGCCGGGCGTAGGCCGACAGCGACTCGACGTAGCGCCGCTGACCTTCGGCGTAGATCGTGTCGAAGGCGAGCGACGACTTGCCCGACCCCGAGAGCCCGGTAATCACTACCAGGCGGTCGCGCGGCAGGTCGACGTCGATGTCTTTCAGGTTGTGAACGCGGGCTCCGCGCACCGCGATCCAGTCGTGCCCCATATGTCAGGAATCTGGCGCGAACGCCAATCCCCTATTCTACCCGCCCGGCTACACTCCGTCCATGGGAGCCACCTTCGAGCTGGCGCGGGGGCCCGACTGCGCGACCGCTACCTCGGCGCCGGCTACTTGGCGGCGCCGTCCTTCATCTTCGACATCATCTCGCCCATGTTGCCGTGCATGGTCTGGTGCTGTTGCACCAGGGCAGTCAGCAGCTCCGCGATCGCATCGACCTTGGCCTGGCCCTGAGCCGCGTTCATCTTCGTGACCAGCGCGTCGAGCTTCGCGTTCGACGCCGTCATGTCCATGCCCTTCATGCCGGCCATCCCCTTGGCCTGCGGCGCCGGCGCCGCCTTCTCGGCCTGCGCGTCGGGATGATGCTTCGCGTGCTCCTCGGGGCTCACCTGCCAGCCATGCGCCGAAGCACTCGTCAGAGCCGCCGCCACCACCGCACCGCCAAGCACTGCAAGATTCGTCTTCATGAAACCGCCCTCCACGAACCCGGTGGGAGCAAGACGGGCGCCAACCGCTGCTGATGAAGATTCCCGGCGATCATCGGGCGAGACGCACAAGGCCGCGAACTTTTCGACGGCGCCGCGGCCTTTCCCGCCCTCGGATCGGGCTCGCCGCGTGATCGAGTACAGTCCTTACGGCTGATGGATGGCATCCTCACGTGGCTTGAAGCCACGACAGTGGCCGGCACCGTTCGCGAGTCGATCGGCCTCACGTCCGCGCTGAGCGCACTGCACGCGCTCGGCTTCACGTGCATCATGGGCGGCGCGCTGTTCGCCAATCTCGGGCGTCTCGGAGTGCTGTTCCCGGGGCGACCGGTGCGCGAGCTCACCGTCCCTGGGTCGCGGCTGATCGCACTCGGGCTGATGGTCAGCGTGCCGAGCGGCGTGTTGCTCTTCGCACCGCGCGCCATGGTGGCCGGCCACAATACGTTCTTCGAGCTGAAGATGGGTCTGCTCTTGACGGCGGCGGCCGTGCAGTTCGGCCTGTTGCGGCGCGAGACGCGGGCCATCGGCGCCGCGAGCCTGCTGCTCTGGATCGGTCTCGCGGCGGCCGCCTGCGCGTTCATCCTCTTGGAATAGATCGCATGACGCTGCTGCAGATCTGCGAGTGGCTCGAATCGACGCGGCTGGCCGAACTGGTCACGCAGTCGCTCTACGGGTTTCCGATTCTCGTGGCAATTCACCTGTCCGGCCTCGGGCTGTCGGTGGGGATGGTCGTCTGGTTCGACCTGCGCCTGCTGGGCAAGGTGCTGACCGCAACACCGGTCTCGGAGGTCTACCGGCGCCTGGCGCCGTGGATGGTCACCGGCTTCGTGCTGATGTTCGCTTCGGGGGCGACGATCTTCGTCGGCTTTGCCAGCGCCGCATACAACAACCCCTACTTCCGCATCAAGCTGGCGATGATCCTGCTGGCCGGCCTGAACGCGGCGCTCTTCCACGTCTACACGCAGCGGCGGCTCGCGGGGTGGGATTCGTGGAGCCGCCCGCCCGCCGCGGCGCGCGCCGCCGGCGCGATCTCGATCCTCAGCTGGATCGTCGTCGTGCTGGCCGGGCGGATGATGTCCTACACGATGTTCTAACCGCGACCGGTAACCACCCCCTTTCTACGCCAAGGTCAACCAGATCTAGGACGATCGTCGCAAGCCAGCGCGCCGAAATCGATCAGATGCGGGCCAAGCTCCGCAGTCTCGAATGACCGGCGCGGCTCCCCCGCTACTTCGCGTACTGCTTCGGGTTGGCGTCGAACTTCGCCTTGCAGCTCGCCGAGCAGAAGTAATAGGTCTTGCCGTTGTACTGGCTCGTCCCGGCGGCTTTGGATGGGTCGATCTGCATGCCGCACACCACGTCTGTTTCCATGAGTCCCTCCCGATCTCAACACGCAGGTCCGGCAGCTTGATTACACGCGGCGTGCCAGCGCGGCCCCAGGGAAAAGCCCGGCCGGTGCGAACTAATCCGCGGCGCCAGACTCACCCGTGACAGCTCTGGGCGGAAACGTGGGCTTTATTGACCAGATCACGCCTGGCATACCGTCTGCCTCGAAGCTGGAGGGGGTGGTGGCATGACCTGGCAACGATGTCTGATCGCGGTGCTGTTCTCGATCGCCGTGACTCTTCTGTGGAACGAGCACGAGTCCCACTTCCTCGGCATCCTGCCGTACCTGCTCCTGCTGGCCTGCCCGCTGCTCCATCTGTTCGGGCACCGCCACGAGCAGCGCCCGCGTTGATCGTTCTCGCTTCGAGGCCAACCCGTCGTGCAACCGGTTCTTGCCGCCCGCGACCTGCGAAAGGTCTACCAGATGGGCGACGTGCGTGTGGACGCCCTTCGCGGCGTCACGCTCAACCTCGGGGCCGGTGAATTGCTGGTTCTGCTGGGGCCGTCGGGCAGCGGGAAGTCCACGCTGCTAAACATTCTTGGTGGCCTCGACGTCCCGACGAGCGGGCACGTCACGTACAAGGGCGAAGAGCTGACGTCGGCAGGCGATACGGAACTGACTCGCTACCGCCGCCTGCACGTCGGCTTCGTGTTCCAGTTCTATAACCTGGTGCCGACGCTCACGGCGCGCGAGAACGTCGCACTCGTCACGGATCTCGCCGACGAGGCGTTCACGCCTGAACAGGCGCTCGACCTCGTCGGCATGAGCCACCGGACGGATCATTTTCCCTCCCAGCTCTCCGGCGGTGAACAGCAGCGGGTGGCCATCGCGCGCGCCATCGCCAAGCGTCCTGACGTGCTGCTCTGCGACGAGCCCACCGGCGCGCTCGACGCCGCAACCGGCACGCTGGTGCTCGGGGCGATCGACCGCATCAACCGCGAGCTCGGAACGACGACCGCCGTCATCACTCACAACGCCGTCATCGGCAGCATGGCCGACCGCGTGGTACAGCTGGCCGACGGCCAGATCGTCGCCGATCGCCGCCAGCTGACGCGACAGGCACCCGAGGCGCTCCAGTGGTAATCCGGGCGCTCGATCGAAAGCTGTTCCGCGACATCGGCGCGATGCGGACCCAGGCAATAGCGATCGCGCTGGTGGCGGCCTCGGGCGTGGCGCTGTTCATGGCGACGGTCACGGCGTACCGCTCGCTGCGCCTGTCCGAGGCGGCGTACTACGAGCAGAACCGGTTCGCGCACGTGTTCGCGCACCTGGCACGCGCGCCCATCGGGGTCGCGCGTGAGGTGGCCATGCTTCCAGGCGTGGCCGCGGCGGACGGGCGAATCGTGACCGATGCAGTGCTCGACGTCCCCGCCGTCCGCGAACCCGCCACCGGTCTGATTCTCTCGGTGGCGCCGCGTGCCGGCCATCGCGTCAACGGCGTCTACCTGCGGCGCGGACGCCAGGTCGAACCCGGGTCTCCGGGCGAAGTGCTCGTCAACGAACCGTTTGCCGAGAAGAACGGCCTGCAGCCGGGAGACACGATTGGCGCGACCGTGGCGGGCGCACGCATCGAGCTGCGAATCGTCGGCATCGCTCTGTCGCCCGAGTTCGTGATGCAGATGCCACCGGCCGGCATTGCGCCCGACGACCGCCGGTTCGGCATCTTCTGGATGGACCGGGATGAGCTCGCCCGCGCCACCAACCTGCGCGACGCGGTCAACGATCTCGTCGTCCGCCTGGCGCCGGGCGCGTCTGAACCCGCGGTGATCACGGCGCTGGATCAGCTGCTGGAGCCGTACGGCGGCACCGGAGCTTTCGGCCGCGACAGCCAGCGATCGCACGTCGAGCTCGAAAACCACATCGCGCAGCTCCAGGGCCTGTCGCTGGTGCTGCCGGCCATCTTCATGATGGTGGCGGCGTTCCTCGTCAACGTCGTGCTGGGACGGGTGGTCGGTACCCAGCGCGCTTCCATCGGCATGCTCAAGGCGTTTGGCTACGGCAACGCCCGCGTCGCCTTTCACTACGCCAGCGTGGCGCTCATCATCGTGGCGGTGGGCATCGCGATCGGTCTGCCGATCGGCATCTGGCTGGGCCGCCTGATCGCCCGCTACTACGCCACGTTCTTCCGGTTCCCCGTGCTCGTGTTCTCGGTCGAGCCGTTCGTGTGGCTCACCGCCGTTGTCGTCACCACCGCAACATCGCTCGCCGGGACGTTCGGAACCCTGCGTGCGATCGTCGCCACTCCACCGATCGTCGCCATGGCGCCGGCCGTGCCCTATCGTCCCCGAAGGCTGGACCGAATGGCCGTGCTACGCGTCGTGCCACCCGCCCTGCTGATGATCGTTCGCAACCTGTCGCGGCGGCCGCTGCGCGCCGCACTCACCACGACCGGGATGGCGCTGGCGGTCGCCGTCCTGGTGCTTGGCGGGTCGTCGAACGATTCGCTGACGCGCATGATTGACGTGCAGTTCCAGAACGCGCACCGGGAAGACCTGTCCGTGACCCTGGCCCACCGCCAGTCCTTGAGCCGGCTGCCTGACTTCGCGTCCTTGCCCGGCGTGCGGCGGGCGGAGCCCTCCCGCGTCGTGCCGGCGCGGCTCCGCGTGCGTGGCGCGGCGCGCGATGTGTCGCTCACGGGGCTGCCGTCTGGGCACACGCTGCGGCACATCGTCAACACCAGGTTCGAGCGCGTCGTCACGCCTGACGAGGGCGTCGTGGTCAATCGGTGGCTGGCCCGGCGGCTGGGCATCGAACGCGGCGACGAAGTCACGCTCGAAATCCGCGAGGGCCAACGACGCTTCCTCACGGCGCGTGTCGTCTTCCTCGTCGACGAGCCCGTCGGCTCCACCGTCTACATCGATCTCGAGACGCTCGGCCGTCTGCTCGACGAGCCCGACACGTTCTCCGCAGTCAGCCTGCTGATCGATCCGCTGCACCAGCAGGAGGTCTACGACGTGCTGAAGCGGGCTCCGCAGGCGATCGGCGTCCAGGACCGGCGCGACGCCCGCGCCAACTTCGCCTCGATGGCAGAGACCAGCATGGCGTTCATCCGCCTGATCGAGGTGATCTTCTCGGTCGTCATTGCGTTTGGCGTGGTGTACAACGCCGCCCGCATCGCCCTGGCCGAGCGCAGCCACGAACTCGCCACGCTGCGCATCCTCGGCTTCACCCGCCGCGAGATCGCGGGCCTCCTGTTTGGTGAGGTCGGCGTTCAGGCCGCCGTCGCGCTGCCGATCGGGTTCCTGAGCGGCTATGCGCTCTCCGGCTGGGTGGCCGCGAGCATGTCGAACGACCGGTTCCGCATGCCGGTCATGGTCGAACCAAGTACGTATGCGTTCGCGGCGCTGGTGTTCGTGACCGCCACGATCGGTTCGCTGATGCTGGTCCGGCGGCGCCTGCACCAGTTGAACCTCGTCGAGGTGCTCAAAGCGAGGGAATGATGGCTGGACAAATGGGACGAATCGTTGCGGTCGCGGCCGGCGCGGCCATCGTCGCGGCGGCCGTCTGGGCCCTGCGCCCGGCACCGATCGCGGTCGAGACCGCGGTCGCGTCGCGCGGCGCGTTGACGGCGACGGTGATCGCCGAAGGGCGCACGCGCGTCAAGAACCTCTACGTCGTCGCCGCCCCGGTGGACGGCGACCTCGAGCGCATCGCAGCACAGCCGGGTGACGCCATCGCGCCGGGCGCGGTGGTGGCGCGGCTGTGGCCGCTCACGGCCCGACCGCTCGACGCGCGGACCCGCGCCGAGGCCGAATCCGCAGTCGCCGCCGCACGGTCAGCCGTCAGTCAGGCCGAAGCGCTGGCGCGTGAAGCCGCGTCCGCGCTCACGCATGCCGAGAGTCAATCGGCCACGACCCGCACGCTGGCGAAGCAGGGAGTGACGGCGCCCAACGAGGCCGAACACGCCGAGCACCAGACCCAGATCCAGCGAGGCGCCGTCGATGCCGCAGACGCCGCGCTGGTGCGCGCCCGCGCCGACCTGCGGCGCGCCGAAGCCACGGCGGCGAATGACCTCGTGCGAGGCGGGCGCACAACGACCCCGGTGGCAGCGCCCGTCTACGGACGGATCCTGCGGGTCTTGCACGAAAGCGCGGGTCCGGTCGTCGCCGGGACACCGCTCCTCGAGATCGGCAACGTTGACGAGCTCGAGGTCACGGCCGATCTACTCACGGCCGACGCCGTGCAGGTGAAGCCCGGCGCGCCGGCGGAGATTGGCAACTGGGGCGGACCCGAGCCTGTCCGTGCCACGGTTCGGCGCGTGGATCCCGCCGCGTTCACCAAGGTGTCGGCGCTCGGCCTCGAGGAGCAGCGGGTCCGGACCGTCCTCGACGTGGTGGAACCGCAGCCGGTGGGCCCGGGCCACGACTTTCGCGTCACCGTCGCCATCGCCGTCTGGACCGGCAACAACGTGCTGCGCGCACCGTCCACGGCGCTCTTCCGCCGCGGCAACGAGTGGGCGGTGTTCGTCGTCCGGGACGGCCGCGCACACATCACCCCGGTGGTGACCGGACGCGCCGACGGCACGCACACGGTGATCGAACGCGGGCTGGCCGCCGGCGACGTCGTGGCCGTCCAGCCGTCGGACCTTCTCGTCGACGGCGCCAGGGTGAGCGAGGTCAGACGTGGCGGCGTGTGAATGTGCCGCCGTCCACGAGCCGCGCCGGATCGTGCTCACCGGCGGCCCCGGCGCCGGCAAGACCGCGACGCTCGAGATGATCAAGCACGCCTTCTGCGATCACGTGCGAGTCGTGCCCGAAGAGCGATCTTCTTCGTCCAGCGCGAGATGGAAGCGGCAATCGAAAGCGAGCGGCCGGCCATCATGCTGTGCGACCGCGGCACCGTCGACGGGTCCGCCTACTGGCCCGGGCCCGGCGATCTGTGGTCGGCAGTCGGCACGACGCGCGAGGAGCAGCTGGCCCGCTATCACACCGTGATTCACCTGCGCACGCCGTCCGCCGATGGCGGCTACAACCACGCGAACCGGCTGCGCACGGAATCGGCGGCCGAAGCGGCCCTGCTCGACGCCCGTATCGTCGACGCCTGGAAGGGGCATCCGCACCGCGTCGAGGTTCCGAATGCCGCGGAGTTCGTGGTGAAGGCGGCACGCGTGCTCGAGCTCATTCGCGCGGAATTGCCCGAGTGCTGCAAAGCACACCTATTGGTCAGGCCTCAGGCCTAATCACCCGCGACGGCCTGGTCCCTCGTCGGCAATGTCTCCGACGTCGTCGGGATCGAGGCTCTCCGAGTGCCCGAGCTGCTCCAACCTGACGTCGGTGGTGAAGCCGCGCTCGTACGAGTCTTCGGTCTGAGGTCCTGGTTCGTTCGGTTCGCCCCACCCGAATTCGGTCGGCAAGAGAGTCATCTCAAAGACCTCCTCCTTGTTTCCGAGTTGCCTGCGCGACAGGTTGCGGCGTGCTTGTCTTGCGGACGGCCTGACGAGGCTTGGGGGGCGAGCGACGGCGAGTTGTGCTCCGCGGCGCCACCTCGACTCGCACATTCGAGGCCACCGCCGAGACCGCCGTGAGAATGTCCTGTTCGGCCTGGAACCAGTCTTCCAGGTGGCGGCCATCCTGGCGGCCGCGCAGCTCGTACAGCTCGTACGCGCGTCGTTGGATCTGTTCGTAGGGAAGCGGCGGCAGCTCAGCTTTCGGCATCTCGCGCCTCTTGAAAAGACGGGGTCTCTACGCGCGGTCAAGTGTAGCGCGGAGCGCGCGCCGGATCACCTGGTGCGACGTGCCCGTAACGTGGCGTGAATCAGCGCGCCGGCGACCATCAATCCCATCGACCACAGCTGGGCCAGCGTGAGCGGGCCGAGCACAAGGGCGTTGATGCGCACGAACTCGATGACGAATCGAGTCGCGCCGGCGAGCATCAGGTACCGCGACAGCACCACCGCGTCGGCCACACCCTGTCGCCGCCATCGGACCAACAGCCACGCAATGACGACAAGGGGGATCGCTTCGTACAACTGCGTGGGATGCACCGGCACGTCGGTCGGCGGCAGCCCCTTCGGAAACGCCACCGCCCACGGCAGTGCGCTCGGCCGGCCGTAGTCGTCGCCCACCAGGAAACAGCCGACTCGCCCGATCGCGTGACCAAGCGCGAGCGCGGGGCTGGCCGCGGCGAGGCCGCGCACCAACGGAACGCGGTAGCGGCGCAGCATCGTCAGCCCAGCGGTCAGCCCGCCGGCAAAGCCGCCAAACCAGCTGAGACCGCCGCGGCTCAGAAGCAGGTCCAGGAAGGGGGCGGTGCCGCGGAATTCGATCGCCCAGATCAGCTTCGCCCCGGCGAGACCACCGAGGACGCCCGCGAGCGCGGCGTTGATAGCGTCCGCGGGCAGACCGGCGCGACGCAGTTCGCGTTGGAAGACGAGCATCCCAGCCAGCGCGCCCAGCGCCACGAGCACGCCGAAGCTCGTGATCTCGAAGTCGCCGATGCGAAGAAAAACGGGATACACGTTGGATGGACGGCGAGCGGCCGTCAGCGGACGCCGAACGCGGAAGTGACCCACGCCGGCGGATCGGGCTCGCCTTTCGCCGGCATGCCCTTGGTTTTCGACCAGCGGTGGATCCACGAGAAGCCGCCTCGGCCGACGTACTCGTCGGCCAGGTGGTAGGCCTCATCCGCCAAGGCCTCGTCGAGCGTCACGAACCGGTAGCCGCGCCGGCGGAACATGTCGAGCAGATCAGGCATCACGTCCGCATTGAGCTGGTTGTCGTGGATGAGCAGCACCTGCGGAAACTCGCGGCCGGCAACCTCCACCGACCGCTGCTCGAAGAACTCGACGATCGACTCCATATAAGGCACGTACTCGCGGCGCACGCGCTCGCGATACTCCGCGCGCGTGTAGAGCGCGGCATACATGTAGTCGGAGTCGTCGAGCGTGACCGGCGCCACACGGTACCCCTGGTCGTGGAGAAACGCCTGGAGCCCGGACTTGATCTCGGCCGTGGGTCCCGCGTGCAGAAATGGATGCCGGAAGTAGCGAAGCGTCCTGCCACGCGCCTCGAGCGCCGCACGCAGGATGGGCTCGCCCTTGACGACGTCGGCCGTGTAGTCCGCGAGCGCCACGTTGTTGATGTCCGGATGCGAATACGTGTGGTTGCCCAGCTCCGCCCCCGCGTCGAGCCACAAGTCCAGGAGACGGCGCAGCGTGTCCGCTCCAAGCGTCAGCTCGTGATGGGCGTTGACGAAACCGGTGAGCGGAATGCGATCTTCCTTGAAAGGGCTCAGCAGCTTTTCGTTCATCGCCCAGACGGCGTCGAACGACGAGCCGCTGCCGCTGCCGTCGCCGCCGCGCGGCAGATCGTCGATAGTGACGGCGACGGCGCGGCGCGGACCCTGGGCCGACAGCGGCAGCATCCCCGCCAGGGTGGCCAGCGCGACGGCCGCAGCGAGCGCCCGCGTCATCGCACGTTTCGCAGGCGGCTGTGCCGGTAGCCGTACGCGGCGTAGAGCGCCGCGCCGATCACCAGCCAGATTCCGAAACGCTCCCAGGCCTGGCGCGGCAAGCCGAGCATCACGAACAGGCAGGCGACGATGCCGAGCGGCGCCACCACCCACACCAGCGGCACGCGGAACGGCCGCTCACGCGCCGGCTCCTTCACGCGCAGCACGAGCACCCCGGCCGCCACCAGCGCAAACGCGAAGAGCGTGCCGATGTTGGTGAGGTCGTAGGTTTCGGCGGCGTCACCGATGAGCGACCCGACCGCGACGACGATCCCGGTGATCAGCGTGGTCGTGTAGGGCACCCGCGTCTTCGCATCGACGGTCGCCGCCCACTGCGGCAGCAGGCCGTCGCGCGCCATGGCGAAGAAGATGCGGGGCTGCCCGTACTGGAACACCAGCAGCACGGCCGACATCGACACGGCGGCGCCAAGCGCCACGATCATCCCGACGCTGCCAAACCCGGTGAGCTTGAGCGCCTCGGCCAGCGGGTCGGCCACGGCCAGCTGCCGATACGGCACCATCCCCGTGAGCACCGCGCCGACGATCACGTAGATGATCGTGCAGATGGCCAGCCCGCCCAGGATGCCGATGGGCAGGTTGCGCTGCGGGTTTCGCGTCTCCTCGCCAGCCGTCGAAATCGCGTCGAAGCCGATGTAGGCGAAGAAGACGATCGCCGCGCCCTGATGAATCCCGGTGAATCCGTTCGGCGCGAACGGCGTGTAGTTGGCCGGATTGATCGCGGTGAGCCCCGCGCCGACGAACAGCGTCAGCGCGAGCAGCTTGATCACCACCATCACGTTGTTGACGCTGGCACTCTCCCGCGCGCCCCGCAGCAGCAGCCAGGTGATCAGCATGACGATGCCAAACGCCGGCAGGTTGACGAGGATCGGGACGCCGGCCACGCGCGGAGCGGTGTCGAGCAGCGCGTGCACGTCTGGAGTGGAGCTGAGGAGGGCGGTGCGGTAGCCGGTGGTGAGCCAGGCGGGCAGCTCGAGACCGGCGCCCCGCACGAGCGTCATGAAGTAGTCGCCCCACGAGATCGCGACGGCCACGTTGCCGACGGCGTACTCGAGCACCAGATCCCAGCCGATGATCCACGCGACCAGCTCGCCGAGTGTCGCGTAGGAATAGGCGTAGGCGCTGCCGGCCTGCGGAATCATCGCCGCGAGCTCCGCGTAGCAGAGCGCGGCCAGCGCACATGCACCCCCGAGCAGGATGAACGAGAACACCAGCGCGGGTCCCGCGCCGAGACGCACCACCACGCCGTCCGGACCCACCTGCCCCGCGGCGGCGGTGCCGATGGCGCCGAAGATGCCGGCGCCGATGACGGCACCGATCGCCAGCATCACCAGATCGCCGGCACCGAGCACCCGTTTCAGCGAGTGCGGCGAATCAGACGTGTCGAGCGCGGCGATCGGCTTGCGGTCGAAGAGGCTCATGCGCGTCGCGGATGGGCGCTGGCGAAACGATAGGCGGTGTCGTTGGTGGCCACCGACAATTCACCCGACGGGCCGAACGCCACACCGACCAGCCCGTTGCCGGAGACCACGAGCTCCGGCTCGCCCTCGGGATCGCGGAACCGGTAGAGGCCACCCGCGCCCGCCAGGGCGTCGGTCACGTGCAGCAGCCCCTCGGGCGAGAACGCCAGCCCCTGCGGCCGCCCCATCGTATGCGGTAAGGTCCGCACTTCACCATCGACCTGGATGCGGTAGATGTGATCGTAGGTGCCGAGCGTGGGCGCGGTGACGAACAGCTCGCCCCACGGGCTCATGGCCAGATGGAACGCGGCGATGCTCGGCGGCAGCGTGGCAAATGGCGTCACGGACCCGTCGCGGACGCGGAAGATGGTGCCGGAGCGGTCGCCGACATACATCCACCCGTTGTCATCGAAGGCCAGCCCGCACGCCACCCCGAGCTCCGACGCCACCTGCGTGTGCGAGCCGTCGTCCGCGATGCGGTACACCGCCCCGTCGAAGCGGCTCGAGATGTAGAGCTGGCGATCCGGTCCGTACGCGAGCGACGTGGCATTGACGATGCCCGACACGAACGGCTCGCGCGCGCCGGGAGTGGCAACGCGAAACACCGAGACCGGCGCCTCCTGTCCGCGCGCACCGCTGTAGGTGACGTAGAGCCGCCCCACGGCATCGAAGGCGGGGTTGTCCACCTGGTGCAGGCCGGTGGCCCACGGCACGCCGACTTCCACTCGCGTGGCGCCGTCGTTTTCGATCTCGAGGGTGAGGTTCTCGCCTTCGGCCTCGGCGGGCATCAGCACGACCATCCGCGTCGGCGACACGAACGCCACCATCGCGGGGTGGCCGCCCACACGGACCGCGGGGAGCGCGTCCGTCGGGAACCCGCTGCCGTGGACCACCACGCGCGCGCCTTCGACGGCCTTGCCGGGGCTGACCTCGGAGATGGTGGGCAGATCCTCGCCTCGCGAGGCTCGGCCTCGCCTTAGCAGTGTTTGAGTGCCCCGCCTCCGGCGGGGGGCCTACGAGCTGTCGTCGTCGGCGTCGAGCTCGACGTTCCAGTATAGATAGTCACGCCAGCTCTCGGGGGCGTTGTGGACGCCGAAGGTGATGCGAATTGCGGTGGCAGGAGCCGAGTCCGGGCGCCGCGGGTGCCGCAGCAGGCGCATCCCCGCCTCAGCCGGCGTGCGCCCACCCTTCTTGCGATTGCAGCTCACGCAGCAGGTGACGATGTTCTCCCAGTCCTTTCGCCCGCCTTGCGCCACGGGCACCACGTGGTCGAAGGTGAGCTCGGGCGTCGGGAACGCCTTCCGGCAGTATTGGCAGGTGTGATGGTCCCGCGCGTAGATGTTCAGCCGGGAAAAGGGCACGTAATCGAAGCGGCGGCGGATTTTGACGAACCGGAGGAGGCGGATGACCGAGGGCAGCTTGAAGCTGACGGACACCGACCTTATCTCGCGCTCATGATGCGCGATCACCTCCACTTTCCCCTGGCACCAGAGCGTAATCGCCTTCTGCCAGTTGACGACCTTGAGAGGCTCGTAGGTAGCGTTGAGGAGGAGCGCCTGCTCCATAGCATGGATGATGCCCGGACGCTGATGACACTGTCAAGCGACGGGGTTACCATAAACGCTAACGAACGCAGTGATTTACACCGATAGACAGACGCCGATGGCTGACGCGCGTCCCGCAGCGTTGCTCCTCGTGGCCCTCGTCGCCCTGGTCGCCGCCGGGTGTGCGTCGAGCGGCGCGGTGCCCAAGCCGTTCCCCGGCGCCTCCACCCCGGGCGGCCGGCCGGCGGCCGCACCGCCGAGGATCGCCGCGCCTTCGCCGGCCGGGAATGCCGACGAGCCCGCCGCGTCGCCCGATGGCGGCGTGATCGTGCCGCCGGTACCCGATGTCACGCCGGGGACCATGGCCCTTGCCACCGCCCTGGACCTGCGAGGGGTGCCCTATCGAAACGGCGGCAGCGACCCCAACGGCTTCGATTGCAGCGGCTTGGTGCAGTGGGCCTTCGCGCGCATCGGGCGCGCGCTGCCGCGCGAGGCCAAGGAGCAGTTTCACGTCGGCCGCGAGATCGACCGTGACGAGGTGCAGCCGGGCGATCTGCTGTTCTTCGACACCGGCACCAACAGCGCGTCGCACGTCGGCATCGCGCTCGACGCCGAAAGCTTCGTCCACGCGCCGCGCTCGAACGGCGTCGTGCGCGTGGAGCGCTACACGAGCAACTACTGGTCGCGCCGCTACCTCGGCGCCAGGCGCGTCGAGTAGCGCGGAACCAGAACGCCCCGCGCGGTGTCTTACCTGCGCATGCGTCCGCGTCTGCTGCCCCTCGGGTGCGCGCTCGTGGCCACCGCCTCGCTGGCGGCGCAAGAACCGTCATTCGACGTCGCCTCGATTCGGCCCAGCCGGAGCACCCAAACGAGCGATGTCCGGCCGACGCCCTTTGGCCGCTTCACGGCCACCAACGCCACGACCAAGAGTCTCATCCTGCGCTCCTATGGCCTGGTGGACGCACAGCTGATCGGCGCACCGTCGTGGCTGGACGCCGAGCACTTCGACATCGACGCGCGCGTCAGCACTGCGCCCCCGGGCGGTCCCGAGGCGCTGATTCCCATGGTGCGCTCGCTGCTCGTCGAGCGGTTCAAGCTCAAGGCGCATCCGGAGACCCGTGAGCTCGCTGCGTATGCACTCACATACGCACGGCGAGATCGGCAGCTCGGCCCGCTGATCCGGTCGACGCAGGCGGACTGCACCAAGGCCAGCACGCTGACCCCGGACGACGTGCGCGCGGCCGTGCGCGACGGCTGGCCGCAGTGCGGTATGGCGTACTTCGTCAACTTCACGACCACCACGGCCAGCGGCAACAACGTCAAGACGCGCGTCCGCCGCTCGGGCATCACGCTGCCGGCGCTGGCCACGGCACTGCAGTCGCTGGTGGAGCGGCCCATCGTCGACCAGACCTCGCTCGGCGGCCTCTTCGACGTCGAGTATTCCTATTCGCCGCAGCCGCCGACGCCCGGCGTCGAGTCGGTGTTCGGACCCGACGCGCCCGCGATCTCGGTGGCCCTGGAGGAGCAGCTCGGGCTGAAGCTCGAGTCGCGCCGGCTGATGGTGCCGGTGCTCGTCATCGATTCCATCGATCGGCCGTCCGAGAACTGATGACGGGCCGATGACGGGCCACCTGAAGGTGGCCCCTACGGTGAGGTGGCCCCTACGGTAATCTAAGGGCCGCATGCACCCCTGGCACGACACGTACCTCGACGACACGACGGTGGCCACCGACTTTCCGGTCATCATCGAGATTCCCAAAGGCAGCAAGAACAAGTACGAGCTGGACAAAGAGACCGGCCTGCTCAAGCTCGATCGTGTGTTGTACAGCTCGGTGCACTACCCCGCCGACTACGGCTTCATCCCGCGCACCTACTGCGACGACGGCGACCCGCTCGACGCGCTGGTGCTCAGCCAGGAGCCGGTCTACCCGCTCACCATCGTCACGGCGCGCGCCATCGGCGTGATGCGCATGCGCGACGAGAAGGGGATCGACGACAAGATCGTGGCGGTGAGCGTGAACGATCCGGCGGTGGCCGACTACACCGACAAATCGCAGCTGCCGACGCACGAACTGCGGCAGCTGAAGCGCTTCTTCGAGGAATACAAGGCGCTCGAGCACAAGACGGTCATCGTGGAGGACATGCTCGGGCCGGCCGACGCCATCCGCATCATCACCGAGGCGCTGGAGCTGTGCCGCAAGCTCCGGCGCGGCGAACTCTAGCCCCGTTCACCGCGAGCCTTACGCCGGCGGCGTGGACGACGGCGCCGCGGGCTCCGGCGCCGGCTCGGGTGCCGGCTCCGCAGGCGGCTCGGGCGCGGGCGGCTTTGATCCGATCGGCACGCCGGGCGCGCCCGGTTCTTTCGCCACCTCGTCGTCGAGCGGCAGCGCCGCTTCGGGGTTGGGCGGCGGCGCCGCCGACGGTCGGCCGCCGATGGGCGGCTCCACCGTGCCCATGCGCGCGAGGATGATCTGCTGCCGCCGCATCAGTCGTGCTGGGGGACGGCCCGGGTTGTAGCGGCGCGGATTGATCAAGGCGCCCGCCAGCAGCGCGGCCTGCTGCCGCGACAACGCCGACGCCGGCACGCCGAAGTAGTGGCGCGCCGCCGCCTCCGCGCCCCACACCCCGTCGCCCCACTCGACCACGTTGAGATAGATCTCGAAGATGCGCTGTTTCGAGAGCCCCGCCTCGAGCCGTCGCGTGATCACCAGCTCGCGCAGCTTGCGCAGCGGATCGCGCGACGGCGACAGATAGAGGTTCTTGGCGAGCTGCTGCGTGAGGGTGCTGGCGCCGCGCGGCACGATCCCCTTGTCGAGGGCCTGCTGCACCGACACGCGAATCTGCTCGACGTCGATGCCTTCGTGCTGCCAGAACGCGCTGTCCTCGGCGGCCAGCACCGCGCGTTTGAGGTTGGTCGAGATGCGCGAGTACGGCACCCAGCGTTGATCGAACTCGAAGGGCTTGCCGTCGCGCTCCGACTCACGCGCGCGCAGCTCCATGAACGCCGTCGTCTTCGGGTTGGCGGTCGCCAGCGGCCGGACGTCGGGGATGGTCATGTACGTGTAGCCGACGGCGGCGAACACCAGCGCGCCCGCCGACGCGAGCCAGCGCCACCACGACCGCCCCTTCTTACCCGGCAACGACGACCTTGATCTGGGTGCCGGCCTGCGGCTGCGCCCCCGCTTCGGCGTGGTTCATGGCGGCGAGGGCCGCCGGCGTGACGGCACCGGCGGAGCGGCCGGCCAGCGACTGCCAGGTGTCGCCCGACCGCACCGTATGGAGCGCGATGCGGGACGGCTTGATGGCCTCGGCTTCGCTGGCCGAGATCGGACGGAAGCTGCGCTGGCTGGTGCCGAACGCGGCGTCGTACTGGGTGAACAGGGTGGGCGCCGCAAGGCCGGCAATCATGTAGACGTTGTCTCCGTGCCGCAGGTGGGTGGCACGGCTGCGGATGTCGCCGAGCCCCTCGATCATGCCCTCGTATTCGCCAACGTGGGCGTCGAGGCCGGCAATCGTCGCCCGCTCGCCGCGCACGAGCCGGAAGCCGGCCTTCTGCATGTTTGCGACGCCAATCTCCTCCACCGACGAGCCCTGCGGCTGCGGCACGAGCTGCAGGATTTCGAAGACGTCGGCGTTCGGCGCCTTCGACACCACCTGCTGCGGGCTGTTGGCCACCTGCCAGCCGGTCGGGAAATCGAGGCGGAAACGCAGGGGTGGATGAAGAAAGGTGGTGCCGCGCACCACGCCCTGCGCCGGGTTGTCGCCGAAGATGACGCCGTCTATCTGCGCGCGGATCGCCTCGCGATCGGTGACGAAGCCCGACTTGCCGGCCTTGGCCTTCTGGACCTCCGGGCCGATCTCCTTCACGCGCGCGAGCGGCTCGGGGTGCGTGGAGAGGAAGTTGGGCACGCCTTTGCGATCGCCTGCGGCTTCGTCGAGCCGCCCGAGCGTGGTCAGCATGGACGGCACGCCTTCGGGGTCCCACTTGCCGAGGCTGGCGTAGCGCACGCCGAGCGAATCGGCCTGCAGCTCGTCGTCGCGCCCGTACTTGAGGAACAGGAGTCCCATCGCCTGCTGCGACGCCTGCGAGAACGGCTGCGCGGCCGGCACGAACACGCCGAGCGCGATGAGGCCGACGGTGCCCCCGATCTGCCGCGTGTACTGCTGCGCCGCGTGCCGCGCGGTGACGTGCCCGATCTCGTGGCCGAGCACGCCCGCGAGCTCGGCTTCGCTATCGAGGTACGGCAGGATGCCGCGCGTGACGTAGATGAAGCCGCCCGGCAGGGCAAACGCATTCACCGCCGCCTGATCCACCACCGCAAACTGCCACGGCAGGTTCGGGCGCTCCGACAGCTTCGCCAGACGGAGACCGATGCCGCTGACGTAGCGCTGCAGCTCGGGGTCGTCGTAGAGGCCCATCTCCTGCCGGACCTGGGTGTCCGATTCCTTGCCGAGCGCAATCTCCTGCCCCTCGCTCATCAGCGTGATCTCGCGCCGCCCCGTGGCGGGGTTGGTGGCGCAGGCCGTGAGCGTCGCGGCCGCGAGCGCGGCCGCGCAGAGGCGAAGGAGCATGGCTACACCGTTGTGAGCTGTAAGCGAAGCGCACTTTCGGCCGCGGCAACGCCGGCTCCGGGGGGCACCCGGTGACCCTGCGTCGCGAGCGCCGCCTCGAGCGCGGCCAGGAACTGCAGCAGCGTCTGCGGCGTGGAGCTGGCACCCATCAGGCCGACGCGCCAGATCTTGCCCGCGAGCGGACCCAGCCCCGCGCCCACTTCGAGGTTGAAGGTCCCGAGCAGCGTCTTGCGGACGGCGAGCTCGTCGACCCCGGCGGGGACGCGCACGGTATTAAGCGTCCACAGGCGCTCGTTCGGCGGCGGCAGCAGCGACAGCCCCATGGCTTCGATGCCGGCCACGAGTGCCAGGTGATGACGCTCATGACGTCCGAAGCGCGCCTCGAGCCCTTCCTCTTCGACCATCAGCAGCGCCTCGCGCAGCGCGTAGATGAGCGTGGTGGAGAGCGTGTGGTGATACTTGCGCCCCTGCCAGTAGTCCTCGAGCAGCTTCATATCGAGGTAGAAGCTGCGGCACTTCACCATCTTCACGCGCGCCACGCCCGAGATGGCCACCGGCGACATGCCAGCCGGGGCGCCAATGCACTTCTGGCTGCAGGAGTACGCGGCGTCCACGCCCCAGCCGACCAGATCCACCGGATGACCGCCAAGCGACGTCACCGTATCCACCACCGTGAGCGCTCCGTGCTCGCGCGCGATGGCCGCCAGCTCTTTCACCGGGTTGATCACGCCGGTGGAGGTCTCGGCGTGCACGATGCCGACCACGTCGGCGCCTTCCTTCTTCAGCTCGGCGCGCAGGAGGGCGGGATCCACGGCCCGGCCCCACTCCACGTCGATGCGGCGGACACGGGCGCCGTAGCGCTCCATGATGTCGACCAGACGGTCGCCGAAGTAGCCGGTCACGGCCACAACGGCACGGGTACCTTCGGAGACGAGGTTGGCGACGGCGGCTTCCATCGCCGAAGTGCCGGTGCCGGACGTGGCCAGGGTGAGCGCCTGCTCGTCGGCTTTGAACAGGCGGCGCAGCGACAGGCGAACGTCGTCGAGCAGCGGCACGAAATCCGGATCGAGATGGCTCAGCACGGGCGCGGCCATGGCGCGCATCACGCGCGGAGCGATGAGGCTCGGGCCAGGCCCGAGCAGGATGCGTTCGGTGGACGGAAGTGGCATCAGAACGGAAACCTCGTAATCGATGGGTGCGGAATTCAGTGAACGAGCGGCAGCGCGTCGAGCGCGTGGAGCTGTGCGCGCAGGGTGTCGACCACCTGCGCCGGCGCACGGCCCAGGGGTGACCTGGGCGATCCGCCGGTGTAGCCGAGCAGGTCGAGCGCGGCCTTGAGCGCGGGCACGCCGTGGGCGGTCCCGATGGTGCGGGCAATCGGCGTCAAGCGCTGCTGCAGCGCGCGGGCTTTCTCGATCTGGTGATCGCGGACCAGGGCCTGGAGGCGGACGCACTCGTCGGGAAAGATCGACGCCAGCGCCAGGATGCCGCCGTCGCAGCCGGCGCACAGCGCATGGAAATAGGTGGTGGCCGAACCGGCGAGGACGGTGAAGGTGTCGGGCGTGCGGGCCACGAGGTCGGCAATCTGAGCCAGGTCGCTGCCCGACTCCTTCATCCCGACGATGTTCGGATGCGCCGCCAGCGTGGCCACGGCGTCCACCGGCAGGTTCACGCCGGTGAACATCGTCACGTTGTAGAGCAGCACCGGCACCGGCGAGGCATCGGCCACCGCGGTGTAGTGGCGCGCGAACACTTCGGCCGTCATCTGGGTTTTGAAGAACGCCGGGGTGCGCACCAGCACGGCGTCGGCGCCGAGCCGGGCGGCGCGGGCCGTGGCGGCTATGCTGGCGCGCGTGGATTCCCGCCCGGTGCCGACCATGAACGGCCGGTCCCGGGGGACCTCTTCGCGCGCAACGGCCACGACGCGATCGGCTTCGTCGTCGTCGAGCTGCGGCGCCTCGCCATTGGAGCCGAGCACCACGATCCCGGTGAGGGTGCTCGTCATCCAGCGACGCACGTTGCCGCGAAGCCCAGCCTCGTCCACCGTGTCATCGTCACGAAACGGCGTGACGATGGGGGTGTAGACGCCGGCAAAGGGTTTCATCGATCCAATTGTACAGGGCCGCGGCCAGCGCCTTGAACCGCAAGGTTCACGGCAAGGACCACGAGGAATATCGCACCGGCCGGCGCCAGCGCCCAGGGCGCGTCGCCGAGCAGCGCGGCGTTTGCTGCGTCCTGCAGCATCGTGCCCCAAGTGGGCGTGGCCTCGGGAAAGCCCAGGCCGATGTAGGACATCGTGGCCTCGGCCAGGATGAAGGCCGGCAGCAGCAGCGTCGCCTGCATGAGGAGATGGCCGCGCGCCGACGGCAGCAGGTGACGCAGCAGCACGCGTGCCGATCCCGCGCCCAGCGCCTCGGCGGCCGACACGTAGTCGCGCGAGCGCTCGGACGCGATGATGGCGCGCACGCCGCGGGCCACCGTGGGCCATCCCAGCACGACGAAGATCCCCGCCAGCGACAGGAACACGGTGCGCGGCGGTACTACGAGCGGCAGCGCGGCACGCAGCGCCAGCACGACATAGATCGCCGGCAGCACCAGCACGAACTCGGTGACGCGCGACAGCAGCAGATCCACGCGGCCACCGGCGTACCCGGACACGCCGCCCACCAGGCCGCCAAGGAGGGTGGCCCCGAGCGTGGCGATGAGCGCCAACGCCAGCGTGAGACGTGAGCCGTGCACGAGGCGCGCGAAGATGTCGCGGCCGTAGCCGTCGGCGCCGAGCAGAAGCAGCGGCACACCGGCGTCCGGCGCGCCAGTCACGAGACGTCCGCCGTCGAACCAACGCAGCGGGATGCGCTCGGTCACCACCGTCTCGAACCGTTTTTCGAGGCGGCTCACCATGCGTTGCCGGTAGATGAACGGCGCGCGCGGACCGCCGTCCCACACGTGCACGGCGGTGGGCGGCGCGCTGAACAGATCGGCAAACGCGCGATCGGGGGCGTTGGGCGCCACCCAGGGCGCGAGGATCGCCACCAGCCCAACGAGGGCGAGCAGGCCGATGCCCGCGCGCCTCACGCGCCCGTCTCCTCGCGCACGCGCGGGTCCACCGCCGCCAGCAGCAGATCGCCCGCGAGCGTGCCGCAGGCGAGCAGCGCGGACCCGGCCGCGGCACAGCCGGCGACGAGATAGATGTCCCGCGCCCGGAGCGCCTCGTACATCAAGCGGCCAAGCCCCGGCCACGTGGTGACGTACTCGACGACGAACGACCCCGAGAGCAGCACGCCAATCGCGACCCCGAGCACGGCGCAGATCGGGCGGAGCGACGCCGGCCAGGCGTGGCGCCAGATCAGCGCCGGTCCTGGCACTCCCCGCGCCCGCGCCGCGGTCACAAACGGCTGATCGACCACCTCCGTCAACGCCTGGGACTGCAGTCGCTCGAAGGTGGCGGCAATGGGCAGCGCCAGCGCCAGCGCCGGCAGCGGAATGTGCCACGCGACGTCGGCCAGCCAGGCGGCCCACGAAAGGTCGCCGGCACTGGCCGATGACATCCCACCCGCGGGCACGATGCCGGTGCGCGCCGCGATGAACACGAAGATGAGCGAGGTCAAGAGCGGCGGCAGCGACACACACAGGGCCGAGAGCAGCCGGATCACGGTTCGGGCAACGGTCCGTCCACCGCTGCCGCTGACCACCCCGAGAAAGATGCCGCTCGCTGTCGCCAGCGTCAGCGCCACGATGGCGAGGATGGCGGTGTTGAGAGCCGCCGGGCCGAGCACGCTGATGACCGGACGGTTGTAGAGAAACGACTCGCCGAGGTCGAGGCGCACGGCGCGCGAGGCCCAGTGGGCCCACTGCACGATGATGGGCTGGTCGAGGCCGAAGCGCTCACGCAGGGCCGCGACTTCTCCCGCCTTTGCCAGCGGCCCGAGCAGCGTGGCGAGATCGCCCGGCGCCGCGCGCGTGAGGAGAAACGCGGTGGACGAGGCGCAGGCAACCAGCACCAGCGCGAAGGCCACACGACGCACGAGAAATGCGCGCATCCGGTGACGTGATTGTATGCCGCTCACAGAGCGGGGCGTAGAATGGCGCTCATGCCCGGCCATGATGGCGCGCTGCCGAATCCCCGTGGCGTGAAGCTCACCTACGACGACTTCGTGCTGTTCCCCGACGACGGGCTGCGGCACGAGTTGATCGACGGAGAGCACTACGTGACACCGTCGCCCAACGCGAAACATCAGCGCGTCCCTGGCAAACCTGCACTTGCTGATTGGGCTCTGGCTGCGAGCGCGCCCGATTGGCCAGCTGTTTTTTGCGCCTTTCGACGTGGTGTTTTCGCGCTTCGACGTCGTCGAGCCCGATCTGCTCTACATGTCGAAGGAGCGAGCCGCCGAGATCCTGACGAGGGCCAACGTCCAGGGCACGCCGGAACTCGTCGTCGAAGTGGGCTCCCCCGGCACCCGCAGACGCGACGAAACCCTCAAGCGAGCGCTCTACGAGCGTACCGGCGTGTCGGACTACTGGGTCGTCGATCCCGAGCTCGACGTCGTTCGAGTCTACCGGCGCAACGGCGATCGATTCGGCCGGCCGCAAGAGCTCTCGACGGAGGCGGGCGACGTGCTGGCAACTCCCCTCCTCCCGTGCCTCGAGCTTCCGCTCGCCGAGGTCTTCCGTCCGTAGGCGCGTCGTCACCATTGCCGTCACAACTTGACATCAGTCTTACAACTAGTAAGATCGCGTCATGTCACCGCGCTCCAAACAGCCGCCACGTCTGTCTCCCAAGGAATCGCTGATTGTGGAGCTGCTGCTCCGCGACACGGAGCTCTACGGTCTGCAGCTCGTGGCCGCGTCCCGAGGCCGCCTGAAACGCGGCACGGTGTACGTGACGCTCGGCCGGATGGAAGACAAGGGCTTCATCACCTCGCGCGAGGAGGCCCCACCAGCCGATGAAGGCGGATTGCCGCGGCGCCTCTATCGCGCCACGGCGCTTGGGCGACAGGTGTACGAAGCCTGGAACATGGCCGCGGCCCACATGGCGCTGAGGTACGCGCGATGACCCGCCCAGGCGATCGCGTGCGGCGGCTGGCGATGCGCTGCTGCAGTGAGCGTACGCGCCGGCGGCTGATCGATCCCGCGGTGGCAGACCTGCAAGCCGAGGTCGCGGCCGCGCGACGGACCGGCTCCGCGTGGCAGACCGTGCGAGCGTTCGTCGCCGGCTACGGGTCCATCCTCAAGGTGATGATCATCGGCCTCTGCGGCGAGCTGCGGAGCGCCGCGACGTGGGAACGCGAGGAGGCGACGCGCGCCCGGCGCGGCGCGTGGGTGGCGCTCGGCATCATCATCGTGTCCACCGTGCTCCTCGAACTGCCACTGCTCCGATCGATGTCGTCCACGGTGCTCGGAGTCGGCGAACGCGTGCGGATGGCGACCTACCTGGCGCCCTCGACGCTGGCGCTCAGTGCGCCGCTGGGCTTCGCGGTCGCGACGGCCTGGGCCCTCCACGGCGCCGCACGCAGACGCAAAGTTGCCGCCGCCGCGCTCCTCGCGGCCGCGCTGACGGCGCCAGCGATGTTCGCCAACCTCGGGTGGGTGACGCCCGACGCCAACCAGGCGTTCCGCGAGACGGTTCTCGCGCACCATGTCCCACCCGTCCCGGTACCCGTTCGCGGGGACGGCGAGCTGCGGCTGGGCGATCTGCGCGACCGGCTGCGTCAGGCGCGCGACGGCGCCCGCGAGCAGGAAGCGCGGAACCTGGAAACGCTCTACTACCGGAAGTGGGCCATGAGTGCCACGCCGCTCGCCATGGTCGGCTTGATCGTGGCGCTCGCGTTCAGGCGCCCATGGACGCGCGCGGGGTTGATCGCCATGGCGTGCGGCGTCTACGCGGGGCAGTACGCGCTCTTGCTGGTGACGTTTCCGCTGGCGGACGCCGGCATGGCCCGACCCATCGTGCTCGAGTGGGCCGGCAATACCGTGTACGCCGCGGCGGCGGTGCTGATTACTTCGCTGCGGTGGCGGCGGCCGGCGTAACCGGCTGCCCGCCGGCCACCACGCCCTTCGCCTCGACCAGCCGTCGCGCCAGGTAGTGCTCCACCTTGGCGTCGTTGCGCGCGGCGGTGATGAACGCCGCCCGCAGCACCTGCTCCTTGCGCGACTTCAGCGAGTCGCGCAGGTTGTCCTTCATGCCGGGCGTGCTGAGGTCGCGCTGCCCCGCGGGCTCGTGCGACACCACCAGGACCAAGGTGTAGGCGCCGTTGCTGGACGCCAGGTTGACCGTGCCCGCCGTCTTACCCAGCACCGCGGCCTTCAACTGCGGGGGCGCCTGCTGCAGGCGCGAGAGCGGCACCAGCCCCAGGTCGCCGCCGCGGGCGGCCGTCTCCGGATCCTCGGAGTAGCCCGCCGCGAGCTCGCGGAACGACGCGCCGGCCTTCAGCCGCTCCATCAGCATCTGCACCTTCTGCGCGGCCGCCTGCGGGGTGGTCGCGTCGTCGCCCGTGCCGTTGCTGACCTGCTGCTCGGGTCCCGGCGTGATCACGATCTGCGCCAGGTGATAGGCCTCTTCGGGCAGGTTGAACTGCGCGCGGTTGGCGTTGAAGAAGTCGGTGATCTCCTGCTCGCCGACCGTAATCTTGTCGGTCACCTCGTGCGCGATGACCTTCTGCGTCACCAGGTCGCGGCGCAGGCTTTCGCGCATGTCGGCGGGCGTCAGCCCGCGCTGCGTGAGCTGCTGCTGAAACACGTCGTCGGGAATGTTCTTCTTGGCGTTGGCTTCGGCCGTGTCGAGCTCGGTCTGCGGCACCTCGATCTTCAGTTCGGTGGCCTTGGAGAGCAGGATCTCCTGAATGATCAACTCGTCCAGGAGGCCCATCTTGGCCAGCACCGCCTCTTCTTCGGACGCGGTGGCGCCGGCGTCGCGCGAGCGCCGGTAGGCCTTGTCCACGTCCTGACGCGTGATCGCCTTGCCGTTCACCACCACCCACGTGTCGGCGGTGACGGCGGGACCGGCAGGCGCCGCCGGCGTGCGATTGCACGCGGCAGCCAGAAGACCCACGAGGACGAGCGCGGACGGACGGACGAGACGGTGCGTGGACAACAACATAGACGGCCAGCGTACAGCGGGCCGCCTGCGCCGAACAATAGGCGGGTGGAGGGCCGCCCGAGGACGGGCCGCCTGAGGACGGGCCGCCTGAAGGCGGCCCCTACGACTGACCGGCCGCCTGAAGGCGGCCCCTACTTCGACACGCTGAGCATGTCCACGTTCCAGAGCAGATGCGGCCGCACCACCGACGGGATCGCGCCCCGCACCCGGGTGGAGTGGGCGGCGTAGAGCCGCGGGGCGGCGAAATACAGCGCCGGCACGTTCTCGCCCATCACCTTCTGCACGTCGTTGAAGAGCGCATGGCGCTGGGTCGCGTCGGTGGTGGCGGCCTGCTGCGCCATCAGCTGGTCGACGCGCGATTCCCACTCGGTGGCCGGCGTCTTCGACGCGATGTTCCAGGGATGGCCTTCGCCGGAGCTGACCCAGAAGTCCATATTGCCGGCCGGATCGACGTCGGTCCACAGCACCCGCATATAGATGGCGTCGTAGTCGCACACCTGCAGCCGCTTCACCATGGCCCCCACCTCCAGCGGCGCGATCTCGAACGCCACGCCCACCTTGGCCGCCGCCTCGCGGATCACCGACGTGCCGCGCTCGTACCACGTGAGGCCCTTCTGCGTGATCAGGGTGAAGCGCGCCTCGGTGCCCTTCGCATCTTCCACCACGCCGTTGCCGTTGCGATCCTCGAGCCCGATCGACTTCAGCAGCGCCTTTGCCGTGGACTCGTCGTAGGGATAGCGCGGGACGTTGGGCGAGAACCACTCCTTGTTGCCGGGCGTGACCGGGCCCCAGACGGGGACCGCCTCGCCCAGGAACACGGACTGCGCAAACGCCTCGCGATCGACGGCGTGCGACAGCGCCTGCCGGAACTCGCGCCGCTGCACGAAGGCCCACCGCGGATCCCTGCGGCGCGCCTCGGGCTTGAGGCAGAACCACAGGCCGTCGGCGTCCGTGGCGACGCCAATCTCCTCCATCTTCAACGTGCCCTGCTGCTCGAGGCGCTTCACCGGCACGTAGTCGTCGGGACGCAAGGCGTCCTGCGTCAAATCGGTGGCCCCGCTTTGCAGCCGCAGCAGCTCGGCGTTCTGGTCCGGGACAATCTCCAGCACTACGCGATCGACGTACGGCAGAGCGTCGCCATTGGGCGCCTTGCGCCAGTAGCGCGGGTTGCGGTCGAAGACCAGCCGCTGCCCGGGCGTGTATTCCTTGAGGACGAACGGGCCCAGGCCGGCGAGCTCGGACGGCGGCGTGGCGGCGCTCCAGGCCTTGGCAAACTCCCCTTTGGCGTAGACCGCTTCGAGCTTGTGCTTCGGCAGGATGGCCACCTGGTCGAGCATCCGCAGACCCAGGCCCGAGGTGCCCGCAAAGGTCAGGGTGACCGTGTCGAGCCCCGGGGCGTTGACCGCGATCGGCTTGCCTCCGGCAACGAGCACCGAGGTCAGGACGCTGCCCGCCTTGGGGTCCATTGCCGCCGCGAGCGAAAACACCACGTCCGCGGACGTGAACGGCGTGCCGTCGGACCAGGCGACGCCCTTCCGCAGATGGAGCGTGTGCACCAGGCCGTCCGCGCTCGACTCCCAGTTCTCGGCCAGCATCGGCTCGAGCTCGAACGTGGCTTTGTTGACCCGAAGCAGACGCGCCTGCATCAGGATGGAGAGCAGGTCAGCCGACTGCGTCCCGGTGACGAGGCGATTGAACGATCGCGGCTCGCTCCGCACCGAAACAACCAATTGGCCACCTCGCTGTGCTCCAGCCTGCCCGGGGGTTCCCTGGGGCGCGCGCCCCGATCGGACCATCCAAATCAGGCCTAAAACGCTGATGAGCGTGACGGCGATCCCCAACCGGCTCGCGAGGCGGAAACGCATTCTTGGCTACCCCAGTCAAGTTCTTGGCCGCTCGAAAAAATCTGTGCAACCCCACTACTTACCGTGCAAAAGCGCGGTTCGCCCAGGGGTTGCGCTGCGTTACCCGCGATTACAGCCGCGCTTAGCTAAAGTGCTGGCTACCCCCGCCTATCGGCGAGTGGTCCCCGCAGCGTCACCAACCGCACCTAAGCGACACCTCCACAACCACTTACGACCGGCGCACGAAACAGCCGAGCAGCTGGCACACGCCCTGCCCTTCAGTACGGCCAGTTGGAGGATTTTCGAGTGCCCGAGCCCACGACCACCGCCCAGATGAACCCGGACGCCAGGTACGGCCGCAGCGTCTCGCTGATGCAGGCCGCAGCGCTCCTCCAGGTGTCGCGCCGCACCATCTACAACCGGATCCGCGACGGCCAACTCGCCACCATCCGCATCCACGGGTCGCAGCGGGTGCTCACTTCGTCACTCTTCGGATCGAACGGCCTGCAGCAGGAGCCGTCCACCGATTCGGGTTTCAACGCGCAGCTCTAAACGCATCTTCGGATTCGGAGTCTCCCATGACGCGCTTCTCCCTCACCTGCCGCACCCGAGTCTACCGGACGCTGTTTGTCCGGAGCGCGACGGTGTTTGCCGTCGCCGTCAGCCTGCTCACCGCCCCGGCCGCCCAGGCCCAGGGCCGGCGCGCGCGGCTGTCGGACGACCTGGCCAAGAAGCTCGAACAGGGCGATAGCGCCACCACCTCCGTGATTGTCAGCGGGAGCGAGACCAAGGTGCTGGCGATCGCGGCCCGGCACGGCCTGCGTGTGAGCAAGCTGCTCGCGACCGGCGCCGTGCTCGACGTGCCGGCCGGCAGCCTGGACGCCCTGTCGCGCGACGCCGACGTGGACGCCCTGAGCAGCGACCAGGACCTGCGGAGCTCGATGGCCGTCACCCGGGAGGCGATCGGCGCCGACCTGCTGCAGACCGCCGGGGCGCTGGCCGCCAACCTCGGTCCCATCACCGGCAAGGGCGTGGGCGTGGCCGTGATCGATTCGGGCGTGGCCCTCCTGCCGCAGCTGGCCGACCGCGTGCTGCTGCGCAAGGACTTCACCGGCTCGAAGAACGTGAACGACCTGTTCGGGCATGGCACGCACATCGCCGGCATCATCGCGGCCACGGCCGCCGGTGCGGCGGACTCGACGACCGGCGTGGCCCCGGGCGCGCAGATCATCAGCCTGAAGGTGCTGGACGCGAAGGGCAACGGCAAGGCCAGCGCCGCCATCCAGGCCATCGACTTCGCCATCGCCAACAAGGCCCTGTTCAACATCAAGGTGATCAACCTGTCGCTCGGCATGGCGGTGCTGCAGTCCTACAAGGACGACCCGCTGTGCCAGGCGGTGGAGCGCGCCTACCGCGCCGGCATCGTGGTGGTTGCAGCCGCGGGCAATCATGGGAAGCTGGCCGACGGCACGCGCGTGGCGGGCCTGATCGACAGCCCCGGCAACTCGCCGTTTGCCATCACCGTGGGCGCCGTGAACACCAAGGGCACGGCCTACCGCAGCGACGACGTGATGGCCACCTACAGCTCGATGGGCCCCACCCGCTTCGACCACCTGGTGAAGCCGGACCTGGTGGCGCCGGGCAACAAGATCACGGGGCTGGCGGCGCCGAACTCCACGCTCGTGAAGGAGCACCCGGAGCTCGTGACCGGCACGGGCGCCAGCGCGCGCCTGACGCTGAGCGGCACCAGCCAGGCGGCGGCCGTCACCAGCGGCGCCGTGGCGCAGCTGGCGCAAGTGCTGAAGAATTCAACGCCGGCGCAAATCAGGGCCCGTCTGCAGTTTGGCGCCGAGCGACTCGACGGCGCTGTCTTGGTTGAGAGCGGGGCTGGCAGCCTGAACGTCCTCGGGGCACTGCTGGCAACGAAGGCGAAGGCCACGCGGATTGACGGGGAGAGCGTGGAAGCTGGTCGACTGGTCTTTGGAGACAAGACCGTCCTCGCGGACACGATGGTCGGGGCCGACACCATCGTTTGGGCTGACACCATCGTTTGGGCTGACACGATCGTTTGGGCCGACACCATCGTTTGGGCTGACACCATCGTCTGGGCCGACACCATCGTTTGGGCCGACACCATCGTCTGGGCCGACACCATCGTCTGGGCCGACTGATTTGACTTCACGTTCTTTCCCGTCCTTGCACGGAGCGTGACCTAATGTCGTAGGACTGATGCGCCGATAGGCCCGTCACAAGGCCTTGAGTTTCGGTATCCGTCCTATTCGCTCGGCATACCTGACAGCCGTCATAGTCGTCGGCTTGCTCGTGATCGGCCGGTCACTTGGCGAACTTGCTTCGCAGCCGCCAGGGTTTGAATGGTTGATCCTGGCGTCGATGACAGTCTTGGCGGGCTGCTTCACGATCAAGCTCCCCTCTCTTCCCGCCAACCTATCCGTCTCTGAAACATTCGTATTCACATCAGTCCTGTTGTTTGGTTCGGCTGCGGGAACCGTGACCGTTGTGGTCGAGGCACTCGTCATTTCGTTCTGGCAGAAAACCGCGAGGAGCACGTCCTCCCGTCTACTGTTCAATGCAGCCGCGCCAGCGATTGCGATTCGCGCATCAGCGGACGCCTTCTTCCTAGCCTCACGTGTCACGCCTGGCCAGATCACCAGCGGCAATTTGCAACACGTGGTCCTCCCGATCTTTGGGTTGGCGCTTCTGTATTTCGCTTTCAACAGTTGCTTAATTGCGGCCGCAATGGCGACCGACCGCGGGTCCGCGGCAATCAAGATGTGGCGCCGAAACCTCCCCGCCGTCAGCGTCAACTACTTCGTAGGTAGTTGCGTCGCAATGTTTATCTCTGCGTACGCCGCCGAACTAAATTTGGCCGTACTTGGCATCATCGTTCCAATCTTGTTGGTGTCGTACTACACCTTTCGCACGTCAATGGGGCGTCTCGAGGACGCCAACCGACACGTTCGCCACATTAACGAGCTATATCTCTCGACGATCGAAGCGCTCGCAATGGCTGTCGACGCCAAGGATCAAATCACTCACGGACACATCCGGCGCGTTCAGGTTTACGCGACACAGCTTGCCGAACGGCTCGGAGTCACAGACGAACAGCAGCTGCGAGCGATCGAAGCCGCCGCGCTCCTTCACGACATGGGCAAGCTTGCCATTCCGGAACACATTCTCAACAAGCCAGGCAAGTTGACCTCTGCGGAATTCGAAAAGATGAAGAGACACGCGGATATCGGCGCGGATCTTCTTTCTTCGATTAGCTTTCCGTACCCTGTCGTTCCAATCGTACGCCACCACCACGAAAACTGGAACGGAACGGGCTACCCTTCAGGGCTCTCTGGTCACGACATACCGCTAGGAGCACGCATCCTCTCCGTCGTGGACTGCTTCGATGCGCTCACGTCCGACAGACCCTACCGACCACGAATGTCGGACGATGATTCGTTCGCAATCCTTCGAGAACGAAGTGGAAAAATGTACGACCCTCTCGTCGTCGATACCTTCATGGCAGTGTTTCCTGATATCTCTCCCCTGGCTATTCAGGCCGGACAGCAGGCCAGGAGCTTTCTGCCTACCCTGTCCGGCTCCTCCGGACTGAACCCATTGGAGCAAATCCGCACTAATGCCGAGCAAACCACACTTCTTGAAGAATGTGCCCTTGCTCTAAAGCATTCGACCAGCCGTAGGGAAGCGACTGAGGTCGCAGCCCAATTCATGGCAATGCTGACTCCGGCGAAGGTCTGTGCCTTCTTTGAGTACAACGCCGAAGAGGATGCTCTCGTCTGCGTGCAATCAGCGGGCGATACGGACGTCACGCTCGCAGGCCTCTTGATCAAGAACGGAGAACGCACCACAGGCTGGGCGGTGGCGCACGACAGCGTGATGGCCAATTCGCCCGCTACTCTCGATCTCATGGAGCGAGCGAGCATGTTCAACCCGCCCCTTAGGAGTGCAATCGTCGCTCCGCTAAAACGAAACGGGACGATCTTAGGGGCGCTCGCAGGGTATACCTCCAGCTCGGAGAGCTTCTCAGACGATCATCAGTACGCCATCGAGCGAATCGCCGCCGCATTTGTGGCGCGGCATCTGGCCTCGCCGCAGCCTGCCGAACGAGTCGTTCCGGTGCGATCTGTCATCTCTGGTTCGAAGACCATCGAGAAGGCCTGACGACGTAGACGACCGCTACTCCGTCCAACACCGCGCGCAGTCATCTAGCAGGCTGATGAAAAAGTGACTCGCGTCACCATATCTATTCCCTTGTGCGTTGCGCACTGGTCATCGCGAAGCGGCTCCGCGCGGTGGGAGCGGCGCTCACGCGGGCCTCGCCAGCAGCGTCCGCAGCCGGACCATGTTGTAGGCGGCGGCGGTCAGGGTCACGACCCAATCGACGAGTTCGCCGCCGCGGTGTCGCAACCGCCGCAGGCCGCCGATGGTCTTCATCCAGCCAAAGACTTGCTCAATCAGTTTCCGTTTCCGCTGACTGATGGCATAGCCCTCGTGCCGCGTCGTCCGACCATCGATCGCGCGGCCCTTCACCTTCTGCGCGACGTGTGGGGTCACCCCTTTCGCGCGGACGCCCTCCACAAAGCTGGGGACGTCGAACCCCTTATCGCCGCCCACCGTGACGGCGTCGCGTGCTTCGTCCAAGAGGAGCAGCGCGGCCTCACGCTCGGCCGTCCCCGTCGCGGCGGTCACGCACACGTTGGCCACCAAGCCATGCCGGTTGTCGAGCAGGACGTGACCCGCGTACGACAGCTTGGCCTCCCGCCCGGCGCCTTTGCGCGCCAGCATCGCGTCCGGATCGGTCGTCGACTGATGGGTGTCGTTGCGCCGCGATTCCCCGTGGAAATTGACCGTGGGATTGCCCGGGTCGTCGGGCGGTTCGCGGGGCGTCTCGCCCTTGGGGCGGAAGCTCTTCAGGCTCGCCCACGCCTCCCGCAGCGTGCCATCGACGGTGAAATGCTCATCGGAGAGCAGATCCGCCTGACGCGCCTGATCGACCACGGCATCAAAGAAGGCGGCCGCAATCTCGCCCTCGAGCAGCCGATCGCGGTTCTTGCTGAAGGTGGTCGGCGACCAGATCTCCTCATCCATCCCGAGGCCCACGAACCAGCGAAACAAAATGCTGTAGTCGATCTCTTCCATCAGCAGCCGCTCGCTGCGAATCGTGTAGAGCGACTGCAGCACCAGCGCCCGCAGCAGCTGCTCCGGGGGGATCGAGGGCCGGCCCATGTCCGAGTACATGCGGTCAAACCGCGGCGACAGCGTGGTCAGGACCTCGTCGGTCATCCGCCGAATCGCGCGCAGCGGGTGGTCCGGACGGACCCGCTGCTCCGGGACCACGTAACTGAACATGTGGCTGGTCTGCTCGTCAGATCCGCGCATGCGGTCGCTCCCTTCGCCAGAAGTGGGAGCATGGTAGTACGCGGAGATCATGATGTCGATCCCCCGCGAGTCACTTTTTCATCAGCCTGCTAGTACCACTTGATCACATCCGCGAGTAGCCACGCGGCAGCTGGTCGTGAGTTACGGCGCGGCCACACAACGGGCAGCTCGGGAGCTTACGCAGAAGCAGCGGCTGGAGATGCCGCCGCACGAGGGCGAGCGTCCATGGAATCCGCCGCCGGGGGGGAAAGCGCCCGACGGAGGGCGAGGAAGGCGTGGGCGGCCGCGCAGAGGGCCGCGTGGTGGTGAAAGCCTTGCCACGTACGCCCTTCAAAGTGGTCCAACCCGAGCTCGCCTTTCATCTCTTGATAGTCGCGCTCGATCCGCCAGCGCAGCTTGGCGAGGCGCACCAGCGTGCGCAGCGGTGTCGTCGCGGGTAACGACGAGAGATAGAACTTCGTGGGCGCGGCCTCGCCCCGCGGCCACTCGCTGAGGCACCACACCTCGGGGCCCGGGCCCGCTCCTTCCGAATGGCGATGGGCCAGGTGCACCCGGACGGCGGCGAACAAGGAGGCCTGTGGGCCGCGCGAGCCGTCGCGCCAGGTCACGCGTCGATGCGCGCGCTGCGCCGCCAGCGTGGCGATCGTCATCGCACGGGTGCCGGCCGGCGGGCGCGCAATGGCCCGGTGTCGGCCCGTGGGCCCGCGACGCGGCGGCACGGCGAACGCAGTCCCAGGCGGCCACACGACCAGCCCGCCTTGCACGCGGAGCAGGTAGGGCAACCCGCGCGTCGTGAGTGCCGCGCGAAACGCCGTGACATCGCCAAACGCGGCGTCGCCCAGCACGACGTGACGCCGGACGCCGGTGGCCAGCGCGGCATCGAGCAAGGCCAGCGCATGCTGCCACTTCGGCGCAAACGCGATGTCGTCGGGCACGCCCGCCGCGCGACACCGTGTCGGGTCGTCGGTCCAGGTCTCTGGCAGATACAAGCGCATGCCGATGCAGCCGCTCCCGCGCTCGCCCGCGAGATGGAGGCTCGTCGCAATCTGCCCATTGTCCGTGCGTCCCCACGTGCCCGAGTACTGCCGGGCGACCCCGACGGAGTGGCGCCCCTTCTTGGGAAAGCCCGTGTCGTCCACGACGAACGCCGTCACGCCGGGCAGATCGTGATCGAGGGTCGCGGCCAGCCGCGCGAAGATCGTCTCCGCTGCCCACGGACTGACGACGACACACTGCTGCAGCCGCTGCCGCATCGCTTGCACGTCGGCCGGATCATCGACGAGCCGAGCCGCGATCGGCTCGATACTTTTCCGCTCGCCGTCCAGTAACAGGCCCGTGACGTATTGGGTCATGGCCGCTCGGCGTTCGGGCCGGCCCATCCCTGTCGTCAACCGATCGAGGTACGTCGTCAGCTCACGATCCAGCTGCTTGAGGGCACGTGGCGTCACGCGCCCCAATAGATCACCAACGGATCACCGAGTCAAGATGTGACTGAGTAGTACTAGCGTCCGGATCATTGCCAGCCGACACAATCCTTCATCTTCGTTCACCGTCCCTTCGGCCCGCTCGCATGATCCGCAGCGATGTGCCGATACACCCCTCTGGCGGATCGATCCGCCTCCTAGGCCGAGGGGCTGACAATGAGGTTGAAGAACCGCAACTGGTGCGGTGTGGCGACGAGCGCGCTGGTGCTGATTCTGCTGTCGGCACACGCGGTCAGTGCCCAGACGCCGTCGCCCTGGACCGGCGTGATCCGCGACGATGCGGAGCAGGCGGCGGGCGCGTTCCCCGGCTTCAGCGTCACGCATCAGCGCAGCATGAGCGCCGACGGCCGGTTCCTCGTCTTCGATTCGAACCGGACACTCGTCGCCAGCGACACCAATGGCACCTTCGATGCCTTCGTGCGCGATCGACAGACCGGGGCGTTGCAGCGCGTGAGCGTCACGACGAACGGCACCCAGGGAGACGGGGCCAGCCACACGCCGGCGATCTCGGCGAACGGCCGTCATGTCGTGTTTCAGTCATCGGCGTCGAATCTCGATCCGACCGATGTCAACGGCGTCCCGGATCTGTTCGTCCGCGACCTCGTCACTGGCGTCACGTCGCTCGTCACCGTCGGGCCCTCCGGCCAGCGTCTGAACTGCAACTGCGCAACGTTGTCAGCGCGGCTCAGTGGCGATGGCCGCTTCGTGCTGTTCTCGGCCGACTTCCGCATCGCGGGCGGCACGCTGCTGTGGCTGCGCGATCGGGATGCGGACCAGGACGGCGTGTTCGACGAACCCGGAAGCGTCACCACGACCGGGATCGAGATGGGCGCGATCGAAGGCGATCTGCTCGTGTGGATCTCCAGCGTCGCGATCACCAACGACGCGCGCTACGTCGCATTTTCCGCCGGCGCAGTCGACGAGAACGGCACCCCGCTCGGCAACCGTGTCTACTTCCACGACCGCACGCTGGGAACGTCGACACGCCTGGATCGTCCGCTGCCGGGCTCTGGAGACGTAAACGCCTTCAGCATGGCGCCCGACTTCAGCGACAACGGGCAGCTTGCCTACACCAGCACCGCGCCGAATCTCGTGCCCGGCGACGCCGATGAATTCGCCGATGTCTTCGTCTACGACATCGCTACGGCGACGAACACGCGGCTGCAGCTCACCCACGTCAGCACCGCCTTCGCGTATGCAGACGGCGCGGCCATCAGCGCGGACGGTCGCTTCGTGTCCTTCATGGGCTACGAGATCGATGGCGGCGGGACCGAGCGCTGGAACGTCTATGCGATCGACCGCCAGCTCTCGGCCTCATTTGATATCAGCGTTCGCACCGACGGCTCCCGCGACGACAACGCCACCGGCTCGTCGATGAGCGCCGACGGCAGCGCGATCGCGTTCAATGGCGGCACGGAGATCCTGCAGGAGGGCATTACCGTCGGCGGTGTGTTCGTGGCGACGGCCGTGTCGCTCACGTCAACGGTCACCCAGGTGCCCATGAACGGCGGCTCCGTGCCGGTAGAGATCGTCGTGCCGGCCGACACGTTCTGGACGGCGTTGCTGATTCAGGGAACTCGCGAGAATTACGGGGAGGTCGCCACATACAGCGGCGTCGGTCCAGGCACTCTGGATGTCCAGATTCCCAACTCCCCGGATGGTGAGCCAACCACGTATCAGGTGTGGCTCGGATCGGAAGTGGTCGTCGTCCAGCAGCTGGAGATGCCCACGGTGGGTTGGCTGGATCCCTACTCAGGTCCCACCACCGGCGGCACGCCGTTTCAGATCACCGGCTCCGGCTTCGTGGATGGCGCGACAGTGACGTTCGACGACGTTCCCGCGACGGATGTTGTCGTCGAGGAAGGCGGCACCGTACTTCACGGCGTGACACCACCACACGTCGCTACGTTCGTCATGGTGACCGTCACCAACCCGAACGGCGGGACAAGCCCCGAGCCGGCGTGGTTCGCCTACTACGAGGAGACACCTCCCAACCAGCCACCGACGGCGAACGCCGGTGGTCCTTACTCGGGTGTGCGCAATGCCGCGATTGCCTTTACGGGCGCCGCGTCGAGCGATCCGGATGGTCAGTCGCTGACGTACCTGTGGAACTTCGGCGACGGGGCCACGGGGACGGGCGCCGCGCCGGCGCACGCATACGCGACCGCCGGCACCTTCACGGTCACGCTGATCGTGAACGACGGCATGGCGAATTCGACGCCCGTGACCGCCACTGTGAACGTGGTCAACCAGGCTCCGACCGCACACCCGGGCGGCCCCTACACCGGCACACGCTTGGCGGACATCAGCATGAGCGGGGCGGCATCGACCGATCCCGAAGGCGACGCCTTGACCTACGCGTGGAATTTCGGTGACGGCAGTACGGGAAGCGGCGTGTCGCCGACGCATCGATACGCCGCGCTCGGCACCTTCACGGTGACGCTGATCGTAAACGACGGGGCCACGTTGTCGGCGCCCGTCTCCACGACGGTCCAGATCGGTAACGTCGGACCCGCGGTGGCGCTGACCAGTCCCGCCTCGGGAACGGTCTTTACCGTTCCATCGAACATCCCCGTGAGCGCCGCGGCCAGCGATCCGGACGGCACAGTGTCGCTGGTCGAGTTCTATGCCGGGGCGACGAAGATCGGTCAGGCGTCGAGCGCGCCCTACGCGATGACATGGTCAGGAGCGGCGGCAGGCACGTACGCTCTGACCGCGAAGGTGATCGACGACTCGGGCGCTGCCGTCACGTCCGCGCCGGTGTCGGTGACCGTCAATGCTCCGCCTTCCGTGGTGCTGACCTCACCGGCCGCAAACACCCAATTCGCGGCGCCGGCGACCATCACGGTGTCGGCAAGCGCGTCCGACTCGGACGGGCTCGTGACGCAGGTCGAATTCTTCCAGGGCGCGACGAGCCTGGGCCTGGACACGACGAGCCCGTATAGCGTGGTGTGGTCAGGCGTGGAGCCGGGCTCATACGTGATCACGGCCGTGGCTCGGGACAATCTCGGCGCTGTGGTCACGACCGCTGGCATCACCGTGAAGGTGACGGCCTCCGTCGCCCCTGCGGCCGACGCCTTTGTCAGGTCGTCGACGCCCAACGCCAATCTGGGCACCGTCAATGAGCTCATCGTCCACTGGGGCAACACCAGCAGCAACCAACGCTGGGCGTATTTGAAGTTCGATCTGACGAGCGTTCCCACGATCTCCGATGCGAAGCTCCGAGTGTTCGGAGCGATCAGCGGCACGACGACCAACGTGATCCAGACCGCCGTCTATCCGGTGGCCGACACGAGCTGGTCGGAGACCGGCATCAATTGGAACAACAAGCCGCCCGTGGGTGCAGGCGCGCTCTCCGTGGTCACCATCGTGACGAACTCCACGACTCCGCGATGGTACGAACTGGACGTCACCGCCTACCTGCAGGCCGAGAAGGTCGCCGGGCGGAACCTCGTGACGCTGGCGCTCAAGTACGTCGGGCAGAGCACGAAGGAGTTGGAGCTGAACTCGAAGGAAGCGACGTCCAACCGGCCAGCCCTGTTCGTGGTGCCGTAGAAACGCGCGAGTTTTCCCGGTCTGCTCGGATCGAAGCGCCCGGCAACGGGCTCGTCGACGCCCTGGCCCTAGGCGGCCTATTCAATCGTCGCCGTGCCGCTGCCCGATGCGTGCACGGTCGACGCGGACTCGCCGCCTTCACCGTCGAAGCGCTTGAAGTCGCCGGTGAAGGTGAACGCGATCGCGCCGCCGAAGACGCGGCCGAACTTCACGGTCCCCTTCTCGACAGCGAGCAGCCCCTTCGACCCGACGAAGCACAGGTTGCGGTCGTCGCCGTCACGCGAGAACTCGAACAACACTTCCTTCTCGCTCAACTCCACCGGCGAGTTCACGCTCCAGGCCGGATCGCCGCCGCCGATCACCTCCGGCAGGCAGGCCTCGTCGACATGCCGCCGCTGCAACCGTTCACGGTGCATCCCGAGCTTGACTCGTTCGATTTGAAGCGAAACAGCCGACACCTTCGCGTTGCACTCGACGGCCCTCGGTGCGATCATGAGCAGCCGCGGGCGAACGTGGACGTTAGGCTGCTGAATGACGTATGGCATTACTTGGCTGGCTGATTTCCTTGGCGGCGCGTGTCGCACTACGCCGCGAGTGGGCTCACTTGAGAGTCGAGCTCCTACATCTTCATACGCTTCATCTCTGTCACCCGTCTTCGACGCCTGCTATCGTCGCCCAGGCGCTTCTCATTACCGCCGAAGATCACAGATTTTTCAAGCATAGAGGCGTAGACCCTATCGCTGTTGGCAGGGCTGCGTGGAGAAGACTAGCGACCGACAAACGAGAGGGAGCCAGCACTATCGAGATGCAATTGGTCAGGGTATTGACGGGGCGATTCGAACGCACTGCCAAGCGCAAACTGCGTGAGATTGGGTTGGCTACTTTAGTTCATTCAGCAGTCCCCAGAACTGACATTCCTGCTCTGTACCTTAGGGTGGCGTATTACGGAACCGGAATGACTGGCTTTACGGAAGCTTGCCGCCGGCTCGGCGTGCCGGCAGCTACTCTTTCGGTCCGTCAGGCGGCGAGTGTGATCGCGAGGCTAAAGTATCCGCAACCACTTGACGTCAGCGAGTCGGCGCAGGATAAAGTACGTCGCCGCACAGCCCATCTCGTACGACTTTACGATCGTCATGCGCTCCGAGGACTTCATCAGGGGCTCCGAACAGAACTGACTCATGCAGCCATTTAGTGTTCACCCAGAATTGGGTGCGCTTCGAGATACGTACCCCGCCGCTGCAGAGCTCGCTCGAATATGCACTTCGGGGAGCACTCAGGTCCGAATGGCAGTGGCGCGTTTGTGGCTTTCTGAAGGTATCCCTTTCGCATTCCGCGCTAACCCGGCACTGTATGAGTACATGCGCACGTGGTTGGCATCTCGACTCGGAATCGACCCGAAGGAGATCACCGTCGTAGGGAGCGCCAGATTGGGCCAAGCGCTAGATCCGGGAAGGCTTGGCGCACCATTCTCAGATGCATCTGATCTCGACTTGACCACTGTCTCGCCGTCGCTCTTCGAACGATTGGTCACCGACTTCAATGCATGGGCGATGGACTATGAGACGGGCACCGTTCACCCTGCGAACCAGAGAGAACGCTACTTCTGGGATGAGAATCGCAGGCGAGGACACCAACTCATTGCCCGAGGCTTCATGGACTCAAGACTGGTTCCGCTGCGGGGGCGCTACGCTCTTGCTCAGTCGATTGGGCAGACCATGTACGTGTTGCGCGAGAAACTCATGGCGACCCCTGGGGCTCCTAAGGTCAGCAAGGCAGACATTCGCGCGTACAAGGATTGGGGCGCTTACGCAAGGCAGATGGCGTTGAGCCTACGATGAAACGAGTTCTTCTGCTACCAACCGGCAGCCTTACTCCGCATACAGCAGATGGCGCCCCCGAAGGTGTGCACTGCGGTTGATGCGAGGCCTGACGGACAAGCGAGCACGTTATCTGATGGTCGCCGTGCCGCTGCCAGACGCGTGCACGGTCGACTCGGACTCGCCACCTTCACCGTCGAAGCGCTTGAAGTCGCCGGAGAACGTGAACGCGATGGCGCCGCCGAAGACGCGGCCGAACTTCACGGTCCCCTTCTCGACACCGAGCAGCCCCTTCGACCCGACGAAGCACAGGTTGCGGTCGTCGCCGTCACCCGAGAACTCGAACGGCACTTCCTTCTCGCTCAACTCCACCGGCGAGTTCACGCCCGATGGCAGATTGCCGTAGAGCGCCAGGCCGCTGCTCACGCCGGGCACACAATCCTCGTGCACGTGCCTGGCGTCGTCGCCCTCGATACGGAAGTAGCCGTCCTCACCCGGGTGATAGGCGAACTTCACGTCGCTCACCGCATAGGTCGTCCCCTCGACGGCCACCGTGGCTCGACTGCCGGGCTTTTCCTCCGCCTTGGCGGCGCCGCCGCACGCGGCAACCACAGGCAGAGTCGCCAGGACAGTGAGAATCAGCACCTTCTGCACCATGCCTGGTGTATCGGCGCCAGCTGAATCGCGCTGCGGGCGTTCCGGCGCGGAACGTGCACATACGTGCGGGGGCGGGAAGATCCAGAACGCAGGAGGTAGCTCGTGAGTCTCAAAGGAATGTATCAGTGGGCGCTCAAGACCGCGGAAGGCAAGTTCCATGGCACGACGGATGAGCGCGACGGCAAGCTCTACTTCAACGGCACCGTGGCCACTGAAGCTGAAAAGAACCAGATTTGGGACGCCATCAAGACGATTCCGACGTGGCAGAAGGATGTCGTCGCCGACATCCGCGTCACCGGCGGACCGTCGAACGGAGGGAAGACGACGGCGCCCGCGGCCGCACCGTCGAGCAAGACGTACACGGTGAAAAGCGGCGACACGCTGAGCCGTATCGCCAAGGACCATCTGGGCAACGCGGCGGACTACATCAAGATCTTCAACCTCAACAAGGACCAGCTGAGCGATCCCGCTCTGATCGAGCCGGGGCAAGTGCTACGGCTTCCGTGATCGGGACGCGCAAGAGGAGGAGTTATGTTCGGCGTACTAGGCTGGATTCTGTTCGGTCTCGTGGTAGGCATCATCGCGAAGCTGTTGATGCCGGGGCGGGATCCCGGCGGCTTCATTATCACTGCGCTGCTGGGTATGGCCGGCGCCGTGATCGGCGGGTTCATCGGACGCGCGGTGGGACTCTACGGACCAGGCGAACCGGCCGGGTTCCTGATGTCCACGCTGGGCGCGGTGGTCCTGCTCTTCATTTACCACAAGCTGCGGCCGGCGCCGGCCCGCATCGTCTAGCGGCGTGAAACGGCGAAACGCCCGGACATGTCGGACGACGTGTCTCGGGCGTTTCAGTGCGTGAGCCTGTCACGCGTCCCGGCAAGAGCCAGGATTATGATGTTGCGGCTGAGCCTCGCGCTCCGGTCAGCGTAGTGCGGATGGTGCGTGCTGCCGGTGCGCCTTACGAGCCCGGTGGGACCTCCATGACAACCTCTCTCCTTCTCTGTGACCCTCACTTCCGAGTCACGGCTGTCGATGCCTTAGGGATACGCCTCGAGCGCGCCTATGTCAAGCCCAGCGAGGCTTCGCCCGAATCTACAAACATGGAGGCTCCACCTCGCTGGGACAGTGCCTAATTGCCCGCCCTCCGGGCGGGCGGCAGCGAATCCCAAATGTCGCCGTCAATTCTCACTTGGCCGCTCGATGCGATCGATCACGAGCACATCCACATCGCGTCGCCGCGGCTCGAGCTTCAGGCCCAGATCTTCCTGAATGGCGGTGAACAGCGGCGGACGATCCGACTGCGACAGCGCCGGCGGCGCGGCGCCACCGTTCAGGATCACCGGCTGATCCGGCATGAACGTGACGTCAAGATCGAACTCACCGGCCAATCCGGTGTCGTCCACCACCGGCCGCCGCGTGAGCTGCGTGAGCGCGTTGACGAAGTGCGCCATCGTCAAGCGGCGGCCCGACACCCAACCCGGAAACGAGATGTAGCCACACGTCGGCCCGAGCGGCTCCTGTGCCAGCACCGGCGTGAAGTCCGGACCCGGCCCCGGTGGCGGCGGTGGGGGCGGCGGCACGCCGGGCGGCGCCTGAATCGGCGCGCAGTCGGCGCCCGAACGCCGGAGACGCGGACCAAGCCGGCCGTCCCGATTCGCGAGCACGAGCGAGAACGCCGGCAGGTCACGCTTCTCGAGATGCGCGGCGAGCTGGAAGCGCTCCTTCAGCAGCGCCTGCAGCATGAGCCTGACGCTGGCGCGCGTGGCGTTTGCCCCCGCACGCGCGTCGATGGCGTAGAGGTCGCCCGACATCCACTGCGGCCCGCCCACGACCTGCAGATCCTGAAGCCCGTACGCGACCAGCACGAGCTGACGGGCGTTGGTGCCGGGCGAGGTGGCGCGACCGCCCGGCTGCAGCATCAACCCCGGAAAGCTGAATGGCGCGTCGGGGCTGCGCTTGATCGATGCGACCTCGAACGCGGGAGCGCTCTGGCCCGACACGAAAGCCACGACCAGCAGGCAGCCAACGACACTGAAGACAAGTGGGCGCACGCCTGATGAGACACCGCACGTGGCCAGCGGTTCCACGGGCCACGGGCCGCCTGAAGGCGGCCCCCACTACGTAGACGGCCATGGGCCGCCTGAAGGCGGCCCCCACGTACGTAGGCCGCCACGGGCCGCCTGAAGGCGGCCCCTACGACAGAATTCCCGGGTAGCCGCTGTTCTTGAAGCCCGGGAAGAGTGGGTCGGCGGGCGTGCCGAGGTGCCGCACGGCCACCTCCGCGAAAAGGCTCCGGAAGTCGGTGGTCACGGCGAGGTCGCGTCCTTCGTGCAGCTGCTCGCGTGCGAGCCCCGGCCATTTCCCGTAGACCTTGCCGCCCTGCGCGCCGCCGCCCACCACGAACATCGCGGTGGCGTGCCCGTGGTCGGTGCCACGGTTGCCGTTCTCGCGCACGGTCCGCCCGAACTCCGACATGGTGAGCACCATCACGTCGCGCATGCGGTCGCCGAGATCGCGATCGAGCGCCGCGAGCCCGTCGCCAAACTCCTTGAGCCGCGTGGCCAGCTGGCCGCGCTCGTTGCCCTGCGCGGCGTGCGTATCCCACCCGTTCACATCGGCAAACGCCACCTCGAGGCCGACGTCGGCGCGAATCAGCTGCGCGATCTGCCGCAGGCTCTCGCCGAACTTTCCTCGTGGGTACATGGCGCCATTCGCGGGCTGGATCTGCTGCGGCGCCGCGGCCTTCAGCATCTTCACGGCGTCGAAAGTCTCGCGGCCGGTGCCGTAGAGCAGGTCACGCACGCCGTGCTCGTAGAGCGACTCGAAGCCCTTGCTGGCGTTGAAGCCGCCGGCGAGCGCCGCCGCCTCGCGCACGTCGAACTCGGCCAGGCTGGTCATCGCCACCGCGCCGACGTCGCCGCGCAGCACGCGCGGCAGCGCGGGGCCGAGCGCCACCGCGCGGAATGGCGACGCCTGCGGCTCCGCCTGGGCGGCCAGCCCGCGCGCCAGCCAGCCGTCCTCGGTGCTCTTCACGCCGGGAGTCCCCGACTCCATGTAGTCCTGCGCGTCGAAGTGCGACCGCGTCGTGTCCGGCGAGCCCACGGCGTGCACCGCGGCCAGGCGCCGCTGGTCCCACAGCGGCTTCAAGCCCGAGAGCGACGGGTGCAGCCCGAAGAATCCGTCGAGATCGATGGCGCCCTCGGCCCCCGCGTCCGGCCGGCCGATGGCGATGCTGCCGCGCGCGCCGTAGTAGTCGCGGTCGCCGTGCGGCACCAGCATGCTCAGCCCATCCACCGCGCCGCGCTGGAAGATCACCACGAGCACCTTCGATCGCGCCGCGCGCGCCTGTGCCAGCGCCGTGCGCACCACGAAGCGCGGCGCTGTCCCCAGCGCCACCAGCGCCAGCGCGCCGCCTTTGACGAACGATCGCCGCGTGCACCGGTGCATCCTCACCTCCTCTGGAACTCGGGCGACCCGAGCACGAGCGCCGCGAGTTTCTCGACGTCCGTGTCGCTCGCCACGCGGTCGTCACCGGTCGTCCGCGTGATCTCCGGGCTCGCGAGCTGCGCCGTCAGCACGCCGCGTGTCTGCGGCGTAGCGGCGCCGTGCAGCACGGCCGTCAGCAGCGCATCGAGCACCTGCGCCGGCTGCGAACGATCCGCGGATCCCGTCAGGCCGTTGAGATCAACCGGCGCGCCGCGGAAGCGGTTGTGCGCGAGCACCAGCGCAAAGTTCATCCGGCCGAGGAGCGCGCCCGTGTTCACCCACGACTCGGCGCGGTCGGGATATCCGGTGGGCGGCTGCGCCTCGTAGAGCGGCTGCCCCAGCCTGCCGACCTCTCGCGCCAGCTCGAGGCCACCGCCGGTGGGGAATCCGCCGCCCGCCCGGCCGCGCGCCATCTCGAGGCGGCCGTCGAGCGCGCGCACGGCGCTCACCACTACCTCGAACGGCGTCTTGATCTTGGCGCGATACGCCTCGCGCGACCAGAACTCGCGCGAGGTGACCAGCGCCGTCATCACCGCGCGAATGTCGCCGTCGGTCGAGCGGAACGTGGCCGCCATGCGGTCCACCAGCGCGGGCGGCGGCTCGTCGCTCACGAAGTGGCGCGCCAGCTTGGTGGAGATGAAGCGCGCGGTCGAGGGATGGTGCACCAGGATGTCGATGACGCGTTCCCCGTCCTGCTCGCCGCCGCCGGCGGGAATCGTCTGCCCGAGCGCGTGCTTGCTGCCGGGGTCGTGGGCTCGCGCCCGGAACAGATAGGAGCCGCCTTCGCGTGGCCGATCGATCGTCCAGCCCGTGAAGCAGCGCGCCACCTCGGTGACGTCCTGCTGCGTGTAGCCGCCGTCCACACCCAGCGTGTGGAGCTCCATCAGCTCGCGCGCGTAGTTTTCGTTGAGACCGGCGGTGCGGCCGGCATTGGGGCCGCGCGGCATCACGAGGTCCGCGCGCGTGCTCATCCAGTTGTCGAGATAGAAGAGCATCGCGGGATGCCGCGCCGTGGCCAGCACCAGATCGCGGAACTTGCCGAGCACGTGCGGCCTGATGGCCTCGCGCTCGTAGGCGGGCACCATCCAGCGCACGGCGCCCTTCTGGCTGAACACGTTGAAGTGGTTGAACCAGAACGCCGCCATCACTTCTTCGAGCTGAGCGTCGCTGACCACTGCGCGCGTGACGGCCGCGGCCTGGAGCTGCGCGGTGATGGCGGGCGGACGGCGCCCCATGGGCATCTGCTCGCGCAGCTCGCGACGGGTGAGGTCGCCGCTGGCGATCTGCCGGCGCATCTCCTGCGTGGGCTGCGGGTAGTCGCGGACCAGCTGCGACGTCGCCGCATCGAGCACCGTGTAGCCGGCAAGCGCGGTCCGCACCGTGTCGGCGGGCAGGCGCTCCGGATGGAGCTGCTGCTCGAGGTAGGCGTCGAGCCCCATTTGCCGCACGCGGGCGACATCGGCGGGACGCGGCCCGTAGCCCAGCCGGTTGAGGGCGTGCAGAACGCGCTCGTCCTCGGTGAGCGGCGACGCCGGCAGCTTCAGGCCCGCAGACGGGGCCGCGGCGGCGCCCAGACCGGCCGCGACGACAACGGCAGTGATCAGCCCTGCACGCTTGCGCACGGTTGAGAGTGTACCCACATAGCGTCAGACGGCGGGGTGGGCAAAAACGTTGATGTACCCCCCTTCTCCGCCCTCTCCGCCTCTTCCGTACGAGCAGCTCCGTCAGTCGAAGCTGCTGCCGTCACTCCTTAGCCGATGAGGGCTTTGACCGCGAGAAGTGAGGCGACCAGCATGATCGCCATGATGGTGCCGCGCTCGCTGAACGCCACGGCGCGCCAGGGATGCCGTGTCTGGAGCGGCGCCAGATCGTTGGGCCGGGCCGGCACCCAGCGGGGCACGTCGAGCGCGTAGCGATCGTACTGGCGCCCGAACTTCGTGCGCAGCCGCGCTTCCTCCCAGATGACCATCGTGCCGTACTGCAGCGCGAAGACGGCCCACGCGATCGGGAGCATCCACACGAGCCGCGATACCAGCACCAGCCCGCTCCAGATCATCCAATTCCCGAGATACAACGGGTTGCGCACCATGCGGAAGGGCCCCGACATGATGAGCGGCCCCTGCCGGGTCGAAGTGCGCGTGCGCGAGATGGTTCCGATGTGGCGCACGGCCCAGAACCGCATCAGCTCGCCCACCACCACCATGGCGACGCCGGCGGCCACCGGCCACATCCCGTCCACCTGGCCGCTGCGGAACCCCACGACGGCCAGTCCGAGCGGCACGGGCAGCCACGATCGCTGCCGGAACGTCCAGGCGCCGAGCCTCACGAGGAGCGCCGGGTTCTGTTCGGGGGTGTAGATCGCAGCCGGTGCGGTTGCTGGCTGCGGGGCCGACGGAGACATTGGTCTAATAGTAGCCGCACTCGCGCGCATCCTAGCAGCGCCTGCCGGGAATTGCTCAGAATCTGACGAGCACCCGCCCCGGTATCAGAAGGTCAGGCGCAGCCCGAGCTGGACGCTTCGCGGATCACCGACCGCGGTGATCCGATTGAACGCCGACGACGGGCTCGAGGGGTACGCCCCGGGGCCGAAGTTGGTGTTGCGGGTCAGGTTGTTGACGCGATTGGTCAGGTTGAGTACCTCGACGAGCCCTTCGAGTCGAGCACCGTTTCTCACCGTGAACGAGCGGCTCGCCCGGAGCGTCAGGCCGAAGAAATCGCTGCCCGTGCCGGCGTTGCGCGGGATGAACGACGCCGTCCGGACATCGAAGTTGGCCGTGCTCGGCGCGCCGCCAGCGAACGGCCTGCCAGCAGTCCCTTGGAGGCTGGTCACGCCCGAGGTGCTGTTGAACGGAAGCGACGAGTAGTACTGCAGCAGTCCGCTCAGCTGATAGCCGTGAGCGCTCAGCGTCCCGTTGACGACCAGACGGTGACGCTGATCGTCGTCGGACCGCCCCCAGTCTCGCCGGATGTCCGTCGGATCGATCGGCGAGCTGAAGAAGGCCTCGCCCAGATCGTTCATCGACTTCGACAGGGTGTAGCTCACGCGCGCCATCGCCCACCCCACGGGACGCTGCACCAGCGACAGGTGGAGTCCGTGGTAATTGGAGTCGCCCGCCGACGAGTATTGGCTGTTGTTGCGATAGCCGGTGTTGGGCCGGCAGCCGTTGTTGGTACCGGCTGCCGCACAGGTCGGGACGTTCTGATTGACCGACATGAGCAGACGGAGGCCGCGCACGTACTGATACCCGGCGCTCACCGTGGTGCCGCGCCCGAAGGCCCGCTCCACCTCCAGGCTGGCCTGGCGAGAAGAGGCATTCTGCAGATCCCGGTTCATCGTCGTGAAGTCCACCAGCGTGGTCGTGAGCAGCTGCGCGGACAGAATAGTGGGAAACACGGGCGCGCCCGCCTGCGTGGGAATGAGGCCCGAGACGTTGGGCTGATGCAGGCCCGCCAGCTCCGTGGTATTGCCCGCCGAGAGGATGGCGTTGGCCACGGCGCGCAGGGGGACCCGGTCGAAGAAGAGTCCGGCATTGCCGCGCACGACCAGCGCGTGCGAGGCCGTCGGAGTCCAGGCAAAGCCGGCTCGCGGCGACACGTTATCGGTGTCGGTCTGAATCGTCTCGAGGAACTGCAGGTCGTATCGCAGCCCCAGGTTGAGGGTGAGGCGCGATCCAGCCCGCCATTCGTCCTGCGCGTAGACGCCAACGATGGGGCTGGTCTGCGACACGACGGGATCACCGAAGGTCTGCGTGAACCCGCTGTAGGTGCCGGCGAGGAAGTTCGCCAGCGACGAGAACGCGTAGCTGCCGCGCGCAGACCGCGGATACGTGATGGTGTCGTCGTTGAACACGAGGTCGGCACCGGCGCGCAGCGCGTGCGCGCCGGCCTGGTGCGACAGGTTGTTCACGACCTGAGACATGCCGTTCTGCCGCCGGGTTGGACTTCCCGACGACGTGCCGAAACTCGCCACGCCCGCAATGCTCACCGCCGGCCCGATGGCATCGGTCGGCGGCGCCTTCAAGTCGCCGTGCGCGAACTGCGCGCGCGTTTCGTTGACGGTGGCCGGCGACAGGGTCCAGGTGTTGCCGACCGCCACGGATTGATCCACGTTGTCGAGCCCGGCCGACGCGGAGGACGCGTTGAGAGCCCCCGACCCTCGCGAGCGGTCCGAGGTGACGTGGTACAAGCTGTAACGAACGGTGAGCTGGTCCGACAGCCCCACCAGATGATCGACCTTGCCGAGCACGTTCGCACTGTGCACGGGATTCGGGTACACGCCGGTGCTGATCGGCGAGCCCGGGTAGCCTGCCTGCCCGAGCCGGGCGTTGATCGCGGCCACGTCCGCCGGGCCAATCGTGACCAACCCGGACTGGTCCAGCAGCCGCTGCTCGACGTTGGCGAAATAGAACGTTCGGTTGCGCGCCAGCGGGCCGCCGAGGCTGGCGCCGTACTGCTGCTGATCCATCGGCAGCTTCGCGCCCGAGAGCGCGTTGGCGGCATTCAGGGCGTCGTCGCGAAAGAAGCCGTACGTCGTTCCGTGCACGGCGTTGGAGCCGCTCTTCGTCACCACGCTGATATACCCGCCAAGGGCGCGGCCGAGCTCGGCCTGGCCCCCCGACGTCACCACCTGGAACTGCTCGACGGCGTCCACCCCGTAGGGGATGCCGCTGAGGCCCGCCGCATCATCGTTGGCCGACAGGCCGTCCACGATGAAGTTGTTCGAGAGATTGCGCTGGCTCGCAATCGAGATGCCCTGCCCCGGCACCGCTGAGGTTTCCGCAAAGAGCTGCGTGCTGCCGATGTTGGTCGGCGACACGCCGGGAATCATCAGCGCGAGGTCGAGAAAGTTACGGCCGTTCAGCGGCAGGCTCTGTACTTCGGCCTGCGACACCGTCCCGGCGATCTGGCTTCGGGCAGCCTCGATGAGCGGCGCATCCGCCGACACGCTGACCGTCGTGTCGAGGCCGGCCACGCGGAGCGTCATCGGCAGTTCGAACGCCGAGCCGATACTGACCGTGACGGCGCGCGTCGCATCGGCAAACCCGGCCCGGCTCACGACGATCTCGTAGCGGCCCACCCGCAGATACGGAAAGCGGAAGCGGCCGGAGCCGTCCGAGAGCTGCTCGGCCGCCTGATTGGTGTCGATCTGCCGCGCGACGACACGCGCGTCGGGCACGACGGCGCCCTGCTCGTCGGCAATACGACCGCTCACGCTGCCGAAGTTGATGGTTTCCTGCGCGGCTGCCGGCAGCGCCAGCAGCGCCAGCAGCGCCGCGCATGCCGCTGCGCGCGCGGCCGCGCGGATCGGTCTCCAGATCCCCATGATTCGATCGCCCCCGAAGACAAGATGTTGGAGGCGGAGATGGCAGCTGCCTTCGCTGCCTTCTCTGCCTACTCTGGCAGCGAAGGGTCAGGTGCGGGGGGGCGGACTATCGGGCGGGCGGGCGACAGGACGCGGCGCTTCCCTGCGGGGTGCCGGAGCAGCGGGCGCTGTGGCGGCAGGCATGAGCCGCGCGACACGTGCGGGCAGCGCGAGAGTGCCGAGGGCCGGCACCAGGGCATACGAGGAGCCGTCCACGCCCTTGCACCACCGAGGCGCGTTGGCGGGCGCGGGACGCGAGCTGCTTCGCCGGTGCATCGGGCACATCACGCCGGCCGAGTGGTCGCAGCTGCACTCCTCGTCGGCCGTCACGTGCAGGGCGTTAGACGGCGTCGAAGCGGCCAGCACGCTCGTGGCCGAGAAGACGACGGCCACCTGGCACACGGCGACCGCGAGCGCGTAGCGGCTCGCGAGCGCACGGAGGTGCCGGAGCAAGGCGGTCACGGCCTCATGATACTTGAGGCGGAGAGGGCGGAGAGGGCGGAGAGGGCGGAGAGAGCGGAGTGGGCAGAGTGGGCGGAGTGGGGGACGTGGAGCTTGATCCGGTTCGGTGGACATCTTCCGAAAGGTGAATACGATGTCCCGACCGATGGCAGACACTCCCACGCGCCGGCCGCGCCGCGCTTCGATGACGATTTCAAGGCGCAGGCGGTTCGGCTGGTGCTCGACGAGGGCAAGAGCATTCCCGGCGACCGCGCGCGATCTGGATCTGACCGAGTCCAATCTCCGGACCTGGGTCGAGCGGGCGCGGGCCGATCGGACGCACGGGAAGACTGGGCTGACGACGGCGGAGCGCGAAGAGCTCACCCGCCTGCGGAAAGACGACCGCGAGCTGAAAGCGCGTTGGAGCGTTGGCCGTGAACAAGACTGAAGCCCGCGAGATTGTCTCGGTGGAACTCGCGAAATATCGGAATTGGTCCTACGATCAGCTTCGCGCGCTGGTAGACGCACCAAAGCGGAGCTTTGAGGTCGTGGGAGCATCTGGAACGCGCTACTACGTCGATATCGACGCCCATTGGGACGCAACACCTGAGGGTGCCGTGCGGGTCCTCGGATGCATTGACGATGGCGGCTGGAGAGCCTACTTGCCCATGAGCGACAGTTTCATCAAAGCACCCGACGGCTCTTTCGTGGGTGAGGATTCACACTCACCATAACCGGCGCAGACAATCCGTCCACGGGATCGGATCAAGCTCATGAGCCCGGAGCAGTTCGAAGCGGCCCAGAAACCGCGGTGACGGGGTGTCCACAAAACCCTGGGAACTCCACAGCTCCCTACTCTGCCTACTCTGCCTACTCTGCCTACTCCGCCTTCTCCGCCCTCTCCGCCCTCTCCGCCTCTTATGCCGCCGTGGGCGCCGGTGTCTCGGCGACCGGCGTCTCGGCCGGCGCTTGGTTCCGGGCCAGCAGTGACACGAAGAACTCGCCGGCTCCGGAGATCGCCAGCCCGATGAGCAGCCCCTCGCCGTCCTGGGGCTGAGACACCTGGCCGCCTCCGGCCAGCACCGACGTCGACACCTGGCTCTTGAGCGAGCGCTCGCTGAAGCTGGCGTGCAGCCGGGCCATCAGGAGATTGCTCACCTCGCCGGCCACGGTGGCGCGGTCTTCGTCGCTGACCTTGGAGGGATCGGCACCGGTCATGCGCGACGCCACCGCGGTGGCCGCCACGACGCCCATGTGGACGCCGAGACGAATGGTGAATCGATCCTCGAGGGTCAGGTCCACGTGCGCGGACGCCGCGGCCACCACGGTGGACTGCGGCTCGATCGTCGCCACGTCGGCGTCGAGCATCATGCCGAACACCTGGCCCGCGGCGCCCAGCACGAGCTCGGCCAGATCGGGCACGACGATCGAGAGCGCCGTCATCGGCCCCGGCACCACGACGAACGGACGCAGCGCCTCGTGCAGCTGCTGGGTATCGAAGGTGCGCGGCATCACCGCGTCGAACATTCTCCTGAACGAGGGGTCGGTGTGCTCGTCCACCAGTCCGACGACGCGCAGCCCCTCGGCGCCGCGCGCCTCGCGCAGCTTGCGAACCAGCAGCTCGGCGCCCACGACGCCCAGCTCGCGACCCACGAAGACGATGTGTGCGTCGGCGTCGCGGAACGCCGCCAGCGCCGCCGCGCCCGAGTCGCACTCGAGCACCGCGCCGTAGCGCTGGAGCTCGTTGGTGAACACGAAACGGAAGTCCAGGTTGCCGTCTACTACCAGGCCGGGATGCGCCGCCGACACCCGCGGGATGCCGTGCTCTTTCGCCGGCTTCTCCTTGGGCAGGATGCTGATCAGACGCTGGATCTTCGGCACCAGCTTCTCGGCCCGCGCGGGCTTCAGGACGTAGTCGGACACCCCGAGCTTCAGGAGATGCCGGACCACGCGGTCATCGCGGACGTTCGAGAGCACGATCACCGGCAGGTCCTTGGTCGCCGGCGACTCGCGCAGCAGCTCCAGCACCTCGATGCCGCTCATGGCCGGCATCTCGATATCCATCAGGATGAACGTGAACTTCTCCCGGCCGATCAGCTTCAGCGCCTGCACTCCGTCGGCACACTCCGAGATGGTGCACGGAACGTGCTGGGTCAGCATCCGCTTGACGGCAAAGCGGGTCGCGTTGTCGTCGTCACACACGAGCACGTGCATGGAGCTTCTTTCCTTACCGCGTGGCGTCTTCGGTCTGTCCCAACGTCTCGAGCCACTCACCGATCTCGCGCTCGAGGCGGCCGCAGGCCGCAACCAGTTCCGGCGTCTGCGCCGCTACGGCGGTGTCGCCGGAGCGCAGGCCGTTGTCGATGGCGGCGGCCAGCGTGCACACGGCCCGCGCCGCCACGTTGCCGGCCGCACCCTTGATGGCGTGGGCGAGGCGCCTCACGTCCTCGAGGTTGCCGGCCGCGTACGCCGCGCCCAGATCGCTCGCGTAGCCGCCCAGGTCGGTTCGCACGATGCCCGCCAGCTCGCTGACGACGCTGGCGTCGCCGAACTCCTGCATCACCTCGTCGGCGTCGAACTCTACGTAGGCCATCTGCTGCTCCTACTCCACTTCCACTTCCAACGCCCGCCCGGAGGGCGGGCAATTAAGCACTGCCTGGCGAGGCGTAGCCCGCCGCTTACTGAGGCGTCGCCTCGCGATGTAACCGCAGCACGCGCTCGATCATGTCCGCCACCGTGTCCGGCTTGAGCGGCTTCGACAGGTACTCCGTCATCCCCACCGCGAGGCAGCGCTCGCGATCGCCCTTCATGGCGTGGGCGGTCATGGCGACGATCGGCACCTTCGACAGCCGTCCCTGCCGGATGCGCTTGGTGGCCTCGTAGCCGTCCATGATCGGCATCTGGCAGTCCATGAACACGACGTCGAAGTCGGCGTCGGCAATCTTCTCGAGCGCCTCGGCGCCGTTGCTCGCCACCTCGACGACACAGCCGGCCTTCTCGATGAAGCGGCGCGCCACGAACTGGTTGGTGGGGTTGTCCTCGACGAGCAGCGCGCGGGGCGTCGCCGGCGGGTCGACAGCCGGCGCCTCCGCCGGGGCGGGGCCCTCGAGCGGCGGCTCCTCGATTGGCGCGGCAGCCAGCGGAATCGCGAACCAGAACGTGGAGCCGCTCCCCTCGGTGCTCTCGAGGCCGATGTCGCCGTCCATGAGTGTCGCCAGCTGGCGGCAGATGGCGAGGCCGAGGCCGGTGCCGCCGTAGCGGCGGGTGCTGGAGCCGTCGGCCTGCCGGTACTTCTCGAAGACGAGCGTCTGCTTGTCGAGCGGGATGCCGATGCCGGAGTCGGTGACCGAGACGCGAAGCATGCGCCTGTCGTCGGGCGACTGGCTCGGCACCGCCACCACCGACACGCGGCCGGCGGAGGTGAACTTCACCGCGTTGTCGATCAGGTTGGTCAGGATCTGGCCGATGCGCGTCGAGTCGCCGACGATGCGGGGCGGCAGCTCCGCCGACACGTCGAGGCGCACGTCGAGCCCCTTCTTCCGGGCCTTGGCAAAGCCAGGCTCGGCCACCTCGTTGACCCACTGGCGGATATCGAAGGCGGTCTGGTCGAGCAGCAGGCTCCCCGCCTCGATCTTCGAGAGGTCGAGGATGTCGTTGACCAGCGTCAGCAGCACCTCGGCCGACTGCTGCGCCCCGAGCACCAGCTGCCGCTGGTCCGCGTTGAGGTCGCTCTCGGCCAGGATGCTGGTGAGCCCCACCACGCCGTTGAGCGGCGTGCGGATCTCGTGGCTCATGTTGGCCAGGAACTCGGACATCATCGCCGACGACTGCAGCGCCTGCTGGTGCGCGCGCGCGATCTCCTCGGCCATCGCCCGCTGCGCGGTCACGTCGCGGAGCGTGCCGATGGAGCCGGCCGGCATGTCGTTGGCGTCGGTGAGACGGCGGGCCCGCGCTTCCATCCAGCGGAACTGGCCGTCGCGGGTCAGATAGCGCATCGGCTGAATCGCCGGCGCCGTGCCGTCGTCGAGCAGCGCCTCGAACGCCTCGCGCGTCGCGGTGGCGTCGTCGGGGTGCAGGAACTCCACGAAGTGGCGGCCCAGGCTCTCTTCCAGCGTGAAGCCGGTGGCGTCGCACCACGCCGGATTGAGGAATGTGAAACGCCCCTCGAGATCCTGCTCGAAGAGCACGTCGGCCACGTGCTCGATCACCTGGCGCAGGCGGTGCTCGCTGAGACGTAGCTGCTCCTGCTGGGCGCGCTGCGCCGACACGTCGCGGATGACGGTGGCCAGGCAGGCGGGCCGGCCGTCGGCGTCGCGCGGCACGACGATGACCTGCGACGCGAGCCGCGGCTCGCCGTCGGGGCCGAGCAGCAGGTTGTCGCCCTGCCAGAAGCCGTCACCCAGCGCGCCGGCAATGCCCGCTTCGAGAAACGCGTGGCGGTCGCGCGGATGCAGGTCGCTCAGCCGCTTGCCGCCGCCGTCGGCCGGAATCCCGGTCATGGCCACGGCCGCCGCGTTCAGGTGGAACAGCCGCCCCTCGAGGTCGGCGAGGGCGACGAGCTCGGGCAGCCCTTCGGCCACCGCGGCCAGGTTGCGCTGATCGAACTCGAGCGTGGCCGGGCGAGAGGGCGTTTCGTTGCGACGCGCGGCGACCACGGTGCGCTCGTCGGCGCTCAGCGTGTACTCGAAGAGCGTCGAGGCGTGTCGCGCCAGGCTGTTGAGCCCGCGCAGCTGATCGCCCGAGATGTTCTTCGGCCGGAAGTCCACGATGCCCAGCGTGCCGATACGCTGCCCCTCGGCCGACTCGAGCACCACCACGGCGCAGGAGCGGATGGCCGGCTCGTTGAGCAGCATGTGCGCCCCGCCGACCCGCGGATCGGAGGCGGTGTAGGCCACGAGCAGGGCGCCGCTCGTCTCGCGCATCGCCGCGTCGGCGCAGATCAGATAGCGCGTGTCGGCGCGCGGCAGCCCGTGCAGCGCCGCCGGCGCCTGGCGGCTGTTGTCGGTGAGGGTGACGAACCCGACGGGCGCATCACACACACCGGCGGCGAGCACGGCGAGATCCTGCAGCGCCTGCGTGCCCACCCGGTCGCGGATGGTGGCGGCGTGCAGCGCCGGCTGCAGGACGGGATTGCTGAGGGGACGGCTGACGGGCAGCATGGTCAGCGGCCGCCCGTCCGTGTCAGGGCGCGTGCCCAGCGAAGTGCGCCGATGTAGGCATTGGAGAGCGACGCCGGCGATACGCCCGCGTCGGCGGCCGACAGGTCTACGTCGGCCCAGTCGCCGATTTCCTGCGCCAGGATGGAATCCAGTACGGACCGCATCGGGCTCGGCGCGCCGAGCAGCGTCTGCTTGGCGGCCGGCGACAGCGGCAGATGCTCGAGCGCCTCTTCCATCGGACGCCCGAGCATCGCGTCGAGCAGCGAGCACAGGCCGACCAGGAAGAGCTCGGAGGTGTCGGCGCTGAGGTCGCTGGCCACGAGCTCGCACGAGCGCGCGCGCAGCAGCGCCAGCGTCGCCAGCTCGGGGCTGCCGCCGGTGTTGACGCTGGCCAGGCACCACACCGACGCCCATTGCCGGATCGGCTTGATCCCAAGCAGCACCACGGCGTCGTGAATCGACCGCACCTCGCGCCGCAGCGGCAGCGCGGCGGAGTTGACGCAGCGCAGCACCTTCAGGCTGAGCGCCGCGTCCTGCTTGATGAGCGCCTCCAGCTCGCGCACCGTCAAGTCGGGGCGGTTGAGCTCGGAAAGCAGCTGCATGTAGATGGCGTGCTTGGCCGGCAGCGTCGTGCCTGTCTGGATGACCGGACGGCGGAAGTAGTAGCCCTGGAACAGGGCGTAGCCGGCCTTGCGCGTAGCCTCGAACACCTCGCGCGTCTCCACCTTTTCGGCCACCATCGTCACGCGATGCGGCTTGTAGCGCGCCGGCAGCTCCAGCACCAGCGGCATGTCGGTGAGCTGCACGTCGATCTTCACGAACGAGACGTACGGCATCAGCTGTTCGGCGGCCGATCCGACCACGAAGTCGTCGAGCGCCAGCCGGTAGCCGCGGGCATGCAGGTCGCGGCACGCCTCGACGACGGTGTCGTCCACCTCGACGTCTTCGCGCAGCTCGAACACGGCCGCCTTCGGCGGCAGCAGCGTCGCCACCTTCGAGGTGATGAGCGGCTTGGTGAGGTTCAGGAACGCCGGGCGCCCGTCGGTCAGCGTGTCGAGCCCCACTTCGAGCACCGCGTCGGTCAGCACGCGCGCCGACGCCAGGTCGCCTTCCGCCGTGCACGACGTGTCGGTCTGCGTGGCGCGATACAGCAGCTCGTACCCGAACACGTGGCCGCGGGCGTCGAGAATCGGCTGCCGCGCGACGTGCACGGTGGCACGCGGCTCGGCGGTGGCCGGACCGGGCTCGAACTCGCGAGGCGCAGTGTCGCGGGGCATCGTCAGCACGACGGACTCTAGGCGGCCGCGCGCGACAGTTCGCGGGCCCACTTGAGGGCTTCGGAGTAGACGGTGGCCGGCGAGTCCTCGTTCAGGCCGAGCGCGCGTGCCTTCTCGAGCGCCTCGTCCCAGTTGCCGTTCTCGTAGGCGATGACCACGTCGAGGATCTGCCGCGGCACGTTGCTGCCGCCAAGCAGCGCCGTCTTGACGTCGGCCGGCAGCGGCAGGTCGGCAATCGCCTCCTCCAGCGGACGATCGAGAATGGCATCGAGCAGCGAGCAGAGCCCGAGCAGGAACATTTCCGAGTCGGCCACGCGGCCGCCAAGCTTCTCGCCGAGCAGCTCGCAGCAGCGCGCGCGCAGCAGCGACACGGTGGCCAGCTCCGACGTCCCGCCCGAGGTGAGGCCGGCAATCGACCACACCGACACCCACTTCCGGATCGGCGCGATACCGATCATGACCAGCGCCTGGCGGATCGACGTGACCTCGGAGCGCAGCCCGAAGGCCGCCGAGTTGACGCAGCGCAGCACGCGGTAGCTGAGCGAGACGTCGTGCTTGACGATCTCCTCGATTTCGCGCACGCCGACGTTGGGCTGGCGCAGCGCCGCGAGCAGCTGCATGTAGGCCAGCTTGCGCTGCGGCAGCGCGGTCGACTTGCAGGTGATCGGCCGGCAGAAGTAGTAGCCCTGGAAGAGTGCGAAGCCCGCCGCCTTGGCATCCTTGAACGCGTCGGCCGATTCCACCTTCTCGGCAATCACCTTGGCGGCGTTGCCGGCGGAGAACCGCTTCACGAGCGTGGCCGCCGCCGCGGAGGACATGCTGCGGACGTCGATCTTCAGGAACTTGACGAACGGCAGCAGCCGCTCGGACTCGGGATCGGAGATGAAGTCGAGCGCGAGCCGGTAGCCGGCATCGTGCAGCTGGTGGCACGCGGTCACGACCTCTTCATCCACCTGCAGCCCGCGCCGCAGCTGGATGACGGTCTTGCCCGGGGGCAGGAGCGTCGCCGCCTGGCCGACCAGCAGGTCGCGAGTGAAGTTGAGGAAGGCCGGCTTGCCCTCGGCCAGCGTGTCGAGGCCGAGCCCGAGGACCACGTCGGTCAAGCCTCGTGCACCGGCGGCGTCGGCGGTCTCGCCCTGGGCCCCCGAAGAGGCTTCCCGGTGGAGGAGCTCGTACCCGAAGACCTTCCCCGTTGCGTCGAGGATCGGCTGACGGCTCACGAATACGGTTTCTGGAGCGTCTACATCGATCTGCATGCCTCGCACGGAATCGGCCCGGGCGAGGCGATCTTGAGTCGTAGGGGCCACCTTTAGGTGGCCCGTCAACGAGGTGGCCCGTCAACTGGGTGGCCCGTCAACGGGCCGCCTGAAGGCGGCCCCTACGGTTCAGGGTTCGACGGGCTTCGAGGCCGCATACGCGGCGCGGAGGTGCTCCAGCAGGTCCGCCATGGCGAACGGCTTCTGCAGGATCGTGCTGCTGATGTCGAGATGTGCAGCTTCGGCAACCGCCTGGTCGTAGTAGCCCGACATGAACACGATCGGGATGTTCGGCGACCGGGCGTGAATCTGATGCGCCGTTTCGAAGCCGTTCTGGTTCGGCAGCATGACGTCGCTCAGCAGCAGGTCCACGTGGCGCCCATCCTCGAGGTCGAGCGCCTCTTCGCCCGAGGCTGCGGCCACGACCTCGAAGCCGTTCGCCCGCAGGGCGCGAGCGATCAGTTCGCGGACCGGGTCGTCGTCCTCGACGAGCAGGACCACGGGGCGTGTTGGCGGCGCAAGGGGCAGCGTGGCTGCAGACACGATCAACGACGGGCAGCCATGAGCTGATGCTCGAGGCGTTCGCGCAGCGCGATCACCGAGGGCGTCACATCGGCGCCCCGGCGACCGAGCAGCTGGTAGCCCATGTCCCTCAGGAGCAGGGACAGGACGTCAGCTGCGTGCTGCACCACCTCGATCTCGCCTGCGGTGTGCAGGATGCTTCGGTCCGCTCCGTCAGTGAACTTCTCGGCTAATGCGGCTAACTCCTGCACCGAGGCAAATGCGTGATGCTCCGCGCCGGCGTGTGCAATCGCGTGAAAACGTCGCGCAAGGTCACCCCGGTCGACCCCAGGTTGCTGTCCCCGGCGGGCCGCGGTGAGGGACGCCTCGATCACGCTCAGTTCGGCCAGAGCGCAGTCGATCTGCTGAAGCGTTTCCTTGTCCGCCGAAGCTTTAGCGGAGGCGGAGGCCCGGCTGCTCATGGCACCGTCACCCGGGCGACGATGTCGTCAAGCACCCGGCACAGCTTGCCGACCTCGCGCTGGAGCTCCGGGATGGCGGCCCGCGCCGCCGCCACGTCGCCGGCCTCGGCCGTCTTCTCGAGCGCGCGTGCGACCTCGAAGGGCCGGCCCTGTGTGAAGTTGCCGATCGATCCCTTGAGCGCGTGCGCGGCCGACGCCATGCCCGGGCCGTTGCCGGCCGCGGCCGCGGTCTGCAGCGCGTCCAGCATCTCGGGCGAATGGGTGACGAACAGGCGGCTGATGTCGGCCAGCAGTTCCGGGTCGCCGCCGATGCGGGCGGTGATTTCGGCCTCGTCCACCCCGACCTCTGCTTCGAGGCTCCGCACCACCGGGCGACGCGCCTTGGCCGCCACCGCCGCGCGCAGCGTGTCGGGGCGAATCGGCTTGGCCAGGTAGTCGTCCATGCCCGCGGCGGCGCAGCGATCGCGGTCGCCTTCCATGGCGTTGGCCGTGAGGGCAATCACGGGCGTGGTGTTGCCGGCGGCGCGAATCCGCCGCGTCGCCTCGTAGCCGTCCATGACCGGCATCTGGCAATCCATCAGGATCAGGTCGTGCTCGTCCTCGGAGGCCATCCGCACGGCCTCGCCCCCGTCCACGGCTACCTTCACCACGGCGCCCACGCTCTTCAGCACCGCCAGCGCAAACTGCCGGTTCACGGGGTTGTCTTCGACGAGCAGCACGCGGGCGCCGCGCGCCCGGCTCATGTCGGCAGACGCCTGCGGCGGCACCGGCGGCGCCATCCGCTGCTCCTGACTCATGGCAGGCACTTCGACGTCGAACCAGAAGCGCGACCCCTGGCCCGGCTGGCTCGACACCTGGATCGTGCCGCCCATCAGATCGATCAGCTTGCGGCAGATCGACAGCCCCAACCCGGAGCCGTTGGCGCGCCTGGTGGCGGCGCCTTCGAGCTGCGTGAACTGTTCGAACAGGCGCGGGATCTGCTCGGCGGGAATGCCGATGCCGGTATCGGCCACGCTGCACTGCAGGCGCACGCGATCGCGGGCCGCCGCCACGACGGTGACGCCGATCGCGACCCGGCCGGCGTCCGTGAACTTGACGGCGTTGCCGGCAAGATTCAGCAGCACCTGCCGCAGCCGGCCGCCGTCGGCGAGCACGCGCGCGGGCAGGTCGGCGCCGCAGCTGCTCTCGACCTGCAGCCCCTTGTCGGCGGCGAGCGGCCGCAGCAGGCCGACGACGTCGTCCACCAGGGCGCGCACGTCGGTCCACTCCGGCACCAGGTCCAGCTTGCCGGCCTCGATCTTCGACAGGTCGAGGATGTCGTTGATGATCGTGAGAAGCGCCTGCGCCGAGCCGAGCGCCACGTTCACGCGCTTGCGCTGCTGGTCGGTCAACGAGTCCTCGAGCAGCAGTTCGAGCATCCCCGTCACCCCGTTCATCGGCGTGCGGATCTCGTGGCTCATGCTGGCGAGAAACTCCGATTTCAGCCGCGAGCCCTCGACAGCCTGCTCGCGCGCCTCGATGAGCGCCTGCTCGGCGGCGTGACGGTCGCTCACGTCGCGCAGGATGCCGGTGAAGAAGCGCTGATGGCCGACGCGCCCCTCGCCGCACGAGAGCTCGAGCGCGATTTCGCGTCCGTCCTTGCGCAGCCCGGCGACGCGCGCCGCGGTCACCGACACCTGGTAGCGGCCGGCACGGACGCCGTCGAACGCGGCCTCGTGCCGCGGCCGATCACGCTCGGGCGCCAGCATCGAGAGCGGCTCCCCTACGACTTCCTCCGGCGTGTAGCCGAACAGCCGCTCGATGGCAGGGTTGGCGAACAGCACGCGGCCGTTGTCGTCCACGGTCACGATGGCGTCGGTGGCGGTGTCGGCCAGCAGACGGTACTGCGCCTCGCCAATCGCCAGCGCCTCGTGCGCCTCGGCCAGCGTGGTCGCGTGCCGGCGGAACGACACCAGGCGCACCACCTGGCGCGCCACGCGCTGCAGCGCCGCCAGCTGCGCCGGGCGCAGCGCCCGCGGCTTGCGGTCCGACAGGCACAGCGCGCCCACGGCCAGGCAGCCGTCGAGCACGAGCGGCAGCGCCACATAGAAGCGCAGATTGGGGTCGGCTTCGAGCGCGGGATGCAGCGCAAAGCGGGGATCGGCGCGGACGTCGTCCAGGACCATCGGCTCGGCGGTGGCAATCGACTCGGCGCACAGCACCGACGAGCGCGGCAGCTCGCGCGCCACCTGCCCCACCCAGGCCTTCACCCACCAGCGGGTTTCGTCCACGAAGGCGATGCAGGCGTGCGGCGATTCGGCAATCACCGACGCCACCGCCACCAGGTCGTCGAAGTCGGCTTCCGGCTTGGTGTCGATGATCGCGCACGAGCGCAGCGCCTCGAGCCGATCGGCTTCGCGTTCCAGGGTGACCGCCGGGCTCATTGCAGCACCACCGCCGAGGTCGGACCAGCCGCGCGGCTACCTGGCGCGGCGTCCAGCACTTCTCGCACCTTCTTGGCGAGCTGGTTGCCGGTGAACGGCTTCTGCAGGAACGACGGCGCCGCGCCGTCCACGCCGTGGCGTGCCACGGCGTCGGCGCTGTAACCGCTCACGAGCAGCACGCGGATCGTGGGGTGGACCGTCCGGATGCGCGTGGCCAGCTCGGGGCCGCTCAGCTCGGGCATCACGACGTCGCTCACCAGCAGGTCGATGCTGTCCTCGGTGGTGGCGATCGTCAGCGCGTCCTGGCAGGTCGCGGCCTCGAGCACGCGGTAGCCGCGCGACTTCAGCATGCTGACGGTGATGAGCCGTACCTGCGCCTCGTCTTCGACGACGAGCAGCGTCTCCGCGCCGCGGCCGTCGAGCTGAGGGCCGCTGGCCGGCGCCGACGCCGGGCAGCCGTCGCGAGCCTCCGGCAGGCGGATGGTGAAACGCGCGCCGCCCTCGGCGAGGTTGACCGCGGCAATGGTGCCGCCCGCCTGGTGCACGATGGCGTGCACGGTGGCGAGGCCGAGGCCGGTGCCGCGATCCGACTTGGTCGTGAAGAACGGTTCGAACAGGTGCGGCATCGCCTCGGCAGGAATGCCGGTACCGGAGTCGCTGACCGTGAGGGTGACGTAGCGGCCCGGCGGCACCGACACCCGGGTGGCCGCGCGCGCGTCGAGCTCTTCGCGCGCGGTCTCGATGCGCAGGCAGCCGCCGCGCGGCATCGCGTCGCGCGCGTTGAGCGCGAGGTTGACCAGCACCTGACCGAGCTGACCCTGATCGATGCGTACGAACGCCGGCGTGTCGAGGAGCGCCGCGTCCAACCGGATGTCCTCGCCGATGACGCGACGCAGCATGCGCCCGATGTCTTCGATGACGGGATTGAGATCGAGCACGGACGCGTTGAGCACGCTCTTGCGCCCGAACGACAGAAGCTGCGACGTGAGATGGGCGGCTTTGGCCGCGGCGCTCGTGATCTGGTCGATGGCGGCCTTGCGCTCGTCGGCCGACACCGACGACAGCGCCTCGCACCAGCCGTTGATGACGGTGAGGAGGTTGTTGAAGTCGTGGGCAACGCCGCCGGCCAGCCGGCCCATGGCGTCCATCTTCTGAGCCTGCCGCAACTGCTCCTCGAGCTGCGTCTGCTCGCTCATGTCGCGCAGGATCCAGGTGAACTGCGGGCCGTCCTCGCCGTCGAACTGCGAGACGGACAGGTCGAGCGGGAAGCGCGTGCCGTCGCGCCGCAGGCCAACCACCTTGCGCGCGCGACCGAAGCGGGGACCGCCGACCACCAGGTACGGCGACAGGTGATCGTCGCGCCGCGTGTCTTCGGGCCGGGGCATCAGCCGATCGGCACGGCCGCCCACGATGTCGGCTGCGGACCAGCCGAACATGCGTTCGGCGGCACGGTTGAACGAGCGGACGATGCCGTGACGGTCGAGGCTCACGATGGCCTCGCCGGCTGTGTCCAGAATCGCCTGCGTGAATCCCGCAAGCGCCTGGGCTGTCGCGGTGGCGGTTCTAGTGGGCGTCGACATCCGCGGAATTGGTCAGGGCGGCATGGTCGTGGACAGCGTGGGCATGGGCCACCGCGAGCTCGCGCATACGCACGGCCAGCTCGCTGGCCCGATCGGTGGCGTCGAGAATCGCGGCCAGATCGGCGTGCGCACGGCTGCCCGGCTCGAGCTGCATCGCCAGCAGCTCGCAGTGCCCTCCGATCACGAACAGCTGGTTGTTGAACTCGTGCACCAGCTGCCGGACCTTTCTCGCGTGTTCCTCGGCGTCCATCGTTCTTGGCACTTCAGAAAATCGGCTACGGTCCCAGAGTCTTGAAGGGCCAGAATCTTGCACGGGAAGCAAGCCTTCGGCTGGTCCTTCAAGACTCTCGCCCGCCCGGAGAGCGGGCAATTGAACACTGCCCTAGCGAGGCGGAGCCCAAGTGCTCGTCGGTCCGAGGCGTAGCCTCGCTAGCCCTTGAAACCGTCCTCTTCGAGCCACTGCGCGGCGCACACCGGGCAGGCGCCGTGGCTGAAACGGACCCCGGTGCTCGAGGCTAGGAAATTCTCCAGGTCGTGCCAGTGCTCGCCCGACTGGATCCGCTTGCAGCGGGCACAAATGGGCAAGAGGCGCTCCAGCCGGTTGACGTGGGCCAGGGCGTCTTCGAGCTCGGCGACGCGCGTGGAGAGCGAGCGCTGGAGCTGCACGACGCGCAGCCCCACCTCCACCCGCGCCACCAGCTCCGCGGGCTCGAACGGTTTCGTCAGGTAGTCGTCGGCGCCGACGGTCAGGCCGCGGACGCGGTCGCGGACTTCGGTGCGCGAGGTGAGCAGCAGCACGTAGGGCGGCGTGCGATCGACGGTCAGCTTCACCCGCCGCAGCACGTCGAGCCCGGTCAGGTGGGGCATGTCCCAGTCGAGCACCGCGAGCGCCGGCTTCACGCGCTGGATCAGCTCCCAGGCCAGCGCGCCGTCGGGCGCCGTCACCGTGGGATGACCCGCCTTCTCGAGCACCCGCGACACGAGCTCGCGGCCGACTGCGTCGTCGTCGGCGACGACGATAGGGGCAGCTGCCATCAGGAATTCCGCACGACGATGGAGATGCGGCGGTTGCGCGCGTCGAGCGGATCGTCGGCAATGCGCGGCCGCCGGTCGGCATAGCCGCGCACGGTGTCCACCTGGTCGGGACGAAGCCCGCTGTCCTGCATGGCGCGCCGGGCGGAGTTGGCGCGGTCGGCCGAGAGCTCCCAGTTGCCGTAGCCGTCGCGGCTGCCGAAGGGGCGCGCGTCGGTATGACCTTCGACGGCGATGCGGTTGGGAATCTTGCCGAGCTCGCCCGCAATCACGCCAAGGAGCTGCTTCGAATCGGGGTGCAGCATGGCGCTGCCCACCTGGAAGAAGCTGTCGTTGGCGGTGTCGATGAGCTCGATGCGCAGCCCCTCGCTCGTCACCTCGATGTCCACGCGGTCTTTGATCTTCGAGAAGTCGGGCAGCTGCTCGATGGCCTCGCGCAGCCGCTGCGCCGCCTGCTCCAGTACTTCCTTGGCGACGGCGACGTCGGCGTCGTTGGGCGTCGGCGTCGGCGACGTGATGCCCTTGGGCGCGCCGGGCATGATGCCGGCGGCGCCGCCGGTGCCCCGCTCGAACACCCCGGGGTCGCGGAAGTAGCCGGCCACGCCCGCCTTCATCGGGTTGCTCTGACCGACGATCCACATGACGAGGAAGAACGCCATCATCGCGGTGACGAAGTCGGCGTAGGCCACCTTCCACGCGCCGCCGTGATGGCCTTTGTGTCCGTGGCCACCCTTCTTGACGATGATGACGGGCTGGTCTTTCATGGCCTTGGGCCTTGGACCTTAGGCCTTAGGCCGCGGCCGCCTCTTCCGCTTTACCCGAGGCGGCGGCGCGGCAGAACTGTTCGGTCTCGTTGAACGACGGGCGCACGTCGTGCGGCAGTGCGCGGCGCGCGAACTCGATGGCAATCGTCGGCGGGTGGCCTTTGTAGACCGCGAGCAGCCCCGCCTTGATGCACTGACAGTAGTACTGCTCCTCGTTGACGCGCTGCGCGAGATTGCCGGCAAGCGGCGCCACGAAACCGTACGACATCAGAATGCCGAGAAACGTCCCCACGAGCGCCGCGCCGACGTGGTGGCCGATCTCGGCCGGCGGCGCGTCGATGTGGCCCATGGTGATGACGACGCCCAGCACGGCGGCCACGATGCCGAGGCCGGGGAGCGCGTCGCCAATCGTGCTGAGCGTGGCCGACGGCCTGAGCGCGTCCTCGTGGTGCACGCGGAGGTCCTCGTCCATCAGCGCCTCCAGGTCGTGCGCCGCGATGCCGCCGACGATGATCACCTTGGCCGAGTCGGCCAGGAAGTCCACCGCTTCGTGGCGCTTGAGGAACTTGGGATAGCGGCTGAGCAGCGGGCTCTTCGACGGATCCTCGAAGTGCGCTTCCAGCGCCATCACGCCCGACTGCTGAATCAGCTTGAAGATCTGGTACTGCATCGCCAGCAGGTCGATGTAGTCGCGCTGCGACGGTCCCGAGCCGAACGCCCCGGTGATCTGGCCGATCAGCATCTTCACGATCTTCGGCGGCGTGCTGATGAGGAGGCTGCCGGCCGCGGCGCCGCCGATGACGACGAACTCCGACGGCTGCACGAGCACCGCGAGCGCCCCGCCGGCCATCAAGAAGCCGCCGATCACGGCGCCGAGGACGATGGCTGCGCCGACGATGATCAGCACGCCACTGTCTCCGCCTCGGGCGCGCGCAGCCATGCGCGCACGACCGCAGGATCGAAGTGCGAGCCGGCATAGCGCACCAGCTCGGCGTTCGCCGCGTCGCGAATCTCCGCGTCCGGTTCGCCGACGTGGCCGGTCAGCGCGTCAAAGGCGTCGGCCACCGCGATGATGCGCGAGGGCATCGGGATGGCGTCGTTGAACAGGCCGCGCGGAAACCCGCCGCCTGCCCACCGCTCGTGGGTGGCGGCCACGACAGCCGCGGCCGCGTTCAGATAAGGGACGTTGATCAGAATGGCAGCGCCGGCAATCGTGTGCGTCCGGATGACCGCGAGCTCTTCCGAGGTGAACTGGCCGTTCTTGTCGATGAGCGACGGCGGAAACGCCAGCTTGCCGATGTCGTGCACCAGGGCCGCGCGATACACGTGCTGGCAGGCCAGCGCGGGCAGCGGCAGCGCGCGCGCGATGCCGAGGGCGGCCGCGGCGACACGGCGGACGTGGGCCAGCATCCGGGGCTGGTCGTGGTGCAGATCCTCGAGCAGCTGCTGCAGCGTCTCGACCGAGCGCGGCTGTGCACGGCGGACGTGCTCGGCCAGCCGGTCGCGCCGGCGGGCGATGTCGAGCACAACGGTCTGAAGATCGGTGCCCGGCCTCCGGGCGGCGTCTTCCTGGGCCTCGACGCCCAGTCCAATTACCCCATGGGTTCGCATTTGGGATGTGAATCGGCCGGCAGGGCGCCAGGTTGAGCGCGACAAGCCTGTACAGCGTGGAGAACCAGCGGTTTGCGGCCGATATCTCTCGTTAGGTGCGGATTCTCATCCTCGACGATCAGGAACCGGTGGTGAGCATGCTTGCCCGTGTGTGCACGGACGAAGGCCACCAGGTGACCCCGTTCACCAGCTCGCCCGAGGCGCTCATCGCGCTCGCCACCGAGCCGTTCGACCTGCTGATGACCGACATGAACATGCCGGACCCGGACGGCATGACGGTCGTCCGCGAAGCGCGGCGGCTGCAGCCCGACATCTTCACCCTGGTGATTACCGGACACGCCGCCCACTACCCGCTGGCGCAGATCATGGTGGCCGGCACGGCCGACGTGATCTTCAAGCCGTTCCACATGAACGAGCTGAAAGCGCGGCTGGCGCTCACGCGTCAGCGGATGAAGCTGATCGATGACCTGCGAGCGCAGCACCAGGCGCTCCACTCGTCGAGCCGGCGCATGATCTCGGGCCTCGAGGGCGAGATCGTCGGCCTCAACGGAAAGGTCCGGCGGCCTCCACGGTCGTAGAGGCCTCGGTCGTGGGGGCCGCCTTCAGGCGGCCCGTGCGTACGGCTTCGCCGGCCAGCGCCAACACGGCGTCACTCGGAACGTAATCAGATACAGCCAACCGGATGGCGTTGAGCGCACCCGCGGTGTCGCCCTTGGCGCAGGCTCGCGTCAGGCGGCGCAGCGCGCGATATACCTCGAGCCGTGGCACATCCTGCTGGCGCGCGCGCCAGATGCGATGGTGTGCCGTGCGCTTCATCTCGAGCCCCTGGTTGGTGAGCTCCTCGCGAACCTTCTCGCCCGGACGCAGCCCGATGGTTTCGATCGGCACGCGCGGCGTGCCCTTCGGCGTGGCATACGTGATGAGCCGGTCCACCAGGTCGCCGATGCGGACCGGGTCGCCCATGTCGAGCCAGAACACTTCCCCGCCCTCGCCGATCTGCGCCGCCTTCATCACCAGCGACGCCGCCTCCTCACCGGTCATGAAGAAGCGCGTGGCGTTCGGGTCGGTGACCGGCACCGGCCGGCCGCGCTCCACGCAGCGCAGCATGATCTCCACCACGCTGCCGCTGCTGCCCAGGATGTTGCCAAAGCGCGTGACCATGGCTGGAAAGCGCGGCGTGGAGAGATCGAGCGTCACCAGCTCGGCGAACCGCTTGGTGGCACCCATCACGCTGCGCGACTCGGCCGCTTTGTCCGACGAGATGAAGACGAACCGCGCGCCCACTTCGCGCGCGGCCTTCAGCGTCTGCACCGTGCCGAGCACGTTGGTGCGCGCCGCGGCCACGACCGATCGCTCGGCCAGCGTCACGTGCTTGTAGGCGGCGGCGTGGAACACGATGTGCGGCTGCGCCTCGCGGCACGCTGCCGCGATGTCCACCGAGCGGCTCACGTCGCCCAGGCACACCGACAGCGGCAGCGCGGGAAACATGTCGCGCAGTTCGGCTTCGATGCGAAACAGGTTGTATTCGGCGTGATCGAGGAGGACGAGCTGCGCCGGCTGGCAGCCGGCCACCTGCCGCGCCAGCTCGCTCCCGACCGATCCGCCGCCGCCCGTGATGAGCACGCGCCGGCCGGCGAAGCCGCCGCTGTCGGTGGTCGTCAGGATGGCGTCAACGCGGCGGCCGAGCAGGCGCTCCTGCGCGGTGCGCTTCAGTTCAATCACCGGCTGACCCCGCAGGTTTGTCGGCA
>DASYRM010000188.1:0-5983 GCA_036004405.1 Vicinamibacterales bacterium
CGGCCTGCAGGTACCGTATCTGCTCGAAAAGCGCGACGAGCCGCTCACGCTCGACGTGCGGCTGGAGCGCCGCGACCCCTCGGCCGCCGCACGAGCCGCCGCAGGGAGCTCCGAGTACGTGGTCACCCTGCCCTATCGTGAGCTTCGCGGTACGAGCCTCGTGCTTACGACCCGGGCGCGCGTCTTTCGGCGCACGGTCCGGATCGGGCTCCTGCCCCCGCCGGACCGTCAGGGCCGTGCGAGGGGCCTGCGGGCGGTCGAGACCCGCGTCTGGGAGCAGTCGGATGAAGCCATGGCCGCGGCACCCCTGAGCCTCCCGGTGCCGTACGCCATGGATGGAGATGTCGTGCTGGAGATCGACGAGGGCGACAATCAGCCACTGCCGCTCGAGCGAGCCACCTTGCTCCTGCCCTCGTACGCCGTGCGTTTCTTCCGCAGCGACGCGGCGCCGCTGCTGCTGGCCTACGGCCGGCGAGACCTGACGCCGCCGCGCTACGACCTCGCGCTGCTGTCGCCGTTCGTGCTCGGCCAGCGCGCGCGAACGATCAACGCGGGCGCCGAAAACAGTCCGAACGGCAGCCCTGCCACCGGCAATGGCGCGGGCCAGACGCTGGTGTCGCCCGTCGTCTTCTGGGGCGCCCTCGGCGTCTCGGTCATCGTGCTGCTGGGCATCGTGGTGAGGCTGGTGCGCCGGGAGACGTGAGGCGCAGGCGTCGCCTCTCCGTACCTGAAGCCCGAAGCCCGAAGCCCGAAGCCTCTTAGAGCGGGATGTTGCCGTGCTTCTTCGGCGGGTTCTTGTCGCGCTTGCCGTCGAGCGCGGCGAGCGACGAGATCAGCTTCCGCCGCGTATCGCGCGGCGCAATCACCTCGTCCACGAAGCCGTGGCTCGCCGCCACGTACGGGTGCGCGAACGTCTCGCGGTACTCCGACACCTTCTGCGCCCGCGCCGCCGCCACGTCTGCCGCGGCGTCGAGCTCGCGCTTGTAGAGCACGTTCACCGCGCCCTCGGCGCCCATCACGGCGATTTCGGCCGTGGGCCACGCGAAGTTGGCGTCCGTGCGCAGGTGCTTGCTCGACATCACGCAATAAGCGCCGCCGTAGGCCTTGCGCGTGATGACCGTGAGCTTTGGCACCGTGGCCTCGGCAAACGCAAACAGGAGCTTGGCGCCGTGGCGGATGATGCCGCCGAACTCCTGCTGCGTGCCCGGCAGGAACCCCGGCACGTCTTCGAAGGTCACGAGCGGGATGTTGAACGCGTCGCAGAAGCGGACGAAGCGCGCGCCTTTCACCGACGCGTCGATGTCGAGCACGCCGGCCAGATGTGCCGGCTGGTTCGCCACCACGCCCACCGATCGGCCGCCGAGACGCGCGAACCCGACGAGCAGGTTGCGCGCAAAGTGGCGGTGCACCTCGAGGAAGTTGCCGTCGTCCACCACCGCGTGCACGACGTCGAGCATGTCGTACGCCTGCGTCGGCTGCGCCGGCACCAGGGCGTCGAGCGAGGCGTCGGCGCGGTCCACCAGGTCGGACGTCGCGGCCACCGGCGGGTCGTCGAGGTTGTTCGACGGCATGAACGCCAGCAGCTCGCGGATGAGGAGGAGGCACTCGCGATCGTCGGCGACCGCGAAGTGGGCGACGCCGCTCTTCTCGTTGTGCGTCTGCGCGCCGCCGAGCTCCTCCTTGGTCACCTGCTCGTGCGTCACCGTCTTGATGACGTCGGGACCGGTGACGAACATGTAGCTCGTGCTCTTCACCATGATGGTGAAGTCGGTGATCGCCGGCGAATACACCGCGCCACCGGCGCACGGGCCCATGATGGCGGAGATCTGCGGCACCACGCCCGAGGCCAGCGTATTGCGCAGGAAGATGTCGGCATAGGCGCCGAGCGACAGCACGCCTTCCTGGATGCGGGCGCCGCCCGAGTCGTTGAGCCCGATGACCGGCGCGCCGATCTTCATGGCCAGGTCCATGATCTTGGCGATTTTGGCGCCGTTGGTTTCCGACAGCGAGCCGCCGAACACCGTGAAGTCCTGCGCGAACGCGCACACCGGACGGCCGTTGATGCGGCCGTGCCCGGCCACCACGCCGTCGCCGGGAACGATCTGATCGGCCATCCCGAAGTCGCGGCAGCGGTGGGTGACGAACTTGTCGACCTCTTCGAACGTGCCGGGGTCGAACAGCGTGTCGATGCGCTCGCGGGCGGTGAGCCGCCCACCGTCGCGCTGGCGTTCGAGCCGCGCCTCGCCACCGCCGAGCTCGGCGCGGCGGTGCAGGTCGTCGAGGCGCGACTGCTGTTCCACTACGCCTTCGCCGATGCTGCTTGTGCCTTCTCCCAGTCGGCGAGGAACTTCGCCAGGCCGATGTCGGTGAGCGGATGCTTGAACGACTGCTCGATGACCGCGGGCGGACAGGTCACGACGTCGGCGCCCATGCGCGCGGACTCGACGATGTGGATCGGATGGCGCACGCTGGCCACGAGCACCTCGGTGGAGAACTCGTAATTGTCGAAGATGTCCACGATCTCGCGAATGAGGTTCATGCCGGTCGTGCCCACGTCGTCGAGCCGGCCGACGAACGGGCTCACGTAGGCGGCGCCGACCTTGGCGGCCAGCCACGCCTGCGTCGCCGAGAAGATCAACGTGACGTTGACGCGCGTGCCTTCGGACGCCAGCGTCTTGCACGCCTTCACGCCCTCCTTCGTGAACGGCACCTTCACCACGATGTGCTCGTCGATGGCGGCCAGCTCGCGCCCCTCGCGAATCATCCCGGCCGCCTCGGTGGCCACGACTTCGGCGCTCACCGGTCCCTGCACCAGCCGGCAGATCTGCTTGAGGATCTGCCGCGGGTCGCCGCCCTCTTTGGCCATGAGCGACGGGTTGGTGGTGACGCCGTCGAGAATCCCGAGGCTGGCGAGCGCCTCGAGCTCCTTGAGATTGCCGGTGTCCGCAAACAGTTTCATCGTTCTACTCCCTGCGCCCTACCGGGCTGTCTCCTCAATACGGACCGACTCGTCGCTGATGTTGGGCACCGGCAGCCGCGAATCGACGGCCAGCACCGCGTAGACATAGCGCCCGCCGGTCATCACCGTCGTGTCCGTGAAGTTCGTTTCGATCACGGGCGTGGCGTTGAGCGGTTGCAGTGTGGCATCGCCGGCAGCCCCACGCAAGATCACGTAGCCCGCGACGTCGACATCCGGACTCGGTTCCCACAACAGATCGATCGCGCCCTCGCGGACGTTGGTGGTCAGGTTCATCGGCGGCTCGGGGGCAAAGACGTCCACCAGCGTCACGCACCGGCGCTCCGACGGCGCGCTCTCGACCGCGCCAGGACCTACGCCGCGCACCGCCCGCACTTCGTAGCACCGATCTCGATCGAACTCGACCGAATCCATGAATGTCAACTCGTCCACGGGCGCGGTCGTGATCGGCCGGGGCACGGCCACGGTGCCGGCCGGCGGCGCGGCGCTTGACGACGGCAGCGCGAGCGGATCAGGCGCCTGCGTCCGGTAGACGTGATAACGCGTGGGCCCCGGGGGGAGCGCCAGCGGATCGGCGCGGACCTCGGCGTTCTCGTCCTCGGGCAACGCCTCGATCGGCAGCGGATTGTCGAGGAGGAAGCCGAGGATGCCGCCGGGCGGCTGCCATGAAAGCACCGTCGCGTCGGCGGTGTACTCGACCTGCAGTCCGTACGGCGGCTCGGGCACCGCCGTGAGCGGGAGCTCGACCGGCGCGCTGGGCGGGCCGGGGCGGCCGCGGTCGCTGAACGCGATGGTGAGGTAAAAGCGGCGCAGGACGCCGGGCGGATCGGCGCGAACGGGGACGGGCGTTCGCGATGGCGGCGCCGGCGCGACCGGCAGAGCGCGGGGCACGAAGGCATCCGCACCCAGCGTGTCCTTCACCGTGACCGTCGCGCCGGGGCGCGCCGCATCCTTGGTCTCGGGGGTCTTCTGACGCTGGCCGAGCAGGGCGCCTTCCGGCAGGCCGGGGGCCACCGGCACCGTGGCCACGAGCGTCGCCAACTCGAGCGCGCGAGCACGCGAGGGCGGCGTGGTGGCCGTGAACCCGTAGACCTCCACCCGGCGCACGTCGGCCGGCTTGGAGTTGTCCACGTTCTGCGCGGGCAGGGTGAGCGTGACGTAGACGTCGTTGCCGGAGCGCACGGCGGCGACCCGAGCCGGCGCCGCCGGCAGCAGCACGTACGGGGCGAGCGGCGGCCCCTTCTTGCCGCACCCCACGCCGCCAAGGAGCGCGATCACGGCACCGCATGCCGCGGCCCAGCGCCGCGCGACCTTCACGCCACGATCTTACCGGACGTAATCGACCGCGGCGTCAGTTGACGCGTCGCTGGCCTGACGGCGCCCCACTTCCGACGACTTGAACCGGCGGACGTCGATGCCGTAGCCCTGCACCTTGTAGTTCAGGATGCGCTCGGTGGTGTCGAGCAACCGTGCGGCCTTGGCGCGGTTGCCGCGCGTGGTCTTGAGCGCGTCGAGGATGAGGTCGCGCTCGTAGGCGGCGACCGCATCCTTCAGCGACACGCGCGTAACGGTGCCGGACGAGTCGGCGGTCTGCAGCGAGGGTGGCAGGTGGTGGCCGTGAATGACGGCGCCGTCGCACACCAGCACGGCGCGCTCGAGGGCGTTCTCGAGCTCGCGCACGTTGCCCGGCCAGTGGTAGGCGGTGAGCATGTCGATCGCGGGCGTCGAGATCCGCTTGATGACCTTGTTGTGCTCGCGCGAGAACTTGTCGAGGAAATGGTCGGCGAGCAGCAGCAGGTCGGCCTTCCGCTCGCGCAGCGGCGGCACGAAGATGGTGAACACGTTGAGGCGGTAGTAGAGGTCTTCGCGGAACGTGCCCTCCGCGATCGCCTTCTCCATGTCCTTGTTGGTGGCGGCAATCAGGCGGACGTTCACCTTGACGGTCTCGGTGCCGCCGACCCGCTCGAACTCGCGCTCCTGCAGTACGCGCAGCAGCTTCACCTGCGTGCCGAGGTTGACGTCGCCGATTTCGTCGAGGAAGAGCGTGCCGCCCTCGGCCATCTCGAAGCGGCCCTTCTTGCGCTGGGCGGCGCCGGTGAACGCGCCCTTCTCGTAGCCGAAGAGCTCGGATTCGATCAGCGTATCGGGGAGCGCCGCGCAGCTCACCTTGATGAACGGCTTCTTCGCCCGCAGCGAGTTGTAGTGGATGGCGTGCGCGATCAGCTCCTTGCCGGTGCCCGACTCACCGCGGATGAGCACGGTGGTGTTGGTCTGCGCCACCTGCGCCACCTGCTCGTACATCTGCCGGGTGGGGCCGCTGGTGCCGATGATGTTCGAGAAGTCGTAGCGCTCGCGCAGCTCCTGCCGCAAGTGCGTGTTCTCGTCGAGCAGCCGGCGGCGCTCCTCCTCGACCATCCGCTGCACGTTGAGCGCCTGCGCGATCATCGAGCTGACGACGCCCAGGAACTTCACGCTGCTGTCGTAGTCCCGCTCCGGCTTGAAGCGCAGGTCCACGCCGAGCGCGCCCACGGGCTGGCGGTTGAGCACGATCGGCACGCAGATGAAGCTCAGCTCCTGCTTGAGGTGATCGGGACGGCGTGACGCGAGATTGAGGAACGCGGGCTCCTTGCTGACGCGCGGCACGACGATCGGCTTGCCGCTCTCGACCACCTTGCCGGTGATGCCCTCACCGAGCTTGATCTGCGTATTGCGCGCGCGATCCTCGAAGCCTTCCACCGCCTCGGCGTGGAGCTCGCCGTCGCGCAGCAGCGTGACCATGCCGCGGACCACGCTGTGGTGCCGGATGAGCGTGCCCAGCACCCGCTGCATCCCGGCCTTCAAATTCAGCGTGCCCGAGAGCGCCTGGCTGATTTCGAGCAGGGTGGACAGACGTCGAGCGCTCGAGGTGGTGGTGGACTCCGAGGCGGCCTTCGGGGCGGGCATAGACGTAGAACCTCCAGCTGAGCAGCGGCCGGCTCGAAGACACAAAATTGTAGAACGAGCGAG
>DASYRM010000189.1:0-6643 GCA_036004405.1 Vicinamibacterales bacterium
GCCGACTTCGAACAGCATTTTGGCCTCAGCTTCTCTCGCATCCTGATGACGGCCGTGAAGGACGTGCTCACAGGACAGCGGGCCGGGGCCAGCACCATCACGCAGCAGCTCGCCCGCAACCTGTTCCTCCAGGCCGAATACATGCGCGGTGGTGTCTTCGCGCGCAGCGGCCGCGAGGGGCTCGAGCGGAAGATCAAGGAAGCGCTCCTCGCGCTCCAGATTGAGCGGCGCTACACCAAACGCGAGATCTTCACGCTGTACGCGAACCAGGTGCCGTTGCACGGCGCCTACGGCGTCGAGGCCGGCTCCCGGATGTACTTCAACAAATCGGCCAAAGACGTCACGCTCGACGAGGCGGCGACGATCGCGGCGATCATTCAGACGCCCGCCCGCCTCAGCCCGTTCGTCAACCCTGAACGCACGCTGGCGCGGCGCAACGGCTACGTGCTCCCGCGCATGGCCGAAGAAGGGTTCGTCACGCGGCAGGCCGCCGATGACGCCGCGAAGAAGCCGATCGAGCTCCGCGGCCAGGCGGCCGCGTCCGATCGCTCCCTGGCGCCGTACTTCGTCGAGGACATTCGCAAGAACCTCGAGCAGCGCTTTGGCGCCGCGGCCCTGTACGAGACCGGCCTGCAGGTGCAGACGACGCTCGACGTCGAGCTCCAGCACGCCGCCGAGCGCGCCGTGGACCGCGGCCTTCGCCGCCTCGACAAGCGCCGCACCGGCTACCGCAAGCCGAAACAGACCGTGGCCGCCGCCAACGCGACGCCCGAGACCTACAGCTCGCCGCGGTGGCGGCAGCCGATCGCCGCCGGCGACATCGTGCCCGCCGTCGTGATGGCGCTCCCGAAGGCCCCCGCCGGCACCGCGCGCATCCGCATCGCCGCCACCGAGCTCGATTTGCCGCGCACCGCGTTTGCCTGGACACGGAAGACCAATGCCGCGGATCTCTTTGCCGTGGGCGATCTGATCGAGGTCGCCATCGGAGGCATCGAGAAAGGGCAGTTCACCCAGCTGACGCTGGAGCAGGCGCCGATCGTCGAGGGCGCGCTGGTGGCGCTCGACAACCGCACCGGGCAGATTCGCGCCATGGTCGGCGGCTTCGACTTCGCGCGCAGCAAGTTCAATCGCGCCACGCAGGCGCGGCGGCAGGTGGGGTCGCTCTTCAAGGCCGTGCTCTACTCCGCCGCCATCGACAAGGGCTTCACCGCCGAGACGGTCTTCATCGACGAACCGGTGTCGTACATCGCCGGCCCCAACCAGCCGCCGTACCAGCCGCTCAACTACGACCGGAAGTTCGAGGGTCCGGTGACGCTGCGCCACGCACTCGAAGACTCGCGCAACATTCCCGCGGTGAAAGCTCTCGAAGCCGTCGGGCCGGAACAGGTGGTCGGATACGCGAAGCGTCTGGGCCTCACCGGCAGCTACCCGCCCTACCTGTCGCTCGCCCTCGGCGCCGCCGAATCCACCCTGGTCGAGATGACGAGCGCCTATTCGTCGTTTGCCAACCAGGGTGTGCGGATGGCGCCGTTCGCCGTGCGCTCGGTGTCGGACCGCGAAGGAAACGTGATCGAGGAGAACCGGCCCGAGCCGCACGAAGCGCTCCGCGCCGACACCGCGTTCCTCATGGCCCATCTGCTCGAAGGCGTCGTGCAGCGTGGCACCGCCGAGGCCGCCAAATCGCTGCAGTGGCCGCTGGCGGGAAAGACCGGCACGATGGACGAGTTCACCGACGCGTGGTTCGTCGGCTTCGATCCGAACATCACCGTGGGTGTCTGGGTCGGCTACGACGAGAAGAAACCGCTCGGCAGGGGCGAGACCGGGGCGCAGGCGGCGCTGCCGATCTGGATGGAGTTCATGCGCGTCTACATCGACAAGCGCGCCAACAAGCAGAGCCCGCCGCAGTTCGAGGCGCCGGGCAACATCGTCTTCGTCACGCTCCCGAGCGGCATTACCGAGGCGTTCATCAACGGCACGCAGCCGGCCGGCATGACGCCCGATCCGCCCGCGACGCAGCCGGCCTCGACGCCGGCGCCGACGGCGCCCGCGGCCCCGCCGTCCAAGGCCGCCGATTAGCTGGCCTTAGACCTTGGGCCTTTGGGCCTTGGCCGCTTTCGTAGGGGCACATCTTTAGATGTGCCCGACAGGTGTGCCCGACACTCATGGAACGCCGCATCGTCGCGTTTTCGCAGGACGACGAAGGCCACTGGGTGGCCGAGCTCGAATGCGGCCACCGCCAGCACATGCGACACCGGCCGCCCTTCGAGCGCCGCGACTGGGTGACGACGCCCGAAGGGCGGGAGTCGCGCATCGGCGTGATGGTGAACTGCCGCGCCTGCCCTCTTGACCCTGACGCCGCGTGAGGCTGCAGACTGCCTCCATGCCGGTGCCGCGCACATACAGGGTCGCCGACGTCGCCAGGATATCTGGCGTGTCGATTCGCGCGCTGCACCACTACGACGCCATCGGACTGCTCGTTCCGACCGGGCGCACCGAGGCCGGCTACCGTCTCTACACCGACAAGGACCTGCTGCGTCTGCAGCAGATCGCGATCGGACGGGAGCTCGGCTTCTCGCTCGAGGAGATCAAGCAGTCGCTCGATGATCCACGGTTCGATCAGCGCCAGGCGCTGGTCGAGCAGCGCCAGCGGCTCGAAGCCAAGGCGCGCGCGCTCGACGACATGCTGCGCGCGGTGGATGCCGCCCTTGCCGTCGTTGGCGATGACCCGCAGGGAGGAACGATGGAGATGAAAGAGCTCTTCGGCGGTTTCGATCCCGCCGCGCACGAAGCCGAGGTCGAGCAGCGCTGGGGCGGCCCGGCGCTCGAAGAGTCGAAGCGCCGCGTGAAGAAATACACCGCCGACGACTGGAAGCGGCAGCAGACCGAGGCGGGCACGATCTACGCGGACGCGGCGGCGCTGATGCAGAAGGGCGTGGACCCGACGTCGCCCGCGGCCGTGGCGGTTGCCGAACGGCACCGGCTGTCGATCGACGAATGGTTCTACCCCTGCAACCACGCCATGCACGCGGGGCTCGCGGACATGTACGAAGCGGACGAGCGGTTCAGGGCGTCGATCGACAAGGCCGGCGACGGGCTGACGACGTTCCTGGCCGCCGCGATACGTGCCAACGCACAGCGCTGAGCGCTAGCACAGCGCCAGGCTCAGTTGTCGAACCAGAACACGACGCGTACTTCCCGGTCACGACGCTCGAGATCCCGCATCGCGGCAAGCATTGCGGAATACTCGAATTCGTCCGGGAAGTCGGCGGTCGCCCGCTCCCACTCGGCTGGCGTTAGCCAGGAATGCGAGTGAAAGTCCGGATCGCTCACGTATTCCGGACGTCCAACATACTCCGCGTTATCGACAACCACCGCTGTGCCGTTCTCGAAAGTAGTCACCTTGCTGAGCCTTACGACCCCTCTGTACCGGCTTCCATGCTTTTCGACGTATACCGCGGCTTCTTCAGGAGTCACGAGATCGGATGCGGGTTCGGCGCCGTATGCGATCAAACGCCAGTTTCCGTGAAGCGCCTCCCAACCTACATCGTCAGGCACTCCGCGGGGTGGCACGAGTGCGGAGGCTCGGTCGCCGCGAGCACCCGCGAGGCGCTCGAACAGACGGTAGTTCTGTCGCGGATTGATGCGGCCCCCTAAGGACCACCACCGACCGTCGTCCGCCTTTTCGCGGTGTTCGATGTAGCAGTGGATGTCGCATCCCATCGTCGATCCTGAGCGGACACACGGGGCGCCGCGCGCGAACAGCGGTCGGGCCGGCTGAAGCCGGCCCCCACGACGAAGCTAGTCCTCGTCGGCGGCCGACGGCGTGCCGAGCGTGCCGCTCGCCTTCCGCATCAAATAGGTCTTGATGAAGCCGTCGAGGTCGCCGCCCAGCACGCGGGACGGATCGCCGACCTCCATCCGGGTGCGGAGATCCTTCACCATCTGGTACGGCTGCAGCACGTAGTTGCGGATCTGGCTGCCGAAGGCGATGTCGCGCTTCTCGCCGCCAATCTGATCCAGCTTCGCCTGTTGCTCCTTGAGCTTCAGATCGAAGAGGCGCGCGCGCAGCACCTTCATGGCCGACGCGCGGTTCTTGTGCTGCGACCGCTCGTTCTGGCACGACACGACGATGCCGGTCGGCAGGTGGGTGATGCGAACCGCGGAATCCGTCACGTTCACGTGCTGCCCGCCGGCGCCGCTCGACCGGAAGGTGTCGATGCGCAGGTCCTTCTCATCGATCTCGACGTCGGCATCCTCGGGCAGCTCGGGCCACACGAACACCGACGCGAACGAGGTGTGCCGCCGCGCGGCCTGATCGAAGGGCGAAATGCGCACCAGCCGGTGGACACCCGCTTCCGCCGACATCAGGCCGAACGCGTACTCACCGTTGATCAGCAGGGTGGCGCTCTTGATACCCGCCTCGTCGCCCGGCTGGTAGTCCATCACCTCGCGACCGAACCCGCGGCGCTCCGTCCATTTCAGGTACATCTTGAGGAGCATCTCGGCCCAGTCCTGCGACTCGGTGCCGCCAGCGCCGGGATGAATGGTGACGATGGCGTTCGCGCGGTCGTACTCGCCGCCGAGCATCTTCTTGGTCTCGGCCGACTCCACTTCGGTCTGGAGATCGTCGAGCCCGCGCTCGATGTCGCCGCTCACGTCTTCGCCGCTGGTGGCCCACTCGAACAGCACGCCGAGGTCATCGGCCCGCCGCCGGAGCGACTGCAGCAGGGCAAGGTCGCCTTCGACGCGCCGGCGCCGCTGCATCACTTTTTGAGCCTCGGCCTGCCGGCTCCAGAAGTCGGGGGCCGCGGTCGCCGCTTCGATCTCGTCTAGCTGTGTCTGGAGGTTGGCCGCCTCAAAGATGCCTCCGCAGCTCGAGGGCACGCCTCGTGAGGTCGTCGTACTTCCGCCTGAGATCGTCGTTGTCGAGCACTGACGCCACAAATCCTCCCGCCCATCTAAGGTACCGCCCGCCGCCGGAACAGCACCAGCGCGAGCACCGTGACGGCCAGCGAGGCGTAGGCCGCCACGTCGCCGATCCGCGAATAGATCGTGCGCCCCTGCAGGAACCGCACGTCCACCACCATGCCCGCCTGTTCAAAGATAGCCGACTTCCCCACCACCCGCCCGTACGGGTCCACGGCGCCGCTGATGCCGGTGTTGGCGGCGCGTACGAGATAGCGCCCCTGCTCGATGGCCCGCATCGACGCCAGCGCGAAGTGCTGATAGGGCGCCGACGTGGTGCCGTACCAGGCGTCGTTGGTGATGGTCGTGAGCAGCTCGCTGCCCCGGTCCACGGCTTCGCGCGCGAGGTGCGGAAAAATCACCTCGTAGCAGATGGCCGTGCTGGCCTTGTGCCCGCCGATCGGCAGCATCGTCACCGAGTCGCCGGCGGCAAAGGTGGCCAGGCCGCCCACCAGCGGCGACAGGAACGAAATCCAGTGCTGCAGCGGGATGAACTCGCCGAACGGCACCAGCTGCATCTTGCGATACACCGCCCCCGTGCTGCCGTCTGGCGCGATCAGGAACGCCGAGTTGTAGAGGTGCGGCACCGCGCCGCCCTCCATCTGATCGCTGCCGAACTGAATCGGCACGCGCACTTCGCGCGCGAGGTCGCGGATGGCCTGGCCGTCCACCGCGTTCTCCTCGAACATGAACGGCGTGGCCGACTCCGGCCAGATGACGTACTGCGCCCCGCGCTTCACCGCGTCGCGCGTCATGGCGATGTAGGTGGTGAAAATCCGGCGCGCTTGACGCGGATCCCACTTCTCCTTCTGCTCGACGTTGCCCTGAATGAGGCCGACGCGGATCGACGTGCCGGCGCGCGTGAGCGAACCGTCCGCGACGCGCCAGGTGCCCCACACGGCCACCGCCACCAGCGCCGCGGCCGTGGCCGCGATCGTCCGGACGCGCACGCGCGGCGGCGCCAGCAGCGCGTAGGCCAGAGCCGCGTTGACCAAGGCCACGAACAGCGACACGCCGTAGAGACCGGCCACACTCGCCAGCTGCGCGACGGGCAGTACGTCGATCTGACTGTCGCCCAGCACCACCCACGGGAAACCGGAGAGCAGCGTCCCGCGAAGGTACTCGCCGCTCACCCAGGCCGCCGGCGCCAGCCACAGCCCTCTGGTGCCGTAGCGCCCCAGAATCACGCCGAGCGCCGCCGTGCCGACCGCGTTGTAGAGGCCGAGATAGAGCGACAGCAGCAGCACCGACACCACGCCGAGCGGCGCCGGAAGGCCGCCGAAGGTCACGAGCACGGGACCGGTCCAATAGAGCGTGCCGCAGAAGAAGACGAGGGAGGTGACGAGGCCGAGATAGAGACCGCGGACAGCCGTCGTGCCCGGCAGCGGGCTCCGCCGCCCGGTCCACCCGCTCAGCGCGAGGAAGAGCGGCACCAGCGCGATCCAGGCGCACGCGGGATGACCGAACTTCGGAAAGCTCAGCGCCAGCAGCAGGCCGGCGAGCGCCGCCAGACCAACGTCGCGGCGAGCCACTAGCACTGATATGGAATGACCGGTTGTCAAGGGCCGGTGGGAGCTGTGGAAAACGGTTCTGCCATTTTCCAAGCCACTGTGGGCGCGTTCTTCAGCGTCCACAGGGGCGGCAGATTCCACGGGCCATGGAGCACTCGCGCCACCAA
>DASYRM010000190.1:0-104056 GCA_036004405.1 Vicinamibacterales bacterium
CGGGCGCGTGGTGCTCAAGGCATCGAAGACGTCGCACACGTGCACCAAGCGGCTCGCGAGCGTGCACTCGCGCGGGTAGTGCACCGTCGGGTAGCCGCCGCCGTTCAGCATGATGTGGTGCTCGTAGGCCACCACCGCCGCCAGCTCCAGCTCCTCTTCACTCTCCATGATGATCTTCGCCGCGTCCACCGGATGCTGGTTCATGATGCGGCGCTCTTCGTCGTTCAACTTGCCGGGCTTGGTCAGCACTTCGAGCGGGATCCGGATCTTGCCGATGTCGTGGAGCAGGCCGGCCACGCCGATGGCGCGGACCTGGCGTTTCGGCACGCCGAGCGCCTGCGCCAACGCCATCGACAGCACCGCGACGTTGAGCGCGTGCGTGGTGGTGTACTGGTCGAACTCCTTCAGCTGCAGCAGCGGCAGCACCACGCGCCGCTCGGCCTGCATGGCCACCGACAGCGACCGCACCACCGCCTCGGCCTCCATCAGCGGCACCACGCCCTGGTCGCGAATCTCACCCTGCAGCCAACGGAAGGTCTCGGCCTCGTCGCCGAGCGTCACGTCGAGCGTGGTTTCGGGCGGCGGTGGCGCCGCTCCTTGCCCCTCCAGGCCGACGGAGCCAAAGCGGATGCCGAGCGACCGCATCTGGCGGCGCTCGCTCGTCTCGGCCGGCGACGGGCTGAGGCGCGCGAAGAGCTCTTCCAGGAACCCGTCGAACTCGTCACGCGTGACCGCGCGCTCGAACTCCAGCCGCTGGATCCCGACGCCCACGAGCTTGGATGACCAGTCCCACCCTTTCATGTCGCGAAGGCGATCGCGGCCGTAGACCACGTCGTCCTCGAGAAATGTGAACGGCCGGCGCTCGCCGCTGGCCAGCGCCTCGGCGTGCTGAAACGCCGTGTCGATGGCACGCTCGCGGGAGGGATGTCCGGCGGGGTACAGCGCCATCACCGAGAGCGCCTGGGCCAGCGAGTAGAGGAATCCGGCGGGGTCGGCCATGCGGGGGTCCCTAGCGGACGGCCTCGCGCAGCTCGTCGTCGTTGGCCACCGCGGCCAGCCCGATCAGTGGCTCCGCCTTCGGGTGCTTGCGCCACGCTCCAGCCAGCGCGCGCAGCGCCGCCACGACCACGGCGCTCTTCGGCGCCAGCTTCTGACGTCCGAACATGGTGCGGCCGCCGTCCACGAGTCCAACCAGAGCGTCGAGCGCCCCCTGGTCCCGCGTATTACCGAGCGACTGCACGGCCAGCAATCGCAGGTCTTCCGGCACCTGCTGCACCTGCGCCAGGCCGGCGAGGAACGGCAGCACGCGGGGCGGGCACCCCTGCTGCACGGCGGCGATGCCGACACGCACCACCCGCGGGTCGGGGTCGCTGAAGGCAGCCCTCAGCGCCAGCTCGCGCTGGCCGCGCAGCGACATCTGCAGCCGGACCGCCTCGGCTCGCAGGCGCGCGTCGGCGTGCGCCGTCCAGCGCGTCAGCTGAAACCCTTCGGGAATCCTGCCCACGCGGCTCAGAAGCAGCAGCATGTTGCGCTGGACATACCAGCGATCGTCCGCAAGCCGGGACGCCACCAGCGGCACGACATCGAGCGGCGTACTGGCCAGGCGATCGAGCAGCTTGCGCCGCGTCACCCGGCTGCGCGACGACGCCAGGACGTCGAGCAGCGTGGCATAGCCCTCGATCGAGAGCGACGGCATCAGGTAGTCGAGGCTGGCCTCGTCGAGCGGTTCTCGCGACACGATGGCGCCGATCGCCAGCGGCTGCGTCAAGCGTGCGCGCACCTGACCCGCCACCACGGTGCTCTCGGGCGGCGCCTGTTCGAGCAGGGCCACGAGCGGCTGCGCGCCGCCCTCTTTCAGGCACGTATTGATCGCCCGGTCCACAATCGGGCCGGTCGTGCCGACCTCGAGCGACATCTGCACCAGCCGCAGCGCCTTCATGTCGTCGGCGGCTGTTCCTCGGCCGTCCGCCTGCACCGACGACGTCGCCAGGTATTCCAGCATCCGACGATAGTCCTCGGGGTTGGGGTCGGCGAGCTCCCACTCGCTCAGAAGACTGTGCACCTGCTCGCGAAGGGCGCTGTCGGCGCCGGCCTTCGCCGTGTCGGCGCCGGCCTCGGCGTGCGCCGACATCTTCGTCAGCATGCGCACCAGGCCGTGGGAGATCGTCTGGCCGCTGGCGTCGGCGGCGGCCTTGACGAGATCCACCACCGCGTCCACCGCCATCCCTTCGGCCGCGTCGTGCACGAAAGCGTTGCGCCGCGCGTTGTCGCCGCCCATCTGCACCAGCCGGCGCAGCGTCTCGGGCTTGAGGGCGCTGATGAGCCTGGCACTGCGGCTGCGCAGCGCCGCGGCCTCACCGCCGGTGGCGGTCTTCAGCTCGCTGGCAATCTGGAGCAGGTAGCCCACCACTACCTGGTCGTAGGCTTCGGCGCCCCGGTGGCGGTCGATGGCGTCGGCCACGCGAGACGGCTCGGCGGGCGCGCGACGGACGCCGTCGGCGCCGGCGGAATCGCCCGAGTCCTCTGCCTCACCGGCAAGCGCGGCGCGCGCCAGTCCGATCCACAGATCCGAGATATGCGAGGAGTGCGAGGCGCCTTCCTCGCCGTCCCGCGATTCGTCCCCGACGATCGTGAGCCCGTCGAACGTGAGCAGATGGAGGCGGACGTGGTCGCAGCCCGGGAGTTGCCCGCCGGTGAGCGGCAGCGGGCCGTCGCGATCGGGTTCACCGGACAGCGCGCGGAGCGCCAGGGCGACCTCGGCCGGCTGCAGGCCGCGCAGCAGGCTCACCGCGCCGAGATGATGACGATGCAGCCCCTCGGCAAGCCGCCGCAGCACGGGTTGCTGCCCGTCGGTCGCCACCCCCTCGATGATCAGCTGATGGCGCGCCACGCCGAACGCGATGAGATCGCGGTCGCCCATCAGGCGCTCGGCATGCCGCGTAACCGCTTCGGCCGCGGGCCCGAGCGAGGGGTGACCCTCCGGGTACATCGCGTGCCGGTGCAGCGCGACGGACAGCTCGATGAGGAATTCCGTGAAGTCGCGCGGCGGCGATGCCCGCGACCCGGGGGGCACGGCGTCGGTCACCGCCCTCCAATCTGCAGCAGCAGCTTGCCGGTGGTGCGCCGTGCTTCCAGCTCGGTGTGGGCCCTGGCGGCCTCCGCCAGCGGAAACTCGGTGTGCATGGGCAGCCGCAGCTCGCCCGATTTCAGCCACGCGAAGAGATCAGAGGTGCGCGTCACCAGCTCTTCGCGTGTGGCGATGTATTGGTTGAGCCCGGGCCGGGTGAGAAACAGCGAGCCCTTGGCGCCGAGCACGGCCGGATCGAACGGCGCCACGGGGCCGCTCGAAAAGCCGAAGAGGGCCAACACGCCGCGCGGGCGCAGGCAGTTCAGGCTCCGGTCGAACGTGTCCTTCCCTATGGAGTCATACACCACATCGACACCCCGTCCGGCGGTGAGGCGTTTGATCTCGGCTTCGAAGTCCTGTCGCGTGTAGATGATAACGTGCTCGGCGCCGGCCGCGCGCGCGAGCTCGGCCTTGGCGTCGGTGCCGGCGGTCGCGAACACGCGCGCGCCGCGCTTCCTTGCGACCTGAATGATCAACTGGCCGACGCCGCCGGCGCCCGCGTGCACCAGCGCGGTGTCGCCCGGGCTCAACGGAAACGTGCTGTGGGTCAGATAGTGCGCCGTCGTGCCCTGCAGCATCACCGCGGCGCCGGACCGGAAGTCCACGTGCGGCGGCAGCGGCACCACGCGCGCCGCGGGCACCGCCTGGTACTCGGCGTAGGTGCCGAGGATCATCGTGTAGGCGACGCGATCGCCGCTCGCGACCCCCGTGACGCCGTCGCCGGTCTCGACGACGGTGCCGGCCGCCTCCATGCCGTCCACGAACGGCAGCTGCGGCGGCTTGTACTTCCCGGCTCGATACTGGACGTCGATGAAGTTGACGCCCGACACCTCGATCTTGACGAGCACCTCCCCTGGACCGGGCTTCGGTGTCTCGGCGTCCTCGTAGCGGAGCGCCTCGGGGCCTCCGTTCGCGTGCACACGAACAGCTTTCACGGAGTGCCTCCTCGCAGGCGGACCTGAGTTGTCCGCCTCTACTTGGCGCCCTTCAACTCTTCGAAGAGGATGGTGAAGTTGCCGCCCGCGCCGCCGCGGCCGGCCGCCGGTTGCGCAAAGCCCTTGGCCTTGAGGCTCTCGGGGAGCGTGAACTCCATGAGCGCCTGCTCGGGCGTCTTGTTGGCCGCGAGTGCCGCCTTCGCGTAATCGAGCATCAACTGGTTGAATTGCCCGGCGTCCACGAAATCCTGCCAGGTCATGACGGGCGCGTGGCCGGGGATCACCTTGTCGACGTTCTTGATCGCCTTCGCCGCCGCCTTGAGGGTGGCGGGGTACGCAATGCCGCTGCCGCCGTTCGCACGATCGATGAGCGGCTGCCCCTTGTTGGCGAAGGCGTCGCCCGAGTGCATGACGCGGACGCTCTTGAACACGACGAACGCGTCGCCGTTGGTGTGCGACGCGCCGAAGTAGCGCAGCTCCACTTCCTCTTTGCCTTTGAAGAGCGACATCTTGTCGGTGAACGTGCGGTCGGGCAGCCCGTGCTTGTTGGCGGCCTCCTTGAACACGTCCATCTTGGCCATGTTGGCCGCGGTGTTCGCCTGCGTCACGATCTGCACTGACGCCGGAAAGAACTGATTGCTGCCGGTGTGGTCGCCGTGCGTGTGCGTGTTGATGATGTAGGTGATGGGCTTGTCGGTGACCTTCTTGACCTCGTCGAGAATCGCCTGCCCGTTGTTGGCGAGCTTGGTGTCCACGAGCAGGACCCCGTTGGCCATCACCCAGGCCGCGGTGTTTCCACCCTGGCCAGGAATCATGTAGAGGTTGTCCGCCACCTTTTCGGCGGCGCTGACCGGTGGAAAGTTGAACCCGCCGCCGCCGCGTCCCTGCGGCGCCGCCGCCTGCTGCGCCTGCACGATGGCTGCGCCCACCCCGCCGGCGAGCACGATCGCTCCGAGCACGAACAGCCGTTTCATGGTCTGCCTCCCAGGGGTTGTCTACGGTTGATGGCCACTGACGAAAGCCACACGTCGAGCGCCGGATAGCTGCCGCGGTTCTGCGTGATGTGCGTGGGGAACCACACCCCGCTCCCGGACTTCTCGTAGTCGCGGAACAGGGTCTCGACCATCTGATCGCCGCGCCCCAGATCGTCCACCCAGGTCTGCACGCGATCGACCTCGTTGCGCTGGTTGATGACACCAACGACGGTGCGGCCGCCGATCGTGAAGGACACTTCGGTGCCCAGCGGCCCTTCGCGAACCGTCGGTGTGGCGGAACGCGCCGCCGTGAGGAATCCCTGCGGCGTCGTCCAGATCCGGTCGTCCACGGTGGCCTGCGCAAGGTCGATGTCGGCCGTATAGGACGTCAGCGGGACACGCGGCCCGTGCGCTATGTAGCTGGCGCCAAAGCCTTCGAGGTGGATCGAGTGGACCAGGTGCGCGCTGAGCGCGAGGGAGGCGGCCTTCAGCGGATCGCGCTGCGCCGCCGGCACTGGCGCCGTGATCAGCACCAGGCAGACGAGCGCCACCGCGCCCATCGTGATCAGCCGCCGAATTCTCTGGTCCATCCTACTTGCCGGCTACCGCCGGCCAGCGCGCGTCGAGCGGCTTGCTGCGGTCGACCGTGATCTTCAAGTCCGCGCAGTGGTGATACGAGAAGTCGCCGTCCCGATTGCGGCCGTGCTCGGCCATGAACTGGATGATCTGCAGTGTGCACTTCTCGCAGTTGATGTTGGGCACGTCGATGTCGGTCTCGAACGGCGCGGTCGGCCGCTCCGTGTGCGCCCACAGGCCGTCGACGATGACCGGCGGCCGCTCGGGCTTCTGAATCGCCGCCGACACCGACCATGCCCCTTTCTCGGTGTCGCGCGTCACGACGTCCGGATCCGCGGGCAGTTCAGCCCGCGACCGCATGGCGAGGGCAATGCGGTAGTGGCCAGGATGGAACACCGTCTCCTGCACTTTGATGTGGAGCTTCGAGCCGCCGGCGACGGGCGTGACCGTCGTGGTGGGGGTGCCGGGATCGGCTGACGTGCCGCCGCACGGGCCCGCCTTCTGCGGGTCGCCGAGGCGGTTTTCCATCAGCCACGACGGCGGCTCCACCAGCGTGAAGTGCGCATCGGCCGACACGGGCACGACGGCCGCCACGGCCACGATTCCCAGCCACACCCGCATCGCAGGTTTCATCGCTCTACTTGCCTCCCTGGAACTGGATCTTGTCGCTCATGCCGTCTTCCCAGCTGCTCCACCCGGACGCCATGCCGTACGGCGCGCGCTCGAGCACGGCCTCGATCTCATGGAGCAGACCGTCCTCGACCTTGAACACTTCCATGATCTCCCAGGTCCAGGGCTGCATCGGGCCCGCGGTCATCGTGCGGCCGGTGGGGGTGGTGAACGTGCGCGACTTCCCGGCGTCGTGGTCGAAGAACGCGTACGACGCCACCACGCCGCGTTCTTCGTCCACCGCGACGTAGCGGCGATCCCGGATGCGCATCACGAAGTGGAGCATGCCCGACTCGAACTGCTCGCGGCAGGTCCACATGCCCGAGTAGCCCGTCGCCGTCTTTGGGTCAGGCCGCGGCCCGCCGTCGCGGCTGGTCTTCGCATTGGTGCTGTCGCTGCCGTTCTCGATGCGGTGGCAGTCGTCGGCAAACGGGAAGGTGCCCTTGCCGTCGTTGAGCTGCATGCCGCTGAAGTACATGTTGGCCACGCGCACGAGCTCGGCCCGCGACTTTCGTTTCGCCGGCGGCGTGAGACGGCTGAACGCCTCGCGCGGCTGCCCGCGCGCCTCGAAGTTCTTTGCCGCCCCGTCGCTGTGCGCGAGCAGGTGCTCGACCTCGGTGATGCGGTTCCCCACGACCTTGAGCCGGACGGCGAGCACGACGCCCAGCGGCGGGTTGCCCGCTTCACGCATCGTGATCTCCGTGACGATCTGCCCGGCCGTGGCGTCCACGATCTGCAGCTTGTAGGTGCCCTTCCCCGCCACCGAGTTCCAGAACCCGTCGCCCGGCAGCAGACGCTGGCCGTTCTCCGTGTACTTCACGTTGGGCGCGAGCGGCGCCTTCGACGGGTCGTGCGCCACCAGCGCATCGATGTAAGTGTCGGAGATGCCAATCAGGCACGCACGATCGCAACGGCCCTGCGCGGTGATCGTGGTCGCGGCGCTGAACCCCAGCGCGACGACAACGGCTATCAGTGTTTTCCCCACCTGACCCACCTGACCCACCCGACCTACCTGGCCACTTCCGCAATGAAGTGTTTCTTCAACCCCTGCCAGTGCTTGTAGTAGTCGCGTTCGAGCAGCTCGGTCTCGAGCGCCCACTTGGTGGGCCGGATCGGCAGCTGCGTCTCGAACAGGAAGACCATCGTGTTGTCGAGAAACTGCGGCTCGAGATTGGCCGAGCTGCCTCGCTCGTAGGCGTCGGCGTCCGGCCCGTGCCCCGACATGCAGTTGTGCAGGCTGGCGCTTCCCGGCGCGAACGAATCGGCTTTGCCGATGTACTGGCCGGAGATGAGGCCGAGGAACTCGCTGGCGACGTTGCGGTGGAACGGCGGCGGACGGAAGGTGTGCTCGGCCACCGACCAGCGCGGCGGGAAGCACCCGAACTCCATGTTCGCCGTGCCCGGCACCGACGACGGCGACGCCAGCACGCAGTAGATCGACGGGTCCGGATGGTCGTAGCTGACCGTGTTGATGCACTGGAAGCGGTTGAGGTCGTACTTGAACGGCACGTAGTTGCCGCGCCACGCCACGATGTCGAGCGGTGAGTGGTCGATCTCGGCTTCCCACAGTCCGCCGCCGAACTTGGCGACGACGCGGAAGTCGCCCTCGCGGTCTTCGAAGGCCGCCACCGGCGCCAGGAAGTCGCGCGCGTTGGCGAGGCCGGCCGTGCCGATCGGCCCGAGATCCGGCAGACGCAAGTGCTGGCCGTAGTTCTCGCAGATGTAGCCGCGCGCCGAGCCGTCGGGCAGCTCGACGCGGAACTTCACGCCGCGGGGCACGACGCAGATCTCGCCAGGCTGCAGATCGAGGATGCCCAGCTCGGTGTGGATGGTCAGCCGTCCGAGCTGCGGCACGATCACCAGCTCGCCATCCGCGTTGTAGAAGAAGCGGTCGCGCATCGAGGTGTTGGCCGCGAACATGTGCACGGCCGCTCCCGACTGCTGCAGCGGATCGCCGTTCCCCCCGAGCGTGGCGATGCCGTCCACGAAGTCGGTCGGCGCCGTCGGCACCGGGATCGGCTTCCATCGCAGCTGATTCGGCGTTGGCGGCACCTCGTTGAACGGGCCGCTGCGCACCAGACCGCCGCTGAGAGGCCGGAAAGGTTTGTGCGTGGCCGACGGGCGGATGCGATACGTCCAGTCCGATCGGCTCACCCCGCGGGGGGCGGTGAACGCCGTGCCGTTCAACTCCTCGATGTAGAGACCGAAGGGCGGTTTCTGCGGTGCGTTCTGCTCCTTGGGTAGCGCGCCGGGGAGCGCCTCGGAAGCGAACTCGTTGCCAAACCCGGACAAATACGCGCGTTCTGAAGCAGCCATGGCGGAAGTAGGCTAGCGCCCCTAGTGGGGCGCGTCAAATGGCATAATCGCCACCTTCCAACACGCCCGAGGAGACACACGACATGAGAGAGACCATGGGGCAACAGCGGGCGAGCGCCCTGGCGCTGCTCCTGACGCTGTTGACCGCAGGGATCGCGGCGGCACAAACGCCTGGGCCGGCAGCTGCACCCGACGGCGCCGAGCTCTACAAGCGCTCGTGTGCGCAGTGCCACGACGCCGGCGTGGGCCGCGCGCCCAACCGCGAGCAGTTTCGCGCCATGCTGCCCGACCGGGTGCTCTCCGCCATGGAAACCGGCTCGATGGTGACCATGGCCACGGGCCGCAGCGCTCTCGAACGGCGCGCCATCGCTGAGTTCCTCACCGGCAAGACGTTCGCCACAGCGCTCTCCACCACTCCGTCGCCCCGCGCCATGTGCACGCCGGCCAACGCGGCGTTTTCACCCGGCAACGGCCCGGCCTGGAGCGGCTGGGGCCAGAACTCTTCGAACACACGCTACCAGACCAGCGCCGCGCTCACGGCCGCCGACGTACCGAAGCTCAAGGTGAAGTGGGCCTTCGCGTTTCCCGGCGATCTGCAGTCCTACTCGCAGAGCACGATCGTGGGGGGCCGCATCTTCATCGGAAGCTGGGGCGGCAAGGTCTACTCCCTCAACGCTTCCACCGGCTGCATCCACTGGTACTTCGACGCCGGCGCCGGGGTGCGCTCCGCGATCAGCATCGGTCCGATCAAGACGGCCACGGGCCAGCGCTATGCCGCGTTCTTCGGTGACCAGGGCGGCAACGCCTACGCCGTGGACGCCACCACGGGCACGCAGATCTGGAAAACCCACGTAGACGATTTCCCGGTGGCACGAGTGAGCGGGTCGCCGACGCTCTACGACGGCAAGCTCTATGTGCCCGTGGCATCGGGCGAGGAAGCCTCGGGCGCCGTGCCGACCTACGAGTGCTGCAAGTTCCGCGGCAGCATCGTGGCGCTCGACGCCGCCACGGGCAAACAGGTGTGGAAGACCTACACCATTACCGAGCAGCCGGCGCCGACCAAGAAGAACGCAGTGGGCACGCAGCTCTACGGCCCGTCGGGCGCGCCGGTGTGGGCCACGCCCGCCATCGACACCGTGCAGCGGGCGCTCTACATCACGACCGGCAACAACTACAGCGATCCGGGCTCGGCGATGAGCGACTCGTTCGTCGCCATGGACCTCGAAACCGGCCGCATCCTCTGGCACAGGCAGATGACGGCCAATGATGCCTACACCGCCGCGTGCCGCCTGCCCGACAAGACCAACTGCGCCGACTCGAACGGGCCCGACTGGGACTTCGGCGCGTCGCCGATGCTGGCTGCCGCACCGGGCGGCAAGCGGCTGCTGCTGGCCGGACAGAAGTCGGGCGTCGTGCACGCACTCGATCCCGATCGGGATGGCGCCGTGGTATGGCAGACGCGCGTGGGCCGTGGCGGCACGATGGGCGGCGTGCAGTGGGGCACGGCGACCGACGGCACCAATATCTATGTGGCCAACTCCGACATCGGCCGGATCATGCTCTCGTACAGCAACACGACCGACGCCGATCCCAAGCAGGGCGGCGGCATGTTCGCGCTGCGCCTGAGCGACGGCGAGCGCGTGTGGTATCAGCCGCCGGCGAGCTGCGGCACGCGCCCGCGCTGCAGCCCGGCGCAGTCGGCCGCCGTCAGCGCCATTCCCGGCGTGGCGTTCTCGGGGTCGGTGGATGGCCACATGCGCGCCTACTCCACCGCCGACGGCACGATCCTGTGGGACGTCAACACCATCGATGTTTACGAGGGCGTCAACGGCGTGCTCGGCCGTGGAGGCTCGATCGACGGCCCCGGCCCGTCGATTGCCAACGGCATCGTCTACGTGAACTCGGGGTACCCGACCGCAGGCGGCACGCCCGGAAATGTTCTGCTGGCCTTTTCGGTGGACGGCAAATAGGGGTTCGCCGGTTGAGCCGGTACGTCGCCGCGCAGCGTAGACTGCCTGAGTGCGTTTGAGCGGTCTTCGCCGCCACTGGGATGAGTACGGAAAGAGCGATCCGCTCTGGGCGATTCTCACCGCGCCCGACAAGAAGGGGAACCGCTGGTCGATCGACGAGTTCCTGCAGACGGGCCGCGACGAAATCGCCGGCGTCATTGCCTATCTCGATGAGCGCGGGCTGAAGGACGGCCGGCGGCATGCGCTCGACTTCGGATGCGGCGCCGGACGATTGACGCACGCGCTGGCGTCCTATTTCGATCGGGTGACTGGCGTAGACATCGCACCGTCGATGATCGACATCGCGCGTCGCCTCCACGCCGACGTCCGCGGAGCCGAGTTCCAGGTCAACGCCTCCGGCAAACTGGCATCGATCGAATCCGAATCAGTCGATCTCGTGTACACGCGGCTGGTGCTCCAACACATGCCGGCGCGCTACGTGCGCGCCTATCTCGCGGAGTTTGTCCGCGTGCTCCGCCCCGGCGGCGTCCTCCTGTTCCAGCTGCCGGGCGAGAACGCGCTGCCGGTGACCGTCGCGGGTGGCGGACTGAAAAGCATGCTGCCGATGCCGATCATTTCGATGATCCGCGCCGCCCGCCGGCTCCGCGAGTTTCCGCGCATGGAGCTCCATGGCCTGCCGCGCCCTGAAGTCGAACGACTCCTGACCGATCTCGGAACGCGCGTGGTAGACGTGGTGGACGACCGCGCCCACGGCGCCGATACGCCAGGCTATCGCTACTGCGCCGTGAAGGTCGCGCACTAGCCGAGAGCGTCCCGCTCACGATGACCACTGCGGCCCGGTGGTCCCCTCCGGCAACGCCGTCCGCGTCACGTTCATGATGAGCGCCAGGGTCGAGTAGTAGCCCACTGCGGACACCACGTCGATGAGGCCCGCCTCTCCAAGCACGTCGTGCGCGCGGGCGTAGAGCGCATCCGGCACGCGCCCGTCGGCAAAGAGCACGGCGCACAGCTCGAAGATCACCGCCTCGTCGCCGGGCAACGAGGGCGGCACGGTTCCGGTTTTGATCGCCTCCATCGTGGCGGGCGCCACGCCGGCAGCGCGGGCCAGCGGCTCGTGCGTCACCCACTCGTAGTCCTGCCGCCACCGCCAGGCGGTGAGCAGGATGACGATCTCGCGAAGGCGCGGCGGTATCGCCGAGTCGTAGCGCAGGTAGGCGCCAAAGTGCTGCAGCCGGCGCATGCATTCCGGGCTGCGGAGTGCGGCGATGAAGGGGCCCACCACGCCACCGCGCCGCCCGGCCGTGATTTCGTCGGCCGCCGCGCGCTGCGCCGGCGTCATCTCGTCCGGCGGAATCGCCGGCATCCTCTCTTGGGTCACGCTCCTATCATCAACTTCTTGCGCGTGGTCTGGAGCGTGAATTCGAGCGATTCGCGCGGCAGACTGGTGACGAAGGGACCCACCACCCATCCCAGCCCGAACGGGATGTCGCGGGTCAGCGAGATCGACTCGCACTCGAGGAACACGCCGCCGTCGCGCTCCTCGAAGCGCCAGTACGAGTTCAGGCGCCACAGATACCCGCCGCCCTTGCCCACCGGCTCTTCACGTTCGGCGCTCGTGCCGGCGCCGGTCACCTCGGCCAGCCTGGTGCTGCGAATCCAGCTGCGCGCGCGGCCGGGGCCGAGCCACGCGAAGCGCGCGTGGTGCTCGCCGTCGACGACGACGGTGATCACCTTGGTCATGACAAACCGCAGCGAGAAGCGGAACTCGTCGCCCGGCGCCCCGGAAAGGGGCGCCGTACTGACACTGCGCGACAGCAGCCGCGATCGGGCCACCGTCGGCGCATAAATGGTGCCGTGGTGGTCGTAGTCCTGCAGCAGCCGCACCGCCGTGGCGGCCGTGGCCTTCGGGATGAACACCGTGCCGATCCAGTGGTGGATCATCCCGTCGGGCACGTCGACGTCGCGGCCGCCAGGACGCGCGCGCAACCGCTCGATCACCAGTTCGCCTCGGCGCAGGTCGGCGAGGAGCCGTTCACGCTCGGCCTGCGGGCGCGTGTCGAGCCACAGAAAGGGGGTCGCGGGCCGCGCCTCGGCCGCAGCGACGTAGGCGTCGAACGCCTTCACCGTCGCCTCCCGCAGGTCGGCCGCCCCCACCGTGGCGGTGAACAGAACCGCCGTCAGCAGGACCGCAAACGCACGTCTTCCGGGCAGTCTGGCAGGCATCACCTGGGAAGGTGCCAAACGGGAGCGGATCGGCTCACCGGAGAAAAACGCCCGTCCCTATGAACCTCGGCGGCCCCCTGACACGTATCTATGGTGTCTAAGACGCAAAACGGAGGCCCGAACGATGAAGTCAGCCGTGACGCTCCTGGCCCTCGTCACCCTGTCGAGCCCGGCTCTCGCACAGACGGCCGGAAACGCACCGAAATTCGCCGCCGCCGACATCAGTCTGCGGGCCCGCACGGGAACCACCAACCAGCCGACCATGACGGGGGGCGTCCTGCGCGGAGGCCGGTACGACCTCCGGAACGCCACGATGCTCGACCTGATCGCGACGGCGTATTCGGTCGGCGACACGGATCTCATCGCCGGCGGACCCGCGTGGCTCGAACGTACCCGCTTCGACATCGCCGCAAAGGCTCCACAAGGCACGTCCCCGGCGAACGTCAAACTGATGCTGCAGGACCTGCTGACGGATCGGTTCAAGCTCGTCCTCCGCCGCGAGACGCGCCCGACCAACGGCTTCGTTCTGCAGCTTGGCAAAGAGAAGCACAAGCTGAAGGAGGCACCGGGGCCAGGCGCGGGATGCCAGGGCACTCCGCCGCCGCAGCCGCAGCCGGTCCCGATGACGCTCGGCGCCTGCAAGGGCGTGACGATCGACCAGTTCGCGGTGCTGCTGCGTCAGATTGCCGGCGGCTACATCAACGCACCGGTGCAGAACCAGACGGGCCTTCAGGGCTACTGGGATTTCGACGTGGCGTTCACGCCGTTCGGGGCGCTGCAGCGCGCCGGCGCAGACGGCGTCACGATCTTCGCGATGATCGAGCGGCAACTCGGCTTGAAGCTCGAACAAGGCAGCGCGCCGGCTGAAATGTTCGTCGTCGCCGGCGTGAACCCGGAACCGACGCCCAATCCCTCGGGTGTCTCCGCCGCGATTCCGTTGCCGCCTCCGATGGAGTTCGACGTCGCCGTCATCAAGCTGAGTCCACCCGAAGTGACGCAGCCGCGGACTCGACTGCTCCCCGGCGGCCGCATCGAGGGCGACGGCATCACGATGAACCAGATCATGCAGCTGGCCTGGGACATCACCACCGACGAGCTCGTGGCCAACACGCCGAAATGGTGGAACGAGACGAGATACAGCATCCTGGCGCAAACGTCGACGGCCGTGAGCGGCGTCGGTCAGGACACCAACGTCGATGTCGACGACCTCAAGGCGATGCTGCGCCAGCTCGTGACCGAGCGCTTTCAGCTGAAGTCGCACTACGAAGACCGGCCGGTCACCGCCTACACGCTGCTGGCGAACGGACCGAAGATGGCCAAGGCCGATCCCTCCAACCGCACCGGATTTCGGGAAGGTCCGGCGCCTGGCCAGCGGGATCAGCGCAATCAGGTCATCAACCGCATGGTGACGGTGCGGAACATGTCGATGCCGCAGTTTGCCGAAGACCTGCGGCGCATCGCCGGCGGCTACGTCCGTGTGCCGATCGAGGACCAGACCGGGCTGGACGGGTCGTACGATTTCACGCTGTCGTTCAGCGCCATCGGGCTTCTCAACGCGCGCGGCGGTGGCCCCGGCGGCAACACTGCCGGCGACGCCTCGGATCCCACCGGCGGGCTGTCGCTCTTCGACGCCGTCGAGCGGCAGCTCGGTCTGAAGCTGGAGTCGCGCAAACGGCCCATGAAAGTGCTGGTCATCGATTCCATTCAGGAAAAACCGCTCGATTGACCGGTGGTTGATTGCCACCCGGGACAGGAGTAGTGGGTCCACACCGTGTGGCGCCTCAACGACACCCGTGTGCCGCTCTTCATGGAGCGCTTCAGCACCACCATCACTGATCACGGGCACGCATCGGCGCCCGACTCCATCGTGAAGTGGGCGGGCAGCCCGTTCGTGGTGACGAGCGTGGTCGTCGGCAGCGTGCAGTAGCCCGCGTCGCTGAAGTGGAGGGCGCAGTCTCTCTCTAGGCCGGCAGTAAGGGCACTCGCCCGATGGCGGCGGTCCAAGCCGCCGCCATCTTTTGATCGCCCAGCTCTACTTTTCTCTGGAACCGTCTCGACCGTTCAGCGGAGAATCGGATCCACTTAGCGTGATGTGATGCGCGTGCCCATTCACCCGGTTCCCCGCGGTGCCCATGTCTGACATCGAACCCGGCCTCGAGAGCGTCCCGACCCCCGAACGTCCCCCCGTCGCCATTCGTGAAGGTCTCCCGACGGCGTATCGCATGCGCGCCGACGCGCACTACGTGGAACAGCTCGACGCGCCGGCGAGCCCGTCGGTCCGTCTGATCGACGCGCGTACAATCGAAGTGCGCGGCGAGGACCCCCGGCCGGCCGCCTCGTTCGTGGAGTCGATCAAGCGGCACGGCGTGCTGCAGCCGATCCTGGTGCAGACGCGCGGCGGGCGCTATCGCCTCATCGCCGGCCGCAAGCGCCTGGCCGCCGCCATTTCCGCCGGGCTTCGCGAGGTGCCGTGCCTGGTCCAGCGTGTGGACGAGGAGCAGGCCGGCCAGCTGGCGGAAGCCACCAACCTGCCGGCGCAGGACGCTGGCGCCGCGGCTCCGGCCGCGGCGGCAACTCCGCCTGCGCCCCTGCGCCCGGTCCCGCCGGTGGAACGCGGCGCCGGCGCTACCGATCAATTGGCCCAGTCGCTGCTGGCGCTGGCGTCGTCGGCCAACCTGCTCTCCGGCGGGTCGCCCCTCACCGTCGCCGTGGCTGCCGATCTGGTGCGCGCCGAAGCCGCGCGCGCGCTGCAGCTGCTGCTGGCCAGCCGGGTTCTCCGCGACGAAGTGCCGGTTTCACGCCTCAAAGTGCCGGTCCGCACCGTGATCGACCGCGCGATGCAGATCACGCTGGCCGAACGGCGCCTGCGCGCCACCGAGGTGCTCGTGCTGGCCGACGGCGTGCGCGACGCCGCCGTGCGCGGCGACGAGGAGCTGCTCGCGAGCGCTCTGGCCGGCCTGATGATGGCCACCGTCGGCCTGATCGGGGAGAAAGGCGGCCCCACCACGCTCAGCGCATCGGTGAAAGACGGGCGGGTGACGTTCGCGGTGGCGCAGGAGTCGCTGTCGGTACCCGAAAGCTGGGTGGAACGATCGTTCGAGACCGCCTGGCCCATCGCCAACGCCGCCACCGGAACGCTGGCGCTGATGCAGTCGGCCCGTCGCATCGCCGAGCTCCACGCGGGTGCGGTGAGCGCCGCCTCGATCGAGTCGGGCACGAGCTTCAACCTCACGCTGCCGGCACTCGCGCGCGAGATGTAGCACGTCTCGAAAGTGAAATTCGCTCTTGCGATCCGCGGTCGCAAGGTCTATCTTGTGCCATGCTCGTTCGCATCACACTACCGGTTGGCGTGTTGCACGCCGCTGATGGTGTGAGCGCCCCCCCTGAACATCGTTTTCTCGCACGGGAGGGCTGTTGATCAGCCGTCATGCTTTCGGGTCCCGCCTCCGCACGCAGCGCGAGCGCCGGGGCGTCACACTCGAGTCGATTGTCGACTCCACCAAGATCAAGCTCTCGCTCCTCGCCGCGCTCGAACGCGGCGATGCCTCGCAGTGGCCGCGCGGCCTCTTCAGGCGGGCCTACATCCGCGACTACGCGTGCGCGATCGGCCTGCCGGCCGAGCCGCTCGTCGCGGAGTTCGTGAAGCTGTTTCCAGAGGACGGCTCGCCCGTCAGCGACGACATGATCGCTGCGTCGCAGGAGCCGATGCGCCTCACCTTCGCGGTCGAGCCCGACACACGCGTACGGCAGCTCGCCGGACAGGCGACCTCCGTCGTGGCGGAGCTGGGCATCGTGGGTGTGGCCGGAGGCATCGCCTCGCTGATGAGCGGATGGCCGCTCCTCACCGCGTGCGGCGCCGCCGCACTGGTCTACTACCCGCTGGCGACGGTGCTCACGGGCCGCGTGCTTTCCGCGGCGCATCTGCGCAGCATCCTCAAGGTGCATCCGGCGGGCGCGGTCGAGCCCGCGCCGGTGCAGGAACCGGCACCGCTGTATCTCGTGTCGCGTCAGCCCGCCACCACGGCGCTCGTGGTCGGCGTCGCGGCCGACGAGTTCCCACAGGCCCGCACGGTCGCACGCTGACCGCGGCCTGACGCCGGTTCGCTCTCGCGACGCGGCCGGTGTCGACCGCTCACTTTTGGTTTAAGTTCAGGGTCCAAGTGTCTTCAATCGACGAAACCGACGACGTGTCGGCGCAGCTTCGTCAGCTCAAGCAGCTGACGCGCGAGATCGACAACTTCCGCGACATCGCCCGCTACATCCTGCCGACCCCTGGCGAGATGCCGCGCTTGCAGGGCGTGGACATCTTCGGCGGCGTGCTCCCGCTCAGCGGCTCGGTGGGCGGCGATCACCTCATCTACGTGGACTTCAAGCAGCGCTTCGACCTCGACGCGCGCGTCGCCCTGGCGCGCGAGCAGGGGCGCCAGGACGTGGTGGCCAACCTCGAATGGTGCCGCCGCAAGGCGGGCATCGCGCTGATCGACGTGTCGGGCCACCGCATGACGGATGCGCTGCTGGCCGCCATGCTGCACCAGGCGTTCCTGCTCGGGGCCATCTACGAGCTCGACGACCACGGCCGCATCACCCGCCGCCTGTTCGAGAACCTGAACACGCGGTTCTACCAGTCGTCGGGCGCACACAAGTTCGTGTCGCTGATTTACGGGGAGATTGCCGAAGACGCCACCTTCCGCTTCCTGTCGGCGGCCATGCCGTTTCCGGCGGTGTTCTCCTCGCGCCACGACCGCTTCATGGAAGTGGGGGCCGACCTCCGCATCTCGTTTCCGCCGCTGGGCATGATGCCGTCGTGGGACGTCATCGATCGCAGCACCACCACGAGCACCCTGGGGTTCAAGGACCACTACGAGATGAACAAGTGGCTGCTCATGGGCGAGGGCGACATCCTGCTGCTCCACACCGACGGGCTGGCCGAGCACGTCCGCGGCACCGAGGAATACTTCCCGGCGCGGCTCGAGTCGGTGATTCGCGAGGCCAAACGGGGCTCGACCCGCGAGATCTTCGAGGCCATCAAGGCTGACGTGATCGCCTTCAGCCCGCCTGCCGACGACATCAGCCTGGTGGTCATCAAGCGCGGCTGAGCGCTCGTGGGCCCTGTGTTTCAGAGCCGGGCGATAATCTGACGAGAAAGTCAGGAATTCTTCAGACCAGCCCAGCCGGCGCCGTCGCTAGCATGGCGCTCATAGGGGGACGAAGGATGCGAGGAACTCATGCCGTGGCCGCCGCGGCCGTTCTGTTCGTGATGGCGGCGTGCTCGTCGTCGAAGCCGGCGCCGACGGCGTCGGGCGAGCCGGCCTTCCGTCTGACCGGGACCATCAAGGAGATCATGGACTCGGTGGTCGATCCCAACGCCGACATCCTGTGGGACTCGGTGTCCACGACCATCAACCGCGAAGGCACGACCGAGAAGCAGCCGCGCACCGACGAGGACTGGAAGACGGTGCGGCGCAGCGCGGTGGCGCTCGTCGAGGCCACCAACCTGCTCGTCATCGAGGGGCGCAAGATGGCGCCCGCCGGCGACAAGTCGGAGAACCCGGACATCGAGCTGGCGCCCGAACAGATGCAGAAACTGATGGACGCCGACCGCGCGTCCTGGGTGAAGAACGCGCACGGGCTGCACGACGCGGCGATGGTGGCGCTCAAGGCGATCGACGCCAAGGACGTGAAGGGGCTGATGGATGCCGGCGAAGGCATCGACAACGCCTGCGAAAACTGCCATAAGCAGTACTGGTACCCTGACCAGAAGCCGTCATGAAGGCACGGACGCTCGTACGCGCCATCCTGTTCGCCGCAATCTTCAGCTGCGTGACCGGCATTCTGTGCGCGCAGGAGCGTCCGGTCCCGAGCGACTCGGCTCGCGTGGCCATTCCCGGCTGCGCGAAGGGGCGCGCATTCATCGTGGCGCAGACGCCGGAGCACGAGCCCACCCAAACGGACATCGCTCCCGGCCGCCGCCTCCGCTTGAGCGGCCCGAAGGACGTGCTCGCCGACATCAAGAAGCACGAAGGGCGCCTGATCGAGGTGACCGGCCTGATCCGCAAGGCCGCGTTGAAAGGTCCCGGCGGCATCCCCATCGCCGGCGGCCGCGTGCGGATCGGCGCCGGCGTGCCGCAGTCACCCACCGGCGAGCCGTCGCGCACGCTGACCAGCTACGAACAGCCCGTGCTCGACGTGGAAGGCTGGCGGCAGCTCGGCGAGAACTGTTCGGTGAAATAGAGCTTCGGGCTTCGAGCTACCGCCAGTCGCCGGCGGCCACGAACGCCGCCCAGTAGAACGGGTGGGTGCTGCGTCCGCTCGCGCGCCGCTCGCGAATGACGGCGACATTCGCCGCGCGCACGGAGTCCGCGGTATCCAGCCGATCGATCAGGCGCGCGTGATAGAGCGCTTCCATCCATTCGAGTGACGCGCTGTCGTCGACAGCCCACAGGCTCATGATGACCGTGCGAACGCCCGCCGCCTGGAACGCGCGGCGAAGCCCGAAGATCCCCTCTCCCGGAGCAACGGTGCCGAGCCCGGTGTTGCAGGCAGAGAGCACCGCCCACTCGACGCCCTCGAGATTCAGCGCCGCAACTTCCTCTGCAGTCAGGATGCCGTCGTCCTCATCCAGCGTGGCTGACGCGCGCCAGTTCGCTCCCGCGAAAGCCAGCCCTGACAGCAGCAGCGGGTTCTCGGGCGTTTGAAACTGCGGCCTCGGCTCATCGCCGGTCGGAGCTGGTGCGTCCGGCCGGGGCGACAGCCCGCCCACGGCCCTGGTCCCGGCAGCCGAGGTTTCGCAATCGTCACCCAGGAAGAATCCGTGCGTCGCCAGGTGCAGGATGCGCCGGCCAGGTCCGCCTTGCTTCACCGCTCGCTCCGTGGCGTCGGGACCGATCAGCACTCGTGCCACGTCCGCCGCCGGGAACGATCGAGCCCCAGCCTGGTCCCACAGCCGGCCGATCCTTTCGGCCTCCACCCTCGACCCGGGGAGCGCATCGAAAGCCACCGACCGTGAGAGCGCGCACGGGGCCAGGCTGCGCCGCACGACTTGTTCCTGCTGTGCGGCCGCGGCGATCGTGTCGGCCAACACGGGACGCGGACGCCGATCGCCTCCGGTCCGAAATGCCGCGAACGGCGAGGTGTCGAAGAATGCCGGCCCACCGATCGCGAGCAGTCCCGCTGCCGCGGACGGCGGTCGGAACATGCGGGTGAGGTCTCGTTCGGCAGAGACGTAGTGAATCACGAGCGGCCGCTCGACAAGATACTCGTCGCCGGTTCCGGGCAGGGCGTCGAGCGAGACGAGGTTCAGCGCGCCGTCGGGAACGACGAACGCGCGCCGTGCAGCGCCCAGATGCGCGGCGACCGGATCCCAGATGAGCGCCCGCAGCTCGCGACCGCGGGCCGTAAGCGATCGCGACGAATCGTGCCGCCCGGGCGCGCTCACATCTTCGACTATCTGACGCCGCCAGCCCTCGACCAGGCGGTCGATCCGGGCGGCTGCGCCGAGCGGCACGATGGCCGGCTCGGCCTCGCCGGACTTCAAGACGAACGCGAGGTACGACGGTTCGACCCGGGTGCGGCGCGGCGCACCGCCACCGCGGATGGCAGCCTCGCTCGCGAGAGTGCGGTCGTACCGCACGAACGAAACCAGCGCCGACCCGCTGGGCAGGCTCGCGCGAACCTCAGCAACGCCAACGCTGGCGCTGGCCCTCTGGGCCCGAAACGCGGCGCTGCGCTCGGCGAGCGCCTGCTCCGCGTCTTCCTGTTCCCGTCGGGCCGCGCTCAGCTGTGCGCCCACGTCGCCCGCCGTAGTGGTGCCATCCATGCTTCGCAGCATCAGGTTGGCATAGCGCTGACGCGTGGAGCTCCACCGGGCCTGCGCCGGGAGCAGTTCGGCCTGCTGGTCGCTCACGACGTGAGCGCGCGCACCGATCTCGTCGAGCACCAGGCTGCGCGACTGGATGACGGTGTCGAGAAAGGCCGACGGCTGTACCGTGGACTTCGCCAGCGCCAGCGACAGCTCCAGGCTCACGCCGCTCGCCAGCCTCGACGCGTACGCGAGCGCACGCCGCTCCGGCAGATAGCGAACCGTGAATCTGATGTGGTCTAGCGCATCGTGGTGCGCCTGGCGCACCGCCGACAGCGCCTGGTCGACGCGCCCGAGCGCAAAGTCGGCATCCGCCGTCTTGAGCCGCGACTCGACCGACAGCGGGTGCTCAGAGCCGAACAACCGCTCGCGCAGTGCGAGCGCTTCGGCGAAATCGGTGCGCGCGAGCGCAAAGTGGCCGAGCCGGGCCTGAATCTCACCGCGCTGCGTGACCGTCCGGGCTAGGTGATCAGGTTCAATCGACGTGCCGCTGCGCTTGAGAATCTCGGTGGCGCGTGCGAGGTGGCGCAGTGCGCGCGGCAGGTCGCCTTGGCTGGCAACGACGCGTGCCAGGTTCGTGAGCGTCCACCCCACGTCCGGATGATCGGCACGGACCCGCTGCCGAATCTCCAGAGCCCGCTCCAGCAGCTCGCGGGCACGTGTCACGCGTCCGCTCGACTCGAACACCTCGGCGAGCGCATCGAGACCTTTGGCGACAAACGGATCGAATGTGCCACGGGCCGACCACGCCTTGATCGCACGTTCGAGCAGCAGCTCCGCGTCAGCGATGTCGCCCATCTGATTGTCGAGGGACCCGAGATTGAAAACGACCGTCGCGGTGATCGAGCTCTCGAGCCCGAAACAGTCTTCGCTCAGCCGGAGAATCTTCTCGTAGCGTTTCCGCGCCTCGACGTACTCGCCATCGAACGTCAGCGCGCCCGCCGCATAGTCGATGACGCTGATCAGCTCAGGGTCGCACGGGGCCCGGGTGCGCTCAGCTAGCGCCAGAGCACGATCCAGCCGCCGCCGCGCTTCGACCCGATTGCCGCGCGCGTCCTCACCCACGACGATGCGCCGCTCGAGCGCGGAGACGATCGGGTGGTCGCCGCCGAGCGTACGCTCCGCCAGCGCCAATGCCTCCTGCCACGAGGCGACGCCTGCAGCCACGTCTCCGTCGAGCATCATCAGATCCCCGCGGAGCTCAATCGTGCCGACGAGGTCAGGATGGTTCGGCTGCAGGCGTCGCCGGGTGTCGAGCGCGGACTCGAGGGGCGCCCACGCCGCACGATAGTCTCCGGAATAGCGATACAGCCACGCCGTCAACTCCTGCACGCGCGCGAGCTGGAGAGGCTGGGTCGCCGCGTATGCGACACGAATGGCGTACGCACGGTCGAGGCTTGCCCGTGCCGCATCGAAACGCTCCATTCGCATTTGCGTCGCCGCCAGACGCTCCAGGCTGTCAGCCACGTCCCGATCGCTCTGTGGCGCGACCCGTGTGCGAAGCTCGAGGCCCGTTTGGTGCAACGTCAGAGCCTCGGCGTATTCCCCTCGTTGAAAACGGACGTCGGCGAGATTGTGGGTCGAGCGGGCAAGACCAGCCCGGTCTGTTGTCTCGCCGCCCCGCCGGTCCGCGAGCGCGCGTTGCGCGATCGCGAGCGTGTCAGGACCCGCGGCCTTGCCCGCGCCCAGTAGCGCCTCGACCAGCAGATCACGAGCCTGAGCGAGCACCACTGCAGACGAGCCATCCCGCTCGAGCGCCGCGATCAGCTCGCGGCTTGCGCGCTCGGCGGCTGGATACTCTTTAGCCGCCAGCCTTTCTACGGCGCGAGCGCGAACGCTCGACGTGTCGGAAGGTGTAAGGCCGAACCGGAGCGCGGCCAGGCATACGAGCAGTAGCACGCCGGCGCCGAGACCTGCGTAGGCAATCGCCGTGACATGGCCGCGTGCCGCCATCTGCTCCTTACACGGCGCCTCAACTCGAGGAGTCGCCGGCCAAGTCGAACGCCTTTGCAAAATCGATGGCCTTCACGAAGTCCATCATCTTACCGAAGTCGATCGGCTTACCGAAGTCGATCGGCTTGTTGAAGTCGATTGGTTTGTTGAAGTCGATCGGTTTGTTGAAGTCGATCGGTTTGTTGAATTCGAACGGCCTGTCGATGTCCAAGTCGGTCGGACGGCCCAGGACGTCTCCAAGCACGGACGCCTTGCTGATCTCCTCCAGCGCGGCAAAGTCCAAGGCCTTGCCGCCCTTGAAGCTTTCGAGGATGCTCACGTTCCAGCCTGCGAGCCGTTCGAGCGCGACCGCTTTCCAACCGGTCGCCCCAAAATCGAGTGCCGTGTAGCGTTCGGGGTGTCGTGCAACCACGGGGGCGATGAACGAGCCGCCGACGTGGACCGGTCCGAGCGCGTCGATCGGATCCGGGAAGAAGAGCACGCTCACGCCGCCGAACATCGAATCGCCGCGCGCCAGCTGCACGGCCGCAGAGCCGATAGCGCCGCCCGGAGCGTCCGCGAACAGCTCCAACAACCCTGAAGCGGCCGCGCGCAGGCCCTGATGCAGTTCGCCCTTAATCGATTCGAGGTTTCGGCACAGCAGCTTGACGTCGACGAGCGCCGGGTCGCCGAGCGCCGAGCGGTCGAAGGCCAAACGAATCTGCTTGCGCCGGTCGGCGTCGCCGGCCGCCTGCAGCTCGGTCACGAGTGCAGGTACGTACTGCCTGGCCAATGCCTGGGCGCGGGGGATGTCGACGAGCGCGACCGGCACGTGATCCTTGCCGCGGCGGTTGCGCCCGAATTCGTAAAACGTGCCGAGCTCCCTGAGGATTCCTTTGGCCGCTTTCTCCGGATCATCGTTCTCGGCAAGGCAACGGAACATCTCCTTGTAGGGCCAGTTGAGGCGCGGCACCTTGGCCTGCGACGCGATCATGAACCGCACGTCGTCGAGCTCGAACGCCGTCTCGAGCGTGCCCATGAAGCACTCTTTGAACAGCACGATGTCGACCGCCGGCGTCTTCGGGTGGCTCCCGTCGCCCGACGAGCTGGACCCGTACCTCGCCTTCTCGAAGTCTCCACAGTGCTGCTTGATGGCGCGGCCCACCCTCTTCACGAGGCCGGGCCGCCGCTCGACATCAGGGTCGGCGGGTGCACTCCCGCTGATGGCGGGACCAATTCCACGCAGCGCGCCCACGCCGAGGCCGGCCGACTCGGGGGCCCCATTCGAGGATCCAGGACGTGCAAGTTCGAAATCGCCGACGAAGACGACGGGGCCGGAGCTGTGCCCCCAGAAAAGCAGCAGGTAGTGGTCGGCCGGGCTGTACTCGGTGGCCCAGGCCAAGAAGGCGCTCAGGGTCTTGGGGTCGGCCGCGTTCGTCTCGTCTCGGAATTCGCCCTGCACCTTCGGGTCGGGCCCCGCCAGCAATCGCAGGGTTCCATTAACGCCGTGCAGATCCAACTGGACCGCGACGTTGACGTTGCTCTGCGTGCCGGCGGCCTTGACGATGGTGCCCAGCTCGCGGATCGCGACCTGGTCGAGGTCGCTGCTGCCGCTGCGGCCGTCAGCCACCATGTAGATCGCGACAGTCCACGACTTGCGCTCGCGCTCGCCCGCTTTCCAGTACTCGGTCGGTGGTAGTGGTTTCTCGGGCGAGGGCTTCTTGACATGTTTGGCCATGAGGGGATCTCCATCGAGGACTGCACCATAAACGGCCGCCACACCGAAAACGCACAGAGTGGCCGCGGGCGTGGTTTGGCGACCGGCTAATCGCCGTTCACCAGCGTCAGCTTCCTCACCCACAGGCCGCTCGCCGTCTCGCGTCCCCGCAGCGGCTCCTGGAACACCTCGCGCAGGTTGAGGGACGGCATCGGCGGCCCCTCGGGCAGCCGCTTCACCTCGCCAACCCCGCGGAACTTCTCCTTGACCGACGCCGGCAGGCGCACGGGGCGGCGTGCGCCGCCGACCTGCGGGGAGGGCAGGCTGCGAAAGGCGTCTTCGAAAGCCGCCAGCCGGGTGTCGCTCGCAAACACCAGGAAGTGCTCCTTGCCGCCGACGCTGTCGACGACCCAGTTGTAGCTTTCGGGCACGCGAACGTCACGGTCGGCCGGGATGCGGTTGCTGGAGCGGTCGCCCGGCAGCGGGAACAGCAGGAACGACTCGCCGCGGTCGTCCTCGTCGACCACGTACAGGTAGGTCGGTGCCGTCGTCCTGACCGACAGTCCGATCTCGTCGCGCACGCTCACGCGCTCGCCCATGGTCAGCGGATGGCGGCCGTCAGGACCCACACGGAAGAAGGCCGCGTCGATGTCGAACGAACCCGCTGACGGGGCTGCCGTGCGGGAACTCCACCACTGTTGCGCGCCAACCGAGAACAGGCCCACGGCTGCAATCGCCCCCAGCACCGGCAGCCACTTCGGGGCTGGACGCGGTGGCGCCTCGCGCTTGTCCCGCAACGCGGCTTCCAAGGCCCCCGCGCTCTGATAGCGGGCGCCAGGGTCGGCGGCGGTCGCGCGCTCGACGACCTCGATGAAAGCGGCGGGCAGATCCGGCCTGAGATCCCTGAGGCGCACCCGCCGGCCGGCCGCGTGCGCGGCGAGCACAGCATCGACCGACGACTCGTACACGGGATAGGCGTCAGTCACGAGGTAAAACAGGAGCACGCCCAGGCTGTAGATGTCCGAGGCCTGGCTGCGCGGCTCGCCACGCAGCACCTCGGGCGCCAGATAGGCCGGCGTGCCCACGGTGTCACGAGCGGCGGGCCCCGGCGACGCCTGGCGCCCGGCCCCGAAGTCGATGAGCACGATGGCCCCATCGTCGCGGCGGATGACGTTGTGCGCCTTGACGTCGCCGTGAAGAACGCCGCCGTGGTGAACCGCCGCAAGGGCCCGGCACAGCTCCACCCCGATGGTCACCGCCTCGGCGGCGCTGAAACGCTGGGTGGACAACATGTCCTGGAGCGTGCGCCCCCTCACCAGGTCCATCCAGATCCCGGCTCGCCCCTGTGCCGTCTCGGCCCCGTACACGCGGACCACGTTTGGGTGCTGGATGCGCGCCAGCATCTGCGCTTCGTGCAGCGTGGCGAGCCAATCGGCGGCCATGGTCTCGCCCGGATGCGACAGCTTGAGCGCCACGTCAATCTGCAGCGCATTGTCGAACGCACGGTAGACGGCGCCGAATTGCCCCTCGCCGATTTTGTCGAGCAACGTCAGATGCCGCCACGTCTCCGGCGCCTCCACCGGAGGCTCGTCCTCGAGCCCGTCGAGCGATTGATCCGCCTTGCGATGCGCGGCTTCGATCGCCGCAATCTCCATCAGCGCGACGATCCGGCGGCGGGTGGAATCATCGGCCGACTCCGCCTGCGAATCCCAGTCGATCGGCTCACGCCTGGCGATTCGGTCCGCCAGCGGCAACAGTGGATTGTCGAGTGCGTGCGGCATGGTGTCGTCGCTCATAGGTCGACCTCGACTCGCTGCTACCGGGTGGATTCGGTTGCCATCTCGTCCGCCAGCCGCATGACGGCGCGGCTCACCGTAATCTGCGCCGCGGGCACGCTTGGCTTGCCCAGCACGTCCATGACCTCCAGCCACGGCAGGCCGAGCTCGAGCCGAGCCACGATCGCTTCACGATAGGCCGGTCGAAGCCGCGCGAGTGCACGCTCGTAGCGTTCGAGCAGTTCCTGCGCCACGAACTCGTCGTGCTGCGACGGCTGGTCCGAGGGGAAGCTGTCGTCGATCAACTCGGTCGGGCGGCGGGCGCCGTACCGGATGCGGTCGGTGACGCTGTTGTGAAGGGTCTGCCGGACATAGGCGAGGAACGCGCCGGCATGCCGGGGTTGAAAACGGTCGAAGTGCAGGTACACCTTGAGCATCGTGTCCTGCACGAGGTCGTGCGTGTCGCCCAGGCTTCTGGCGTAGGCAGGGAGGCGCCCATGCGCCCAGCGGAGCAGCCGAGTGGAATAGCGCGCGAACAGCTGTTCGAGCGCGAGCCGATCGCCGCCGCGGGCCCGGAGCACCAGCGCCATCGACGATTCGGGGTCGATCGGAGCGGCGCTGGTGGCGTCGTCCGGATCGGCGTCGGGGTCGGCGACGGAAGTGGTGAGGGTCATCGGCCACGAACCTCGCGAAAGGTCGACCTGGGCGGCAATCATATCTCCCGTGCTCCCCCTCCGGTGCCCATCGCAGAGCTGAAATGCACTGCCCAATAGAACGTCCGTCCCTCGAATTCCCTACACCAGCCCTGCTCGCCCCCCATTCGCCACAGGGTGTAGGAAATCCCGACCTCAGGCGTTATGTCGCTGATGCCCCCCACCACCATCGACTACGGAGCGCTGGGCGCTCTCGAACGGGTCGTTGGCTTCCTACTCGCGCTGGCCACGGCCATTTCCCTGACCTGGGTGGTGGAACGTGGCCAGCAGATTGCGCCGGCCGACGAATTCAAGCAGGCGCGCCGCCTGGCGAACCTGGCCACCGCGGTTTTCATCGCCCTCATCTTCGTCTTCATGGCTAGCTCGGCGCGCCTGGTGGCGCTGGGGACGACAGCCGCAGGCGGCGTCATCAGCTGCGTCGTGTTCTTCCTGTGGAACGTCTGGACACGTCTTCGCCCGCAGCAGGGCTCGGGCCGCGTGATCGCGTATCTCGGAACGTTCATCCTGTATATCGTCTGCGGGAGCGTCGGTCTCGCGGCGTCAGCGCTGCTGGTGTACGTGGTGCGAGCCAACCCGGAGAACCACACCGGAGCGCCACCCGAGGGCGCCCAGGCGTACGGGGTGCAACTGGTACTGGTCGGCCAGCGTGCGGTGAGCGTCGCCGGCACCACCAAGCCGTTCCGCGCATCATCCGGCCAGGTGAATTTCGGCTGCGAGCAGACCGTCACCGCTCAGGCCACTTGGGATGCTCCGCCGGAGTCGAGCCTGGAAGGCGAGATCCGGGCGGAGTGGACGAACCTTGCAAACGCAAAGTCGTACTCGGCGACAGCCGCAGTCGAGGGCGGCCGCGTTGTCGGTAGCGGTACGATCTCGGGGCTGGATCTCCAGCGACTGCCCTTCGGCATCTCGAACTGCCCGGGCGGCGGCCACGGCGAAGTCGTGCTCTCTGGCGCGTACGTGACTCGCGACACCGGCCAGCAGCCGTTCATCCAGAAACTCGTCGGCCGGCTCGCCGCTCAACCACCCGACGCGCGCCGCCTCGCCCTTACGCTGCCGTCCGAGGGCGATGTGACGCTGAAAGAGGGCGTCGTCGAACTGCGGCGAGGTGACGCTTTGATCGATCGGGCGACGGTCCCCTTCGGAGCCGCGCCGCGCGCCGACATCGTGTCCGAGCGACGCCGCTTCTCAGTCGCTCGCGCGCGCGATGGTCTGGTGGTCGAACTGATGCAGTGAAAGCCCTTGGCCTTAGGCCTTGGACCTTGGGGCTGAGCCAATCCCGCTCGAGCGGCGTCTAACGTTCCGACCCGCCACTCTCATCCATCACCGGCGAGTTGGAGGACTGATGCCCCGATGTGGCTGCCACCTGCTGGCGCTGTTGAGCGTTGTCGCGATGGTGACCCCGGCGGCCGCCCAACTCCTACAACCTCCAGGTACCCCGCCGCAGTCATACGGCTCGGCACAACTCACCGGCCGTGTTGTCGCCGCCGACAACGGCAGACCGGTCAGGCGCGCGCATCTGCGCCTCTCTGAACGCCCATATTCCGAGCGAAACGCAGATCCCGACCATGTCTATGTCTCGCGGGATCTCGACACGGACGGCGACGGACGTTTCGCCTTCCTGGATCTTCCGGCCGGTTCGTACGTCATCTACGTTGACGCGGTGAACGGTTTCGCTCGACTCGAGTGGCCGAAAGAGGCGACGGTCACTGAAGGCCGAACCGTGGAAACGACGATTCGCATGGAGCGAACCGGCGCCATCGAGGGCCGCCTTCAGGATTACAACGGCGACGGGCTCCCCGGCATGCGATTGTACGCGGTCAGCAAGCGCAGTGTCAGCGGCCACGCCGGCCTGGGACCAGCCGCGTCGACGACGACGAACGACCTGGGCGAGTTCCGTCTTCCCAACCTTCCGGCCGGGGAGTACTACGTCCTGGCGACACCGTACGACAACCGGCCAGCAGCCATTGATGGGCGCCAGGAGCCTGCGCCGCAAACGGGTTCTGCCAACACCTACTATCCCGGCGTTCCGGCGCTTCAAGGTGCCCGCGTCGTTGAGGTACGCGCCGGGCGGGACAGCGAGCGCGTGAACTTCACGATGGCACGGCGCCACCTCGCCAAGCTCTCCATCAACCCCGTCGATTCTCGCGGCGTCCCGCTCGGCCGGGACGCGCAGGCGACGCTCACCAGGCGCGACGACGTCTACTTGTCCGAGTCTGGACGTCACACGAGCCGTCGAGAGGACGGAGCGTTGCTGTTCGATGGCATCCAACCCGGCGACTATGAGCTCGGGGTCATAACGAGCTATCGGATGGAGGAAGCAGCCTACGTCAAGGTTTCGATCAACGAAGCGGACGTGTCGCTCAGGGTGCAAACGAATACCGGTGCCAAGGTGTCTGGACGAGTGATCGTGGACGGCGAGCCCGGCGACCGCACATCACGATACGCCTCGGTTTTCTCGATGAAGCCGTTCGGAAAGTACGGTTTCTCGTACGCGCGCGAGCAGGCCGTTCACGTGGAGCGCACCGACCGGTTCGAACTGACGGGGCTGCGAGGGCCGATGGTGGTCTCCGCAGACGTCGGCGGTGGCGCCCTGGTGTCGATTCAGCGCCACGGCGAAGAGATGGCCGGAAAGACCGTGGAGTTTGTTGGAACGGAAACGCTCGACGACGTGGTCGTCGAGCTCACGACCCGGGTGGCGCAGCTCGATGTGACCGTCACCAGCGCGAGCGCGCGGAAGGAGCCGGAATCAGTCCTTCTGTTCCTTTTCCCCGAGGATCCACTGCGGTGGCATCAGGGGTTTGTCCGGTACTCGAGAGCTTTACCGACGTCTGCCCGCCCCGGCGAAATCTCCCCTGTCAGCGCAAGGCTGATACGACTGCCTGCCGGGCGCTACCTGGTCGCCGCCGTTCCCGACGCTGACGGCAGCTATCCGACGGACGTCGGCGTGCTCGAAAGACTTCGCCCGCTCGCGACGCCGGTCACGCTTGTCGCGGGTCAAACAGCCAAGGTCACGATCGTCGTCGCGAAGACGCGAAAGAATTGACGAAGTCTATTCGCGCCGCGCCGGCGGTGCAGCCGGAGGACTCGCCGGCGAAGCCGGCGGCGGATCGTCACTCCGGCACGCCCCCTGGTTGTTGTTCATCACCGTCAGCGTCGTTCCGCCGCAGCAGTACACCGTGCACTTGTCGGGCGCCCTATAGGTCGAACGCAGCGCCTTCCCGTATTCCGGATACGTGGTCTTGGCGCCGCCGCGCGCGGCCTCGGCCGGCAGGTTGAACAGCTTCGGGAACTCCGCCAGATACGGGTTGGCGCCGGGCAGATAGTGCGGCACCTCGCCCGGGCTGCGCGGAATCTCCACCTGCGGCTCGCACGGCTCGGGCAGCACGCGCGTGTTCCCATCCAGCTCGAAGGTGGCGCTGCGGATGAACGGCTCCTCCCAGTAGATCGGGTCCGTGAGGATCATCGTCACCGTCAGCATGTTCTCGTGGCGGACGTAGTGCTCCACCATCGTCGCCTGATCGCTGTGGGGCACGCCGTTGCGCCACACGAGCCCGCTCTTCAGGTGCGTGGTCGTCACCGTGAGCATGCGCCCTTCCCACTTGCCGGTGGCGAAGCCGCCGGCGCTGTGCGGCGCGTTCGGCGACGGGCGCGGCCGCCCATCCATCCAGATGTCGTGCGTCGCGCGATCGACGGTGCCGCTCATGTGGAAGGCGATCACGGCACCCGAGATGGGGTCGAGCTCCTGCTGGATGCGGAGGTTCTGCGGCCCCATCACGATGTACTGCGTGGTGTAGAGGATGCACTGCCGCTCGGGCATGTTCTGCATCGACACCTGGTAGGCATCGGCCACCGCGCGCGCTTCGTCGTTGATGGGCAGGCCCGTGTAGTCGCCGATGTGCGGCCCAGGCGCGCGCTCGATCCAGTCCTCGTGCAGCCGGTTGGCCCACGTGCCCGAGAAGTCGACGGCGGTGCCTTGCAGAGCGGCCGCCGCCTGAAGGGCCTGCGCCGAGGCGGCTCCTGATCCGGCGAGCGTGAGGGCGAGGGCCGCGAGCGCGGCAGTGCGTCTAGTGTGCATAGCTACCTTGCCGAGCACGGCGACGGGTCCCACTTGGACCCATTGGCTTCCTTCTTGAAATTGAGGCTCGTGATCCAGCTGCGTCCAAGGTAGGTGGGATCCTCGACCACCGTGGTAATCACGATCCACGGCTCCCCTTCGGGCTGGCGCATCAGATCCCAGTACTCGGTGAGCGTGGTCTTGTCGCTGTAGGGGACGCCGTTCTTACGGAGATATCCCGGACGCAGGTTCTTGGTCACCGTCTTCAAGTTGCCGAACATCGGCGGCGGCTGGTTGCCGCCGCGGCCGCGCGCGCCGGTCTCCCAGCTCGCGGTGGTGTCGCCCTGAATCGTCGGCGCGCCGCCGGGGGCCTTCCAGTCGCCGAAGTGAAAGAGGCGCGTCTGCGTGCCGGCGTCGGCCTCCATCTTCATCGTGGTGTCGTCCTGCCAGGAGATGCGCAGCCGCATCGGCAGACGCATCAGGCCGGGCGCCCCGTAGGCTTTGCACGCGTCGCCGGCGGCCTCGTCCTTGGCTGGATCCCAGGCGTCGGCCGCCTTCTTGGCGTCCATGTTGATCGGGAGGCTGGCGTAGTCGCCCTTCGGTGGCGTGATCATCCGCCAGCGCCAGTCCTCGGTGATGACCGACACCCAGTTGCCGGTGAGGTCGATGGGGGCTCCGGCCTTGCCTGTCGGCGGCGGAGCGGGAGCCGCGGGCGCCTGCGGCGCGGCGCCGCGCCCCTGCGCGGCCACACTCGCGAACATGAGCGCCGCCACGCCCAGCACGACGCCGGCGCCGGCGCGAAATATCCGACCCAGGGTCTGCACTACTTGCCTCCGAGGCTCTTGAACACCGCCTCGATGAACTGATTGGTGGTCCAGGGCCCGGTGTCGGCGCCGTACCGGCGGCGGTAGCCCTTCACCGGATCGGCCTGGCGGATCTGCGCCAGCGTCTGACCTTTCTTCATCAGGTCCTGAATGCGGTCGCGGATGATGGTCACCATGTCGCGGTAGTCCACCACGTCCGCCTCGTGGCCGATGGTCCCGTGCGCGCCGATCACCACGGTGCCACCTTCCTGCCAGATCAGCGGAATCGGCGGCACGGTGATGCCGATGATGCGGTTCAGCGCGTCGATGACGCCCTGGATGCTGCCGCCCTTCTCGAGGTCGATCCGCGGGAAGCGCGAAGGGTTGTAGACCTCGCCCGCGATCAGGACGTCGGAGCGGCGGAAGAACACCACGCTGTCGCCGTCGGAGTAGGCGTTCGGCTGATAGGTGGTGATGATCGCCTCGCCGTTGAAATAGAGGTCCTTCTGCGTCTCCATCAGGTCCGACGAGTAGGTCACCGTCGGCCACGCGCCAACCGGGAAGGGCGCCTGCTCGCCCGTGGGCGCCGTCATCGCCGCCTGCACGTGCTCTTCGGCCATGATCGGCGCCCGCCCGCCGGCGGCGCCGATGTCGTTGAGGCCGCCGGTGGGAATGACCGACTGTCCCGCTTTCGACAGATCGTCGTTGCCGCCCACGTGCTCGCGCTGGGCGCTGGTGTTGATGATGTAGCGGATGGGACGGTTGGTGATCTTCCGGATCTCCGTCAGGACATCGGCCGAGCGCGCACCCGAGCCGGAGTCCACGAGGATGACGCCGTCGGGTCCGACCTGCACCGCGATGGTGGCGCCGGCGCCGACGATGGCGTAGAAGTTGTCGCGAAGCTGGATCACCTCGAGCGCCGCCGCCGCACGGGGCGCGGGCGTTTGTGCCGGCTTGGCCTGCGCGTTCGATATCGACGGAGCGAGCGCGATCAGGGCGACGGCCGCTAGTGCTCGAGAGATTCTTTCGATTGGGACATAGACCATTCGCGGGGAATTGTAACCGAAGCTATGGCAGCGACCGGATGATGGCGCGCAGCCGCTTGACCGCGTCTTCGGTCGGCAGCGCTTCGTCGGACGCGTTGCCTTTGAGTTCCTTCTGATCGAAGAGCGGTTCGGCCACTTCGATGGCGACGCCGAAGGCGGAGCGGAGCGCGAGCAGGGCGTCGCGCGCCAGACCCATCTTGCGCAGATGGTTCTGGATCCGCATGTAGTGCAGGCTGAAGGCCGGCGCCGGGCGATCCCGCACTTCGAGATCGCCGATGACATAACCCACGTTGAACCGGAGCGGGTTGCCGTCGGTGCGCCGCGGGCTCTCCACGGTCAGATACACGGGAAAGAGCTTCTGCGACGGGCGGCCGGAGGCGCGCAGATACTTCGCCACGAGCTCCGCCTCCCAGAAATTCAGGCCGGCGTCGGCCTGCCAGCGCTCCGCCTGCGCCTTGACCTCGGGACCGTCCACGCCGGCGTCCTGCGCCGCCTTGCTCCAGGCGCGCCAGTCGGCGGGATCCGGCAGCTGCACGGCGTCCTGCAGGCTCGCCACCGTCGGGCGTCCCGGCCGCAGGTCCAGCCGCGTCCAGCAGAAACGCTGGAAGCGCGGATCGAAGGTGGAGCCGGTCATCGCCCACGTGGCGCACAGCATGCCGGACCACGACCAATGCTGGAACAGGTTCATCCAGCCGCGGTTGTCGATGTGGTCGTAGTACTGGTCCAGATCGAAGTCGAGGAAGACGTCCTCCATCAGCTGCAGCATCTGCACGCAGACGTAGAACCCTTCGCGACGTTCGGGCTCCGTTTTCGGCAGCCAGTAGTTCACGTTGGGCAGAGCGCGCGCAGCGGCCGGTACGCCGGGCGGCAGCGCCTCTGGGGGCAGACCCATGAGCGCCGGCATCTCCGGAAACATCTGGCCGTCGAGGAAGTTGAGCGTCTTCGACGTCCGCAGGACGGTCCAGATGCGGTCGAGCGCCCCCGAATACTTCGACACCGCATCCGGCGGCGCCGGCGCCGGCTTGCCCCAGCGCTGCCGCAGCAGCGTGAAGATCTCCACCGGTTGCAGCCCCGCGCACTCCTCGGCGCGCACCGCCCGCATGAAGACGTCCTCGACCGCGTGGTAGCCGAGGGCGCGATAGCTCTCGAACTGCGACTCGTCGAAGAACTGATCGTTGGTGGACTCGTGCGGAAACGCGGGATGCTCGGCGGCATACCGCAGGATGTCGGCCGGCTCGTCGCCGGTGAGCGAGCTCTTGATGTAGAGCAGCGTGCCCGGCACCTCGAGCGGATCGTCCTCCATGATCGGCGGCAGCCGGTCGTAGCGGATGGTGCCGATGGCGCAGTGCCACTCCGAGCGCCGGTCCGCACCGAGGCGCAGCTTGCTCAGGTCGATCTCGATGTCCACGCCGAAGTCGGCGCGGCAGCGTTCGATGGCGTTGCCGAGGTCCTCGAAGGTGACGGCGCCGTCCTGGCCGGCATCGCACGCGATGATCAGGCGGCAGCGCCGCCGCACCAGCTCGTACACGCCCAGGTTCTCGAAGTGGCCGCCGTCGGAGAGGTAGACCCACTTCTTGTCGTCGGTCGTCATGCCGAGCAGCTCGTACAACAGCTCGCGCAGCGACACGCCGGTCTTCTGATCGGTCCACACATCGCGAAAGCGCGGATTGCGCAGCCACCATCCGAGACGGACGTTGAACACCGTCATCAGGAAGCCGAGCGTGGGCGACGAGTGGTACCCCATGTTCGGCGAGGCGGCCGCGCCCGAGGTGGCAAGCGCGAGCCCCATCGTGAGCGAGGTCGGGTCGCCGGCGTGCTCCGACGTCTTCGCGTAGGCGCTCAGGCGCTTCACGCCGGCGGCCGCGGCCTGCCGCGTCACCACGCCGCTGTCGTGCGCCTTCTGCTGCAGCGCCTCGTCCTCCGCTGTGCGCTTGGCGGCCGCCTTGGGTTCGGCGGGCGGATCGTCGTCGTCGCGGTACTCGAACCCGCAGTATTCGGGCGTGAACACGAACGACGCCGCCTTGCGCTCCTGCCACGCCAGGTTCTTGCCGCCCACGAGATTGATCGCGGCGTTGAAGATCGGATACGGCCGGATGTGCCCCTGCGGCGCGCTGTCAACCAGCGCTGCCAGCGGCAGGTCGTCCTCGTCGTCGAACCCGGTGAACGGATGCGGCGTGCGCTTGCGCGACGCCCCCAGAAAGCAGCGCACCAGCCGATTGCGATAGAACGTGTGCAGCGAGAACTCGTTCAGGTTCACCTGCCACGAGATGAGCCACGCCAGCGCCGCCGAGCCGAGGATCACCAGGAGTAGTCCGCCGATGGCGTCGCCCGCCCCGCCGGGGGCCGTATCCGACTCACACGGGATGTGCCACCTGGCCCGTTCGATTCTGGAGTCGATGGCGTCGGCATCGGCGATCGACGGTTCCGCCGACGTCTCCGCCGCAGCGGCCGTCCGCATGCGCGCCTCGACGTTGCACAGCGAGTAGACGGCGTACTGGTATCCGCCGCCGAGCGGAATCGTGAACTGCGGCACGACACGGTGCATGAACACCGCGAGGATGAACAGGTAGCCGACGACGAACACCACGGGCGCCACCTTGCCGGCCCAGTCCAGGAGCCAGTTGCGATCGCTCGGCGTCTTCTCCGAGCGCCCCGCAAACACGCCCGCCGCCGTGAGTCCCGCCCACACGACGCCCAGGACCGTGGAGATCGCACTCTGGTGCTCCGCCAGCCACTGCCACTGCGTGCGGACCATCGCGTAGAGGTGCGGCCCCGCGAGCGCCAGGAGCCCGACGCCGATGAGGAGCAGCGAGAGCAGCAGCTGCACGCCGCCGACACGCCCCCACCACTCGCGCGTCTCGTCCGACATCGCGCCGCCCGCCAGCCCGATGTGCGCGGTGACGGCCAGCATCAGACACACGACGCCGATCGGAAACGTCAGCAGACCGGCGAGCCACACGTGCGAACTGCCCTCGAAGGTGAGCGCCAGCGCGTGGGTGGCCAGGCCCATGAGAAAGGTGCCCAGGGCGCCGGCGGCGCCACCGCTCACGACCAGTACGATCGCCGCCCAGGGGCTGCCGTATTCCACGTCGGAGCGGTCTTTCAGACGGCGCCACCCGAAGCCGCCGATCAGCCCCAGCGCCCAGATGCCCGCGTAGAAGAGCGCCGCCAGTCCCGATACCTCCGCGGCCACGCCCGCGGTGAATCCCGGCTCACGCGCCCACGCCCACATGACGGTGCTCACCAGCCAGGTCGCCACCAGTCCGGGCACGACCACCGTCGCGTACACCGTGTGCTGATCGGCAAACGACGCGCCTGCCTTCGTGCCGGCGCTGGCCCGCACCGGGCGGGCGGTGTTGGCGATACTGGCACCCACGGTGAGCACGAACAGCGCCGCCGCCGCGACGATCAGCGGACCCGCGCCCGACCCGTCGGGCACGAGCGCCCAGAAGATGGCCGCGGCCAGCCACGGCAGGTAGAGCGGCGCCAGCAGCGACAGGCTGAGGAGCGTGAAGTTGAGAATCAGATTGCGAAGGCTGTTGCCGACCGCCGCCCAGGTGTCGCCGCTGAAGAGCCCCAGCTTCGGCGTCAGGTAGTTGCTGTAGGCGCGCAGGAACCGAATCTCGCGCGGCTCCTCACCCTGGAGCTCGATGGCCCGCGGCCGCCCGTTGGCGATAGCCGCCTGCAGCCACCCGCCGATGTAGCCGCCGCCCGACACCGTCGAGACGTAATCGAGGTGCTGAAAGAGCTTCAGCTTCTGCAGCGCCTGCAGCACGCCGAGGCCGAAGCAAGCGCTGCGGATCCCGCCGCCCGAGAGCGCCAGCCCGACGAGCGGCGCATCGGGCGGCTTGCCCGCGCGCACGTGCAACAGTTCCTGTGCTTTGACATCCTCCGACGTGATCACCGCGCCGTATCGAACCGCAGAACTAGTGCCGAATCAAGCGGAAGTCACACGACCTCAGCCGTTTGCAGCGACCGCAGCCCTCTCGGATCAGAAAACGGTGGTGAAACGCCCGCGGAAAGGGCATCGTATTCGCTTCGAAACCGCTTTCACCTGGAGACGACCGTGATGCCCGTGTTCCGTATCGCTCGCGTTGCCGTGGTTGCCGCCGCACTGTGCGCACTGCCGTCTCTGGCGCTCGCCCAGGCCAAGCCGTTCGAACCGACGGTCGGCCAGGCCGGCAAGGACGTCGTGTGGGTGCCCACGCCGCAGGCGCTGGTCGAGAAAATGCTCGACCTGGCGAAGGTGACGCCGCAGGACTTCCTGATGGATCTCGGGTCGGGCGACGGACGCACGGTGATCACCGCCGCCAAGCGCGGGCTGCGAGCGCAGGGCGTCGAATACAACCCGGACATGGTGGATCTGTCGAAGCGCAATGCGACGGCCGCCGGCGTCACCGACAAAGCCACGTTCGTGAAGGCCGACCTCTTCGAGACCGACTTCTCGAAGGCACAGGTGATCACGATGTTTCTGCTGCCGTCGATCAACCTGCGGCTGCGCCCGACCATCCTCAACATGAAGCCGGGCACGCGCATCGTGTCGAACTCGTTCACGATGGACGACTGGCAGGCCGATGCCACGACAACGGTCGAAGGCGACTGCACCACCTGGTGCACCGCCTATCTGTGGATCGTGCCCGCGAAGGCCGAGGGCACCTGGCAGCTGGGCTCGAACGCGCTCACGCTGACCCAGAAGTTCCAGACGCTCAACGGGACTCTCGGCTCCAACCCGCTGACGAACGGGCGCCTCACCGGCGACGCGATCACCTTCTCGGTTGGCGGCGCCACCTATACGGGCACCGTCAGCGGCAATTCCATGAAGGGCACGACCGGCACCGGCACCGCCTGGAGCGCGACGAAGAAATAGAAGGCTGTGGGCTCTGGGCCCACTCGCTTGGGAACCTAAGATGGTGCGGTGGGGTCCAACGCTTCCAGTGATCAATCGTGTGAGAAACCACATCTAGGTTGTGGGATTGGGAGACAAGCTCATGCGCATCAACGGCTGGCAACGGCTTTGGCTACTAGCTTCGATTCTTTGGGGGCTTGTAATCCTAGTCCTTGCAGGGATTCTTCAGTTCGACGGCGATCAGACCGTCCCGAGCGCCAATGAGGCCCTGTTCGTGGCGCGGCTGTGGATCGTGCCAGTCGCGGCGGTTTATGGGTTCGGCCTTGGCCTCGCTTGGGTCCGCCGCGGATTTCAAGTCGAGGCAAAGTAGCCCACTACCAGCCGACGTCCCCACACAGAACGACGGCGTCCGCGGCGTCGGATAGGCCCAAGCGCCGAAGCTCGCGACGCCTCAACTCCGAAGGGCTCCCCCACGGAGCATTCGACACAATCGCGGTTCGAACGCCAGCATCCCGGAGCATGGCCAGAGTCGGCAGCGTATCGTCGTACACCCGGCCAAGCGCGAAGATTGGCGCCATGAACCGCTCGCAGATGGTCGCGGCTAACGACGGGTCATCGGCGAAGGACACCTGAAAGGTCCGCTCGAACCGGTTGGTCATCGGCGTAACGCGATAGTCAGGAGCTTCGCGATTCTCGATGACTGCCGCGGCCATCGCGGACTCCTCCGATACCCGGACCACGGGGTTGGGCAGGTATCCATTCCCCGCCATGGCGCGCAGTCTCGCGGCGAACGATTCCATGGTGATGTTCTGGTAGACGTACCGATGGATGCCACTGTGTCCGCCACAGCTTCATCGAACGAGGTTGCGCCTGCCCCCGACCGCCGGGTTGCCGATACGCCTCCTGACGCCTTACAGTGATGTCATGACTCCGCTGCGAGCACGGGTCCAGGACGGGCGGTTGCGCCTCGACCAACCAACAGGACTGCCCGAGGGCACTGAACTGGACTTGGTCATCGACGATGAGGGGGATGATCTGGCGGAGCACGAACGGCAGGCCCTGCACGAGGCGCTCTCGACATCGTGGACGTCCGCGCAAGCGGGCAAGCTCCGTCCTGCCGCCGCGATCATCGACGAGCTTCGGCGCAAGGGGTGAACCTGAACGTCCGAACTACTCCTGAAGCCGATGATCATGTTCGGGCCATCGATGAGTGGTGGCGCAGGAATCGAACGGCCGTACCGAGCCTATTTCTCGACGAGACTGGCAGCTGCGTTTGCGCTGATCGCTTCGGCGCCCAACGTTGGACATCCCTATCGAAGATCGCCCGTCGGAGGCACGCGACGGGTCCTCTTGGCGCGCAGTCGTTACCACGTCTACTACGCGCCGCTCGACGACGCGCTGGTCGTTCTGGCGGTCTGGCACGCCAGCCGCGGAAGCGGGCCACCGCTTCGGCTCAAGTAGGCAGCGACCCCGCTCACTGGCGCTCCACTTGACTCGCCAGTGAAGCCGTGCGAACGTGTCGCCCTCGCTCCACTAGAGCGGGTAGTGGAATGGCCGAACGCGTCGAACTTCTGCACGGCACGCTGGACCTGATCGTCCTGCGCGCGCTCGCCACGATGGGGCCGCAGCACGCCTACGGGCTTGCGTCGCGCCTCGAACAGGTGGCGGACCACCCGCTCGTCCTCAATCAGGGCACGTTATATCCGGCGCTGGTCCGCCTCGAGCAGAAGGGCTGGATCAAGGGCGCGTGGCAGCGCACCGAGAGCAACCGCGACGCGCGCTACTACGGCATCACCAAGAGCGGGACTCGGGCGCTCCACAAGCAGACGGAGAAGTGGCGCCGCCTGATTGGCCTCATGGCCAAGTTGCTGCCGGGCGAGCGGTAGGCCCAAAACATGCGCCGATTCTTCCTTCGTCTGCGGAACGCGCTGCGTGGCGACGGCGGCGGTCACGGCGACGTCGCGCGCGAACTCCGGGCGCACCTCGCGCTGCTCGAGGACGAGTATCAGCGGCGGGGAATGACCCCGGACGAGGCGCGTCACGCGGCGCGGCGTGCCCTCGGCAGCAGCGCCCTGGCCGCCGACCGGCACCGCGACGCGCGGTCGTTCGTATGGGTCGAAGACCTGCGGCACGACCTGGCGCACGCGATCCGCGGACTGCGACGAAGCCCGGGGTTCGCGGCGTTGGCGGTGCTGGCCCTGGGGCTCGGCATCGGCGTCAACACGGTGTTCTTCACCCTCGTCGACGCCGCCTGTCTCAGGGGGCTGCCGATCGACGAGCCAGACCGTGTGCTCTACATCTCGCTCCGCAACAGCCAGAATCAACCGGCCCCGCTGTCCTGGGCCGAGTTCGAGGAACTCCGCGCGCGCACGACCATGCTGGGGCAGCTGGGTGCCTATGTGCCGACGGTGGCGGCACTCGCCGACGATCGGCAGCTGCCGGCGCGAGTGCTCGGGGCCTACGTTCCGGCTGGGACGTTCGAGCTGCTGGGGGACACGCCGGTGGTGGGCCGCACGTTCCGCCGCGATGAAGATCGACCGGGCGGACCACAGGTCGTCGTGCTCGGCAACGAGATCTGGCGATCGCGCTTTGCCGGCGACGAGAGAATTGTCGGCCAGTCGATCCGGATCAACGGCATTCCAACCACCGTGATTGGCGTGATGCCGCGTGGGTTCATGTTTCCGGCGAACGCGGATCTGTGGCGGCCGATGGCGAACCTGCCGGCGGCGGTTCGCGAGACGCCGACCGATCGCCGGCTGGCGGTCTTCGGCCGTATGACGGCCGCCGCGACGCTCGCCAGCGCTCGCGCCGAGCTGGCGGCGCTCGACATCGACGCGACGCAGGGCACACGCGGCGCCGGGCCTCGCGCACGGCTCGAAGCCGTGCCGATCAACGAACAGCTCAACCCGAGCGTATGGCAGCGCACGTGGCTGGCCTTCATCACGGCCGGCGTGCTCGTGCTGCTGGTCGCGTGTGCCAACGTCGCCAATCTGTTGTTGATGCGCGCCGCCACTCGGGGCCGCGAGATCGCGATTCGCACGTCGATCGGCGCCACCAGGTGGCGCGTCGGCCGCCAGCTCCTGGCAGAAAGCGCCACGCTGGCGGCCTTGGCCGGCGCTGCGGGGGTGCTCGTCGCGTGGGCGGGCCTGCATGCGTTGTCGGCGTTGCTGCCGCCTGACGCGATGCCCTACTGGATGGCGTTCACGATGAACGGGCGTGTGTTGGCCGTGACGACCGCGGTCTGCCTTGGCTACGTCTTCGTATGCGGCGTGCCGTCGGCCCTTCATCTGTCGCGAGTCGACACGTTGGGTGCCATCACCGCGGATAGCCCTGCGTCAATGGCGCGCCCGGCCCGACGCTGGATCGGTGCGCTCCTGACCGCCGAGTTCGCCGTCACGCTGGTGCTCGTATCGCCGGCCGTCACAGCTGTGCGAGTGGATGCCGACATCCGGAGACGGGAGTTCCAGGTCGACACCGCGGGACTGCTCACGATGTGGGTGAACCTGCCCGCCGACTGGTACCCGACGCCCGAGTCGCGGCGGGTGTTCGTCAACCGTCTGGAGGCGCCTGTCAGTGGCGGCAACGTCGAGCCGATCGCACTGGCGACGGCGCTGCCGTTTGGTGGCGGGCCGCAGGTGCCGTTGGCGGTGGATGGGCGTAGGGAAGCGGCGAGCCCGCCGCTCGTGTCCACCCTGTCGGTGAACGTTCACTATTTCGACGTGATGCGCGTGCCGCTGACGCGCGGGCGCGCATTCACTGCGGTCGACGGCAATCCTGGCTCTGAGGCCGCGATCGTCAACGAGCGATTCGTGCGGATGTTCCTTCCGCAGCAGAACCCGCTCCAGACCAGGATCCGGGTCGGTGGTCCGGACTCGCCGTGGCTGCGCATCGTCGGGGTCGCGACGAGCGTGAGGCAGCAGCCGGTTGGTGCCCAGCCAGATCCGGTGGTGTTCCTCCCGTTTCGCGCCGCTTTGGCGCAAACGATCGCCATCGTAGTGCGCACTCCGGGCGCCATCGACGTCCCGGTGTCGTTGCTCCGCCAGCACGTCGCCCGCATCAATCCAAATCTTCCGGTGTTTCGAGTGATGACGCTCGAAGAAGCGATCGAGATGTCGGCCTGGAACGCGAGGCTGAGCAACGTGATCGTGCGAAGCATCGCCGTCGTCGCGCTCCTGCTCGCGGTGGTGGGACTCTACGCCGTCACCGGATACACGGTCGAACGATGGCGCCGCGAGCTGGGGCTGCGCGTGGCGCTCGGGGCCGGCGCCGGCGAGATCCGCTGGCTCGTGATCCGCCGCGTGTTCGCGCAGCTCGGCACCGGACTGAGCGTTGGCGTCGTGGGGACGCAGTTCTTCAACCGGCTGTTCAGCGATCCCGCCGACACGGCCGCTCGCGCGGGCATGAGCGACCCCGTGATGCTCGCCTTCATGGTCCTTTCCATCGGCGCCGTCGCGGTGCTTGCGTGCCTGCCGGCCATCCGCCGCGCCACACGGGTAGACCCCCTCGTCGCGTTGCGCACGGAATAGTCTCCGTGTCTGGTTAGCGGCGCTGCTCGGCAAGCCCCACAATGATGCCTTCCGGCCCGCGGATGTAGGCGAGCCGGTACGTGTCTCCGTACTGCATTTCGCCAATGAGCTGGGCCCCGTGGGCGCGCATGCGCGCAACGACAGAGTCGATGTCATCGACGGCGAACATGACCCGATGGATGCCCAGCGCGTTCACCGGCGCGTCCGCGGGCCCAAACCTGATCGCGTCGGGAGTGTGGAACTTGTCCAGCTCAATGCGCTGCCCATCGGGCGTCCGCATCATCGCGAGGGTGGCCCTGTCGATGCTCCGCCGTATCTGAACATCGAACTTCAACCTCGATCACTCTTGTGCCAGCGCGTCGGGCGACGTCTAGCCACGCCTCTCGCGTCATCGGGAGCGGGTTGACCGAGGGGTAACGACGACGTGGCCAAGGCGGAGATTGTCTTCCGCTACCGCGTAGGCCACTCGATCGCCGGCATCGTCCAGCGATACCACGGTTACACCCGATTCGCGAATCGCCTGTTCAATCGAATCGATTCGAACGTGGACCGCCAACGACACCTTCGAGAAGGCGCGGGCGATGCTCGTCTTCCCGACCCCTGGCAACCCGCCGAGCACGATCAGCATGCACGGAGAGTCTAGGCGAACGGGCATGAACCGCAGAAAGGTCGCGAAGCGCGTACGTACCCACTGGCCGCCCCTCGGCTTTAGGCGCGAATCAGTTGGAGTCCGAACGATCCTCGAAGGGATCGAATTCGCGGTCTGAGTGGAACAGGGCATGCCTTCCCGCCCGGTCACCCGCTAGCCGGCAACGGGCAGTTCCCCGGGGAGGCTGGAGCCGGCCACACCAGCAGCGCGATGGTTTCGGCCACGAGGGGCGAGAATGTCACACTTTCCAGCGACTCGTGTCCTTTCGGCAACGGACGGAGATGGAACGTCTCAACGACCTTGTCAGACGCGCCCAGGCAGGCGACCTTGCCGCGTATGCGCAGCTGGTCGACGCCACGCAGGCGATGGTGCTCGGTGTCACGCTGCAGCTGTTGCGCGATCGCGGCCTGGCGGAGGACGCCGCGCAGGATACCTACCTGCGCGCGTTTCGCGCGCTCGTTGACCTCGACGAGCCGGCGGCGTTTCTCAGTTGGCTGCGCCGCATCGCGATCACCGTGGCTCTGAACCTGCGACGGGCGCGGCGCATGACTTTCCTGCAGCTGGACGAGGCCGATGACGTGCCGGTGCTCGATGAGGCGGAAAGCGCCTGGACCGAGCGGCAGCGGGCGCAGCTTGCCGGCGCGCTGCTCTCGTTGAGCGCCGATGAACGGCGGCTGTGCGATCGCCGCTATCACGGCGGCTGGAGCACCGTGCGCCTGGCGCGCGACGCGGGCGTGTCCGAAGCCGTTATGCGCAAGCGCCTGCAGCGCGTGCGCGACAAGTTGCGAAAGGAGATCGAGGTGTCTGAACGACGCAGCGTAAGGCCCGAAGACATTCGTGCGGATCTGCCGGCTCGGATCGTCGAGTTGCTGGCCCGGCCGCTCCTGAGCGATCTGCCCGAGAATCCAATCGGTCACGTCGTGGCGCTGCTGCGCGGCGTCTACGCCGACGCCGCGGAGGTGACGCTGCCGGAGATCGTCGACTTCACGGAAGCGAGCACGTCGATCGGCGTCGACATGCTGTACGTCGAATCGAAGGAGCTGCAGCGCGTGGACGACGCGCGGATCCTCCGCTACGACCTCACGCTGCCAATGATGCTGACAGTTCGGTTCGAGGGCGCACCGCTGCGTCTGTGGGCGACGGGAAAGGCCTACCGGCAATCCCCGCGTGACGCGACGCACCTCGACGCGTTCCACCAGGCGGACGTTCTGTGGATGGACGAACGCGCACGCCTCGATCCGTGGCAGCTGACCGCGCGCATCATCCAGTCGATGCACGTGCTGCTACCCGGCCGCACGATGAAGATCGTGCCGACCGAGTACCCGATGTGCAGTGAAGCATGGCAGCTGGAAGTCGACGACCAGGGTCGGTGGCTCGAAGTGCTCGCCTGGGGCGCTTTCACGGACCGGATCGTCCGCCATCTCGGTGGCGACCCGGCGGTGCACACTACGCTCGGCGTTGGCCACGGCCTCGAGCGGCTGGCCATGCTGCGCTACGGGATCGACGACATCAGGAAGGTCGACGTCATGCGCGTGGCCTGAACCGTTACCCGTTGGCTTGGCACCGCGGGCAGGCGGTTGCGTGCACTTCGAAGCCGCTGCGACTATATCGGTGATGGCACTCTTCGCATTGAAGCTCGTAAAGGCGCTGGAAGGGGAGACCACCGTAGTCGTCCGTCTTACGCACGACCACCTGCCCCAGTGGGTTTCGGAATCCAACGTCCGCTCCGATGCTCTCAGATGGTCGGAACTCGTGGGGAGATAGTGGAGGCGGCGGGAACGGCCGTGTGTTATCGGTTGACCTTCGAGGATGCGCGACTACGTTTGGAAGGGCGGGGAAGAGGAGGACTCGCAGCGAGCGGGGTCGCTAAATCTCAGATGAGCTGTAAGGTAAGTGTGGTTCCGGCCTTCGACTGCTCGGCTCAACGCGGGACGTCGCCGACCTCCCCGGTCCGACGCCGTTGACGACACGACTGGCGGACGCGAGAATCCAGCGGGAGCGGTGTTGCCGTCGGCATAGGGCCCCGCGCGCACACTCGGCGACCGGCCTTCGCGGCTTCATCCGAACGGCCAGTCCTTCGTCGAATTCAGAGTTGTGGAGCGCGATCGACTCTGCCACCCACAGGGGTGCTCCGAGGACCGTTCAGAAACGGAACGGAACGACGTCGCATCCGACTCCCACCGAAACCTTCGACATCGCGGCCCCATTCGGTGAGGCGTCCTGTTAGTTTTTGCGGTCGGCAGCGTTGTAGCCAGGCAAGAGGGATAGCGTTCCCTCGTTCACGTCACCCGTTGTGGTCAGGAGGTTCGTGTGGCCAAGAAGGCAGCTGGCAAGAAGACCCTCTCCGTTCCCGTCGGTGCGTTGGCCGCAGCAGGCGGCGCAGCACCAGCCTTTCCCGTCGTCCAGGTGCCGCCAGGCGGTACCGCGATGGTCATCGTCGACGTGGGTCCGATGACGGTTCCGTACTCCGTGACCTACACCGGCACGGTCGTCATCAAGTCCCTCGTCGATCGCGCGCAGACACTCAATCTCCTGCCTGGCGATCAGGTGCTCGGCTGGGCATTCGCGCACATGACGAAGGGCTGGACGCACACCATCGGCGTGTCGGTCAACGGCGGAACCCCGATCGTCCTCGAATCGAGATCAGAGGCGAATAAGGACCCCGACCACAGCGTGAACTTCGCCGTCATCCGCTTCTGAGGAACCGCCATGCACCGCTTGTTCGCAATCTGTTTCGTGATGATGACGGTATGCGCGGCCAGCGCGGCCGGACAGACAACCGAGGCTCAACGACGGTCGGCACTGCTGCAGGCGCAGTGGAACAAGGCCACGATTCAGGCCGCCGGCGAGCATGGACTTCAATTGTCAAGCGGAGTCATCGTGCTACCAGGTGGAGGTGCGGCCTCCGCCGCACAGAAGCGAGAGGTCTACGAGGCAGCCCTCGGACATCTGATGGCCGATCCAGCGGTTCGTGAGTTCTTTCGACCCGACACGAATCTGATTGCCAAGGTGACGCCACCCGACGAGGCGGAGTGGATCACGAAGCTCGCCGAGAGCGGCGCCGGTGAAAAGGGCGCAAAGGCGGTCAACGCGGCGGCGACGAATCCGAGCGCCGCCAAAGTCGCCGAGCGCAGCGGATTCACCGATCTCGTGGCGCTGGCCCTAGATTCGCAGAATTTCGTCGCGGCGGACAAGTCGGCAGTCAGTCTCAACCTCAACGCCGTAGCCCTGGTGGGATTGAATTCCAAGGCACTGTCGGCGCCGGCCGCGTATCGGCGCCATGATGCGCTTCGCCGCGTTGGAGGCACGGTAACCTTCGGCGCGAAGGTGCCCGAAAAGGAAATCACCGGCCTCTCCGGCGTGCCGACCGCGGACACGTTGTTCGACGTCTTCTCGTGGGACGTCAAGATGCGCGTGATCGGAGACCGCGATCCGCGTGCGCAGCACTGGTACAAGGTCATGCTTGGCGACCTGGGCGGACTGGGCGAAATCCAGGCCAGCCTAGGAGCGTTCGTTCCCCTCAGCGAGCTGCCGATTCTCCAGCCGTTGCTAAACGACGCCTTCGGAGCCGCGGTTCAGAGCGTCAAGACTCGAGTCAGCAAGAGCCTGCAGGTGTCCGTGAAGGGCGCGGGTCAGCACCTGACGACGGAAGCGGGGAAGAACAAGTACACCTTCGCGGTCCTGGGCGATCAGGGCTTCGGCGACACCGACTTTACGTTCAACATCCTCTACTCGTCAGTGGACGACGTGTCGGCGGCTCCCGCCTCTGCGCTCTTCAGCGTCAAGACCTGGTCGGGTGCGGTCGCCATCAACACCCTCGTCGCCAAGGACGCTCTGGTGACCGGCCGCGCGATGGAGCTGTCGCTCAATGCCAAGTTCGATGTCCCTCTGGACAAGAGCTCCCTGCCGGTCGAGCGCAAGACGGCGTGGAACGTCGTCGGCGCGGTATCGCTGCCCTGGGGCGACGCGGCCAAGATTCCGATCTCGGTCACGCTCACGAGCGACCCGAACAATCTGAAGAAGGAGAAATACGTGACCGGTCACGTAGGCGTCAGCTACGACTTCGGGGCGCTCAAGAGCCTCTTTAAGCCGCTGACGAAGTAGTCGTGCCACCCCAGTCACAGCATGCCATGTCGGCCTGGACGCCACGCGCGACGACGCTGCTCACGGCCGTCGTCGTGGCGATGACGCTCGGCGGAAGCTACGTCGTAGCGCGGGCCATCGGGGTCGGGCACGCCAGTGATAGGCGGCTCGTCCCGGTCACGCGCGAGGCGCTCGTTCGCAGCGTCGCACGCATCGTGGACGCGCGCCTGAGCGCGGACCGTCTTCAGATCCTGCTCACCAAGAAGGGCGCAGCAACCTCTCCCGCCGCCGCGCTCGTCGCTCAGCAGCAGAAGCTCGCGCAGATTGCCGGCCTGGCGATCTCGCGGACCGCTGACGCGACGGGGCCCTCGAGCGGGGCCGACGGCTATGTAGCCAAGGGTGTCGGCACCGCAGGCGCGTCGCTGACACGGCGGCTCGCCAGCTTGATTGCGCCCGACGCGATCGAGGCGCTGTCTTTGAAAGGCGATGCCACCGACGCGTCGGCCGTGGAGGACCTCGTCGGCAAGGCCTTGGCTGCAAACCACGCCGATCGGGTCACAAGCACGTGGGTCAGCGATCTCTCGAGCGAGCCCGGTCTGCAACACGGATGGATGCTGCTCGACGCCGGCGAGACGTTCGACTCGTTCCTTCGCACGGCCACCTCGGAGCTCTCGCAGTCCATCGCACGACAGGTCGCGACCGACCTGACGCTCGAGACCGTGCCAGCAACCGAAGCGGACTCACGCGGCAGCGACCTCTCAGCCCGGCTGGCGTGGGCCATCGCAGCGGTGCTCTTCATCGGGTTGTGGACCGCGGCGGTCGCCGTCGCGGTGCAGCAGATCGCGGCGTTCGCGCCGCACGCCGGCGTGGCCCTCGCAGGGACGGTATTGGCAGGGGCCACAGCCGGCTGGCTGCTCTACTGGTCGGCGCTCACGCCGGCATCGCTCGAAGTGCTGGGCCCGCTCCTCCAGGTCCTCGAGACGCAACGCCACACCCAAATCGCGGCCACGTCTCGAGTCCTCGGCGCGCTGGCTGCCGCGGCGATCGTGGTGCTGCTAGCCGCCGCGTGGGCCATCTTGCAGGGCGTACCTTGTCAGCACGAGAAGACGGCTCCCACGAACAGGCACTGCGAGCCCGCCTCGACGGCCTGCGGATGATCTTCAATGGCGGCGCGAGCCTGCTCGTTGCGGGCACGGTCGAGATCGCGATGCTCTATGAGTGGCCCGCGGCTCTGTTCGGAAGCAGCGGCGAGTTAAAGACCGCGGCGTGGCTCGCGGGTGCATTCGCCGGCGTGCTCTTCTCGGTCATCCTCAGCCTGGTCTATCTGCCGACCGCCTCGGTGTTGCGAACGGCCGTGCGCACCACGATGCCTCCCGACCAGGCCGCCACCCTCCTCGATGCCAAGGGGTTCAACGACACGGCGGCGCAACAAATCGGCCGCATCCTGCAGGCCCTGGCGCCGATGCTCGCTGCGGTGCCGCTTTCGACGTTGGTGTCGGCGCTTGGCCAATAGAGCGGCCCTGAGGTGGCCTCGCGTTATGACACGCCAAGCACATGAGAGGACCGAGTGTCTCGGACAAATACGACAAGTGAGTCCGCCCCAGAGTCCCCATTTGGTCGCGAAGGGGGTATGTCGAACCGGCCGTCGGCGAGCTCGTAACGATCTGTCGCCCAGTGTTTAAGAGTGCGAGGACGGACTCGAATGACCCTCCAGGCCTAGAGCCCAGAGCCCAAGGCCTTTCCCTTCACGCGCCCGCTTCCTCCACTCTCCCATCGGCATGGCGCGCGAACCGTCCGCGCGTGCGCGGATGCACCGGCGCGTGCTCCGGGAACGGCCAGCCGCCGAACTGGGTGCGCCGGTAATCCTGAAATGCCTGCTCCAGCTCGGCGCGCGTGTTCATGACGAACGGTCCGTACTGCGCGACCGGCTCGCCGATCGGGCGGCCCTGAAGCAGCAGGATCTCGGCCGCGCCGTCCACCGCGCGGATCGGCGTGGCCTGATCGGCATGCACCTGAATCGCGGCCGGGCCCGGCACCACGCGGCCTCCCACGTCGAGGGCCTTGCCGCGGAAGAGATGCAGTGTGCGGATGGTGGCAGCGTCGCGCGCGGGCGGCACAGTCCACGACGCGCCCTCCTCGAGAGCGATCGACCAGATGGCCACGTCGGCCTCGGGGCGCGCGGCCCACGAATTGGGCGGTGGCGCCAGCGTCTGCAGCCCGTCGAGCGCGCCCGCCATCACGGTGACGGTGACGCCCTTGCCGTTGGCGTCGCGTTGCACCAGGCGTGGAATGTCCTGATCCCAGAACATCGTGAAGTACGGCGCGACCAGCTTGTCCCGCGCGGGAAGGTTCAACCAGATCTGGAACAGCTCGAGCTCGTTCGGCTGGTCGCCGTGGAGCAGCGGAAACATCTCGGAGTGCACCACGCCCGCCCCGGCGGTCAGCCACTGCACGTCGCCCATGCCGAAGCGGGCGGTGGCGCCGAGTGAGTCGGAGTGGTCGATGTAGCCCGTGCGGACGATGGTCACGGTCTCGAATCCGCGGTGCGGGTGCTGCGGGAAGCCGGGGACGACGTCGCCGTGATACATGCGCCAGCCGTCTTTCCCCTCGAAGTCCTGTCCGATGTCGTGGCCGGCCAGCGGCGCGTCCGGGCCCAGCCGATCGTTGCCCCGCGGGTAGTGATCGATGTGGTGGACGCAGAAGAGAAACGGGTCTGCAGTCTGCCACCGGGAGCCCAGCGGTGACGTCTGGATGATCGGGTCGCGCATCCCTCCACCTTATGGCGAGTACGCGAACGTGTGCAACGGGACGGCGGATCGGCTCGACCCGGCCGTTATAATCGGACGCCTCCTCCCCCCAGAGGACGCATGGCGGGAACCTTCATCAGCTACCGCCGGGAAGACGCGGCGGGCTACGCCGGGCGCCTGCGCGAGTCGCTCGAGCGCAGGCTGGGCACCGCGCGCGTGTTCCGGGACGTCGACACGCTCCGCCCGGGTCAGGACTTCGTCCAAGCCATCGAGGCGCGCCTGGCCGACTGCGCGGTCATGCTGGCCGTCATCGGGCGCGAGTGGACCGGTGCGCGCGATCTGGCCGGCAGCCGGCGCCTCGACGAGCCGTTCGACTTCGTCCGGCTGGAGATTGCGGCGGCGCTGGCGCGGCCCAACGTGCTGGTGGTCCCGGTGCTCGTCGAGGGCGCGTCGATGCCCGCCACGAGCGAGCTCCCGGACAACCTCAAGCCGCTGGCCCGGCGGCATGCCGTATCGGTGCGCGACGAGACCTGGGATGCCGACGTCGATCGGCTCGCGAACGTCGTCGAGACGGCGATGGGCGCCCGTGACCCCTCGCGCGCCGACGCACCGATCTCAGCGGCCCAGCTGTGGGCCGCGGCGGCGTTGGCTGTAGTGATCGTCGGGCTCTTGGTGTTCAACGGCAGGCGGCCACGGCCCAGCAGCGAGGACGCAGCATCCGCAGGCGCGTCCGGCGCCTCGCCGACCGGCGTCGAGGCCCCTGCGGCCGGCAGCACCAGCGGCGGTGGAGCGCCCATCTCCACGGCCGGCGGATCGCCCTACACGATCGACATCCCGCGCATCGCCGAGGCGGCCTTCGGCGACGTCGTCTACGCGGTGGCGTCTGGCAACGTCGTGATGCGCGGCGACGGTCCGGAGCTGCGGCTCCGCATCCGGATCATGAACACGGGCCGGTACGACGTGAACTTCTGGGACGATTCGTTCCGGCTGGCGGTCGGCGGCGACGTGCTCAGCCCTACGAGCGGCCTCAACTTGTTGGCCCCGGGCAACTCGCTGCGTTACGGCATCATCACGTTCCGCCTGCGCCCGCAGATGCGCAGCGGCGTCTTCCGCATCGTCAGCAACCAGGAAACGGCCGAGATTCCTCTCGATCTCTCGCCGACCGGCCGCCCCCCGGTGGACGAGCAGGCCGAGATTGCCGATTCGATGGGCCAGGCCATCCAGGCGGCGGTCGTCCGGGAGCCGGTGACGCTTCACAACGCCGGCGACGTCTCGGCGACGCTGCTGCAGGCCTCGACCCGGCGCTTCGCGAACACGCTGCGCTTCACCCTGTCGCTCCGCATGTCCAACCGTGGCCGTTACGACGCGCACAGCTCGCAGATCATGATGCGCGTGGAGGCCGGCGGCGAGCAGCGGCCGCCGTTTCTGTTCCCAAACGAAACGATTGCGGCCGCGGCGACGGCTACCGGCACCGCCGCCTTCGATCTGCCCCCGACCACCACCCGCGCCGTGGTGCGCACCACGATCGGCGACCAGACTACCGAGAAGAGCTTCGACCTGAAATAGGCGGAGATAGCAGAGAGGGCAGAGAGGGGAAAGCCTACTCCGCCCGCCTCACCACCAGCATCAGTCCCGACGCCCACGCCATCTTCACGCTCGTGAACTCGCGGCGGCGTTCGATGTCGTCGACCAGCAGCGGCACCTTCGGCGCGTGCCCTTCGGGCCAGTTGGGCTGTGGCAGCAGGTCGTCGATGACGTAGATCCCGCCCGGCCGAAGCAGTGCCAGCGCCTGGTCGAGGTGGCTGAACTTTCCCGGCCAGGCATCCGCGTAGATCAGATCGAACTCAGACGGCTCGCGGGCGGCAAGAAACTCGGCGCCGTCGCGAACGTGAAACCGCACGCGGCTGTCGCCGCCGAGGTGCCGCCGCGCCACGGCCATGACCTGATCGTCGGTATCCACGGTGTCGAGCGTGGAGGCCGCATCCATGCCTGCCAGCAGCCACGCCGTGCCGTGGCCGGTTCCAGTCCCCAGCTCGAGAAGACGGCCAGCCGGCTTCGACGCCGCAAGCGCCGCAAGCAGCGCGCCGACCTTGGCCTCCGAGATCATCGTGAAGGACAGCGCGGCCGTGTCGGCCACGATGCCGGCGAGAGTAGCGGGATGCGAGCGAATCTCCGCGTCGTCCATGCGTGGCGTGATGATACATTCCGGCTCATGAAAACCGCGCTGGCTCTCGTCCTCTTTACCGCGTGTGCCACTCCGGTCTTCGCGCAGACTCCGCCGGCGCCCACGACGTCATCGTGGCTGCGCGGCGCCTACACCAACCTCCGCAACTACATCGCGCGCGCCGCCGAGAAGATGCCCGAGGAGCACTACGGCATGCGGCCGGGCACGCAACCCGAGGTCCGCACGTTCGGTCAGCTGATCGGCCACCTCGCTACCTACAACTATCTGTGGTGCTCGCAGGCCAAAGGCGACAAGAACCCAGTTGCCGGCCAGGACCTCGAAAAGCTCCCGACCAAGGCGGCGCTGGTCAAGGCGTTGAACGACGCGCTCGTCTACTGCGACGGTGTGTACGAGGCGCTCACCGACGCCTCAGGGCAGGAACTGCTGACGATCACGCAGGAGAACGGCCGCCGCACGCAGTCGCTGCGTCTGAGCCTGCTGATTCTCAACCTTGGCCACAACAACGAGCACTACGGCAACGTGGTGACGTACATGCGCATCAAGGACATCGTCCCGCCGTCGTCGGAGCCGCGCTGAGATGTACGTAGAGGCGCACCTTCAGGTGCGCCTGCAGGCGGACCTAAAGGTCCGCCTCTACGTACGTGGCTCGCCGGAAGAACGGGCCGCCTGAAGGCGGCCCCTACGTACGTGGTTCGACGGCGTGGAGCGCCATCGCGCCGCCTTCGGCAGGTGACGGCACGGGATGCGCCTCGACGGGTGCCGGGCGCGTGGCCGGCTCGCGGCGACGCGCGAGCCGCAGGCGCAGCCCCTCGATGTAGGTGTAGTAGACCGGCGTGATGTAGAGCGTCAGCAGCTGCGACACGATCAGGCCGCCGACGACCGCCAACCCGAGCGGCCGCCGCGATTCGGCGCCGGCGCCGAGCCCCATCGCGATCGGCAGCGTGCCCACGAGCGCCGCCATCGTCGTCATCATGATCGGGCGGAACCGCACGAGGCAGGCTTCGTGAATCGCCTCGGTCGGCGTCTTCCCGAGCTTCTGCGCCTCGACGGCAAAGTCCACCATCATGATGCCGTTCTTCTTCACCAGCCCCACGAGCATGATCACGCCGACGAACGCGTAGAGGTTCAGCTCGACTTTGAAGATCATCAGCGTGAGCAGCGCGCCGAGGCCGGCCGCCGGCAGGCCCGAGAGAATCGTCAGCGGGTGCGTGAAGCTCTCGTAGAGCACGCCGAGCACGATGTAGATGACGACGATGGCCATCAACAACACGAGGCCGAGGCCGCGGAAGGAGTCCTGAAAGGCCTGCGCCGTGCCCTGGAACGCCAGCGTCACCGACGACGGCAGCGTCTCGGCGGCTGTCGTCTGAATCTGCGTTACGGCGTCGCCGAGCGCGAATCCGGGGCGCAGGTTGAAGCCGATCGTCACCGACGGCAGCTGGCCGAAGTGGTTGACTTGCGTCGGACCAACGTCGGTCCGCAGACGCGCGACCGACTCGAGTGGGATGAGGCGCCCGTTACTCGACCGGACGTAGAGCGCCGACATCGCCGCCGGATCGTTCTGGAACTTCGGATCGACGCGCAGGATGACCTGGTACTGGTTGTTCGGCGCGAAGATCTGCGAGACCTGGCGCGTACCGTAGGCGTTGTAGAGTGCGCTCTCGACCTGCGTCGCGGTGAGGCCGAGTGTGGACAGCTTGTCGCGGTCCATCTCCACCTGCACCTGCGGATTGTTCAGGAGCAGGTCGCTGTTCACGTCCTCGAAGCCCGGCATCTGGCGCACCTTGGCCTCGAGCACCGGCGCCCACTTGTAGAGCTCGGCGGTGTCGGTGTCCTGCATCGTGAACTGGTAGAGCGCGCGCTGTGCGCCTCCACCGCCACCCAGGTTGATCGGCGGCTGGTTCACCATGAACACGCGCACGCCAGGGATCTGTGCCAGAACGGGCCGCAGCCGCGCGATCACCTGGTCCACGGTCTCGGGCCGCTGGTTGCGCGGCTTCAGCTCCACGAACATGCGCCCCTGATTCGAGCCGCCGGTGGCGTTGTTGCCGATCGGACCGACGTTCGAGCTGGCGCCGAGCACGTTCGGATCGTTGACGACGATGTCGGCCACCTGCTTCTGATGCCGCACCATCTCATCGAAGCTGATGCCCTGCGCGCCTTCGGTGTTGACGTTGAAGCGCCCCTGGTCCTCGCTCGGCAGAAACCCCTTCGGCACCAGGCCGAACATGTAAATCGTGGCGGCGAGCAGCGCGAACGAGACGAGCATGGTGACGGCGCGGAACCGCAGCGTCCCGGCCAGCGTGATGTCGTAGAGCCGCCGCCAGGCGTCGAACACACGCTCGAACGCGTTGTAGACAGAGCCGTGCTCGTGCGGCGGCCTCAGGAAGCGGCTGCACAGCATCGGCGTCAGGCTGATGGCCACGAAGCCCGACACCAGAATGGCGGCGGCAATGGTGACGGCGAACTCGTGCAGCAGGCGGCCGACGATGCCGCCCATGAACAGCACCGGGATGAACACCGCCACCAGCGACAGCGTCATCGAGAGAATCGTGAACGCCACCTCTCGCGACCCGTCGTAGGCCGCCTGCATCGGCGGCTTGCCCATTTCCATGTGCCGGACGATGTTCTCCAGCATCACGATGGCGTCGTCCACGACGAACCCCACCGACAGCGTCAGCGCCATCAGCGACAGGTTGTCCAGGCTGTAGCCCAGCAGATACATCACCGAGAACGTGCCGACGAGCGATCCTGGCAGCGCCAGGCTGGGGATGATAGTGGCCGACAGGTTCCGCAGGAACAGGAAGATCACCAGGATCACCAGCCCCACGGTGACGAGCAGCGTCAGCTTGACGTCGTGCACCGACTCCTTGATGGTGATCGACCGGTCGCTGCGGACGTCGAGGTTCACCGAGGCCGGCAGCTGCTCCTTGATGGCCGGCAGCAGCGTCTTGATGGCGTCCACCACCTGCACCACGTTGGTGCCGGGCTGCTTCATGATCGACAGGTAGACGCAGCGCTCGCCGTTCTGCCAGCTCGCCGTCTTGTCGTTCTCGACGCCGTCGAAGACGTGCGCCACCTCGTCGAGCCGCACCGGGTTGCCGCCGCGGTAGGCGATGATGGTCGGCCCATACGCGGAGGCGCGCATCAACTGCCCGTTGGTCTGCACCGTGAAGGTCTTCTCGCCGTAGATGGTGCCGGTCGGCAGGTTCGAATTGGCGCTCTGCACCGCCGACGCCACCTCGTCGATGCCGAGCGACCGGGAGGCCAGCGCGCGCGGGTCGACATCGATGCGCACCGCGTACTTCTGCGAGCCGAACACGTTCACCTGCGCCACGCCGTTGACCATCGAGATGCGCTGGCCGATGGTGGACTGCGCGATCTCATCGAGGGTCGACAGCGGCAGCGTCGGCGAGCGCAGGATGATGAAGAAGATCGACTGGTCGGCGGGGTTGACCTTCTGATACGACGGCGGCGACGGCATCTGCGGCGGCAGCTGCCGCGACGCGCGCCCGATCATCGACTGCACGTCCTGCGCGGCGGCGTCGATGTTGCGGCTCAGGTCGAACTGGAGCGTGATGTCGGTGCCGCCCTGGGTGCTGGACGAGTTGATGCTGGTGAGGCCGGGAATGGCGGCGAACTGCTTTTCGAGCGGCAGCGCCACCGACGACGCCATGGTCTCGGGACTGGCGCCGGGCAGCGCCGCCGACACGCGGATCGTCGGGAAGTCCACACTCGGCAGGTCGGCGACCGGCAGCTCCTGGTACGACAGCGTGCCGAACACCAGGATGCCGAGGATGAGCAGGGTCGTGGTAACCGGACGGGCGATGAACACCGACGACAGGTTCATGGCCCTCAGTCTCCCGAGCGAGTGGTGTCGCGGGCGTCCTGACCCTTGACCGAGATCTTCGAGCCGGGCACCAGACGGAGCTGGCCATCGGTGACCACCGTCTCACCGGGCTCGAGCCCGCTCGCAATCACCGTCTCGGCCGCGGCGGTGCGCGTGACGATGACGTTGCGCAGCTCCACTGTCTGATCCGGCTTCACCACGAACACGAAGGGCCCCTGCTGGCCGGCCTGCACGGCCTGGGTGGACACCACGGTGGCGTTCTTCTCGGTGGTCAGCTCCACCGTAACGTTGACGTACTGGCCGGGCCACAGGCGGCGGTCGGCATTCGGGAACGTGCCCTTCACCTTGATCGTGCCGGTGGCCGGATCCACGGAGTTGTCGATGAACGAGATGCGGCCAACGGCGGGCGGCGCGTCGTCGTTGGGCGGGCTGGCCAGGACGCGCAGCGCACCGCGCGCCATGAATCGCTTCAGCTCCGGCAGCCGCGCTTCCGGAATCGAGAATGCCACCTGGATCGGCATGATCTGATTGATCACGACGAGCGCGGCGCTGTCGTTCGCGCGCACCAGATTGCCCTCGTGCACCATCAGCGCACCGGTCCGGCCGGTGAGGGGCGCGTTGATCGTCGCGTATTCGAGCTGCACCTTCGCGTTCTCGATCGCGGCGCGATCGGCGGCCACGGTGGCGTTGAGCGCGCTCAATGACGCCTTCGACGTATCGAGGTCCGCGCGCGCGGCGATGCCGCGATCGGCCAGATCCTGAAACCGCTTGGTCGTCGCGGCGGCGTTGGCGGCCGACGCTTCATCGCGTGCGAGGTTGGCCTGCGCCTGCTCCAGCGCGGCTTCGAGCGGCCGCTTGTCGATCGCGAAGAGCAGCTGCCCCTTGGTGACCTCGTCGCCTTCGGTGAAATTGACGGACATGAGCTGGCCGGTGGTCTGCGAGCGGATCGACACGGTGGAAACCGGCTCGGCCGAACCGATGACGCCGATCTCGACGGGCATTGACTTCTGGACCACGGACGCGGTGGTCACGGGCACCGCTCCCGGCCCGCCCGCGCGCCCGCCTCGGCCGCCAGCAGGAGCGGCGCCTGGCGCGGGCTCACTCGAGCAGCCGGCGAGCGCGATTACCCCGGCTGCAACGCCCGCAATTGCCAGTCTTCCAACACCCATGTACGCAGGTCCCCCACACGCCTCGGAACGGGTTCGATCTTAGTCCGAGACCTTGGGCTGAATGTTAAAGAGTTGCTAATGTTTCGCCGCTCCGCCCGCTTGCGGAGCCTCGCTGCGAAACAAGGCGGCAAACAGCAGCAGGACGGCCAGCGCACCCGCGGCCGGGACGAGCCAGATCCGGGACCAGTCGTGGCCGCCGCCCGTGGCGTAGGCATCCACCACCCGCCCCGACGCCCACGAGCCGATGAACATCCCGACGCCCAGCGTGACGAACGCAATGAAGCCCTGCGCCGCCGACCGCAGGTCGGCCGGCGCCCGCTCGTCAACGTAGATCTGCCCGGTCACGAAGAAGAAGTCGTAGCAGATGCCGTGCAGCAGGATGCCGAGGTAGAGCATCCACGAAAGGCTTCCGGTGTTGCCCTGCGCAAAGAGCAGGTAGCGCGTGGCCCACGCGGCCATGCCGACGAGCAGCATCCACTTGACGCCGAGCCGCGTGAAGAACCACGGCATGACCAGCATGAAGCCGATCTCCGACATCTGGCCGAGCGTCATCTTGCCCGCCGCGTTGACCATGCCGAGCTCGTTGAGGAACGGGTTGGCGAAGGCGTAATAGAACTGCAGCGGGATGCAGATGAGAAACGAGCCGAGCACGAAGACGGCAAACGAGCGCTCGCGCAGCATCTTCAGCGCGTCGAGGCCGAGCACGTCGGCGAGCGTGGCGCGGCGGCCGCGCTGCGGTGGCGTGTGCGGCAGCGCCAGCGAGAACAGCCCCAGCACGAGCGACGCCGCGGCCGCGACGCGCATCGGCACCGCGGTGGCCTCGAGGCCGAGCGAGCCGATCACCAGACCGGCGACGATCCAGCCGATCGTGCCGAGGACGCGGATGGGCGGAAACTCACGGCCCGGGTCGCGCATCTGCCGGAAGGAGATGGCGTTGCTGAGCGCCAGCGTCGGCATGAAGCAGAGCGCGTAGGCCAGCAGGGCGCCGTAGAACCCTCCGAACGCCGTGCGCGTGGACGCAAAGAACAGCAGCGCCGCGCCGGCGACGTGCAGCACGCAGAGCAGCCGCTCGGTGGCGAAGAACCGATCCGCCACCATGCCGACGAAGAAGGGCGAGATGATCGCGGCGAGCGCCGTGGTGCCCGAAGCCAGGCCGATCTGCTCGCCCGAAAACCCGAGCGTCTGGCCGAGCCAGGTGCCGAGCGTCACCGACCAGGCGCCCCACACGAAGTACTGCAGGAACATCAGGGCCGACAGCGCGGCCCGCGTCCGGGGCGTCATGCGAGGGCGCGCTTCGCGTAGTCGAAGCAGGTCCGTACTTCCTCGACCGGCCCGGCCGTTCCGCGGTGCTCGTACTCGACGTAGGCGCGCACCGGCCACTTCTCCTTCTTGAGCAGCTGCAGCGCCTGGGTGATCGGCGTGTCGCCCTGCCCCCACGCCACGTTGTCGCCCTGGTTCTTCTTGCGGTCCTTGAGGTGCAGGTTGGTGATGGCGGCGTGGTGCTCGCGAAGGTACGCCACCGCGTCGTAGTTGGCCGCCGTGAAGTGGCCGATGTCGAGATTGATCTTGAAGTGCGGCGACAGCGCCAGCGCGGCGGCAAAGCTTTCGGGCGTGGCAAACTCGTTGGGGTCGCTCGTGTTCGAGTGGTTGTGCACCGCCACGTTCATCTTGTGCTTGGCGGCAAACGGCGCGATTCGCTTCGCCACCGCCAGCGTCGTGGACGAGGTGATGAACCCGGCGCCGAGCGCCTTGGTGATCTCGAACCCGCGGTCGATCTCTTCGTCGGTGAAGTCTGCCCCCGGACTGTAGTTGTACGCCGCAATCGACAGCCCCGCGGACTCGAACTGCTTGCGGATGCCGCGGAAGTGGTCGAGCGGCGTCTCGAGCCGCCAGCGGCGCAGCGCCTCGCGCGCCTTCTGACGCTCCTCGGCCGACCCGCCGCGGCCGGCGGCGTTCACCGGCTCGATCTGCGGCGCCCACAGCTCGGTCTCGCTCAGGCCGGTGTCTTTCATGGCCTGGATGATCGCGGCGGTCGCGTCGCCCCCGGGCGTGCGCGGCAGCTCGCGGAACGAATAGCTCTGCACGCCGAGCCGCACGCCGCCGACGATGGTGTCCGCAAGCGCGCGTGCCGGCAGCGCCAATCCCGCGAGCGTCATCAGTCCAAATTCACGTCGTGTGTAGCGCATAGTCATCTCTCATCTTTCGTAGAGGCGGACCCTGTGGGTCCGCCTGCAGGCGCACCTCAAAGGTGCGCCTCTACGTACGTTCCGGCCCCTACTGGTACAGCGCGAACGAATACAACGTGTCGCCGGCGGCCACCAGCACGTGCTGCCTGCCGCCGACGCGATACGTCTGCGGCGCGTTCGACACCGTGCCGATGCGCGCGTGCCACAGGGGCGAGCCGTTGGCCGGGTCCATCGCAAAGAAGTTGCCGGAGATGTCGCCGCCGAAGAGGAGCTTTCCCGCCGTCGCCAGCAGGCCAGGCGCGCGCCCGGCGTTGCCGGCCGCGGTCGGGAAGCGGTGGCGCCACACCGTGCGCCCGGTCTTGTAGTCGATCGCCGTGATGTAGCTGCCCATCGTGGCCACGCCCACTTCGTCCTTGCCGCCCAGCCCCATGGCGCCGCGCGGGTCGGTTTCGGTGAGGTAGTACATGGCGTAGGCTTCGGCGCTCGGCACGTAGAGCAGCCCGGTGTCGGGGCTGAAAGCCTGCGGCGGCCAGTTGGTGGCGCCGCTGTTGTTCGACGACACGAGCGCGCCGCCCACGTGATGGTCCTTGGCGGGAATGCGCCGCGGCTGCCCTTTGTCGTTCAGGCCGTCGGCCCAGTTGGCGGTGTCTGAGAACTTGCTGGTGACGAGGCGCTCGCCGGTGAGGCGATCGATCGTGAAGTAGTAGCCGTTGCGGCTCGCGGTGACCACCAGCTTCCGCGGCCGGCCGTTGATGGTGCCGTCCACGAGAATCGGCGTCTGCGCCGAGTCCCAGTCGTGCGTGTCGTGCGGCGACGTCTGGAAGTACCAGGCCATCTTGCCGGTGTCCACGTTCACCGCCACGATGGCGCACGTGAACAGGTTCTCGCCCTCGCCGCGGGCCGTGCCGGTGTAGGCGGGCGTGGGATTGCCGGTGCCGAAGATGTAGAGCTTCGTCTCCGGATCGTAGCTGCCCGGCAGCCACGGGTGCCCGCCGCCGTTCCGCGCCGCATCGAGGTTCTTCCACGACTCGAGCCCTGGATCGCCGGGGTTCATCGGCACCGCGTACCACTTCCACTGCAGATCGCCCGATTCCGGATCGAACGACTGCAGATAGCCCGCCGAGTCGAGGTCGTTGCCGGTGCCGATCATCACGTGGTTGCCGACCACCACCGGTGCCGAGGTGAGGAAGTACTGCTGGCTGAAGGGCGCGATCTCCTTGTGCCAGCGTTCGCGCCCCGTCCGCGCGTCGAGGGAAATCAGGTAATCGTCCGGCGTGACGAAGAACAGGTAGTTCCCCCACATCGCGGCGCCGCGGTTGCCGATGTGGGTGCCGCCGCGCGTACGCCAGTAGAAGTGCCACAGCTCGCGGCCGTCCTGCGCATCGAGCGCCCACACGTTGTCGGGCGCGGTGACGTAGAGCACGCCGTTGACCGCCAGCACGCCGCCTTTCACCACCGTGCCGCCGACGAAGTCGTTGTCGCCGACGCCGCCGACGATCGTCTCCGGCGGTTTCGGCCCGAACGCCGGCGGCGGCACCGGCACGGCCGGCCCGGGCCCCGCCACCAGCCGCGACGTCCAGGCCAGGCCGAGCCGCTTCACGTTCGTCTGGTTGATCTCGGTGAGAGCGCTGTAGCGGCGACTCGTGTAGTCGCCCGAGTAGGTGGGCCACGCGTCGGCCAGCGGCTTGAGGATCTGCGCGGGATCGAGGCCGCCGTCGGCGAAGAGGGCGCTCGCCGCGGCCACGAGTGCGACGGCAACGAGACGTGGCGCGCTCCGGTATGCGGTCATTTGAGCGTGACCAGGAAAGCGGTGACATTGTGGATGTCGGCGTCGGTGTACTTGCGCAGCAGATCCTTGTGCGGCGCCAGCGCGTCCGACACCTCTACTTTCGTGCGCGGGGTAATCCGGAACGAGCGGTACTCGCCGCCCGACGTGGTGAGCGACACCACGAAGTCGTCGATGCGGCCGAGCGTCCCGGTGACGGGCGCCTGCCCGGGCTCGGTGACGGTGACGGTCGGGGGCCGGGGCTTTGCCGGCGGCGGCGCGCCACGTCCGGTCATGCTGCCGGGCATGAGCCACGACTGCTGCAGCACGCGTTCGTCGGCGATGCGGCTGGCGATGCCACGGAGGTCGCCGGACGCGGAATGACACGAGCCGCAGGCTTCGTTGAAGTACGCCTCGCCCGCCTTGGCGTCGCCCACCACGATCGTCGCGGGCTTCTGGCGCGACAGGTCGTAGCCGGCCACGCGGAAGGAATGGAGGAACACCGCCAGGTCGGCCACCTGGTCCGGCTTGAACGCGAACTTCGGCATCGCGCCGCGGCCTTGTTCGATCACCGGCCCGATCAGCTCGCCGTTCTGATCCGCCAGCACCAGCCCCGAGCGCAGCAGGCTCGGCCCGCCGTCGCCGCCGCGCGCGTCCTGCCCGTGGCAGAAGGCGCAGTTCGTCTTGAAGACGGCGGTGCCCCGCTCGAGCGCGGCAGGATCACCGGGAGGCCGGACGGGATAGGCGCCGATGCCGGCGGCGCCGATGCGCCCCCGCCCGCCTTCGGGCGGCGTCGCGGCCTGCTGAGCCGAGAGCGCGGTGCTCAGCATCCAGAGGCACGCCAGCGAGAGTGCGAGACCTGACGATCGCGTCACGGCGGCGAATGGTACCACGCCTGAAACCGATTACATTGGAGATGGAATGGTCAGGTGGGCCGGGTGGGTCGGGTAGGTCTGGTGGGGAAAACTCTTGCCTACCTGACTCACCTGACCTACCTGACCTACCCGACCTACCTGACCCTATTTGCCGTCGACGCTGAACGCGAGAACGGCATTGCCGGCCATGAACCCGATCGAGCCGTAGCCCGAGTTCACGAACAGCATTCCGCCTGCTACGGTGGCGCCGGGACCATTCAGGCCACCGCCCTTTGCCGGCACACCGTTCACGGTGCTCTCGTAGGCGTGCGCGGTGTCGACGTCCCAGATCACCTTGCCGCTGGACGAGTCGTAGGCGCGCAGGTGGCCATCGAGCGCCCCGGAAAAGATCACGCCCGGCATCGCGCTCACAGCAGCCGGCTGCCCGGTGCTGCAGCCAGTCCGCGTGCCGCAGGTATCGCCGCTCGGCGGTGCCGTCCACCGCGGCTTGCCGTCGGCGAGGTTCACGCTCACGACGCCGCCGGCCTCACCAGGCTTCTTCTCGAACGCGTTCGAGAGCGAAACGAACGCCGACAAGCCGTCGGTGGCAAATCCCCACTCGATGCCGCCAAGGACACCGCCGTCGCCGGCGCGCATCTTCCACACCATCTCACCGCTGTCGGCGTTCACGGCGTACAGCTCGCCCGATTTCTGTCCGGCAATCACGAGGCGACGGCCGTTGAGCGTGACGAGCGCGGTGGCGCTGCCGAAATCGTGGTCGGGGCCGGCCTTGGCCGGACAGTTCTCCTTGCCGGCGGTGTCGGCCCCGAGGCACGCCGTCGTCCACGCGTCGCCGGCCAGCGTCTGCCGCACCCAGGCGATCTTCCCGGTGTCCATCGCCAGCGCCATGATGGCGTCGGTGGACGGCGCGGCCGGCTGTGAGTAGGCGTCGCCGGTGGCGAGGTAGACGCGGTTGCGCGCGGCATCAAGGGCCGGCGCGCCCCACACACCGGCGCCAGACGGTCCGAAGAGCTGCGTCCCGCGCGAGCTGCGCGTGGTCGGCTGCGGCTCCTCGGGAATCGTGTAGGTCTTCCAGATCGGCTTGCCCGACGCCGCGTCGAGCGCGCTCACGCTGCCGCGGAAGGTGCAGCACTGGTAGGTGGGCAGGGCGCCCGACCCTTCCTCCATCGACGCGACGCCCACGAACACCCGGCCGTTGGCGAACGACACGCCGCCGGTGATGATGGCGTCGAGATGGTCCTCGACCTTCGTCTTCCACTTGAGCGCGCCGGTCTTGGCGTCAACGGCGTAGACCTGCGCGTGCGCGTCGCCGAAATAGACCACGTCTCCGCTGGTCTGGGTGACGACGAGCGGCGTGGAACGCACGGCCGCCGAGGCTTCGAACGCCCACACCAGACAGCCCGTCTGGGCGTCCAGCGAGTAGACGATGCCGTTGCGCGTGCCGACGAACGCGCGCGAGCCAACCACCGACACTTGCGATCCTGACGCCGACACGCCGGGCATGCCGAACGCCCACTTCAATTTCAGCTTCGGCACGTCGGCCGCGGTCAGGCCGGCCGCCGCCGCGGACTGGAAGCGCGTGTTCCGCGCGTCGATGCCCCAGCCGTTCCAGCTCGCACCCGTGAACGGCGCGGAGGCGCCCGAGACGCCCGCGGCGCAGTAGGCGCTCTTGGGAATGACCTCGAGCGGCGCGCGATACGACCCGTTGGGCCGGCCGGTCACGAACTCGGCGACGGCCCGGCGTTCGGCGGGCGACAGGTTGGCGCCCTGCCGCCGCATGCTGAACGAGCTGAGCGCGGTCTCGACGTGCTCGGGCGTGAGCTCGCGCAGCGCCGCGCGCGTCGGCATCCGCGGCAGGCTGCCCTCGTGGCAGGCCGCGCAGTTCTGTTTGTAGACCGCCTCGCCCGATGACGACTGCGCCCGTGCCGGCGTAGCGGACCCGACCAGCGCCGCGGCAACGATGACACCCGCGCCCAGGAACCGCATGTCGCTTCTCCTCATGCTTTGACCATCACGCGCGGCGCCGGCGCGTTGGCGGTGACGCCGGGCGACAACCGGCAGAACTCTTCGTAGGGGAAATCGGACCCGATCTGCTTCAGCTCCTTGATGAAGTGCTCGTCGATGCGGCGCGCCTGCGCGGGCGTGATCAGCTCCGACGCGCCACCATCGCTCCCCTTCCGCATCATCGCGGCGGGCGCCACGAGCGACAGGAACTTGCCGGTGCTGAACTTGTCGTCGATGGTCTTCATATAGCCGAACGACGACAGTTCGGTGACCTTGCGGATGATCTCGGGAGACTCGTCCACGCCGAGGAACGTGGCGACACGGCGGACCGAGCCTTCCAGGTCGCGGCGCATCTCCTTGAACGAGCAGATGAGCACGTTCGGTTTGTCCCGCTGGCCCCAGTAGCCGGCCGTCACCTTCCCCCATGAGCCGCCCATGAAGAAGTAGTCGGACAGGAAGATCTCCAGGAAGCTCGCCGGAGAGAGCTTGGTAAAGCTCAAAGGCCCGTCCTTGATGAAGAAGTAATAGCTCGAGACGAACACGTCCTTCGGGTCGCGGATCACGATGATGTATTTCGCCCTGGGCGAGTACGGGACGTCCTCCCAGCCGAAGTGCGTCTTGACGACGCGCTTGCCTTCGGGCGACGCCTTCCACACTCGGGGATCTTCGATCGGGATCGCGTAGCCCTGCATCGGTCCCATCAGTTTCGTGTCGGGCCACGGGACCACGCAGTGGATGTGTTCGTACTCACCCTTGCCGTGGAAGAGGAGCTGATGCGCGAGCTGCATCATCCAGTTGGTGCCGCTCTTCACGTACGTCACCACGAACACGTCGTGTTCGGTCGGCTCGTACCCTTTGAACGGATTCCTGGTCGTGAGTTCTTTGCGCTGCCGATCCCGCATGCCGCGGAACATCTTGCCTTCGAGCTTGAACCGCTGCAGAACCCACATCACGGGTCCCATCAGGAACAGCATCGTGGCGAACACGAGCCGCATCGGGAGTGGTGGCGGAGTGCGTTTGTAGGGGGCCATCGCAGCTAGGGTCACGGGGTTCCCTCCGGAGCCGAATGATAGATCCGATTCTTTTTCGTGGGGGCCGCCTTCAGGCGGCCCGTGGCGACTCATCGCCATCTAAAGATCTTGAGGGCGATGACAAACGGTACGATCCCCCAGGCGGCGAGAATCGCCAGCTCGGTGGCCACCTGGCGTGAGGCCAGCGACGCCCCCTCCAGAATCACGGCCCGCAGCGCGTCCACGAGCGCGGTGAGCGGCAGCGCCTGGACGAACGGCTGCAGGGCGGGCGGGAAGCGCGACGCCGAGAAGAACACGCCGCTGGCGATCCACATCGGCAGCAGGATCAGGTTGACGAGGCCCGAGATGGCCTCGAACGTCTTCGTGCGGCTCGCCGCCAGCAGGCCGATGCCGCCGCACGACAGCGCCCCGACGAGCGACACGATCGCCAGCGTCACCAGCGAGCCGCGCAGCGGCATGCCGATGACGTAACGGCCGAAGATCAGCGGGACCCCCACTTCCGGCAGCAGGAACAGCAGCCGCGCCAACACCTGCGCCAGCAGGTAGTGGCTGCGCCGCATCGGACTGGCGACCATGCGCTTGAGGAGCTTGCGCAAGCGCGCCTGCACGATCGAGAACGCGATCCCCCACACGCTGGTGGCGATGATGCCCATCCCCACCAGACCGGGAATCAGCCAGTCCACGTAGCGCGACCCCGGCAGCGATATGTGCTCCTCGGGCGCCGTCCACGGATCGGCGCGGCCGGCCGTCCGCTTGAGCGCATCGTCCAGCGCCAAACGGGCGGCACGGCTCTCGGCCCGGGCGGGGTCGAACCGGTAGGTGGGCGGCGTGCCGGGGACGAGCACGAGGTCCACCTCGCCGTCGCGCAGCGCGCGCGCTTCGTCGGCCGCCGACACGATGCGCGGCGCGAAGGCTTTCGACGCCGCAAGCGCGGCCCGCAGCGCGTCGGCCCCGTCGCCCTGACGGATGCCCACGGCCACCGGCGCGCTCCCCGACGAGGGAAAGGCAACCGCCATCGCCACCGACATCAGAATCGGGAAGATGAACGCCCAGAAGAGCGCTTCCGGCTCGCGGAAGATCTCGCGCAGCCGGGCCAGCGTGAGCTCGACGAGCGGATGAGAGGCACCGCCGCGGTTCATCTCACTCCTCCCGCAGACGGCGTCCGGTGCGCGCCATGAAGACGTCCTCGAGCGTGCCGTGGTGCGTGATCACCTTGGGCTCGCCGAGCGTCGCAATGAGGGCCTTCGGGGTGTCGAGCGCGATCAGCTTGCCCTGGTCCACGATCGCCACGCGGTCGCACAGCACTTCGGCCTCGTCCATGTAGTGCGTCGTGAGCAGGATGGTGCCGCCGTCGGCGCGGAACCGTTCGAGGATGCCCCACAGCTGCCGCCGCGACTGCGGATCCAGTCCGGTGGTCGGCTCGTCGAGGAAGAGCAGGTCCGGGGCGCCCACCAGCGCGCACGCCACCGACAGCCGCTGCTTCTGCCCGCCCGACAGCTTGCTGACGCAGCTCTTGCGCTTGCCTTCGAGCTCGACCAGCTGCAGCAGCTCACCGACGTCGTGGCCCCGGTGGTAGAACGACCGGAACAGCCTGAGCGTTTCTTCGACGGTGAGCTTGTCGGCAAGCTGCGTCTCCTGCAGCTGGATGCCGAGCCGCTGCCGCAGCTCGTGCTCGTGGCTGGCCCAGCGCAGGCCGAGCACTTCGACGTCGCCGGCGTCGGGCGTGAGCAGCCCTTCCAGGATCTCGATGGTCGTCGTCTTGCCGGCACCGTTGGGTCCGAGCAGGCCGAAGCACTCGCCGCGGCGCACCGACAGCGACAGCCCGTCCACGGCGACCACGTCGCCGTAGCGCTTCTGAAGGCCGGTGCACTGGAACGCGATGTCGGTCACGATGGCCGCCTATTGTCCCCGATGCACGGGCGACAAGGCGGACACCACTTGTCGGGCGGGGCTCTTGCCCCGCATCGACGGATGGGCCGCAGCAAAAGTTTCGGGACTACAATCCCCCCGCACTTCGAACCTGACATGACCGCCCGCCTCTCCGCCGCGCTCGTCGCCGGGCTGCTGGCAGCGTCGGTGTCGCTGTCGGCACAGTGGCCCGCGCATCGCACCGCCGCGGCGCCGCGCGCCGCCGACGGCCGCGTGAACATGCAGGGCCCGGTGCCGCGCACGCCCGCCGGCACGCCAGACCTCTCGGGCGTGTGGGAGAACATCGGCTGGCGCGAGCTTCAGCAGGTGAGCAACGACGTCAGCGGCACCGGCGGCTCGCCCGGTACCCGCCCGCTCGTGGCCGCCGCCACCGGCGTGCTCACATCGGGGCCGGGGCTGTTCTTCGATATCGGCGCCGGCGTCGCGGGCGGGCTGCCGCTGCAGCCGTGGGCGGCTGCGCTCAAGAAGCAGCGCATGGCGGGCAACAGCATGGACAACCCAGATGCGCACTGCCTGCCGCTCGGCAACCTGCAGCTGCACACGCACCCGCAGCCGCGGAAGATGATCCAGACCGCGGACGTGCTGGTGATGCTCTACGAGGGCAATGCTGGCGTGCGCCAGATCTTCACCGACGGCCGGCCCCTGCCCGCCAACGACCCGCAGCCGTGGTGGTTCGGCTACTCGACCGGCCGGTGGATGGGCGACGTGCTCGTGGTGGAGACCACGGGCTTCCGCGACGGCGGCTGGCTCGACGTCAACGGCAGCCCGCTGACCGATCGCGGCCGCACGACCGAGCGCTTTCGGCGTACGAGCTACGGGTTCATGGAGGTGGAGGTCACGGTCGACGATCCAAAGGCCTACACACGCCCCTGGACGGTCACCATCAAGCAGCGGCTGATGGCCGACGACGAGCTCATCGAGTTCGTGTGCCAGGAGAACGAGCGGTCCAGCAGCCACTTCCAGTAACCTATGTTCGTTAGATGCCCACCACCTCCCCGGCCGTCGAGTTGATCCTCGCGCGGCTGCGCGAGAGCGGCGACTTCCCCGCCATGGCCAAGACCGTGGGCACGGTGAGCGCGCTCACCTCGTCGGAAGACACCTCCATCAGCGCCCTCGCCGACACGGTGCTGCAGGACTACGGCCTGGCGCAAAAGCTGCTGCGGCTCGTGAACACGCTGGCCTACGCCCAGCACGGGCAGGTCACCACCGTCTCGCGCGCGGTGCTGCTCATGGGATTCGACCGCGTCCGCACCGTGGCCACCGGGCTGATGCTCTTCGAGCGCCTGCAGGAACAGGCCAAGACGCCCGCGCTTCTCGACGCGCTGAACATGTCGTTCTACAGCGCCGTCCTGGGCCGGTCGATCGCCGGGCAGACCGGGCTCGCGGACGGGGAAGAGACGTTCATCAGCGCCCTCTTCCACAACCTGGGACGCACGCTCGTCGCGCTCTATCTGCCGGCGGAGTCGAAGGCAATCCGCACCGAGGAAGATCAGCAGCAGGAGTCGGCCGTGATCCGGGTGCTGGGCATGTCGTACTCGTCGATCGGCGTGGCGGTGGCGCGTGCGCTCAACCTGCCGGAACGGCTGCTCCAGAGCATGAACCGCGTGACCGGATCGCAGGCGCACCCGTCGATGACCGACGAGGAGAAGCTCGGGGCACTGGCCACGCTGTCGAACGGCGTCGCCGACGCGCTCGCCACCTCGGCCAGCCCGAAGGCGAAGAAGCAGGCGATCGAGCGCCTGGTCAAGTCGTACGGCGCGCAGTTCAAGGCGCTCGACAGCAAGACGATGGACACGCTGATTGCCGGCGCGGAAACCGAACTGCTCGAGCACGCGAAGACGTTCAAACTCAACCTCGAGGGCAGTACGTTCGCCAGCGGCCTCAGCGAGTTCAAGGCCGACGCGGTCGTGTCGGCCAGCATCGGTCACATCAGCAGCGTGTCGGCCGCCGGCGGCCTGGTGGATCTAGGGACGTCGGAGCTGCCAGCCGAGGACGTCCCCGAGACCGTGTTGACGCAGGGGCTGCACGAGGTCACCAGCCTGCTCGTCACCGAGTTCACGCTCGACGACGTGCTCCGCGTGATCCTCGAGACGATTTACCGCGCGCTCGGGGTCTCGCGCACGCGCGCATTCTTCATGCTCAAGGACGCCACGCTGCCGAAGGCGCGCTTCCGCTTCGGCATGGGGCAGTCGGCCGCCGACATGCGCACCTGGATGGAGGTGCCGCTCAAGGGCACGCAGGATCTGTTCGTGCTGGCGATGAACCAGGCGCGCGACCTCGTGATCAAGGACCTGCGATCGCCGGATCTGGACCCGCTGATTCCAGACTGGTACCGGCCCACGACGCTCGAACGCCGGTACGCCGTGCTGCTGCCGCTCGTGGTCAACCACAAGAGCGTCGGGCTGTTCTACATCGACGGCGACGACGGCGGGGCGCGGCTGCTGACGCCCACCGTGCTCAACAACCTCAAGGTGCTGCGCAGCCAGGCCGTGCTCGCCATTCACCAGAGCACGCTCCGTTCGGCCGCCCGCAAGCGCTGATGGCCCAGACACCCTGCATCATCACCGCTGCCATCACGGGGTCGGTGCCGCGCAAGGAGAACAACCCGGCCGTCCCGATCACGGTCGCCGAGCAGATCGAGTCCACCCACGCCTGCTACGAGGCCGGCGCGGCGCTGGTGCACGTGCACGTGCGCAACGACGATCAGTCCACGACGTCCAACCCGGACAAGTTCGCGGACTTCCTCGAGCGGCTCCGCCCGCACTGCCCCGACATGATCGTGCAGTTCTCCACCGGCGGCCGTTCCGGCGTGGGGTCGGAACGCGGCGCCATGCTGCATCTGCGGCCCGACATGGCGTCGCTCTCCACCGGGTCGTGCAACTTCCCTACCCGCGTCTACGAGAACCCGCCCGACCTGATCCTCGAGCTCGCCGGAAAGATGAATCGGTATGGGGTGAAGCCGGAGATCGAAGTGTTCGATCTGGCGATGCTCTACAACGCGATTCAGTACGTGCGCGACGGCCTGCTGAGCGCGCCGCTGCACGTGCAGTTCGTGCTCGGGGTCAAGCATGCGCTGCCGGCCGAGCGCGACATTCTCGAGTTCGAGGTGGCGAAGCTGCGCGAGCGGATGCCCGAGGCCACGTGGGTTGCGGCCGGCATCGGCCGCTACCAGCTCGACGTCAACCGCTGGTGTCTGGAGATGGGCGGCCACTGTCGCACCGGCCTCGAGGACAATGTGCGGTGGGACAGGCACCGGCTCGCGGCGTCGAACGCCGAGCTCGTCGCTCGCGTGGCCGGGCTGTGCGCCGAGTACCAGCGCCCGGTCGCCACGCCTTCGCAGGCGCGGGCGATTCTGGGATTGCTGCCCCTACGGGCCGCCTGAAGGCGGCCCCCACGACTAATTCGCCCGTCGATACAACGTCTGTCTTCCGGTCGTCGCCACGGGGACGAGGCGCGCGTCGAGACCAGGTGCCCCCAGCCACAAGTCGTCAGCGCGGCTGTCACGAAGGAATGCGTCCTCGTCCGGCACCTTGACGCAGCGCCCGCCGACGGTGCGCACCACGAAGCGGTCCGAGTGCCGCCACTCCCGCGCGTAGACCCGGCGGCTGGCGATCTCCGGACCGTGCGCGAGGATGAGGCTCTGTGCGGACCGTCCCAGGTCGAGCAGCCGGTACGAGTGCCAGGCCAGTTTCCCTTCGGCCACGCCGAGGGCCACGACGAACGACGCCGCCACCAGCGCGGTGCGGCGCGGGCGCGCCGCCGTTGCCTGCCACGCCTCCACGATGACCCACGCGACGGCGAGCGCGAACAGGGGATAGAACGAATTCAGGTACCACCCGAGTTTGGTCGCCACTGAGCTGGGCAGCACGAAGGTGCCCGCGAACCACGACGCCATCAACACGGCGAGGAAGCGGTCCGGGCCGGCGACGAGCGCGCGCAGCCGCGTCCACGGAGCGGGCAGGCACGCCAGCGCCACGGCCGCGGCCAGCAGCCAGTCGTAGTGATGCTTCTGGAGGAAGTAGAGGTAGTAGTACGCGGCGCCTTCGTGCCCATCCAACACCATGGTGACGCGCTCGGCGAAGTCGTGAAAGAACATCGCGTCGAAGAAGAGCCACCCGTCCAGACGCCACCGTGCCACGGTCCACGGCGTCACGACCAGCACGAACACGCCGGCCGCGGCAACCAGGGGGAGCCAGCGCAGGCGTCCGCGCCACCGCCCGCCGAGCTCGGTGCCGGCGATGATCAGCGAGGGCATGACGATGCCCGTGCCCTTGATCATGAACACCAGCCCCACGATCACGCCGAGCCAGACGCGCCGCCACGGATGGTCGCGCGAGGCCCACAGCGTCACCACGGTGAGCAGCACCAGCAGCGTGAGCAGCGCGTCGGAATTGCCCGAACGGCCCGAGTGGACGTAGAGGAAGCCGTAACAGGTGGCCAGCACGAGCCCGGCCACCACAGCGAGCGTGTGGCCAAAGGCACGAGCGGCCCACCACATCAGGAGCGCCACGGTGAGCCAGGCGGCGATCATCGTCGGCAGGCGCAGCGTGACGAGCCCCGGTCCGAACGCCTTGAACGCCAGCGCCACCAGCCACATGTGCAGCGGCGGCTTGGAGTTGTAGTAGTCGAGGGAGCCGAGGAAGGTGGTGCGGATCCAGTCGCCCGACGCCACCATCTCGTCGGCCGTGATCGCAAAGAGCGACTCGTCCCAGTCCTGGACGAGCTCGTTTCCTATGCGAAACGCCAGGTTGAATGCGGCCACGGAGAGCACCGCACCGGCCAACCACCCCCCGTGGGGGGTCAGCCGTCCGACGAGAAGCCTCACGAGCGCCAAAGGCGGCACACCGTAGCACGTCAGCCCACCGCTGGGTTAACGATTTTTTTACAATCTCTTAGCTTTCTTAACATAGCCGGCCGTCGGCAATCCGCCCCTGGTCCGGCTGCGTATCCCATCTAAGTGCTTGCTTGCAGAGCTGTTTCCGCGTGTGGCACCATCGCAGCTTTCGACGTGCTGACACGGGGTCTGGCGGACGACTTGAGACTGTTGGAGCGAATCGCCTCGCGCGACGACGCGGCGCTGGCAGAGCTCTACGACCGGCACTCCCGGCTGGCCTACGCCGTCATCCGGCGAATCCTGCAGAATCCGTCCGACGCGGAGGAGGTGCTCCAGGAGACGTTCGTGCGCGTGTGGTCGCGGGCCGAGACGTACGACGCCCGGCTCGGGTCACCGGCGGCCTGGGTGGTGCGCATCGCGCGCAACCGCGCGATCGATCGACTGCGGGCCGGGCAGGCGCGGGCCGACGTCAACGCACCGGTGCCGGCGCCCGACGACGACGCCGCCGTCCCCGAGCTGCCGACGCACGACACGCCGGAGTCGGCGCTGCATTCGACGTACGCCGCCCGGGCCGTGCGCGGCGCGGTGGCGGCGCTGCCGGCGGCGCAGCGCATGCTCATCGAGGCCGCGTTCTTCGAGGGCTACACGCACCAGGAGCTCTCGACGCGGTTCGGCGTGCCCCTCGGCACGGTCAAGACACGCATTCGCAACGGTCTCGTGAGCCTGCGCGTGCGCCTGGAGCAGACCGCATGATCCCGGACGATCTCGAAGCGCTGGCGCTAGCCGACGCGATTGGCGCGCTCGATGCGGACGATCGTCTCGCGTTCGAAGCCCGCGTCGCGCGACTCACGCCGGACGAGCGCGCCCACGTGGCGTCGCTGTACAACGTCGCGCTCGCCCTCGGGTCGTCGGTCGAGCAGATCGAGCCGCCGCCGCGCGTGCGCGACGCGGTGCTCGCCGCCACCCACGCTCCCGGCCGCTACACCGTGTTCGGCGGCGATCAGCCATGGGCCGACACGCCGCTGCCGGGCATCCAGACCAAGGTGCTGTCGGTGGACAAGGCGCGCGGCGTGGTGACGATGTTGATCCGCGCCAGCGCCGGTGCGGTCTACCCGTCGCACCGCCACTCGGGCCCGGAGGAGTGCTACGTCATTCGCGGCTCGGTGGTCATCGACGGCCGCGTCCTGCACGCCGGCGATTTCCATCATGCCGACGCCGAGTCCGACCACGGCGAGATCACTACCACCGAAGGCGCCGAGGTCTTGATTGTCGGCGCGGTCGACGACTACCTGCCCCACGCGTGATTGGAGTGTCTGATGCCGAAATATCTCGTGTCCGTGTCGTATTCAGCCGAGGGCGCCAAGGGCGTTCGCCAGGACGGCGGGACCAAGCGCCGCGAGGTCGCCGGCCACGCCGTCGAAAGCGTCGGCGGCAAGATCGAGGCGTTCTACTTCTGCTTCGGTGAGCAGGACGCGATCATCATCGCGGATCTGCCGGATGCCGCCTCCGCCGCCGCAGTGAGCCTGGCGGTCTCGTCGACCGGCGCCGCCCGGCTGACCACCACGCCGCTCATCACGGCGGAGGAGATGGACCACGCCGCCGGCAAGAAGACGGCCTATAAAGCGCCCGGCGCCTGACGCCTTCTTAGCGAATGGAGTCGTGTAGCCGTTGCAGGACCCGCTCGGCCGCGTCGAGACGGATCAGCCCGAGCCGTGGGTTGTCGAGGTCAAGCACGGCGTAGGTCGTGAGCGAGATGGCCGCAGCGTACAGCATCATGTGCAGCACGCTGCGGCGCCCACGCGCTGCCATGGCATAGCCGGCCACGAGCGCGCTCAGCAGCGAGAGGCCGACCAGCAGCCACAAGATCAGCGCCGGCAGGCGGGTCTGCTGGGCCACCATCCGCGCCGTCGTCACGTCGATCATCTCGTTGAGCGCCGGGATGACCACGCGGGCAACGTCCCCAGTTGCGTCCAACCCACGGGCAGCGATGGCGGCCGCCCAGAGGTTCTGTTGCAGCGCCGAGGCGTCCGACGAGGCGCGCGCCAAGCCTTTGGCATCCAGGCTTCGATCGAACGCGCGCAGCCGCGCCTCGACGTAACGTCGAAACAGCGCACGCACTTCGGACTGCGCCGCGGCCGGAAGCAGATCCGTGCGCAGGTAGGCCGTGCCGATGGCGTTGGCTTCGTGGACGATCAGCTCGCGCCGGGCGTCGAGGCGCGACGTCGCGCCCGCAAATGCAAAGCCCAGAAGCAGCCCGAGCAGCGCAAAGAGCGCCGCCTCTATCGCGCCGAGCCCCTTGTGCGCGCCCGCTCGGCGCCCATCGCGCGCGCCCAGCCGGAACCCCGCCTCGAGGCACGCGACCATGGCCACGGCTTGCGCCATGCACGCCCCCGCGATCCAGCCTGCCCCGGACACGCCTAGAGCATACTCACCCGGCCACCTGACCCACCTGACCTGCCTGACTCAGAAGCTCAGTTGCACTCCCATGTCGACCTTTCGTGTACCGAGCACGGAGGTCGGCTGACCGAAGAACGGCGCGGTGAGCACACCGCTGTAGCCGGCGTAGTTCGCGTGGTTGGTCACGTTCTGGACCTGCACGACGAACTGCAGGCGGAAGCGCTGGCCGCTGTTGTTGACCGCGAGCACTTGCGGACCGCCGCCCCCACCGACGACGCCAATGCCGGGCGGCAGCGTCGTCTGTCGGCCAAACAGGATCGTGTACGCGGCCGCCATGTTGAGGCTCCACTGCTGCTGGCCACGCTCGGTGTTGCGGCCGATGCCGCCCGGCCGATCGTTGTAGATCAAATCGCCGTTCTCGTCCAAGCCCGTGCGGATCGTGTAGGGGTTGCCGCTCGACGTGTTGAAGTTGATCTGCGACAGCAGGTTCCGCACGATCTGGTTGTTGTAGGTAACGTTGAACCGGTGCGGCACGTCGAACGGCGCGCTGCCCCACTCGTCGGCCAGCGTCCCGGTCGCGGGCGTCGCAAACGGGCCATCGGAATTGTTCTTCACATTCAGCCACGTGTAGTTGGCGAACACGGTGGAGCGACTCCACTTGATGAGCGGCGCGTTGAAGGCCGGGAAGAGCGCGCCTGGATTCACGGTCAGCGCAAACTGCACCTCGTGCTGGCGTAAGCGGGCGTCCGACACCACCTCCACGATGTTGCCGAACAGCACGTCGGGCCGCGCACCGTCGACCGGCGCATTGAGGTTCAGCCCGCGATACACCGACGCCCCGCGCTGGTAGGCGTAGGTCGTGGTCGTCTGCACCAGCCGGTGCAGCCGCTGGTCGACGCCGATGCTGGCGCGGCTGGTGCGCGGGAGGCGCAGGTCGCCGTCGAGGAGATAGCGGTTGGCCGGCGAGCCGCTGCCGATGTCGCCCACCTCCGGATAGCCCGGGTTGAACAGGTCCACCTCCCGCTGGTGCAAGCCATCGACCCGCAGCGTCTGCTCGTAAGTGCCGGCCTGCAGCCAGTCGTGGAAGATGCCCCAGCTGGTTCGCAACGTGGTGGCGCCGCTCTTGAAGGGCGCCCACGTGACGCCGACGCGCGGCATGAGGCCGTCGTAGTCGTCCACGTGCGTCTGCGCTTCGTAGCGCATGCCGGCGCTGAACGTCAGGTTCCGCCGCAGCCGCATGTCGTCCTGGATGTAGGCGCCTCCCTGCAGGTTGTTGTAGCGGATGGCCGGATCGCCGACGCGCTGCGTGAAGCTGCGCGGGCGGCCCTGTTCGAAGGCCTCCGGGCTTTCGAAGGTGTAGGTGCCCAGGTAGTTGGTGGTGTCGTCGGCGCGCACCCGCAGGAAGGTGAACTCGAGACCGGTGCGGTAGGAGTGAATGCCCCGCACGTAGTCGAGATCGCTCGCCGCGTTGAGGGCGCGCGTGTGCTGACCGCCGGCGCGCTGCGCGCCGCCGCGGGTGAACGCCTCGAGCACGCGAATGGTCGGCGCCTCGAGCGCGGAACGCGACTCGGAGTCGGACCAGCTCACCTGCATGCGCGTGCGCGTGAACATGCGGCGCCCGAGCGGCCCCATGTGCTGCATGCGGACGTTGTGGTTCGAGTTCTCGGTGGAATAGGCGCGCTCCTCGAAGTCGTACTCGCCGATGCCGAGGTTGTCGGCGGTGTTGCGATTGCCAAAGTAGTTGAAGCGGAGCGTCTGGTTGAGCGTCACGGCGTAGTCGGCGCCGGCGTTGACGCGCGCGTTGTCGCGCGGCGTGCGCAGCCCCAGCGCTTCAGAGCGTGTGCCGGTGCCGGTCGAGGCGCGGATATTGGGCGTCTCGAACGAATTGAGCCCCTCGGCGTTGAAGAAGAACGAGGCCTTCTTCGGCACCAGCGTGCCATTCAGGCTCATGAAGTAGTTCTTCGTCTGCTCGGGGCCGCGCGTGGGCGTGAACGGGCTGCGGCCGCTCAGCGAGCCGCCGCGGTACCGGAGCCCGGTGTTGTAGCGGATCGGGCCCAGGCCCGGCTGCGTGATGATCTCCACCGAGGTCCCGCCCGCCGAGTGGTTTTCCGCCGCAAACTGATCGCGCGAAATGCGGATCGATCGAATCATCGCCTTGGGCGGCAGCGCGGCGCCCTCGAAGCTGTCCACCTTGATCACGGCGCCGGGGCCGGCCATGTCCTGCAGCTGCTGGCGCAGGATGTCGGGATCGTCCGACAGCGCCTCGAGCTGTTCGCGGGTGAGCACGGTGCCGAACGTGGACTGGCGGTCGGCGGCGGATTCCTGCTTGTTGCGCTCGACTGTCACCGAGTCCTGCACGCCGGCAATCGGCAGCATCATCACCTGCTTGTTGTCCCCGGCCCGCACACGCACCTCGGGCAGCGAGCGCGTCTCGAATCCGGGAAACTCGGCGCGAACGGTGTAGCGGCCGGGGGGCAGACCCGCCAGATTGGCAACGCCCTGGGCGTTGGTCTGCACGGGCGCCGGCGTCTGCGCCTTCGTGGCCGCCTCGGCCCCCTCGACGGTGACGATGGCGTTGCCGATCACGGCACCGCTCTGATCGACCACCGTCACCTGCAACGTACCGGGCCGTGCGGCCTGGGCCGCCACGGCTGCTGTCGCGCCCAGCGTCATCGCCAGCGCGAGGCACACGAACAGCGCGACGTGCCCGAAGCGGGCAAATCTCGAAACCATGGATGTACCTCTATGTGGAACTAGCTACCGGGTTCGAACCGCCTGGGATCAATGCGCGCGTTGATCCGGAACCGATCAAAAGTCGTTTCCTCCGTGGTGTCTCCTGCCACCGCGCGACGCACGCGCGTGGGCAGCTGCAGCCCATCGAACGATCGGTACTCTGCGAAGTAGAGCCGGTTCTCAACCGGTGGCGGCGGACCGCCAGCAGGTGGAGCTCCGGCCGGTGCCCCCGCGGGAGCAGCGCCCGGAGGAGCCGCGCCAGCCTGAGGTGGAGGACCGCCACGCGGCGGACCACCGGGGCCGCGCCCGCGAGGCGGCGGTTGCCGCGCCTGCCAGCTGAGCATCACCGGCAGGTGTGTCTTGCCGTCGACGAAGAGCCGCGCCGCGAAGTCGCCCGGCCCCTTCACGTCGAGCACGTCGGCACGCCCCTGCGGCGCCTCGGCCTGGCCGACGTACGCAAACGTGAGTGGATGGCTCGAATACGACGCCGCGAAGAGCCCAAGCATCAGGCGCGCAAAGTCCTGTTTCGCGTTGGCGAGCTGCGCGCGCGCGGCCGCCTCGAGCTGCTGCGGCGTGGGCGGCGGCGGCCCGCCGGGACGCGCCGGGGGCGGCTGTGGTGCTGGACTCTGTAGATAACGGTCGGCGTTGAATCCTGTGACCGTCGGCCCCGCGTCCTGCGCCGGAAACTCATCCCGCCGCGCGAACTTGTCGGGCAGTTCTGCCTGGATCTCGAACTCGATCGGCACGAGGTTGTCGCCGCGCACCTGGCGGGTACGCCCGGTCACGATGAGCGTCTTGATCGCGGCGAGCTTGGCTTCACCGCCCAGGGCCGTGCGCGCTTCGGCAATCACGCGCACGGAGGCGTCGGCTCCAGACCCCTGGCCGGTTGGGACACTCTGTCCATTGGTGGGACGCGCGGCGGCGACCATCCCACAAACGATCACCAGCAACCAGGCAGAGGGCCGTGAGCGCCACAGGCTTTCTCTCAAGGCGGTGCCTCCGTCATCGACGAGCTCTTCATAGCTCGTGAGTAGTTCGTATTCAATACGGCCGCGCACGGCGCGTGTCACACGCGCCGCGTGAGGCGCCGGACACGCGATTAGACGCCTCGGATCGAAATTGGTTCACCGCGTGTCGGTGTTTTGACGACGAATTCGCTCCGGCAGTTGGCTACCTGATCGGGGTGCCCTGAACAGGTGAGCGAGGGGCGGCGTACACTCGGCGTCGATGCGCATCCGACTGTCCGACGAGCGGCGGGCCCGCGTGCTCCTGGCGGTGAAACGGCACTTCGACGCCGAGTTCGATGATCCAATCAGCGACTTCCGCGCCAACGGGCTGCTCGATCTCTTCCTGCGCGAGCTGGGCCCAGCCGTCTACAACCAGCGAGGCTGCGCCTCGCTGGGCAGTGCCTAATGGCCGCGCCTCCGGCGCGGCGGCCGTGAGAGACGCCTGTGGCTACGTGCAGGACAAGCTCGCCGACATCGACGGCGAGCTTCACGAGCCCGAGCCGCGCTAGACGTCTTGAACGGCTGGAATCCCGGCGAACAATTCAACTCTCGACCAGCCGTTCAAGACGTCTACGCCCGCCCGGAGGGCGGGCCAGCAGATACTGTTCTAGCAAGGCGGCGCCTGCGTGATTGTCGGTCGGAGGCGCAGCCTTGCTAGAATCCTGCCAACGCCACCCTCGAGGGAGGACTGCATGAAGGCGCTCCTGACGGCTCTGGCCATGCTGATGGCCACCGCGCACGTCGTCGTCGCACACCACTCGTTCGCGGCCGAGTACGACGATCAGAAGCCGCTGAAGATCACCGGCACGCTCACCAAGGTGGACTGGATGAACCCGCACATCTGGTACTACGTGGACGTGAAGAACCCCGACGGGACCGTCACCACGTGGGCGATCTCGGGCGGTGCCCCCGGCCAGTTGATGCGGCGCGGGATCACCAAGGATCTGCTGGTGGTCGGCTCCACCGTCAACGTCGAAGGCTTCAAGGCCAAGGACGGCTCCAACAACGGGTTCGGCCAGCGCGTCACCTACCAGGACGGCCGCAATGTGTTCACGGCCACCGACCCGGCGGGCCGCGCCCCGCAGCGCTGAGGAGGAGTCATGACTCGCATTTCATCCAAGTGGCTGCTGCTCGCACTCGTGTCGATCTGCCCGTGCGGGCTCTCGATCGTGACGGCGCTCAACGCACAGCAGGGGCCGGCGAGCCCGGCGGGGATCCCGCGCACCGCCGACGGCAAGCCGGACTTCACCGGCACCTATCAGTGGCCGACCTACCTCCCCGGTGACGAGCGTGGGCGCTCGTCGGCCACGGTGTTCGACCGCAAGCGCTTCGCGCCGCTCAAGCCGGGCGGCGACACGTTCCTCGAACCGCGCACCGGCGATCCGCGTCACGACGAGCCGCGCGACTTCTGCATGCCCGCCGGGTTCCCGGGCGGCATGCTCTCGGCCAATGCCATGCAGTTCTTCCAGACGAAGAACCACCTCGTGATGGTGCACGAGTTCCAGCGCATGAGCCGCGTGATCCCGCTCGACGGGCGGGCGCACCGCAAAGGGCTGGAGCCGATGTTCTACGGCGATCCGGTGGGGCGCTGGGAAGGCGACACGCTCGTCATCGAGACGGTGAACTTCAAGCGCTGGGGTCTGGACGACTACTACTACACCAACCCGAAAGAGTATCGGATGCACAGCGACGCGATGCGGACCATCGAGCGCCTGCGGTGGAAGAGCCCGACGGCCATGTCGTATGCGCTGACGATCGACGACCCCAAGGTCTTCACCGCCCCCTGGACGCAGGAGTTCGAGATCCTCGCCAAGCCGGAATGGGACAAGGACGGCCTCTTCGAGTACGTCTGCGAGGAGAACAACCGCTGCCCCGGCGGCAAGTGCGGGGCTGAGAAGTAAGTCACCGCCTACTTGACTCTTCAAGCAGGCGACGTACTTCGTCGTCGGTCGTCTCGCTGAAATCGACGTACCACGCGCCCACTGCCGTGAAGTGGTCCGGCATCAGCACGCACACGACGTCGTCGGCCACCCGCCGGAGAGCCTGGCAGGTATCGGCCGCGCCCACCGGCGCCGCCACCACGACCTGCCGGGCGTGCAGTTGGCGCACGGCCTGCACGGCGGCGCGCATCGTGGACCCGGTGGCGAGCCCGTCGTCCACCAGCAGCACGCAGCGGCCTTCGACCAGGATCAGCGGACGCCCTTCGCGGTAGAGCCGCTCGCGCCGATCGAGCTCGCGCATCTCCACGCGCGCCACCGCCTCGACCGTGTCAGCCGACGGCTGATACCACGCCAACACTTCGTCGTTGAGCACCTGCACGCCACCGCTGGCAATGGCGCCCATCGCCAGCTCGGGATGGCCCGGCACGCCGAGCTTGCGCACGGAGAAGACGTCGAGCGGTACGCGCAGCGCGGCGGACACTTCGTACGCGACCGGCACACCGCCGCGCGGCAGCGCCAGCACAACCACGTCATTGCGGTGGGCGTAGTCCTGCAGCAGACCGGCCAGCGCGACGCCCGCCTCGTGCCGGTCCTTGAAAGCTGGAGCGTTGGGTCGTGGCCAGACGCTCATCGCATACCTCGATGCTGCAATCGTAGTACCTGGGGCCTTCCTGAGGTTGCACTGTTTCTGCAAACTGAGCCGCAATCTGCCGGGCTCGCGCCACGCCGGCATATTTCATAATGCGGCCCTCCCCCCTCGTCGCATTGCACAGGCGCGTGGCTGCACCACGTGCGAGGAGGTGTCATGAGTTCGCGAATCGCCGGTGCCCTTGCTGCCGCATGGGTACTGCTCGCACTGCCGGCAGCAGCCGCGCCCATCGACGCGCACGTGACTGGTTGCGTCGGCGACGTCTGTACGGCCGCGCCCGACGGTGGCCCGGTCGCCGTGGACCCGCTCGGATTCACACTCGACACGTTCTGGGGACCGGACTTCATCGAGCTGACCGAGGACCCGGGCGGCGGTCACTGGAACATGCAGGTGCTGTTTCAGTTCACCGGCACCCACACCGGCCTCGAGCACTTCGGCGCCATCTCGCTGCTCGACGCGGCGGGGCTGCCGATCGGCGCGCTCAACGTGCAGTTCGACGATCTCAACCCGCTGCAACGCGCCAACTACGAGATCTTCGGCCCGCTCGATCAGCCGTTTGCGGTCTACGGCTTTCAGCTGGGGCTCAGCGACGGCTCGGGCGTGGACACGATGGACTGGGTGAGCGTGAGCTTCTTCCCGGCATCGGCCACCGTTCCGGAACCCTCGGTGATCGTGCTGGTCGCGCTCGTCGCGGTGGCGATCGTGGGCCGGCAGATCATGCGCCTGCGGCGCACCCGCTCGGCGCGCCTGCACTGATCGCGATTCACCAGACCCGGACGCGCTGATCCGGGGCCAGATACAGCCGGCGCCCCGGCTTCACCTCGAACGCGTCGTACCACGCGTCGAGATTGCGGACCGTGTCGGCGCGATATTCGGGCGGCGCGTGGCCGTCGGTGATCACCGCCTGCCGGAGCGCCGGCTCGCGCCACTTGATCAGCCAGCTCTGGGCGTAGGCGAGAAAGAACTGCTGCGGGCCCGAGAAGCCCGCCGCCTCGGGCGCCGCGGCACCTGCGAGCGAGGCACGCCAGCCGTCGTACGCGACGGCCAGGCCGGCCACGTCGGCGATGTTCTCGCTGAGTGTCTGCGTGCCGTTGACGTGCAGGTCGGGGAACGGCGCGTAGGCGTCGAACTGCGATGCCAGCTGCGCACCGGCGGCGCGGAAGTGGTCGAGATCCTCTTTCGTCCACCAGTTCGCGAGCCGGCCATCGGCATCGAACATCGCCCCCTGATCGTCGAAGCTGTGCGTGATCTCGTGACCGATGGTGGCGCCGATGGAACCGTAGTTGGCGGCGGCGGGCGCCGCGGGATCGAAGAAGGGCGGCGCCAGGATCGCGGCGGGGAAATTGAGCGCGTTCTGCAGCGGCAGGTTGAGCGCGTTCACCGTCTGCGGTGACATCCACCACTCCGCCTTGTCCACCGGCGTGCCGAGCTTTTTGAGGTGCCGCTCGTAGTCGAAGAGCTCGGCGCGCTGCCGGTTGCCGAAGGCGTCGCCCTTGACGATCTGCAGGCCGCGATAGTCCACCCAGCTATCGGGATACCCGACGCCCACGCGCAGCGTGGCCAGCTTCTGCTTGGCCTTCAGCTTCGTGGCGGGCGACATCCACGCCAGGCGATCGATGCGGGCGCCGAAGGCGGCGACCAGGTTCCTGGCCATGGCCTGCATCTGCGCCTTGGTGTCGGGCGGGAAGTACCGCGCGACGTAGATCTGTCCCACGGCTTCCGGAATGGCGGCGTTGGTGGCCGCCACGCCGCGCTTCCACCGCTCGGCCAGTTGCGGGGTGCCGTTCAGCACCTTGCCGTGAAAGGCGAAGCGCTCGTCGACGAACGCCTTGGGCAGCACCGCGGCATTGCGATCGATGGCGCGAAACGTCAGCCAGTGCTTCCACGCGGCCAGCGGCTCGCTGCGCACGAGCGCCGACAGGCCGCGCGTCGCGCCCGGGTGCCACACGATGATGACCGGCTCCTTCTCGAGCCGCGCGCCCGCCAGAAATGCGTCCCAATCGAGGCCGGGGGCCTTCCTCGCGAACTCCGCGCGCTTCCACGGGTTGTTGGCTTTCTGCACGTCGAGCGACTCGGCGCGCGGTGCGTGCACGCGGGCCATCTTCGTCTCGAGCGCCACGATCTCCGCCGCCGCGACTTCGGCGTTGGTCACGCCGGCCAGCCCCAGCGTGCGGGCGATGTGCCCCGTCAGCTCCTTGCGAACGGTCACCATCCGCGGCGAGTCGGCGACGTAGTACTCGCGATCGGGCAGGTCGAGCCCGCCCTGCAGGAGATACGGCCGCGTGGCGGTGGGGTCGTCGAGCGCCGCCGTGATCCACACACCAAACAGACGCTCGGTGCGGAAATTGGTGTTGTTGAGCGCGTCGACGTCCGCCCGCAGCTCCTCGCCGAGCACGCGCGAGAGGGCCGCCAGCGAGTCGATCGCCGCATAGCGGTCGAGCATCGGCTTCAGCGGCGCCAGCCCCCTGCCCTCGATGCCGGCCTCGTCCATGTAGCTGGCGTAGTAGTCGGCCGACTGCTGTTGGACCGTGCCGTTGGCCGGCGATGCCTTGGCCGCCTCTTCGAGCAGGCCGCGCGTGCGTGCCGCCGCTTCCTCGGTCAGCTGTTCGCTGGGCCCCCAGGTGCTGCGATCGGACGGAATCTCGGTGCGCGCCATCCACGCACCGTTGGCAAAGGCGTAGAAGTCGTCGCCGGGATCGACCGCGCGATCGAGGTTCCGCGTGTCCACCCCGTGCACGACCGTCGCGCCCGGCGCCGATGCCGCCGGTGACGGCACCTGCGGGTTGGACGGCTGCGAACGGCACCCGCCGACGAGGAGCAGGGTCGCCGCAAGCGCGGCACGAACGCGGGGAGCGTGGATGAGCATCGACACCTCTGCGTAAAGGTACCTGCTTTGCAGCGCGAAGAGTGTGCGCGCTCGTCCGTTGGTCACATCATTCGTCACCGCGATCGTCATCGCGACCTGGCTGGGCCTGCCCGCATCAGCCAATGCCTACTCGGTGCTGGCGCACGAGTTCGCGATCGACGCGGCGTGGGACCGCGAGTTGCGCCCGTTGCTGCTGCAGCGCTACCCCGGCACGTCACCTGAGGCGCTCGAGCGCGCGCGGTCGTTCGCATACGGCGGCGCGGTCATTCAGGACCTCGGCTACTACCCCTTCGGCAACAAGTTCTTCAGCAACCTGCTGCACTACGCGCGCACCGGCGACTTCGTGCAGTCGCTCATCCACAACGCCCGGAACGTAGACGAGCTGGCGTTCGCCATTGGCGCGCTGGCGCACTATGCCAACGACATCACCGGTCACCCGCAGGCGGTCAACCTGTCGGTGCCGCGCACTTTTCCCAAGCTGCAGCGGAAGTTCGGCGACACGATCACCTACGTCGAGGCGCCGAAGCAGCACGTGATCGTGGAGTTCTCGTTGGACGTCGCCCAGGCGGCGCGCGGGCGGTACGACTTCACGCAATACCGATCGCTGCTCGACTTCCAGGTGGCCACGCCGCTCCTCGAGCGCGCGTTCCGTGAAACCTACGGCCTCGAAATGGGCGACGTGTTCGCCGACCAGAAGCGGGCCATCTCGACCTACCGCTACTCGGTCAGCCAGTTGATCCCCGCGCTGACCAAGGCAGCGTGGCGTGACAAGCGGGATGAGATTCTGAAGATCTGGCCCGAGGCCAATCGCGAGCGGGTGGTGTTCGCCTACCGCCCGGTGGACTACGAGAAGACCTACGGGCGCGACTATCAGAAGCCGGGGCGGATGGCGCGCTTCCTGGGGTTCGTCTACCGCGTGGTGCCGAAGGTCGGCCCGCTGAAACCGCTGGCGTTCAAGGCGCCGACGCCCGATGTGGACCACCTGTTCGAGAACAGCGTCGCCCAGGCACATACACGCTTCGACGCGCTGCTCCGTGCGGTCCGCGCCGGCACGCTCGATCTGCCCAACACCAACTTTGACACCGGCCTTCCGACCCGGTCGGGCGAATACGCGCTGGCCGACAAGACGCACGCCGAGTGGCTGGAAGCGCTGGCCAGACACGACTTCGACCGGGCGACGCCGCCGGTGCGCGTCGCGCTCGAGGCGTTCTATCACGGCGAGCGGGGAGGCCCGCGCGGCCTCCCCGCCCCCGTCCGCTTTCCGGCCCGCGTGCGCTAGGCCTGTTTGCGGCCTCCGCCCGACGGAACCGCTTCGGCCTCCCTCGCAAACGCCCGCGCCCGGCGACGGGACGCAATCGTCACGTTGTTCGCCACGTCGGACAGTACGGGAATCGCCCACGCGATCTCGCCGACGTCGCGCTTCAGACGCTTGTGCGGCACCGCGCCCGACAGCGTGACGCGCCCGGACTCACACCGGACGTCCACGTCGCTGGCCCCCGCAACGAACTCCAGCGCGTCGTAGATCACCTCCTCGACTTCCTGATCGGTGGTAGGGCCGTTCGCCTGTCCGCGGCGCAACGAGACCGCCGCGACGAGCATCGACGCCGGCGTCGAGCCGGTCGGCGGTGCGGGCGGAGTCAGTGCGCCGAGCGGCGCCGGAGACAAGAGCGCCGGCGGCGAGGCGCCCCCCGGAGAGGAATACCAGCCGCCCATCCAGGGCGACTGCGGCACGGCCCACGCGGGCGGCACCTGCACAAACAGCGGTTCATTCATGACAGAGCTCCATCAGTTACATCACCTGCAGCGGCGTCGAGAACGTCCCGGGCACGCCCGCGCCGAACGGCTGGTACGGCTGACCCGGGCCGGCGCCAAAGATCGACCCCTGCGGGAGCTGATGCTGAGACAGAGCCTGCAGCTGATACGCGATGTACTGGACCAGCTGCTGGATCTGCTGCAGCTGCTGCTGTCGAACCACTTCGATCTGCTGCAGCTGCTGCAGCTGTTGTGGAATCGTCTGGAGCAGCTGAATCGGCTGCAGCCCCTGCGCGAGCCCGGCAATCGGGCTCAAGGTCTGGCCGGCGAACACTCCGGGTGCCCAGTTCTGAAGCATGTGTGACCTCCTCACTGTATGTGAGTGACAAGCGCCGAGACTGTCGGCGGGACCGTCGTGCTTGCGTACGGCCGTCGCGCGGGTCCCCGTCCTGCGGCGCATTTTTGGGTGGGACAGAAATAGTGCCGCAACCCGCATACCACCCGCGTGGGCCCGCCTGCATGGCGCGGCCGGCGTCGCGCGCGCATCGGGCGCGGCAGCATGTAGACGCTGCGCGGTGGGCTGTATCGGCGCGTGACACCGCGCCGCCATCGGCTGAGTGTGCCAGAATCTCGCGCGCGTGCTGTTGCGCTTCGGCCTCGTCTACTTCGGTCTCTACTCTCTCGCCACGCAGATCGCCGGCGGCCTGCTCATCGTGCCCGGCGCGGCGCTGCCGGCCTTCGGCACACGCTGGCCGATGCGCCAGATCACCGATTGGTGCGCCGCGCGCGTGTTCGGCGTCAGTGGACCGCTCGTCTATACAGGCAACAGCGGCGACACGATCTTTCACTGGGTACAGATGGCCTGGCTGCTGACCGCCTCGGCGGCGATCACGGCCATGTGGTTGTGGCTCGATCGCGGCCGCGACGACCGGCTCCGCGTGTGGTTCCGGCTCGGCCTGCGGCTCGCGCTCGCGGCGCAGATGTTCTATTACGGGATGGCCAAGGTCATCCCCTCGCAGTTCCCGCCGCCGGGGCTCGTGACCTTGATCGAACCGGTCGGCGCTTCGTCGCTTTCGGATCTCTTGTGGACCTTCGTCGGCGCGTCACTGCCCTACCAGATCGCCACCGGCACGGCGGAGCTTCTGGCGGGCGCGCTCCTGCTCACGCCCGCGACGGCAACCGCCGGCGCGGCGCTGGCGCTCGTCGACATGTTGCAGGTGTTCCTGCTCAACATGGCCTACGACTTCGGCTTGAAGCAGATCTCGTTTCACCTGCTGGTCATGGCGGCGATCCTGCTGGCGCCAGACGTGCCGCGGCTCACCGCCGTGTTCCTGGGGCGGGCCGCCGGACCCGCCACGCACATGCCCTTGTTCCGAACGGCCCGCCACAACCGCGCCGCGATCGTCGTGCAGGTCGTGCTGGGCGCGTACCTGATGGCCACGTTCGCGACACTCAGCGTGCGCTTCTGGTACGGCGACGGCGGCGGACGCGCGCCCCGCTCGGCGCTCTACGGCATCTGGAACGTCGAGGAGCTGGCGGTGGACGGCGAGGTGCGGCCGGCGGCGCTCAACGATTACGACCGCCGCTGGCGGCGGGTGATCTTCGACGCGCCGCAGGTCGTGGTGATGCAGCGCACCGATGATTCGCTGGCCCACTACGGGGGGGCGTTCGACGCCGGGACGAGCACGCTCGCGCTCACGAAGGGCGCGAGCACCACCTGGAGGGCAAGCTTCGCGGTGCAGCGGCCCGCGCGGGATCGGCTCCTGCTCGAAGGCGACATGGACGGCCATCACCTCCGGCTGCGGCTTGCGCTCGTGGAGCTCGACACTTTCCGCCTGCTGAACAGCGCGTTCCGCTGGGTGCGACCGCCCGATCCGTTCGCGGGATAGAGCCCGCAGGGTCAGGAGCCCGGCAGCTTTTCGTACACCGTGGTACTGCCGCCGGTCCGCGTGATCATCGTGCGGCCGTCTGGCGAGATCGTCACTCGCGATCGCGCGGCCACCCGTCCGTCGATCCTGACCACGACGTCGCAGGCCCCGTCCCCGGCTGGAGTGTAGGCGTAGGTCATCGCCTGATCCACGCCCTGAAGCGCGTAGTCGTGTCCGTCCATCTTGCCCGCCCATTCGAGGTGGGTCGTGCCGCCGCGCGGATGGACCATGTCGTAGATCACGCGGAAGCCGGCGCCGAACCGTTCGATGCGATACGTCGCGCGCTTGTAGGGCGCCGGCCCCGGCGAGTAGGTGGACCGGGCGACGTTCAACGTCCACGAGCCCAGCCAGGCCTCCGGCACCTGGGCGGCGGCTCCCGAAGCGGTCAGCGTGGCGACTGCCAGGCTTATGATCAAGGCGCGCATCGCGTCGTCGGCGACTATAGCGCGGCTCTCGCCCCACCCAGATGACCTTCCTGACCTCGCGACACACCGTCACCGGCCTCCTGTTCCTGGCGTTCGTCCTGCGCATCGCGGCGCTCGAGCTGCATCCCATCGGGTCGGCGCTCTTCGCGGACATGGACAACTACCGGCTGATCGCGGACCGCATCCTCGACGGCGTGTGGGAGCCGGCGCACTTCCTTCCCGCCATCGGGTTCTCGCTGATCTTGGCGGGGCTCAAGCGCCTGTTCACGAACTGGGCCGACGCGCTGGCGGTGTATCACGTCGTCCTCTCCACCGCGACCGTGTGGCTGGTCTGGCGGTGCGCCACGCGGGCGTTCGGGCCGCGGGTCGGCGTGTTGTCGCTGCTCTTCGCCACCGTCCACGTGCCGTGGATCGTGCTCACCACGGTGGCGCTGTCGGAGACGACGTTCACCTTCCTGATGGCAGTCGTGGCGTGGGCCAGCCTCGAGATCGTGGAACGGCCGACGGTCCGCTGGTCGGCGCTCTGGGGTCTGGCGTTCATCGCCAGCTTCTGGGTGAAGGGGACACCGGCGTTTCTCGGACCGCTGTTCCTCCTCGGCGTGCTGGCGCGCGAGCACTGGTCGCGCGCCGTCATCACCACCGTGGCGGTGCCGCTCTGCGCCGTGGTGGGCGCCGGGCTGTTGCTGCACGGCGTGTTGACCTACCGGACCACCGGTGAGTTCCGGATCAGCGCCTCGGCTGGCGGATTGAACTTCATGGAGGGGAAGTGTCCGAGCAAGCGGAACTACGACAACACGGGGCTCACGTGGCTGTCGCCGGTCTACGCGCAGCTCGGAATGACCTCGGCCAAGATGTGGGACCACCCGTTCACCGACTCGGGCTACTTCATGAAGGAGGGGCTGAAGTGCATCGGCCGCGATCCCCTCGTGCTGGTGCAGTCGTTCGAGAACATCCCCTTCCTGTTCGTCGGCAACTACATGTGGCCGGTCACGCACTTCTCGGTGGCGCCGATGGTCCGCTTGTATGAGCTCGTCACCGGGCCGTTCCTGATGGCCGGCGTCGCCTTGTGGCTCCTCTCGCGCTGGCCGTGGCGGCGCGAGAGGTGGGGCGAGCTGATCGTATGGGCGGCGCCGTTGGCGGCGCTGTGCCTGTGCGTCTACGTGTTCAAGAGCGAGATCCGGTTCCGCGTGCCCTTCGACGTCTGGTTCATCCCGATGGCGATCGCCGGATGGCTGCCGCGCGTCACGGCTGGCGAGGCTTCGCCTCCGACCAAGGTCTAGCGAGCGCTGACGGACGAGATCATCCAGCGGTCGGCCGCGCGCTGGAAGTCGAAGCTCCAGGCCAACCGGCGCTGCTGCGGGGTGCCGTCGCCGATCTTCGGGACATAGCTGAGGACGCCGCGGCACGAGGCCACAGCGCGATCGGCGGCCGTCACGCGCACGTCGCACCGATCGAACGACACATCCTGTCGCGTGAGGGTGGAGAACGCCTTCTGCAACGCCCGCGTGTCGAGCCCCTGCCAGATAGTGGAAGCCGTGGTGGCATCGAGCGAGTTGTACGCCGCGCGATACGAGCGGAGCACGCCGCCGATGGCGTCGCGATCGGCGGCCAGCCGCTCGACCGCGCTCGGCTCCGCGGAACGCGGGGGCGCCACGACCGCGGCCTCACCCGCCGGCGCCACCGCGGCGGCGGCAGCGGCGTCTGGGGCAGGAGGTGGAACGATCAGCGCCGGCTGCCCCGGCGGCACATCTTCCGCGGCGTCGGGCGCCACCGGCGCGAGCGCGCGATCCGGCAGGGGCGACGCGACCGGCTCCGGCGGCCGCGGCGCCGCATCGGCCCGCGCGACGGCCGGCACGAACAGATCGGGCGGCACCGCCTCGTTCACCGCCACGGCCGGGCCGGGCGCCGACTCTGCTGCAGGGGACGCCTGCGGCGCGCTGGGCCGGAACGACCGAGTGGGGGTGGTGGACGAAAAGGACGGCTTGATCTCCGGCCGGTCCCGCTCCCACCACAAGACCGTCAGGCCGCCGTACACGACGACGGCCAGCGCCACGACGATCGGCACGAGGACCGGCGAGTCGAGCGCGCGCCGTCCGGCCTGGCGAAACGGATGCGACGGGGCCGGCTCCTGACGACCGTCGGTTTCGGACGCAAACGCGCCGAGACCGTCCGACTCGTCCCCCGGCCTGCGGTGACGCCCGCCGGCACTCATAGACCGAAATCGTAGTCCAGGGACACCGCCGGCGTCACACGGGCGCGCAGCCCGCCGTCCGTCACGCGGATGAGCAGATTCGTATTGAGCAGCCAGCTGCCGCCGACGTTCCACTTGGCACCGGTCGCCACAAGCGTCGTCGTGAACCCGCGATCAGCCGTGAGCCATCGCATGGTCTCGACGCCCGGCATCAGTGGATGGGGCTGATACACATCCTGCACATAACTCAGCTCGAAGAGACGGCGGCCGATCATCTCGCCCACGACCGTCACGCGCGAACTGGCCGCAAAGGTCGTGGCCATGCTCCACGACACCTCTTTCGACGCGCCGCCGATGCCGGCGCCTGCGTTGACGTTGACTCCCAGCCGGCCCTCCTCGTACGACCCGACGGCCAACGCTTTGAGCGCCGTCTTGCCTGAACCCAGGAGATCCGCGCTGCGGCCGGTCGGCAGCCGCAGATCGGCCCCGATCGACACGCCGCGCAAGCCGTCGCCCGCCACGAGATAGCGGGTGTTCAGCGTGAGATCGCCCAGCCCCGCGGCCGCGCCCGACTGGCGCGACTGGAGTGCCGACCGCCCGTCCTGCGTCCGCATGCGGCTGCCGCTCATCCGCACGTGGACGAACGGCGCCGCGCCGCCAACCGCCAGGCGGTCGGTCACGCCGTAGCTCGTAAACAGTGTGGCCGTCTGCAGCTCCAGATCGAGTGCGAGCGTGTCCACGGCAAACGGCTGCGTCGAGCCGACGAACCGCGCGGCGTTGGTGGGAAATGTGCCCTCGGTGAGATCGGCGCCCTGGAGCGAGGAGAAGCGCGCCACCTGATAGGAGAACCCCGCCGAGAACTGACCTTCGCCGTTGCGAAGCACGCGCTCGGTGAAGAACGGCCCGAAGCCGTCGCTCGATCGGGAGACGACGCCGAGCGAGGGATTGAGGCGATAGACGAAGCCGCCGGACGACGAGGCGGTGGGCAGATTCGTCAGCTCCACGCCAAAGAGCTTGGCCACCGTGTCGCGCGTGGCTTCGGCGGCCGGTACGTCGGGGACGAACACCGACGTGGCCTGCTGTTCGGTGAGCAGCGCCGACAACCGGCCGGTCAGCGACTGGCCCAGGGCGGCCGCCGGCAGTAACACCACGACGGCGCCGGCAAGGGCCGTCGTTTTCATCAGACACATCGCCACACGAGCCTCCTCGGGACGTTCCAATCGACAGGTGTGCGGAAACCCGGGGAGCGGGCGCGCATCAGGCGGTGAGCAACAACCGAGCCAGCGCGGCGGGCTCGGTGGGCTTGTGCGTTGCGGCAGTTGAGCTTGCCGCGAAATCGACCGGTTGGACGCTCTTAGTCTGAGCCGACGTGCCCTTTGGCTACGGCGGCGCGAGCGTCGGACGCCCCGGCGCATCGGCCACCGCCTCGAGCAGACGAGCGAAGAAGGCGTTGAACCGCGCCGCCGCCGACGGGTCCCACGGCTGGTCCAGGTCGTCCGACGGACTGTGGTACCGCTGCGCGTACCACTGCCTGTACACCGCTTCGTCACGCGAGCCCGGGTCGTACCCGAAGACGAACGCGATGGCGGGAATGCCCGCCTGCAGGAAGTTCCACTGATCGGACCGCCGGAGCAGCTGGCGATCCGGCTCCTTGTCTGGCCTGATCCCGATCTCCATCGCGCCGCCCACCTGCCGCGCGGCATCGCCGAGCGTGGACCGCTCGAGACCGAGCGTCGTCAACGTTTGAACCGTCGCCGCGAGGATTGCAGCGTCTCGGCCAGATCGATGAGCGTCGCCACATACGCGGCATCGTCGAACGCGCCGTTGTAGATGCGATCGCCGTTGATCGCCTCGCCAATGCCGTAGCCGTCGAGATGTGCGGACACGACTACGTATTCGTTCGCCAACGCCGCGTCCGAGCCGCGCAGCATGGCAATCACGTTGTCGGACGAGAACTCGCGCGTGTCGGTGACCAGCCGCCCGCGCAGTCGCGTGGACATCGGGAACGACGGCAGCCGCTGGCCGGCGTCGGCCATGGCACGCAGCTCGGCGTACGTGTGACCGGAACCTTCGAACAGCGCTTCGGCGTCGGCAGCATTGGCCTGGAAGTTCGACGTGCTCCCCGGCGCCCGCGACGGGAGCGGCGCATCGGCGAGCTGGGCGATGGTCGACAGAAAAGACGGCCAGCGCATCGGCTCGGGCCCTGCGGAGCTCTCGATCGTGATGGTGCCGTAGTAGCCGCGCGGTGGTGTCTGCGCGTAGCCGCGTGGCCCCGGCACGAACCGCGGCGGCGGCACCATGTCGGCGGGCGTTTCGGGCACGACTCGCACGGCGTGGAGCGGGACCGGCTGGTAGAAGCCGCCTTCGCCCGCCGCCGTCAACCCGGCCGCGGCAAAGCGCCCGGCCACGTATTCGGCGGCCTTGCGGTGCCCGGCGCTGCCGGCCTCGCGCCCCTCCATGCTGTCGGCGGCCAGCACACGGATATGCGACCACCATCGACGGGTCGCCGCATCAGGTGGCGTCGCACCGAACGAGCACAACGCGCACGCAGCGAGGGCCGGTAGAAGCAGTCGCGACGTCACGCCGCCATCATCGTCCTGCGCCTGCCGCAGCACAAGACGCCCACTACCCAGCTTGGGGGAGGGCCGCGATCCGTTCTTGTAATCATCCGGCCCTTGCGGTTAGATCGCCCCCGCCAGCTGGCGGCGCTGGCCGCGTCCCTCGCTGCGTGGAGAGCCTATGAGAACCGTTGCGGCCCTCGTCGTCCTGTTGGGAGTCCTGACGCCGGCGGTGTCGGGCCAGGGCACCACTCCGAAGAAGTTCCTCGGCGGTCCGCTGATCATCGAAGACCAGGGCAGCTTCTTCGTGGGCGGGGTCAAGAAGATCACGGACTACGCGTCGGCCCTGCCACCGCCAGGCCCCGGCTCGAGCGCGCCTTCCGGGCCGGTGCCGCAGCAGATCACCATCGGCCAGATGTACGTCCAGTTCCAGATTCCGGCCAAGAAATACGGCGGCGGCTGGCCGGTGATCATGGTGCACGGCTCCACGCACACCGGCGCCTGTCTCGAGGCCACGCCGGATGGCCGCGAAGGCTGGTATCCCTACTTCGTTCGCCACGGCGTGCCGAGCTATGTCGTCGATCAGGCGGGGCGCGGGCGCTCGGGCTTCGATCAGTCGGTGCTCCACGAAGCCGAGGCCAAGCTGGCCGGCGGCGACACGAAAGCGGCGGCCGATCTGATTCCGAGCTTCGGCCGCATCACCGACAACGGCGCGTGGACGAACTGGTTCGGCCACCTGGTGCCCGCCGGTTCCAACGTGCGCACCGGCCGGCTGATTCCGCACGGCGCCCCGGACGATCCGAACCCGAAGCCGGATGCCTATGCGCATGTGGCGCCGCTCTTCCCGCTCGACTCGGTGGACGAGTACTACAAGCAGCTGGTGCCCAATGCCGAGGTGACGCTGCCCGGCTCGACGTGCGCAAACTGCGATCCAAAAGAGATCTCGCCGGCCAACACGTGGACGCCGCAGAACCTCGCGTCGCTGGTCGAGCGGCTCGGCGGCGCCATCGTCGTGACGCACTCGCAGTCGGGGATCATGGGCCACCACATGACGCGCATCCTGAAGGAGCGCGGCCACCTCGGCCTGCTCAAGGGGCTGCTGACGCTCGAGGGCTCGTGCTCGCTGCCGAACAGCGGCCTCACCGCCGCCGACTTCGACAACATTCCGTACATGGCGCTGAAGGGCGACTACACCGCCACGAGCACCGTGTGCCAGGAGACGGTGGACGCCATCAATGCGCGGCGCGCCAGCAAGCAGGGTACGGCCAAGGCCGAATACCTCAAGCTCGATGACATGGGCATCCTGGGCGTCACGCACATGATGATGCTCGACAAGAAGAACCTCGAAATCGCCGACATCATGCTGAACTGGGTCAACAAGAACGTTCACAAGAAGTAGAGCCACGCACGTCCTCCCTGTTAGAGGAGCGGATATGAAGAGAGTGTCCCGGCTATTTGCCTTCGTCGTCCTCGCGTTCTCGGCCGTCGCCGCCGCGTGCAGTTCGGGTTCCGCGCCCGCGTCGTCCGGCGCCCCGGCTGCCGCCCCGGCGCTGACCGGAAACGACAAGGAATGGGCGATGCCCAACAAGAACGCCTCGTCGACGCGATACAGCGACCTCGGGCAGATCACGACCGACAACGTCAAGAATCTGAAGGTGGCGTGGACCTTCTCCACCGGCGTGCTGCGCGGCCACGAGGGCGAGCCGATCGTGGTTGGCAACACGATGTACCTCGCCACGCCGTTCCCCAACATCGTCTACGCGCTCGACCTCACCAAGGAGGGCGCGCCGATCAAGTGGAAGTACGCGCCAAAGCAGGACCCGGCGGTCATCCCCATCGCCTGCTGCGACACCGTGAACCGCGGCGTCACTTACGCCGACGGCAAGATCTTCCTCAACCAGCTCGACACCAATACCGTGGCGCTCGACGCCGCCACCGGCAAGGAGCTGTGGAAGGTCAAGCAGGGCGACTACAAGCAGGGCCAGACCGTCACGTCGGCGCCGCTGGTCATCAAGGACAAGGTGATCTCGGGCATCTCGGGCGGCGAGTTCGGCGTCCGCGGCTTCGTCACCGCCAACGACGTCAACACCGGCAAGCAGGTGTGGCGCATGTACAGCACCGGGCCCGAGGCGGAAGTCGGCTTCCCCGGCTCGGTCGAGACCTGGAAGGGCGACGAGTGGAAGCGCGGCGGCGGGACGACATGGGGCTGGTACAGCTACGACCCCGAGCTGAACCTCCTCTACTACGGCACCGGCAATCCCGGTTCGTGGAATCCGGATCAGCGCCCCGGCGACAACAAGTACTCGATGACGATCTTCGCGCGGAACCCCGACACCGGGAAGGCGGCGTGGGCCTACCAGAAGACGCCGCACGACGCGTGGGACTACGACGGCATCAACGAGAACGTGCTCGCCGATCTGAACATGGGCGGCACGACGCGCAAGGTGCTCGTCAACTTCGACCGCAACGGCTTCGCCTACGTACTCGATCGCAAGACCGGCGAGCTGCTCAAGGCCGACCCCTTCGTGAACGTGAACTGGGCGACCAGCATCGACCTCAAGACCGGCAAGCCGGTCGAGAACCCCGAGAAGCGCACGTCCGCGAGCAAGAACACCAAGGACATCTGCCCCTCGGCCATGGGTGGCAAGAACCAGCAGCCGGTGTCGTTCTCGCCGAAGACCGGCCTCTTCTATGTGCCCGCCAACAACCTGTGCATGGACTACGAGGGCGTCGAGGTGAAGTACCAGGCGGGCCAGCCGTACGTCGGCGCGATCGTGCTCAGCAAGGCGGGGCCCGGCGGCAACCGCGGCGAGTTCCTGGCCTGGGATCCGGTGGCCGGCAAGAAGGTGTGGGGCATCAAGGAAAACCTGTCGGCGTGGGGCGGCGCGTTGACCACCGCCGGCGACGTGGCGTTCTACGGCACGATGGAAGGCTGGCTCAAGGCGGTCAACGCCAAGACCGGCGACGTGCTCTGGAAGTTCAAGACGCCGTCGGGCATCATCGGCAACCCGATGACCTACGCGGGCCCGGATGGAAAGCAGTACGTGGCGGTGCTCTCGGGCGTCGGCGGCTGGTCGGGCATCGGCGTGGCCGCGGAGATGAGCCTCGAGGACAAGACCGCGGGCCTTGGCGCGATCGGCGCCTTCGACGACCTCGCGAACTTCAGCAACCAGGGTGGCGTGCTCACCGTCTTCGCGCTGCCGTAGGGTGATTCGTCTCCGGGTTCTTGCTCTCGTGATCTGTCTCGTCTGCCCGGGCCTCGCGCTCGGGCAGACGAAGGCGGCCCCTGTCGCGCCGAAGCCGGCAGCGTCAGCGACCGGCGAAGGCCGATTTCGCGTCTGCGCCGATCCCAACAACCTGCCGGCGTCGAACCAGCGGCTGGAAGGGTTCGAGAACAAGATCGCGACGCTCCTCGCCAAGGACTTCGGCACCACGCCGACCTACATCTGGTGGGGGCAGCGCCGCGGGTTCATCCGCAACACCATGAACGCCACGCTCGCCGAGGGGCGCTGCGACATCGTCATCGGCGTGCCCGAGGGTTACGACCTCGTGCGTACCACGGCGCCCTATTACCGATCCACCTACGTCTTCGTCTACTCGAAGAAGCGCGCGCCGATCACGTCGCTCGACGATCCGGTGCTCAAGAAGCTGAAGATCGGCGTGCACCTGATCGGCGACGACTACGAGAACCCGCCGCCGGTGCACGAGCTCGGCAAGCGGCACATCGTCGACAACGTGGTCGGCTTCAACACGTTCTATTCCGACGACAACCCGCCGAGCGCGATCATCGATGCGGTGGCCAAAGGCACCATCGATGTGGCGATCGTGTGGGGTCCGGTGGGCGGCTACTACGCGGCACGGCAGAAAGTGCCGCTGGCGGTGACGCCGATCCGCTCGGCGCCGGGCGACCTGCCGTTCGCGTTCAACATGACGATGGGCGTGAAGAAAGGCAACGACGCCCTGCACGCGCGCCTCGAGGCGCTGCTGCAGCAGCGGCGGCCCGAGATCGAGCAGATCCTGAAAGACTTCAACGTTCCGCTACTTCCGCGAAAGGTGAGCGCCAAGCGATGAGGACCCTGGGGACGGCACTGATCTGCTTCATCGGCACGCTGGCGTGGAGCGCCGCGCACGAGGCGCCCGTACGCGCGGCCGCGCAGGCGCCTGCCGCGACGGCCAGCGAAGACCTCTACAAGGATGTCTACAACGGCTGGAAGTGGTGGCACGTCTACTGCTACCGCTGCCACGGCACCGACGCGGTCGGCACCACCAACGCTCCGGCTCTCATCGACCCGAACGAGAAGATGTCGCGGGCGCAGTTCGTGAAGACGGTTCGCGAAGGCGTGAAGGACAAGGGCATGGCGGCGTGGGACAAGCTGCTCGACGCCAAGCAGATGGGACAGCTCTACGTCTACGTGCGCGCGCGCGCCGACAAGGTGCTGCCGCCCGGGCGCCCCGATGAAGTCGGCCCCAACAAGGGCCCGTGGGAACCCGGCACCTGGACCCCGAAGTAGGGGCCGCCTTCAGGCGGCCCGTGCGTCCGTAGTCTGTAGGGGCCGCCTTCAGGCGGCCCGTAGTTGCGGGTCTTTAGACCCGCCTCAGCTTGTCAAGGACCGACCTCTACATCTTTCGTCAGCCTCTCGATGTGTATCCCCGTTCAGGTCTTGACGAAGGTCCATGGCCACGCATGTTCATCACAAGGACGTGATGTGCATCCGCGAATCTCGGAGCGAACTCATCGAATGTGTGGGATGTCGAGGCCCAGCTTGGGTAACTGGTAGCCGGCCGACCACAGTCAATTGCCCGAGGGGTGTTCGGCACTGACCACAACAACGACCTCGACGGGCGCGCGCGAACCTTCGAGCCGCAGTCCGAGCTGTTCGCGAATGGCGGTAAAGATCAGCGGCATCGATGGGTCCACCGCTGGTATCGGCGCACCGTCAGGGCGCGATTGCTGCTCCTGTCCCGGTATCCACGCGAGATCGACATCGAAATAGCCCGACAGCCCGGTGCGATCGAACACGATGCGCCCCGACGGCGGACCAAGCGCGCTCGCCAGCTGCGGCATCGTCACCGCGTCGCCGGCAAGACGCGCCGGCGTCTGGCGCAGGCCGCACACGGGACGGATGGTTTCGGGATTGGGCGGAGGTCCAGGCGGTGCAACCGGCGGCGGGCCTCCTCGACGGGCGGCGCGGCGAGCCTCGCAATCGATGGTCGATGTGCGAAGTCCCGCCGGCGTACGCGCATCCCGCCGGTCGACGACCAGATCATAGGTGGGCAACTCTCGCGTTTCGCGATGCGCCTGCAGTTCGAAACGTTCGATCAGCAGTGCCCGCACCATGTCGCGGATTTCCGCTGGCGTCGCCGTACCAACCGGTGCGATGGCGTCGACATCGAATCGATCGCGGTCCATCCACGGCGGGCCGCCGGTAACCTGCAGGCCGGCGCGAGCCATGTCCACGCCGTAGGCGTAGGTCACGAGCTCGCGCAGCGTGTTGTTCAACGCCTGAAACCGCCCGCCGGGGCCGGGGCCGATCGCCCGCCGGAAATCGCCGGAGTCGTTCGCCTTTACGGACGCCACTTCGAACGCCCGTACCGTCGTCGCATTCTGCGCCCGCGCCGCGATTATGCTGACGACGAGCCCCACCGCCAGCGCCACCGATGTTAGTTTCATAGCATGTGTGCTAGATAACTAACATCGCCCGCGCCGCGTGTCAATGCCCTCTCCGCCCTCTCTGCCCTCTCTGCCCGAATGGGCCGCCTGAAGGCGGCCCCCTACGTACTTCAGTCATGGCGCAGTGCGATCAGTGGATCCATGCGCGCGGCGCGGCGCGCGGGCACGTAGGACGCGACCACGCCGACCAGCGCCGTGAACGCGGCGATTCCCAGCATGGCCAGCGGGTCGACGTCCGGCTGATAGATCTGGATATTGGCGACGCCCGACGTCTGCACCGGCGCCACCTTCATGACCAGCACGGCGACGATCCACAAGGCGAGGCCGAGGGCCGTTCCTGCCGCGATGAGCGCCGCCACCTCGCGGGCGACCGACCACACCACCTGCTGACTGCCGGCGCCGAGCGCCATGCGAATCCCGATCTCGCGCGAGCGCCGCGTGACCGCGAACGCGATCACCGCGTAGAGGCCGATACCGGCGAGGGTCAGCCCAAGTGTCCCGAGACCGGTGAAGAACGCCGCCATCCCCTTGGCCACCTGCAGCGAATCCTCGAGCACCTGCGCCATCGTCTTCGCCGTCAGCACCGGCAGCCGCTCGTTGACACGCCGGAGCTCGATCTCCATCGCGCGGACGAGCGGTCCACTGCCGAGTGTCGTACGCGCCACCACCGTGGTGGGCGTCGCCCGCCACTGCTCCATCGCCCTGTAGAACATGTACGGCACGGGATCGACGATGTCGCCGAGATCGTTCGTCCACGTGTCGCGCGCGACGCCGACGACGGTCATCCACTTCCCCTCGCCGGGCTCGGTGCGGAAGCGGCGCCCGATGGCGTTCACGGTTCCGAAGTAGCGCCGCGCCATGCTCTCGTTGACGACGGCGGCCAGCGGCGTGCCCTCGCGATCGCGCGCGTCGAGCGCGCGCCCGCCCAAGATCGGGATCTGCATGGTTTCGAAGAAGCCGGGGCCGGCCCAGATGCCGCCGGCGTCCATCGTCTGGAGGGAGGGGTCGTTGGCGCCGTCGACCACGATTCTCCCACCCCCGCCGAGGTCCATCGCGAGCCCGCGGGTCAACGTGGCGGCCTGTACTCCGGGAATCGCGGCTACGCGATTCAGCAGCTGCTGCAACAGACGGGCCTGATCAGCGGTCTCGTTCACGACGTACCGCGCGTCGGTTTCGATCATCGCCACGCCGTCCACGGCATAGCCGACGCGCTGGGCCCGGCCGGCGGCCATCATCTGCAGCGCCAGGCCGGTGCCTGCCAGCAGGAACACCGACACGGCCACCTGAAACACGACGAGGGTGTTCTTGAGGTTGAACCAGCGCCGACCGGACAGGCGGACGTCGCCGTCGTCACGCAGCGTCTGCCACAACTCCACGCGCGTCGACCGAAGCGCCGGGGCCAGCCCGAACAGGATGCCTGTGACGAACGACAGCGCCAGCGCGAAGGCCAGCACGCGGAGATCGAGGCTGAAATCGATCACGACCGGCAGGTGTACCGTGCTCAGCCAGCGCATGGTCCACCACGCCAGCACGCAGCCGGCCGCGCCGCCCGCCAGCGCCAGCAGCACGCTTTCGGTCAACAGATGTCGCACGAGCTGACCGCGCGTCGCGCCGACGGCGAGACGCACCGACACTTCCTTCACGCGGGCGGCACCCCGCACCAGCAGCAGGGTCGCCAGATTGCTGCACGCGATGGCGAGCACCAACCCGACGATGGCGAGGAGCGCCGTGGCGAAGCCGGCCAGGATCAGATCCATCTGCGGGTGAATCCGCACGTCGCGCGAGGCAAAGACGCTGATGCCTGCCCCTTTGTCCACTTTGGGGAATTCACGCGCGAGACGTGACCCGAGCGCCGTCATGGCCGCCTGCGCCTGCGCCACGGTGACGCCGGGCCGCAGGCGTGCTTTGACCATGAACGCCATCTCGGCGATGTCGCGTTCGAACACCTGACGCGGAGCGCCGAACATCGCTATCGTCTTCAGCGGCATCCAGAAGTCGGTGTGGGCACCGAAGTTCATCGACGCCGCGTGGTTCGCGGGGCCAACGCCTACCACCGTCACCGGGACGCCTTCGATGCGGACGATGCGGCCCACGACGCCGGGATCGGACGCAAACCGTGTCGCCCACGCACGGTGGCCGATGACCGCCACCGGAGGCGCGTTCAGCGCGTCCTCGCTTTCGGTGAACCAGCGTCCGAGCGCAGGGCGCAGTCCCAACACCGCCAGGTACGAGGCCGACGTGTTCTCGGCGATCGCCTGCCGCGGAGGGCCGCCGTCCGAATAGGTGACGGGGTGCGGAATGAACGTGATCGTGCTGTTCGCGAAGATGTCGGTGTACGCCGCCATGTCGAGATATGCGGGGTACGAGCTGCCGAGCGGGGCACCACCAGGAGCATTCTGGTAGATATCCACGAGCGTCTCCGGGTTCTCCACCGGCTGCGACCGGAAGAGCACCGCGTTGACGACACTGAAGACGGCCGTGTTGACGCCGATGCCGAGCCCGAGAATCAGCACCGCCGCCAGCGTGAAGCGCCAGTCGCGCATCAGCCGCCGCGCGGCGTGCCGTGTGTCGCGGCCCAGGTGATCGACGAAGCCGGTGCCACGCGCGTCGCGGGAGAGCTCTTTTATCACTTCCACACTTCCAAATGTCCGACGCGCCTGCAGGCGCGCCTCCGCTGGGTCGATCCCCGCCGCCACGAGGCGCTCCGTCTCGCGGTCGATGTGATGGCGCAGCTCCTCGTCCAGATCGGCTTCGCGCTGGTTAAGAAAGACGATCGACGCCAGGCGGGCACGCGCGCTGCTCCAGATTCGCATGTGCATGGCTGACTCAGTCGTGCCGAAGCGCCATCAACGGATCCATCCTCGAGGCGCGGCGGGCCGGCACGACTGCCGCCGCCAGACCGACCATCGCCGTGAACATGCCGATCACGATCATGGCCACCGGATCGACGCTCGGCCGAAACAGCGAGATGTTCGCCACGCCGGTCACCGCGTTGGTCCCGGCGACCCGGAGCGCCAGAACGCCGAGGAGCGAGAGGCCGAGCCCGATGGCCGTGCCCACCCCGACGAGCGACGCGACTTCGACGGCCACCGAACGCACCACTTGGCGGCCGTCGGCACCGAGCGCCATGCGGATGCCGATTTCGCGGGCGCGCCGCGTCACGGCAAACGCGATGACGGCGTAGAGCCCGATGCCGGCCAGGCACAGACCCAGCAGGCCGATCGCGGCAAAGAACATCGTGCTGCCTCTGGCCACCACGAGCGAGTCGTCGAGGATCTGCCGCATCGTTTTCGCCGTGAGCACCGGCAGCGCCTCGTCCACTCGACCGAGCTCCGTCTGCAGCGCCCGCAGGAGCGGCGCGCTGCCGAGCGTGCTGCGCGCCACGACCACTTTGGGCGTCACGGCCCACTGCTCGATGGAGCGGTAGTACAAGAATCGCTGCACACCGACAAGCTCGCTATTCAGATCGGAGGTCGTGGCGGCACGAGCCACGCCCACCACCTGCATCCAGGCGTCCGGGCTCAGATCCGGACGGAAGCGGCGGCCGACCGCATTCACGCCGCCGAAGTAGCGCCGGGCCATCGACTCGCTGACCACGGCGGCACGCGGCGCGCCGGCACGATCGCGTTCGTCCAGGGCCCGGCCGTACAGGATCGGAATGCGCATCGTCTCGAAGAAACCTGGACCCGCCCAGATACTGGATGCACGGGCAACTTGTCCTCCCGCGCTGGCCGCGCCTTCGATCACGATGGCCATTCCGTTGGACTCCATCGGCAAGCCACGTGTGAGCGCCGTGGCCTGCACGCCCGGGATGGCGGCAACACGGCGACGCAATTCCTCGAAGAGCCTCGCGGCCTCGGTGGCCTTGGCTGCGTAACGCGCATCGGTCTCGAGCATGGCCACACCATCCACCGCATAACCGGTCTGGAGGGTGCGCCCGGCCGCCATCATCTGCAGCCCCATCCCGGTGCCCGACAGCAGGAGCACGGACATGGCCACCTGAAAGACGACAAGCGCGTTCTTCAGCGTGAACCGGCGGCGCGAGGGCGCCCCGGCGTCACCCTCGCCGCGCAGCGTCTGCCACAGCTCGACTCGCGTGGACTTGACCGCCGGCGCCAGACCGAACACGACACCGGTGACGAGGGAGAGGGCGAATGCGAACCCGAGGACCCGCAGATCGAGACCGACTTCCACGTTGACCGGCAGATCCAGCGACATCAGCCACTGCGTCGTCCACCACGCCAGCACGCAGCCCGCGGCCCCGCCACCGAGCGCCAGCAGCACGCTCTCGGTCAATAGATGCCGTATCAGCTGTGCCCGCGAGGCACCGACAGCGAGCCGTACCGACACTTCCTTCAGGCGGGCGGCGCCGCGCACCAACATGAGCGTCGCCAGGTTGCTGCACGCGATGGCGAGCACGAGCCCGACCACCAGGAAGAGGACCGCGGCGACGCCCGCGATGACCACGTCGATCTGTGGATGGATGCGGACACCGCTCGACGCGTAGACGCTGATGCCCGCGCCCTGATTGTTCTGGGGGAACTCGCGGGCCAGCCGCGCGCCGAGCGTGGACATTGCGGCCTGCGCCCGGGCCACGGTGACCGCGGGCTGCAGCCGGGCCTTGATGAAAAAAGCCGGCTCGTTGAGGCGGCGGTCGAACACCCGGTCGGAGCCGAGGAACGTGGGCAACGCGCCGATCGGCAGCCAGAAGTCCGTATGGACTCCGAGATTCAGAGTGGCGGCGTGCCGGGCCGGAGCCACGCCGACGATCGTCACCGGAACGCCGTCGATCTGAAGGATGCGGCCGACGATCGCCGGATCCGAAGCAAAGCGCGTCGTCCAGACACGGTGGCCGACCACGGCCACCGGAGGTGCGTTGCGCGCGTCCTCCATGTCGGTGAACCAACGCCCGAGCGTGGGCCGCAGCCCCATCACGTCGAGATACGACGCCGAGACGTGCTCCACCATCCCCTGACGCAGGGTCGCCCCCTGCCGGAACGTGGCTGAACGAGGCATGTACGCGGCCGTGGTGCTGGCGAACATGTCCGAGTAGGCGGCGACGTCGAGATACGCGGGGTATGTGTTGCCCCCGGCCCCGCCGCCCGGGAAATCCTGATAGATGTCGACGACCCGTGCGGTATCGGCGACAGAGTTCTGCCGGAAGAGCACGGCGTTGACCAGGCTGAAGAGCGCCGTGTTGACGCCGATGCCGAGCCCGAGAATCAGCACCGCCGCCAGCGTGAAGCGCCAGTCGCGCATCAGCCGCCGCGCGGCGTGCCGTGTGTCGCGGCCCAGGTGATCGACGAAGCCGGTGCCACGCGCGTCGCGGCTCTGCTCCTTCACCGCCTCGACGCTGCCGAACGTGCGCCGTGCCTGCAGGCGCGCCTGTTGCGGCTCGACGCCGGCCGCCACGAGGCGTTCGGTCTCCCGTTCAAGATGGAAGCGGAGCTCCTCGCCGAGCTCGGCCTCGCGGCGCCCGCGGAGAAACACCGAGCGCAGCCACGCCATGACGATGTGCCAGACGCGCACGGCTAGGTCCGCTGCAGCACGAGGTTGACGCCGGCGGAGAGCCGCTCCCACTTCGACACTTCTGTGGTGAGCTGTTTGCGGCCCGCACGCGTGAGCGAATAGAACCGTGCGCGGCGATTGTTGTCCGACGCGCCCCACTCCGCGGCAATCCACCCCTGATGCTCGAGCCGGTGCAGCGCCGGATACAGCGACCCCTGCTGGACCCGCAACAGCTCGTCGGAGATCTGCTGGATGCGCTGGGCAATGGCCCAGCCGTGGAGCGGCTCGGGTGCGATGGTCCGCATGATCAGCAGGTCGAGCGTGCCCTGCAGGAGATCGGTCTGGTCGCTCATCGACTCCTCTTGTAGATTGACAAGGGGAGATACGAGTCAGCCGCGTAAAGGTTCACCGTCCGGGGCGGCGTATGATCGATCGGATGTCATCGACTCTTCGTGCCCTGCAGATTGCCGCTCTAAGAAACGCTGTGATCGGCGGCCTCGGCGCCGCGCTGTTCGTCGTCACCGCCAGCGGCCAGGCCGGTTCGCCCAGCGAAGCCAACCATTTCATCGAAACGCCCAAGGGGTGGGTGCATCCCAAAACCGCCTGGGGCGACCCGGATCTCGCCGGGACGTGGCCGATCTCGTTCGTGGGCACGGTGCCGCTCGAGCGGTGCCGGGGCGGTGGACGCCCCGGCGGTCCGCCGCCGCCGCCCTGCGACCTCAAGAAGGCGTTCTGGACCGAGGAGGAATACCAGGCTCGCGTCGCGACGGCTTCGGGCCGAGGCGACGCCCACGCGAAGGCGCTGGCGGCCGGCAACTTCGGCCAGGCGCTTCAATCGGGCGTCACCGACCCGACGACCGTGCAGCGGCAGACCTCGCTCATCGTCGATCCGACGGACGGACGGCTGCCCGAGATGACGGCCGAAGGCAAGCGGCTGTCCGCGTTGATGAAGAGCAGCTGGGCGCTGCCGGACGAAGCGCAGACCTGGGACCACTGGCTGGACTTCGATTCCTGGGACCGCTGCATCACGCGCGGCATGCCCTCGTCGATGATGCCGTATCGCTACA
>DASYRM010000191.1:0-20131 GCA_036004405.1 Vicinamibacterales bacterium
AGCTCCTCGTCCACCGTGATCTGCGTCCACACGCCGGCGTTGCCGTTGACGGCCCACGATCCGTTGAGCCAGGTGTCGTTGCCCGGCTCGCCCGGCCGCGGGATGGTGTTGAACGTCCACTGCAGCCGGCCCGTACGAGCGTCGAAGGCGCGCACCAGACCCTTGGTGTTGTTGTGGGTCTCGATGGTCATGCCTTCCTTCATCGACGAACCCACGATGATCGTGTCTTTGACGACGGTCGGTGTGGAGTGGAGGCCGATCTCGCCCTTCTCGAGATCGATCGGCTTGCCGTCGCCGTACACGACGCCGGCTTTCAGATCCACCACGCCGCCCTTGCCGAAGGAGGGCACCGGCACGCCGGTCTTCGCGTTGAGCGCGATCAGGCGGTACCCCGGCGTGACGTAGAGCACCCGATCGTCGCCGCGACCGTCGGTCCAGTACGCCACGCCGCGGCCCGAGAGCTGCCGCGGCGCCGCGGCGCCGCGTGCGCCTTCGGGATAGCGGTGCACCCAGAGCAGCTCGCCGCTCTGAGCGTCGAGCGCCACCACCGAGCGCCGCGTGCCGCCGGTCGTATAGAGGACGCCGCCGATCATGAGCGGCGTGCCTTCGAGCTTGTACTCGGGGCGCGTGCCGAGGCTGTCGGTCTTGAACCGCCAGGCCACCTCGAGCTGGTTGAAGTTGCGCGCGTCGATCTGATCGAGGGGCGAGTATTTCGTGCCGCGCAGGTCGGCCGTATAGTGCGGCCACTCGCCGGCGCGGGTGGACGGTGGCCCGCTCGACTGGCCCGACGTGCCGATTGCCGAGCCGAGCAGGGTGAGCAGAAGGGCCAGGAGCGCGGTGCGAGGCGTGGGTCGCCGCATAGGTCTCACTCCTTCCGACACCCAGATCGCGAACCGGCGTTAAGCCGGTTTGCCAGATACTGTCGCGCGGCCCGCGCTGTGAGCGGGCCGCGCCTGCGTCAGGGCAGCGAGACTATAGCGCACGGATCACGTCGCGCGCTGGGTATTGAGCGCAATTTGCTGGGCCGGACCGGACGGCTAAGATGGACCTCGTGGACCTCGCCCTCGAAACGCTCGACTCCCGCATCAGGACGCTGCTGCCCGAGCTCTACCAGGACTCGTACGAGACGCTGCAGCCGGTGCCGATGCGCTCGGCGGGCCTCAAATACGCGACGGACGGGCGTGTCGCCTGGGACGAGATGTGGGGGAGCTTCTGCGACCTGGCGCTGGCCGGCGGCCCGCCGCACAAGGGCGCGCTGCTCGGTCCAGGGCTCGAGGCCGACATCGATGCCGACTTCGATCGCTACGACGAGGTGGCCGAGGAGATCTGCCGCGGCATCCGCCTGGTGACCGGTCTGCGCGCCTACGTGTCGCCCGATCCTGGCTGGGTGCGCGTGTCGTGTCAGGGTGACGCCATGGCGGGCTGGCTGCTGCGCGCGATTACCACCGAGAACGTCGCGGCGCGCCGTCAGGGCGCCATGCTCGAGCTCCCGGCCGCGCCGCAGTTCCGGCTGGAGAAGGAGATCAAGAACGTCATCACGGTCATGGCCAAGACCTGCCACTACTGGGTGGGGCACACGCCGCGCGTCCGGCAGGAGGCCATCGCCGATCTGCTCCTGACCCTGGAGCGCGAATCGCCGCTCGTCGAACCGTCGTTCGAGGGCGGTCACGCCGGGTGGACGGGCGTGGAGTGCCAGAACGTGGCAGATGCCGTGTGGATGATGCGGGCGCTAGTCGCCTGCAACGTGCTGGCGCGGCGCGAGGGCACGCGGCTGCTCGTGCCGGTGAATCCTGCGGCCGACCCGGACGGTCGCCGGGTGGCCGCCGCCGTGGAGCGCGTGCGCCGGCTGCGTTAGCGCGCTACGATTCACGCCATGACGACCCATCCCAACCGCCGCGATTTCCTCGCCGCTGTATACGCCCTGCCTCTGGCCGCGCTGGCCACGCCGGTCGCGCAACGGAACCAGCCACGCCAGCAGGCGATGCCCTCGCGCCGTTTCGTGGGCACCGAGCGGCTCCCGGTGATCGGCCTCGGGTCGAGCAAGGTCGTCGAGGAGATTGCCACCCACGGCGAGGAGCCGGTACGACAGGTGCTCCGGACGCTCGTGGTCCACGGCGGCCGCGTCGTGGACACCTGGCCGCGCAACGCCGCCAACGATCAGCGATTCGGACAGGTCATCAACGAACCGGAGTTCCGCGATCGCCTGTTCGTGACCGGCAAGATCGATCGGATGGGCAAGGACGCGGGCATCGCGCAGTTCCGCGAGGTTCAGCGGTCGTACGGGCGCAAGACGATCGACCTCATGCAGGTCTTCAGCCTCACCGACGTGGACACGCACTGGCCCACGCTCCGGGCGTGGAAGGATTCGGGTGAGGCGCGATACATCGGCGTCACCGTGGCGGAGATGCGGCTGCACGAACCGCTCGAGCGCTTCCTCGCCCGCGAGAAGCCCGACGTGGTGCAGATGAATTATTCAATTACCGAACGGCAGGTGGAGAACCGGTTGCTGCCGATGGCGGCCGATCGCGGGCTGCCCGTGATCATCAATCGCCCGTTCATGAACGGCGCGTACTTCCGCCGCCTCGAAAAGACGCCGCTTCCGGCGTGGGCCGCGGAGTTCGACTGCCGCTCCTGGTCGCAGTTCTCACTCAAATACATCCTGGCCAATCCGGCGGTGACCTGCGTTCTCACCGAGACCACCAACCCCACGCACATGGAAGAGAACGCGCGTGCGGCATTCGGCGCCCTCCCTGACGCTGCGGCACGGCAGCGGATGCGGCAATTGATCGACGCGATGGCCTAGCTCGAGCGGAGTATCTCTCAGAGCCAGTGCCATACCGGGATTGGCGCCGAGCCATACCACCTAAGGCGAAAATTAAGCGAACAAGAATTTGACAGGGATTTTCGCGCCCCGTATTCTTCTTCGCGACGCATAACCCTGCGGGGGTATTGGGGAGCGATGGCGGCCGCAACGCCACCATCCCTCTCTGCCCAGCCGACCTGTTGAAGGGAAAGACGCCCTCTATGAGAACCGCTTTGAAGTGTTTGACGCTTGCCGTCGTTCTTCTCCTCCCCTCCACGGTGTTCGCCCAAGCCTCGCTGACCGGCACCGTTCGTGACGCGTCCGGCGGCGTGCTGCCCGGCGTGACCGTGGAAGCCGCCAGCCCCGCGCTCATCGAAAAGGTGCGTTCGGCTGTGACCGATGGCTCGGGGCAGTACCGGATCATCGACTTGCGCCCGGGCGTCTACTCGCTGACGTTCACGCTGCCAGGGTTCAACTCGGTCAAGCGCGAGAACATCGAGCTCACCGGGTCGCAGACGCTGACGATCCCGGCCGAAATGAAGGTCGGCGGGCTCGAGGAGACGATTACGGTCACCGGCGAGACCCCCGTGGTGGACGTGCAGAACGCCACGCGGCAGCTGGTGATGAAGGACGATGTCATTCAGGCAATCCCGGCGACCCGGGCGGCCGGCGCGCTGCTGAACGCGACGCCCGGCATCAACGTCGGCGAGGCGGGCGCCGCCCTGTCTCCGACCATGACCGCCTTCAATGCGCGCTCGAGCACGATCAACTCGGGCTCAGTGGCCGGCGAAGGGCGCTACGCGATCAACGGGTTCCCTCTGACGGCGGCGCGCAGCGGCGGCTTTGCGTCGGTCGTGTACGACACGGTCAACGTTGAGGAAGTCGCCATTACGGTCGGCGGCGGTCTTGGCGAGAGCGATATCGGCGGCCCGCTGATGAACATCGTCCCGAAATCGGGAGGCAACACGTTCTCCGGCAGCGGATTCCTCAGCACCGCCGGCAAGTGGTCGAGCGGTGACAACCTGACACCCGAACTACAGGCGCTGAATCCGAACCTGCGCCAGGCAGCCGCGATCAGCCGCGCCTACGACTGGAACGCCTCGCTGGGCGGCCCGATCATGAAGGATCGGCTCTGGTTCTACGGCAGCTACCGAGACCTCGATACACAAATCCCGCTCGACGGCATCGTCGCCAACAAGTACGCGGGTGACGCGAGCCATTGGGATTGGGCCGCCGACCCATCGGTGAGCGCGCGGCTGGTGCAGGGTCGCACCATGATGATCGGCCGCTTGACGGGGCAGTTCGGCAAGAACCGCGCCCGGTTCTACTCCGAGTATCAGAAGCGGTGCGAAGGGTCGTCGCTCACGGTGTCGGGTGAAGGCTGTCACAAGCGTGGAGCCGACTGGGTCGGTCTCGGCAACAACGCGGCGCCCACTCAGATGTCGCCGGAAGCCACGTCGACGGCCGCGCGCGGCTATTTCGACGTGCCGTTCTACATCAACCAGGGCACGTGGACGAACGCGGCGTCGAACAAGCTCCTGTTCGAGGCCGGCATCCAGTTCTTCCGCTATCAGCCGATCTTCGGCCAACCGGCCCCGGACGGCATCACGAACCTGATTCCGGTCACCCAGCAGTCGAACGCCATCAATCCCGCCACCAACACGCCGTTCGCACCCGTCGCGAACTTCCGGTATCGCGGGATGGAAAGCTGGGGTCCAGCCAAGGGGAGTACCGACGACGGGACCGGCTCAATGTCCTACGTCACCGGCGCCCACAACACGAAGGTTGGCTACCAGTACCGCATGCTCGACCTGCAGGACGACGACATGGCGGGTCAGACGCAGCTTGGCTACCGGTTCAACGGCGCAACCCCGAATGCCGTCAGCTACTACCTGCCCGAGATGGGCCGCCGGACAATCACGAAGACCCACGGTGTGTACGTCCAGGACACGTGGACGCTCAACCGGCTCACGGTGCAGGGTGCGCTGCGATGGGATCGCGCGTCAAGCTACGCCCCGGTGGAGGGGAACGGCACGTTCGGCAAGACGTCGTTTCTGAATCCGGTCGCGATCACGATCCAGGAGACGAAGGGTGTAGACACCTACAACGACCTCACGCCGCGCGTGGGCGTTGCGTACGACGTGTTCGGCAACGGCCGGACGGCGCTGAAGCTGAACTGGGGCAAGTACCTGGCTTACGCGGCTAACGACTCGCCGTATACGTCCACCAATCCCGGCGCGACCATCGTGCGCAACGTGCTGAACCGCGGCTGGAATGCCTCGGTGGCGGCCGGCGGCAATGGCGACCTCGTGGTCGATTGTGACCTGCTGAACCCGAACGCCAACGGCGAGTGCGCCGCAGTGGTGGGCAACAGCCGCAACTTCGGCAAGGCCGGCAGCGCGTCGCAGGTCGATCCGGCCGTATTGAGCGGCTGGGGCGTACGTCCGGGCGATACCCAGACGACCGTGACGGTGCAGCAGCAGGTCATTCCGCGTGTCTCAGCAGACTTCAGCTACACGCACCGGAACTTCCACGGCTTCTTCGTGAGCGACGACATCAATCGCAATTTCGCCACGTCGTATGAAAGCTACACGTTGACGGCGCCGCAGGACTCGCGGCTGCCGGGTGGCGGCGGCTACCCGGTGGTCGTGTTCGTGCCCACCACCGCGGCCAACGCGGTGACGCCGCAGACGATCCTCCGCCAGGAGTCGTACTTCGGCGACCAGCGCCTCAGCAAGTGGGACGGCGTCGAGGCGAGCGTGAACGCGCGCACGAGCATCGGGCTCGTGCTCCAGGTCGGCTCGAGCACCGGTCGTGCGCTGGTGGACCGCTGCGAGACGATCGTCAAGTTCAACAACGTCAACGCCAACACGGGGGTGGAATCCGGTCCCAATCCGCGCGGATGCCACGACGTCGAGCCGTGGCAGACGACGCTGCGCGGGTCGGCCACCTACACAGTTCCGAAGATCGACGTGCTCGTCAGCGCCGTGGTGCGGTCGCAGCCGCCGGCGCTGCTGGGTGGGACGCCGGACACTGCGGCCACGTGGCAGGTGCCCAACTCGGTGATCGCGGCGGCGCTGGGACACCTGCCTCCGGGTGCCACTGCGACCGGCACGACGAACATTCCGCTGGGCGATAACGAGCACCGTATTTACGCCGACAACCGCCGATCGCAGATCGACATGCGGTTCGCGAAGATTGTCCGGTTCGGACGCACCCGAACGGATATCGGTGTCGATCTGAACAACCTGACGAATACGAACTACGCGACGGGGTACAACAACACCTACATCTACGGCACGGACAACACTCCGCGTCCGAGCGGCTGGGGCACGCCGACCAGCACCTACAACCCGCGCTTTGTCCGCCTGAACTTCACGGTGAACTTCTAGGGTCGGCGCGCTCCGCTCGCCGGTGAGGCGGGTGGGGCGGGTAAGGCGGGTAAGGCGGGTAGGTCTGAGGGCCGGCGGTTCACACCGCCGGCCCTTTTGCGGTACGTGGCCGGCCTCTGTACGTAGTAGGCGGGTCTTCAGACCTGCCTGAGTGCTGCCATCGGCTCGATGCGCGACGCTCGGCGGGCGGGCAAGTAGATCGCCAGCGTCGCGACCATCAGCATCAGGCTGACCGCCCCCGCGAGCGTGAACGGATCGTCGGCAGCGATGCCGTACAACTGCGTCCGCAAGAGTCGAGAGGCGAACACGGCCAGTACGGAGCCGGCGCCGATGGCCGCGGCGACGAGCGCCAGATTCTCCGACAGAATCATCCCGACGACGCGGTGCGACTGCGCTCCGAGCGCGAGGCGCACCGCGATCTCCTGCGTCCGCCGCGACACTCCGAATGCCAGTACTCCGTAGAGGCCGAGCGCGGCCAGCGCCACGGCCACGATACCGAAGACCGTCGCCAGCTGGGCGAGAGCCCGTTCCTCCCCCGTCAGCCGCGCGATACGGGTCGGCGTCGACATGACGTCCGTCACCGAGATCTCGGGGTCTACCTGCGCGACCACATCCAGCAGTCGCGCGTGCAGGGCCGGCAAGGCAAGGCGCGTGCGCACGAGGAGCGTGCGAGTAGCGGCGGCCGATGGCCGCTGCTCCGCCGGCACATAGAAGCGCGGCTCCGCGGCGCCGCGCAGCGCGTGCGTGTGCGCGTCGGCGGCGACGCCCACAATGGTGTAGGACGTGCGCTCGCCGGTCGGCTCGCCCACGACGACGCGGTGCCCGACGGCGGCGCCGTTGCCGAAGAAGCGCGACGCGAAGGCCAAGTTGACCACCGTCACCCGCGCCGCGCCGGCATCGTCGCGCGACTCGATGTCGCGCCCGCCGATCACCGGGATGCCGAGCGTCGCGAAATAGTCGGGTGCGACGCGATCGAGCGCGCCGTCACTGGGACGCTCTTGCGGACGCAAGCTGCCCTCTACGGTGAACGCCGCGGTCGAACGCCCGTCGCTCAGGAGGCCGAGCTGCGAGAAGCTGACGCGTTCGACGTCGGGAATCTCGGAGAGACGGGCCACGAGGGCGCGCAGGGCGCGATTCTGGCCGGCCGTGTCTTGTACCAGACGTCCGAGGTTGACTCTGGCGAGCAGGAGCCCGTCCGATCGGAATCCGAGGTCCGGCTGTCGAAGGTTGATGATGGTTTGAACCAGCAGCCCGGCGCCGACCAGCAGTGGCAGCGCGAGCGCCAGCTGCGCCGCCACGACCCAGCGCCCCGATCGCACGTCGCGCGCCGATCCTGTGAGCCCGCGGCGCGCTTCGGCCATGTGCACGCCAGCGTCCGTTCGGCTCAGATGCCAGGCGGGCAGTACCCCTGACGCAAGAGCGGCCGCGGCCGTCGCCACGACCGTGAACAGCAGGACCGGCACGCTCGTCGTGAACGTTACCGTCAGCTGGGGGTCGGAGGCCTGCAGCAGCCTCACGAGGCCCTCGTGAAGGGCTTCCGCCACGCCGATGGCCATGACGCCGCCTGCGGCGGCCAGCAGGGCGCTCTCCACGAACACCTGGCGGAGCAGCTGCCCGCGCGTAGCTCCGAGCGACAGGCGTATCGCGAGCTCGCCCCGACGTGCCGTTCCACGCGCCAGCAGCAGGTTGGCGAGGTTGGCGCACGCCATGGACAGCAGGATCGCGACCGCCGCGAACAGTGTGGATACGGACGAGAAGAACTGCTGCAGCGTTGACGAGACGCCGCGGGCGCCGCTCTGGATGCGCACGTGCTGGTCGAGCAGGGCAGCCCGCCGCTCCGGTGCCACGGTCGAGTAGAACGCCGCGAGGTTGCGCTCCAGCAGCGTATTGGCCTCGGCTTCCGCCTGCGCCGGCGTGACCCCGGCGCGCAGACGCCCGAAGACCTGCAGCCACATCACTTTGTCCGGCGGCTGCTCGTGCAGCCAGTCCGCGCCTGGCAGGACCATCGGCTGCATTCGGAGTGGCAGCCACAAATCGGGCTGCTGCCCGCCCGACTCGCCGGCGAAACCCGCGGGCGTGACGCCGATAATCGTGATTGGCGTGTCGCGCACGATCACCGTGTGGCCAATGGCGTCGAGGCGGCCTCCGAGGCGGCGCTGCCAGAAGCCGTGGCTTACCAGCGCCTCCGCCCTTGGCACGCCGTCATGGTCGCGTGTGAACAGCCGGCCGGCCGCGGGCACGACACCCAGCACGTCGAAGAAGCTGCCGGAGACCAGGCGGCCCCGCAGCGGTTCCGGCTGCCCGTGATCCACCCGGGCCTGCCAGGTATCGAGAGTGCTCTGTGCGGCCATCAGGCTCAAGAAGCTCGCGGCCTGATCGCGGAACTGCTCGAACTCGCTGTAACTAATCCAGGCTCGCGGGCCGTCGGTGCGCGTGGCCCACGCGCCGTGCCACGACCCGGATGCAGCCGGGTCGGTCAGCATGACGAGCGAGCCGGGGTCGGCCACGCCCGGCAGCGGCGCGCGGGCGACGCTGTTCCAGAGGCTGAAGACGGCGGTATTGGCGCCGATGCCGATGGCCAGCGACAGCGCGGCCATCAGCGAGAAAGAGGGGCGCGATACGAGGGCGCGCCACGCGTTGCGCAGATCTTGGCGGATCATGGGCGTTGCTCGGCTGGTGCCAAGGGCATAGCGTATGCCAGCCCCAACCGGCGCTCCGGCGGCGACTTGAGCGAATCCACTGTCCGATGGTGGGACGCCGGGCGTCCGTTCTAGGGCAGGGTAGGGCGGGTGGGTCGAAGATAGTCGTGGGGCGGGTCGGTGGTCATGACCCACCCCACGTCGCGCTCCTCTGTGCGGCAGCTCGTGTGATACGAGCGCACGGCTAGGAGCGCAACTCGAACTCTTGCCCGCGCGCGTTCATCGCTGCCCGCGCCACCAGCCCCAGGCTTGCGGCGCCGGCGAGAGCGGTGGCCACGCGGCGCACTGTGTCTCGATCGCGCGTCCACGCGAGGCGTCGGTCGCGTACCACGACCGGCATCCGCCGCGGCGCGGGGTGCGCCTCGAGCGCGTTGATGACGGCCCGCACGCCCGGCACCCGCGCGAGCGCCTTGACGGTGCGGCGGATTTCGTTGCGCAGCACCGGCCCGCTCACCGTCACGACGCCCTTCGACACCTCGAGGACCACGGCGTGTGCGTGCGTGACCACGCGGCCCAGGATGGCGCGGACGCGTTCGGCCAGGACGCGATCGTCCACGTCCACTTCGGCTGCCGCGCGCCGCAGCGCACCCAGCTGGGCGCGCGCGTTGTCGCGCACGGCGTGCGACGCGTGAATCATCTGGTTCCGCGCGTGCGTGCGGCGCCGCGCCCCTCGATGGGGATCGAGAAAGTACATGAGTCCGGCGCCCAGACCTACCCCAGCCGCGAGTGCTGCAGTCGCGCGTGTCATGGTCCCTCCGATCACGCGAGGAGCTGTCGCAACCCCGATGCCAGCGCGAAACGCCCGCGTTTCACGCAGGCGGCTGCGGCCGAGTCGTGCAAAAGGTGCCGCTATGGGTTCCGTTGTGTCGTCGAACTAGTCAGGCGTGGGCCGGTCGGCGCGCTCGATGACGATCGAACGCACGGGGCCACGCGCCGGCTCGAGCGCCAGGCCGAGCTGTTCCTTCAGCGCCACGAAGAGAGTCGGCAGGTTGTTCACCGCACGGTCGGCAAAGTCGGGCGGCGGGTCCAGGTTGCCGGGCTGGCGGAACTGCGTGAGCGGCGCCCATTCCATGTCCATATCGAATCTGCCGGCGAGGCCGGTGCGATCGACGACCAGGCGTCCGATGCCGTAGAAGTTGGCCATGCTCAGTGCCAGCTGCTCGATCGGCATGCCGCGCCCGGTGAGCGTGCCGTATCCGATGCTGGACGAGCAGTTCTTCTGTCGCTCCGGATCGGGTGGCGGCGGGGGGCCGGCGCCGGGGTCCGGGCAGGGGTAGGTAGAGCGCCGAAGCTTCGGGCCCAGTAGACCGTCGCGCGAGGCGACCGTGAGCAGGTAGATTGGCGCCTCCTTCGTCTCTTCGCGGGCCGCCAGCTTGAAGCGCTCCGCGAGCAGCGCTTTCAGCAGGTCCTGCAGCAGCGATGGGCTCGGCCTGGCGATCTTCGAGGGGTCGATCGTCGCGGTAATGTCGAAGCGCTCCCGGTCGAGCCAATCCGGCCCCCCGCTGATCTGAAAGCGGTAGAGCGTCGTTCCCTGTGCGTAGGCCAGCGTCATGAGCTCCGGCAGCGTCCACGCCGTCACCATGATCCGTTCGCCGCCGAACCCGATAGGGCCACGCCGCGCGTCGGCCGGACTGGGTTTGACCGAGGCGACTTCGAACGCGGGAGCGTTCTGGCCGAGCAGGTGACTGGTGAAAAGGAGCCCCGAGACGACGATCGCCAGCAAGCGGAATCGCATGAGCACCTCGCGTGCTCATTGGACTCCGGGGCGGGCCTAACGGTTCCTTGGCGCGGGTGGCGGTCCGAAGCGGCCGGCGTCGATGGCGACGTTCGGCCGCACCTCCTTCAGCTCCACGGTGTCCTTGCCATCGAGCCAGGTGACCGTCCAGCGGAACGGCAGCTTCACGCCGGCCACCTCCCGGTAGTCGGCGTAGTCGACCTGCGTGGGCAGGCGTCCCACCGGGGACGCTACCGAGCGGACCTGGCGCACCAGCAGCCCCGACTCGGTGTCGAAGTAGAGCGTGACGAGCGCGCCGCCGCTGCCGGTGCCCTGCACCGGCTGCACCTCGTGATCGTCGATGACCGTGGAGGCGCCGGAACGCCACGGGCCGGCGATCTGCCTGATTCGGGACGGAAAGGCGAGCTCCGCATCGATACGCAGGCCGTCCAGATCGGCACCGCCGAGCGCCAGCACCGCCACCGGGCGATGCGGTGCCGCAATCCAGCCGCTGCGTCCGTCGAACACCGTGGCGCGATCGCCGTCGGTCGAGCGCACGACCGCCGCGCGCTGGTTTGGCGCCTTGGCCGCCAGCTCGAAGCGCTGCGGCTCGCTGTCGGGACCGTAGCCCGTGCTCGTGCCGGTGGCGAGGACGCTGGTGAGCGCCGACGCACGCGCCGCGCCGCCCACCGCCGCGAGGTACTTGTCGAACACCGCGTCGGAAGCGGGTGCCGAGGGCGACTGCTCGAGGACTTCGCGCGGGTCTTCGGGCGGCGGCGCGCCATACAGCGTGGCGAGGTTCGGCGTCGCTTTCGGACGGTCCGCGCCACGGTGGCACGAGAAGCACGTGATGGCTTGGCGGCCTCCGAAGTGGGTCTTGTTGATGGCGGCCATCATCGTCATCATGGCGCGCGCCATCTGCTTGCGCGGGCTGTCGGCCGCGTAGTTCTCCCAGCTGGCGTCGCCGGAGCGGTGACAGTCCTCGCACGACATGCCGAGCGCCGCCGAGAAGATGCCCATCGTGCCCATGAACTCGTTCACGGGGAGCCCGCGCAGCACCTGCACATTCTTGAAGACCTCTTCGGCGAGTGGTGCTCGCGCGGCTGGAGTCTGGGCGCGAAGCGTCACGCCGGCAAGGAAGCAGACCGCCGCCACGGCCAAGTCGAGGCGGACGCGGCTGGAGGCGATGTTCATTGGACTCAAATCTTACCCACTCGGCCGAATGTTCGCTGCCAACTGTCGTGGGGGCCGCCTTCAGGCGGCCCGTAGGCGTGCGCCTTGAGCCCTGAGCCGTGAGCCGACCGTGGGGGGTAGTATTGTCGCGAACCTGGAGGGTTTCGAATGACGAGAACCGTGGCGCTGGTCGGCGCCGCAATGCTCCTGCTCGCCGCGCCGCCCGCGCGCGCGCACCACGGCGACGCCGATCGCTACAACCAGGAAGTCATCACCGTGACGGGAACGGTCGTGGAAGTGCAGATGGTGAACCCGCACGCGCACATCGTGTTCGACGTCGTGGAGGGCGGCAAGACCGTCCGCTGGCAGGCCGAGCTCGGCGGGCCGCAGCAGCTCATCAAACAGTTCAACTGGACGCCGGCCACGATCAAGGCCGGGATGAAGCTCACGATGATCGGCCGGCGCCTGAAGAGCGGCGCGCCGTACATGAACCTCACGGAGCGCGCCAACATCGTGGTCACGGACACCGGCAAGGAAATTTTCCGCACGCCCAATTTTGGCGAGCCGGCACCGACGGGGCCCAAGGGCACGCTCAACTGATGCGGGCTGGACGCGGGCTCGCGCTCCTGGTCGCGGGGCTGGCCGCGCTCGCCGCCCGCGGCGAAGCGCAGGTGCGGGTGGCGCAGATCGGGTATCTCAAAGCCTCGAACCCCGATGCGATGGACCACTTCGGCTGCGGCGGCGTGCAGCAGGGGCACACCGGCCGCGGTGTCGCGCTCAGCGGCGACGGCACCACGCTGGCCGTGGGCGCGCCGCACGAAGCCTCGGGCGCGAAGGGCGTCAACGGCAACCAGCGCGACAACTCCATCTTCGAGGCCGGCGCGGTGTACGTCTACACGCGAGCCGCGAACGGCTGGAAGCAGCAGGCCTATCTCAAGGCGTCGAACCCGCAGATGAGCGCTGGCTTCGGCCACTACGTAGCGCTGAGCGACGACGGCAACACGCTGGCCGTGTCGGCGTACTGGGAGTCCGGCAGCGCCAAGGGCATCAACGGCAACCAGCAGGACGAGTCGATTCCCCAGGCCGGCGCGGTCTACGTCTTCACGCGTCAAGGCGCCACCTGGTCGCAGCAGGCCTACGTGAAGGCGTCCAACACCGGCGAGGCCGGTACTGCCGACACCTTCGGCGAGGGCGACCAGTTCGGGTTCTCGCTGGCGCTGAGCGGCGACGGGGCGACGCTGGCGGTCGGCGCGCTCACCGAGGATGGCGGGACGCCGGGCATCAACGGCAACCAGGCCGACAACTCGGCGGCGTCGGCGGGGGCGGTGTACGTCTTCACGCGCACCGGCCGGGCGTGGTCGCAGCAGGCGTACGTCAAGTCGGCGAACATCGGCGCGGGTGACCTGTTTGGATACGCCGTGGCCCTCAGCCGCGACGGGAGCGTGCTGGCGGTCGGCGCCTTCGACGAAGATGGATCCGCGCGGCAGGTGAACGGTCCGGACGACAACCGCGCCGGCGGCTCCGGCGCGGCCTACGTGTTCACCCGCACTGGCGGGATGTGGGCGCAGCAGGCGTACATCAAGCCGTCGAACCTCGAGACGCAGGATGCGTTTGGCGTGGATGTCGCGCTGAGCGACGACGGCACCACGCTGCTCGTCGGCTCGCTGGACGAGGATTGCGCCGCCACCGGCGTCAATCCGCCCGGCTGCGACAACGACTGGCGCGACGACCTGTCGATGGGCGCCGCCTATGTGTTCGTGCGCAGCGGAGGCACCTGGTCGCAGCAGGCCTTCCTCAAGTCGTCGAACGCCGGGCCCAATGACACCTTCGGCGAACGGCTCGCGCTGAGTGGCGATGGCAACGTGGCCGTCATCAGCGCGTCGGTCGAGGATGGCAGCGCGAAGGGCATCAACGGCCGGAACGATGATGCCGCCATCGACGCCGGCGCGGTCTATCTGTTCGTGCGGTCCGGCACCACGTGGCGCCCGCAGGCCTACACCAAGGGAAGCAACACGGAAGCCTTCGACCAGTTCGGCGGCTCGGTGAGCCTCGATCGCAGCGGACGCCTGCTCGTCGTGGGCGCGCCCGGCGAAGACAGCGGGACGGCTGCCAATCCTGCCGACACGTCGGTGGACGAAGCCGGCGCGGTCTACACGTTCTCGCTCACCCGCTGAGAGGTCCCATGACTGGCCGCCACGTCCTTCTGGTCGTCGCGAGCATGCTCCTTGCCGGCGCCACCTGGCTCGGCGGGCAGGCGGCCCCGCTCGACCTGCTCCTCGTCAACGGCCGCATCATCACCGTTGACGACCGGTTCACCGTCGCGCAGGCACTCGGCGTCCGCGGCGATCGGATCGTCGCGGTGGGCACCAGCGCCGCCGTGACGCGGCTGGCCGGCCCCACGACGCGCCGCATCGACCTCGGCGGCAAAGCCGTCATCCCCGGGCTCATCGACAACCACATGCATCTGCTGCGCGCCGGCACTACATGGCAGCGGGAGGTGCGGCTCGACGGCGTCGGCTCGCGAGCGCGTGCCCTCGAGCTGCTGCGCGCGCGCGCCGCCGCGACGCCTCCGGGCGAGTGGATCTACACGCTCGGCGGCTGGGCGCTGGAGCAGTTTGCCGATGATGCCAGGCCGTTCACGCGCGAGGAGCTCGATGGCGTGGCGCCACGCCACCCGGTACTGCTGCAGGCGTCGTACTACCGGTCGTACTTGAACAGCCGCGCGCTCGAGGCGCTGGGTGTCACGGGCTCGACGACCGGCGAGATCGAGGAGGCGGGCATTCGTGCCCTGGCCGCGCGGCTGCCGACCGCGTCCGGCGACGCGCTCGAACACAGCACGCGGGCGATGTTGCGCGAGCTCAACAAAGCCGGCCTGACCGCCTTTGGCAGCGCCGGGTGCGAGCCGGATGTCCTGCCGCTCTACCGGCGTCTGGCCGAGCGCCAGCAGCTCGATGTTCGCGTCTTCTGCATCGTCGGCGCCGCCGCGTCGACGCCCGCGCAGGTCGATAACGCGCTGCCGATCATCCGCGCCATGACGGTGGGGCAGGGCAACGACTTCATCGACGACATCGCCTTTGGCGAGAGCGTGTACGGGCCGCTCCACGATCCGATGTTCATCAAGGCGTCGATGCCCGGCGCCGACGATCTCGTCCAGTGGCGCCGGATGGCCACCGAGATCGCGAAGGCCAGGCTGCCGCTGCACGTGCACGCGAACCTCACGGCGACCATCGGGGCATTTCTCGACCAGATCGAGGCGATCGACCGCGAGTACCCGGTGGCGCCGCTGCGCTGGGCGCTCGCGCACCTCAATCAGGTGAACGCGTCGCATCTGGCCCGGATGAAGAAGCTGGGCGTGGCCGCGGCCGTGCATCCGTGGGCGGTCATCAACGGCGGCATCAACCGACGGGTGTTCGGCGACGCTGCCGCCGCCGACATGCCGCGGCTGCGCACGATTCAGGCGAGCGGCGTGGTCTGGGGTCTCGGCAGCGACGGCAGCCGCGCCAACCAGATCCTCCCGTTCACGACGCTGGGCTGGGCGGTGACGGGCAAGATGGTGGGCGGCGCCACGGTGCTGCGCGAGACGCTCGACCGCAAGGATGCGCTCATCGCGCACACGCGCCAGAATGCCCGGTTCGTGTTCCGCGAGAAACAGATCGGCTCGCTCGAAATCGGCAAGCTGGCAGACCTCGTGGTGCTCGACCGCGACTATCTGACCGTGCCGGCTGACGACATCCGGAACATCACGCCGGTGTTGACGATGGTGGGCGGCCGCATCGTCTACGACGCCGCGGTCCGGTGACCGTCGTGGGGGCCGCCTTCAGGCGGCCCGTTGGCCCCGGGTTTGCCTCGCTGGGGGTATGCGCCGTTATCCCCAACATCTCCGCGGGTTCGACTACTCGGGCCCGTACCGCTATTTCCTGACTCTTTGCACCCACGATCGGGCTCGTCACTTCGTCGACGCGCGGCACGTCGCGCTCGTCTGCGAGCAGTTTCAGCGAGCGGCGAGCGAACAGGCGTTTGCGGTGATTGCGTACTGCTTCATGCCCGATCACGTGCACTTACTCCTGGCGGGCGAACGTGACGATGCTGACTTGAAGCGGTTCACCAAATGGGCGAAGCAGTACTCCGGCTTCTACTTTCGCCAGCGGACCAGGCTGTATCTGTGGCAGCGCTACGGATTCGAGCGGGTGCTGAGGAACGACGAGGCGACGGCCGTGGTCGCCCGGTACACGATCGCGAACCCCGTGCGCGCCGGGCTCGTCCGGTCGCCCGCGGAGTATCCGTTCTGGGGATCGTTTCTCTACACGCGGGAAGCGCTGTTGGAGTACATCCAACGGGCCGCCTGAAGGCGGCCCCTACGACGGACGGGACGGAACGGGCCACCTGAAGGTGGCCCCTACGACGGACGGGACGGAACGGGCCGCCTGAAGGCGGCCCCTACTTCTTGAACTCCGTCTCGAGGAGCTTCTCCCAGCGGACGATGTCCTCGTTGTTCTCGATGCACTCGTACTCGCGCAGGCGCTCGCCCGGCCGCAGCCGGAACGTCTCCTGCTGGTGCCACGGCTTCGTGAACACCTCGGGGTCGTCCATCGTGACGTCGTAGACGATGGTGTCGTAGGTGTCGCGCCGGTAGCGCTCGGTCACGCGCAGCTTCTCGCTGTGGATGGTGCCGACGCCGGCCAGCCAGGTCTTGTCGTTGAAGCCGGTCACGTCCACCACCAGCGTGTCGCCGTCCCACCGCGCCACCGAGTCGCCGAGGTACGACGGCTCCATGTCGTCCGGATGGGGGCGGCCGTCGGTGGGGATGATGCGGAACGCGTGGTGGATCTCGTACAGGATGAGCACGCGCTTCGGCAGCTGCACGATCTCGAACGGCAGCGGGCGCACGGTGATGCGCGGCACGCCGGTGAGCAGGCAGCGGGCCATGGGATCGTCGATGCCGCGGCGCGCCAGATACTCCTGCCGCTTCTTGTCGGCCTCGGGCTTGTAGGGCGGCGGCTCGCGCGGCGGCGGCGCCGGCCGGCCCGCGGCCTTGTCGGCCTCGCGGATGCGCGCGGCCTCGGCCTCGCCGAAGAGCAGTGCGATGCCGCCCGCGATCCAGATGCCCGAGAGATCCGGCTTGCCGTCCGCCGTGCGCGGCACGGGCCGCGGCTTGGGCGTGGCGGTCTGCGCGACCACCGGGCCCGCGCCGGGGGCAGCCAGCGAGAGCAGGAGCGCGATCGCCGTCAGCGTGCGCGTTGTCAGCATGCCGCCTCCGCAGTATCTGGCAAACCGGCTTGACGCCGGTTCGCTATTGCCCGCCGGTGCCCGCCGGCGGCCCGGCCATCAGCTTGCGGCCGTCGGCAAACGTCACCTCGCGCGCGGCGCCCTGATGGGGATCGAGGCGCGCGCGCCAGCCGGTGACCGTGATCGGGTCGCCCACCTTCATCGTGGTGTCGCGCTTCCAGCCCTGGCGCACCAGCATGTTGGGCGGGTAGCCCTCGAACTTCCACTGGGCCACTTTGCCCTGATCGTCCTTCGCGTCGACGTAGACGTAGATGTGCGGGTTCTGCCAGTCGATCTTGGCCACGGTGCCGGAGACGGTCACCGGCAGGTTGCCGTCGTATTCGGCGGCAAACGAATGGTGCGCGGACAGCGCCCCCGCTCCGACGAGGAGGCCGCAGGCGACAAGGACGGCAGCTCTCATGGTTGGACCCTCGTTGTGGAAAGCGTCCGCATTGTAGACTCCGCGCATGGTGCGGACAACGATTTCCCGGCGGCAGTTTCTCGCCACCAGCGGCGCGATGGGCCTGGGCGCCGCCCTGTGGCCAGCGGACGCACATGCGCAGGACCGGCCGGTTGGCGCGCCGCCGGCGCTCCAGGACATCGCGCTGGTGAACGGGCGCATCCACACCATGGATCGCGCCCGGCGGGTGGTGTCGCAGCTGCTCGTCCGGAACGGCCGCTTTGCCGCCGTCGGCGACCGCGTCCCGCGGCGGGACGCGCGGGTGATCGATCTCAAGGGGCGCACCGTCATTCCCGGCATCATCGACGCCCACGATCACATCGTCCTGGTGGGCAACCGGCCCGGGTGGCACGTGCTGGCCGAGGACGTCTTCACCGTGCCCGAAGCCGTTGCGCGCTACCAGGCCAAGGCAGCGGGCGTGCCGGCGGGTGAGTTCATCACCACGATCGGTCCGGTGGCGGCGATGCAGCTCCGCGAACAGCGGCTGCCCACCCTGGCCGAGCTGGATGCGGTGAACCGGCCCGTCTACATCAACGGCGCGCAGGGCGGCGTGCGCACCAACAGCCTCGGCAAGGCGTGGCTCGAGAAACAGGGCGGCACGGTGGCGGCCGACGGGGCCATCGCGCCGAACGCCACCGGCGCGACGCTGGCGCTGAAGCTGCTGCGGGAGCAGGCGCTCACACCCGAGTCGCGGAAGCGCAATGCCCTCGAGGCGATGAGCTACTACGCCGGCCTCGGCATCACCACACATCTCGACAACGGCGCCTTCCATTCCGAGCTGCCGAGCGGCGGCGTGGCCAACGAGAACACCTACACGATGCACCAGCCGTTCCTCGCCCTGGCGGCGGAGCAGCGGCTGCCGGCCCGCCTGCGCTTCAACTACCTCCACCAGGATCCGCCGGCCGATGCGTCGCTGCCGACGCTGGCGCCCCGGCTGCGCAATTCGCTGCCGTTCTTCGGCAACGACTGGATCCGCAGCGGCGGCATCGGCGAGTTCACCGGCGGCGGCATCAACGGCCTGCGCGCGATCGCCGCGGCGGGATGGCGGGGCGAGGACCACACGCTCAACCTGGCGTCGTTTCAGGCGCTGGTCGAAAGCCGCGAGAAGGTGCACGCGGAGATTCCGCTCACGAACCTGCGCTGGGTCATCTCGCACGTGCCGCAGACCACGCCGGAGCTCGTCAACCGTTTCAAGGCGATCGGCGGCGGCCTGCTGGTGGGGTGGGGACCGCTGCGCACGGGCACCGGCGTCGGGCCGGCCTATCGGACGCTGTTCGACAACGGCATCCCGCTCGGCTATCACTCCGACGGCGGCGACATCACCGTGATCAGCCCGTGGCTGAACTTCTACACCATGATCACGGGGAAGAACCTGAAGGGCGACGTGGTGAACGCGGGGCAGACGCTGACGCGCGCCGAGACGCTGTGGCTCGCCACGGGCGCCAACAAGTGGTTCATCGAGGAAGACGACCTCGGATCGATCGAGGTGGGGAACCACGCCGATCTGGCGGTGCTGGACCGCGACTACTTCACGGTGCCTGACGAGGAGATCACGCGCATTCGCTCAGTCCTCACCGTGGTGGGCGGGCGCGTCGTTTACATGAAAGACGCGTGACACCTCGTCGATGTGCTGGCGGATGAGGAACTGATTGATCGTCCGCGCCGCGGTCGTCACCTCGACGCCGGACCAGGGGCCGGCGCCGGTGCGTTCGTAGGCGATGTCGAGGCCGGTCAGCGCGTCGGCGATGTAGAGCCGCTGCCCGTTGTCCTGGAGCACCGCATAGACCGGACCATAGCTCGACGCGATGACCACCGGCTCGCGCCGGCGCGCCGCCACGGCCTGCCCGTCCATCATCACGAGCGAGCGGCCCATGAGCGGGTTGCCTGGTGCCGGCGTGTAGCCGAGCGCCGAGTAGATCGTGGGCGTAATGTCGGTGGAGAGCGCCAGGGTGTTCACGTCGATGACCGCCCGCCGTGCCAGCTCCGTTGGCAGGTGCATGATGAGCGGCACGCGAATCACCGGCGGGAAGAGGTGCGTGCTGTGGCCGAAGCGCCCGTCCTCGCCCAGCATCTCGCCGTGATCCGACGTGAGCACGATGAGGCTCCGGTCGTACAGGCCGCGCGCCTTGAGCGTATCCACGAACTGCCCGAAGCACGCGTCGATCGCATGGACCTTGGTGGCGTAGGGCGCGTGGAAGTCCCGGTACTCGGGCCCCGATTCCACCGTGGCCGGCAGGCGTGACATGTGCACGTCCTGCGGCAGCGAGTAGGCGAAGAGGGGCGCGGCCGGATCCAGCGAGGCGAGCTTCGTTTCGATCTGGCCGAGCGTCGCGCACAACCGGTAGTCCATGTTCGCCACGCCGGCGTCCAGCTCGTCGAGGCGCGTGGACTTCGTGAGCAGCCGGCTCATGATCGAGTCGAGGCTGATCAGCGTGCGGTACCCGTTCACGTCGAGCAGCTTCTCGAGCGTGTTCATCGGGTGGAACGGCTGCACGTACTGCTTGTGCACGAGCGCCGATCCGGCCCAGATGGCAGGCACCGACAGGCCGGTGCCGCCAAAGCGCGTGAACGCGTTGCGGAAGACGACGCTCTCGGACGCGAAGGCGTCCAGGCGCGGCGTGAACC
>DASYRM010000192.1:0-17319 GCA_036004405.1 Vicinamibacterales bacterium
CCCCCCGCGACTCTGGCAGCCGTCGACGACCACTGACGTCCCGCTGATCCAGCTGGCGCGCGCGCTGGCGAGAAACGCCACCACATCGCCCACTTCCTCGGGCCGGCCGAAGCGGCCCATCGGAATCTCGCGCTTCACGAACTCGGCCATGGCCGCCGGCTGCTCCTGCTGCCGCTTCCACCAGGAGCCGCCTTCGAAAGAGATCGAGCCAGGCGACACGCTGTTCACGCGGATGTTCGACGGCGCCAGCTGCTGGGCCAGCGACTTGGCCAGGCTGATCTCCGCCGCCTTCACCACGTTGTAGGCCATGCGGCCGCCGGCCTCGCGGCCGTAAATCGACGCGATGATGACGATCGCCCCGCCTCCGCGCTGCTCCATGTAGGGCACCGCCAGCCGCGACGCGCGGATCGAAGGGAACAGGTTCTGCTCGAGGGCCTGGTGCCACACCTCGTCGCCGGTCCCGAGGAGGTCGGTGCCCATCGACGAACCGACGTTGTTCACGAGGATGTCGATGCCTCCGAAGTTTTCAACCGCGGCGTCGATCACGGCCCGCACGCCGGCGCTGGTGCTGACGTCGGCCTCCACCGCGTGCAGCCGGGCTGGCGGAGCGGCAGTCTCAGCAATCAGGTGCACGGCGGCGTCGAGCCCCGCCCGCGAGCGGGCGCACAGCACCACGTGGCATCCCTCGGCGGCCAGCGCGCGCGCGCTGGCAAGCCCCAGCCCGCGGCTCGAGCCGGTTACCACGGCAATCTTTCCCGAAAGGCCCAGGTCCATGGCTTGCATAATAGCGAACCGGCAAAGCCGGTTTGCCAGATACTGCCCGGGGGCACCAGCCGATGAGATGGGAAGGCCGAGGCGAAAGCGGTAACGTCGAGGATCGTCGTGGCGCCGGTGGCGTCGGCATGCGACTGGGCCTGCCGGTCGGCGGAGGTATCGGCGGCGTCGTGCTCCTGCTTCTCTTCTCCGCGCTCACCGGACAGAACCCACTCGATCTCATCGGCGGCTCCACGGACCAGGGCGGCTATTCCGAACCAGACCCGAATGCGCCGCCGGCGACCGATCCCCAGACGCGGTTCATGCGCGTGGTCCTGAAAGACACCGAAGACACCTGGACGACCATCTTCCGCAATAACGGCAGCCGGTACGAAGAACCGACGTTGGTGCTGTTCTCCGGCGCCACCGATACGGCGTGCGGCCTCGGCGAGTCGGCAATGGGCCCGTTCTACTGCCCCGGCGATCGCAAGGTGTACCTCGACACCTCGTTCTTCGAAGAGCTCGATCAGCGCTTCGGCGCGCCCGGCGACTTCGCGCAGGCGTACGTCATCGCCCACGAGATCGGACATCACGTGCAGAACCTGCTCGGCGTGTCCGAGCGGGTCTCGAGCGCGCGCCAGCGCGTGCGCCGCGGCGAGGGCAACGCCCTTTCGGTGCGCCTCGAGCTCCAGGCAGACTGCTACGCCGGCGTCTGGGGGCATTACGCCGCGCAGCACGACCTGCTGCAGCCCGGCGATGCCGAAGAGGGGCTCCGCGCCGCGGCCGCCATTGGCGACGATCGCCTGCAGCGCCAGTCGCAGGGTCGCGTGGTGCCCGAGTCGTTCACGCACGGCTCGTCCGAGCAGCGCGTGTCGTGGCTGACGCGCGGCCTCGAAAGCGGTCAGATCGAGAGCTGCGACACCTTTAGAGAGTAGCCTGAGGCCAGAAGCCCGAAGCCGTATAGAATATCGGGCTGCAACCTCGTGGCCGATGCGGAGCGTTGAATCCGGGCGGCACCTCAGGGGTCACTCGACAGGGGTTCAACTCGATGCACATCGGCGTACCAGCCGAAATCTATCCGGGCGAAGCGCGTGTGGCCGCTACCCCGGAAACCGTGAAAAAGCTCGTGGCGGGCGGCCGCCACACCGTGAGTATCCAGGCTGGTGCCGGTGAACGCGCCGCCATCCGCGACAGCGACTACGAAGCCGCCGGCGCCCGCATCGTGCCCACGGCGGCCGACGCCTACCAGGCCGACATCGTCCTGAAGGTGCGGAAGCCCGAACCGCAGGAACTTGCACTCCTGCGGAAAGGCGGACTGCTGGTGGGACTGCTGTCGCCGCACGAGCCGCTCGACGGGCTCGTCTCGAGCGGCGTTACGGCATTCGCCATGGAACTGCTGCCGCGCATTTCGCGCGCGCAGGCGATGGACGTCCTGTCGTCGCAGGCCAACATCGCCGGCTACAAGGCGGTGCTTGTGGCCGCCTACGAGTACGGCCGCTTCATGCCCATGCTGATGACGGCGGCCGGCACGGTGAAGGCCGCCCGGGTGCTGGTGCTCGGCGCCGGCGTCGCCGGGCTGCAGGCCATCGCCACCGCCAAGCGCCTGGGCGCCGTGATCGAAGCCTTCGACGTGCGGCCGGCGGTGAAGGAACAGGTTGAATCGCTCGGCGCCAAGTTCGTCGAGGTCGCCCTGTCGGAAGCCGAGCTCAAGGAGCAGGCGGCCGCCGGCGGCTATGCGCGCGAGATGAGCGACGACTACAAGCAGCGCCAGTCCGCGCTCATCCAGGAGCGCGCCAAGGCCGCGGACATCGTCATCACCACCGCGCTCATTCCCGGCCGGCCCGCCCCTCGCCTGGTCACCGAAGAGACCGTTCGCGCGATGAAGCCGGGCTCGGTCATCGTCGATCTCGCCGTGAAGCAGGGCGGCAACTGCGCCTTCAGCGTGGCCGACCAGGTGGTGGTGCAGAACGGCGTGAAGATCGTGGCGCCGTCGAGCCTGCCCGCGGAGATGGCCGCCGACTCGAGCGCCCTCTATGCGCGCAACCTGCTCAATTTCATCAACCTGCTGTTCGACGCCAAGACGGGCGAGTTGAAGATCGACAAGTCCGACGAGATCATCGCCGGCACGCTCGTCTGCGCCGACGGCGCCCCCGCCAGGAGCTGACCTTTGCACGGAGTCGCGGTCGACCCGCTCATCACCAACCTCACGGTCTTTGTCCTGGCCGTGTTCGTCGGCTACCACGTGGTGTGGAACGTGACGCCGGCGCTGCACACGCCGCTCATGAGCGTCACCAACGCGATCAGCTCGGTGATCATCGTCGGCGCCATCCTGGCCGCCGGCGCCACTGCCAGCGGCCTCGGCGCCATCCTCGGCGCGGCCGCCGTCGTGCTCGTCGCCATCAACACCTTTGGCGGCTTCCTCGTCACCGAGCGCATGCTCGAGATGTTCAAGAGGAAGGACCCGAAGAAGTAATGGCGACCGCCGCGCAGTTGCTGTCTCCCAACCAGGTCGCTCTTCTCTACCTCGTCGCGAGCGTCCTCTTCATCCTCGCCCTCAAGGGGCTCTCGCATCCGCTCTCGGCACGGCAGGGCAACCGCTTCGGCATCGTCGGCATGGTGATCGCCGTGCTGGTCACCTTTGCCATCACCCAGAGCGTGACGCTGTCGATCGGCGCGCTCGTGGTAGGCGGCTTGATCGGCTGGTACGCGGCCACACGCGTCGAGATGACGCAGATGCCGGAGCTGGTGGCCGCGATGCACTCGCTGGTCGGTCTCGCGGCCGTGCTCATCGCCACCGCGGTGGTCAGCGCGCCCACCGCGTTCAACCTGGAAGATCCGATCCCGGCCGGCAACCGCATCGAGCTCTTCCTCGGTACGTTCATCGGTGCGATGACGTTTTCCGGTTCGGTGATCGCGTTCGGCAAGCTGGCCGGCCTGGGCAACAAGTTCCGGCTGTTCTCGAGCGCGCCGATCGTGTTCAAGGGGCAGCAGATCGTCAACCTGCTGATGTTCGTGGCGATGATCGGCTTCGGGATCGCGTTCTTCGTCGCGTCGCCGGAAGCAAAGTGGCCGCCGTTTCTCATCATGACGGCCATCGCCTTCGTGCTCGGCGTGCTCGTCATCATCCCGATCGGCGGCGCCGACATGCCGGTCGTGATCTCGATGCTGAACAGCTACTCGGGCTGGGCGGCGTCGGGTATCGGCTTTTCGCTCAACAACCCGCTGCTCATCGTGGCCGGATCGCTCGTGGGCTCGTCGGGCGCGATTCTCTCCTACATCATGTGCAAGGCGATGAACCGCTCGTTCTTCAGCGTCATCCTCGGCGGCTTCGGCGCGGCCGAGGGCGCCGCCGCTGGCGGCGCGCAGCAGAAGAGCGTGCGCTCGGGCTCGCCCGACGACGTCGCCTTCCTGCTCGGCAACGCCGAGAGCGTGATCATCGTCCCCGGCTACGGCCTGGCGGTGGCGCGCGCGCAGCACGCGGTGAAGGAGATGGCGCACAAGCTGTCGGCCAAGGGCGTCAACGTGCGTTATGCCATCCACCCCGTGGCCGGCCGCATGCCGGGCCACATGAACGTGCTGCTGGCCGAGGCCGAGGTGCCCTACGACCAGGTGGTCGAGATGGAAGACATCAACAGCAACTTCGGCACCACCGACGTGGCGTTCGTGCTCGGCGCCAACGACGTGGTGAACCCGCTGGCCGAAACGCCGGGCAGCCCCATCTACGGCATGCCGATCCTCGAGGCCCACAAGGCCCGCACGGTGATCGTGAACAAGCGGTCGATGGCGTCGGGCTACGCCGGCATCGACAACCCGCTGTTCTACATGGATCGGACGATGATGGTGTTCGGCGACGCCAAGAAGGTGGTCGAGGACATCGTCAAAGCGATCGAATAGGATTTCCGTCGTGGGGGCCGCCTCTTCAGGTGGCCCATCCTCGTCGTAGGGGCCGCCTTTTCAGGCGGCCCGTTAGGAGCCCGGCCCATGAGCAGACAGTCGCGTCGGCAGTTCGTCGTCGTCCTCGTGGCGGCCGTCATGGCCGTCTCCGGCGCCGCGCTTCCCGCCTGGGCGCAGTCGAAGCCGAAGATCGGCCTCATCGGCTCGGGCCGCCAGGGTGGAGCGCTCGGCATCCTCTTCGCGAAGGCCGGCTACCCGGTGCTCTTCTCGTCGCGCCACCCCGAGGAGCTCAAGGAGCTCGTCGCCAAGGCGGGCCCGAACGCCAAGGCGGGGCTGCCGCAGGACGCCGCAACGTTCGGCGACATCGTCGTGATTGCCGTGCCCTACGGAGTCACGCCACAGGTCGGCAAGGACTACGGACCCTTGATGAAGGGCAAGATTGTCATCGACCTGGGCAACCCGCGCGAAGACCGCGACGGCCCGATGGCCACCGACGCCAAGGCGCGCGGAACTGGCGTCGCGACGGCCGGGTACATCCCGGGCGTGCGGCTCGTGCGGGCGTTCAACGCCCTCAGCTTCGTGCAGGTGGAACGGGACGCAAACCGCGCCGGCGAGAAGCTCGGGATTCCGGTGGCGGGCGACGACCCTGCCGCGGTGAAAACCGTCGTTCAGCTCGTCATCGATGCCGGCTTCGATCCGGTGGTGACCGGCAATCTCGCCAGCTCGAAGAGTTTCGATACTGGCACCGCGGTCTACGTCAAGGGGATGACCGCCAAGCAGATCAAAGACACGCTCAAGCTGCCCTGAATGTCGACATTTGTGCTGGTCCACGGCGCGTGGCACGGCAGCTGGTGCTGGAAACGTGTCCGCTCTGCGCTCCAGGCGCTCGGGCACGAGGTGTTCACGCCGACGCTGACCGGTGTCGGGGAACGCGCCCATCTGCTTTCACGTGCCGTCAACCTGGACACCCACATCGACGACGTCGTCAACCTCATTCGGTGGGAAGGGTTGTCGGACGTCGTCCTGTGCGGCCACTCGTACGGCGGCGCCGTGATCGCCGGCGCGGCCGATCGCGTGCCCGAGTGCATCCAGGCCCTGGTCTACCTCGACGCCTTCGTTCTGGAGAACGGGCAGAGCGTGCACGACGTGCTGCCGGACGCTCAGCGGGCCTTGCAGCTGGAGCTCGCGCGAGACGTCGGCGACGGCTGGAAGGTGCCACCCATCCCGGCCGAAGTCTTCAGCGTGAATCCGACAGACCGAGAGTGGGTGGACCGGCAGTGCACGATGCAGCCGCTGGCCACCTTCCAGCAGCCTTTGACCCTGAGTGGGCGAGGCGCCACGGTGCCGACCACATTCATTCTTGCAAGCGGGTTCAACGGCTCGCCGTTTCCGCCGTTCTACGAGCGCGCCAGAACGCAGGGATGGAATGCGATCACGATGACCTGTGGCCACGACGTGATGCTCGATCAGCCGCAGGAGCTGACCAACGTTCTCGCGGGGATCGCGGCGGCTCGGCCGGCGGCGATTTGAACGCGTCCACATCGACGGCGTCCCACTCGAGCATGACCACGGCGCCGAAACACGCGCTCGTCGAGGCGATCGTCTCGTTTCTTGGTAGCCAGGACCTTCTCGATCGCGGTGACGTTCGCGCCGCGCTCGAGCGCGAGATCGATCGCGACGGCCCCGAGTCGCTCGTCGCGCTCATGGAGCGCCTCTCCACCGACGACGGCTTGGCCTACTCCCCGCCGGACTCGCTGGCGCGGCGCATCCACCATCTGCTCGCCGAACGCTTCCTCACAGCGGAGTCGCGGCTGGTCGGCGCGCACCACCTGGCTGGTGTCGCCGGCGCGCCGGTCGTCGTCGTCTCGAATCATCTCTCCTACGCCGACGCGAACGTCATCGAGATCCTGCTGCATCGCGACGGCGCGGAGCTCGCAGAGAGACTCACCGCGCTCGCCGGCCCCAAGGTGTTTACCAGCCGCGAGCGGCGTTTCTCGAGCCTGTGCTTCGGCACAATCAAAGTGCCCCAGAGCACCGACGTCTCGTCCGAGGAAGCCGTGCTCAACGCGCGCGAGGTAGCCCGGGCCGCGCGGCAGGCCATCCAGGTGGCGCACGAGCGGCTCGCGGCGGGTGACGGGCTGGTGCTGTTCGGCGAGGGCACTCGCAGCCGCGGCGGCCGGATGCAGCGCATGCTGCCGGCTGTCGCGCGTTATCTCGAGGTGCCGGGCACATGGGTCCTCCCGGTCGGATTGACGGGACCGGAGGCGCTCTTCCCCGTCGGCGATACGCACCTTCGTGCCACCGCGGTCACGCTCACGATCGGCGCTCCGATGCGTGCGGACGCACTGCGGGCCCGGGCCTGCCACGATCGCCGCGCGATCGTTGATGGCATCGGCCTCGCGGTCGCGGCAGTGCTACCGCCGGCATACCGCGGCGTCTACGCCAACGGCGGGCGAGCCGAAGATTAGAGACCTCCCCCTGCAAACAGCTGGTCGAGCCGCCACAGCATGACGCCGAGGGCGAGCGCGGCGGCGCCCAGCACCAGCGCCAGCCCCTGTAGCACACGCCCTCGCGTCACGGCGGAGCCGCCAGTCGTTGCGGCCGTGGCGCGGAGGACCCTGACTCCGGGTGGCGGGAATCGCTGGTTCCGCACGGTCCTTCGCCCGATCGACCAGAGGTACGCCGCAAACGGCAAGAGCGGCGCGATGAGGGCCGCCGCCAGGAGCGCGAGCCTGACGCGCGCCCCCATGCGTCCTACTTGGCGGCCGCGACGCGGGCGCGGGCCACGTAGCGGTGGCACTGCACGCAGCGCATCGTCAGTGCGACGTACGCGAGCGGGGCGGCCTCCTGATCGCGGCGTGTAGCGGCGTCGAGCAGATCGTTGGCCGCCCGCACGAACGCCTCGCTCTGCTTGACGTATTCGGGAGACGCCAGCACCTGCCAGGCGGGCTCTTCGGTGGCTTTCACGAGTGCCCGGCTGCCGCGCTCGAGCTCTCTCCAGTTGGTGGTCACCACCGCCCCAAGCACATTTTGGGCGTCGATCAGCTTCTGACGCATCACGCGGTTCAACGCCACGGTCTAGGCGTCCAGCTGGCTCCCGGACACAACCGCGACAAGCACACCAACGGCAACGGCTTTCATCGGCGACTCCTATGAGATGGCGGCATGAAGCGCCGCATCGACGTGGATGCGAGTGGTGTCGAGGAGCGGCAGCGCGAACGACACGTCGCGCAGAATCAGCGGCAGCTCGGTGCCGCCGAGGATGACGCCGTCAACGCCCGCACGATCGCGCAGGCGCTGCATCACGCCGACCAGTCCCGTGCGCGTCGAATCGAGAAACCGCCCCTCGACGAGCTCGGCGATGTACTTGTCATGCACGTACTCGAGGTCGTCCTTCTCGGGCGCCACGATCTCGAGGCCACGCGCCGCGAACACCTCGGGGTAGAACCGCGCCTGCGTGGTGAACCGCGTGCCGAGCAGGCCGAGCCGCCGCAGACCCTGCGCTTCCGCCGCGTCGCGAGTGGCCTCGACGATGCTGACAAGCGGGACGGCCGCGCGCGGCCGCACGCGGTCGAACACCATGTGCGGCGTATTGGCGGCAATGATCGCCAGCCCGGCACCGGCGCGGGCCAGCACGTCGATGTCGCTGACGAGCATTTCGACCAGGCCCGCGTCGTCACCGGCATCGAGCAGCCGCCGCATCGCCCAGAAATCCACGCTGTTGATCACGATCTGCGGCGACCGTGTGCCGGCGAGCTCTGGCGCGCGGGCGAGCAGCAGCCGGTAGTAGTCGATGGTGGATTCGGGGCCGATGCCGCCGACGATGCCGATCGTCTTCACTTGACCCGCCTCTACTTCAGACCCATGTGCGCCGCGGCGAAGGCCCACTGGTCCGCGCGCTCGGCAATCAGCTTGTCCGTCGGCCGGTAGCCATGCGACCCCTGCACCTCGATCCGGATCAGCACCGGCCTGTCGCACCCCTGCGCCGACTGCAGCGCCGCCGCGAACTTGAACGAGTGGCTCGGCACCACACGGTCGTCATGGTCGGCCGTCGTGATGAGCGTGGCGGGATAGCAGGTGCCCTTCTTCAGATTGTGCAGCGGCGAATACTTGATGAGAAACGGAAACTGCGCCGGGTTCGAAGCCGACCCGTATTCCGTCGTCCAGTACCGCCCGCCGGTGAACTGGTCGAAGCGCAGCATGTCCATCACGCCGACGCCGGGCAGCGCCACCGCCATCAGATCCGGCCGTTGCTCCATCACGGCGCCCACGAGCAGGCCGCCGTTGGAGTCGCCCGCGATGCCGATCCGCTGCGGCGACGTGTACTTCTCGCGCACCAGGAACTCGAGGGCGGCGATGAAGTCGTCGAAGACGTTCTGTTTCCGCTCCAGCATGCCGGCCTGGTGCCAGGCCTCGCCGTACTCGGCGCCGCCACGCATGCTCACCGTCACCCAGACGCCGCCGCGCTCGAGCCAGGCGGGCACGTCGGGCCGATAGGACGGCAGCATGCTCACCGAGAAGCCGCCGTAGCCATAGACCATCGTCGGGTGGCTGCCGTCGCGCGCCAGCCCCTTCTTCGCCGTGACGAACAGCGGCACCTTGGTGCCGTCCTTCGATGTGGCAAAGAGCGCCCGCGTCTCGTAAGCGCTCACGTCCACCGGCGGCGCCGCCGGCTCGAACGGCGTATCCGCGCCGGTTCGCTGATTGAGGCGCCGGATGCTGGTGGGGATCAGTGGTGACGTGAACGTATACCAGAGGTCCGGACGATCGTCGCGGCCGGCGAAGGCGCCCACGGTGCCGGTGCCGGGCAGCGGCACGTCGCCGAGCGGCGCGCCGTCGGGCCCGAACATCGACAGGCGGCTCTGCACGTTCACCAGGTACTGCGCCACCACGCGGCCGCCGATGAACCCCACGCTCTCGATCGCCTCTTTCCGCTCCGGCACGATCGTCTTCCACGCCACCGTGCCGGGGGCTCCCAGCACCGTGGTCACGACGGCGCGGTTGGGCGCATGCTTGTCGGTGCGAACGAACAGCGTCGAACCGCTCAGCCCGAACGGCAGGTATTCCGCGTCGCCGCTCTCGTCGAGCGGGTGGATCGGCGCGGTCACCTTCGGTGCCATCCGGTTGACGAGGTCCGCATAATAAAGGCGGTTCTTGTTGTCGGCGCCCTGATACATCATCACGAACAGATAGCGCCCGTCCTCGGACACCGAGCCGATGACGGTCCACTCGGGCAGATCCGTGCGCGCGTACACACGCACGTCCTGCGACTGCGGCGTGCCGACACGGTGGTAGTAGAGCGCGTGATTCGCGAGCGCCGCCTCGAGTTCCTTGTTCTTGGGCGGCTCTGGATAGCGTGAGTAGAAGAAGCCCTTGCCGTCCTTCGTCCAGGACAGATCCGAGAAGCGCATCCAGCGCACCTCGTCGCTCGAGTCCTGTCCCGTCGCAACGGTCCGCACCTTGACAGTCTGCCAGTCGGCGCCGCCCTCGGAGAGCGTGTACGCGAGCAGCGATCCATCGGGCGACGGCGACCACTGCCCCACCGAGATCGAGCCGTCCTCGGAAATGGCATTGGGATCGAGCACGATCGACGCCACCGTGCTGCCGGGCGCACGCATGTAGATGGGCGCCTGGCGCTGCAGCCCCGAGTTCCTGGCGTAGAAAAGCGCGCCGGTGTCCGTCACATCGGGCAGCCCCACGCGTGGATAGTTCCACAGCGCGGTGAGGCGCGCCCCGAACGCCTGTCGCAGCGGCAGCGTCTTCAAATACGGTTCTGTGACGGCGTTCTCGGCCGCGATCCAGGCGGCCACGTCTTTGGAGTCGAGCGACTCCATCCAGCGGTACGGATCCGGCACTTTCGTGCCGCCGTAGTCGTCCACAACGGAGCCGGTCACGGACTTGGGGTAGCTGAGCTTCGGCTCGGGCGGGTCGGCGGGCCCGCACCCAGCAGGAATTGTGGCCATCAGCGCAATCCAGAGCATACGTTGCATGGCGCCTGCCTCCGGTGCGAGCGTCAATTAAATACGATTGCGGGCCCTGCGCCGCGGGAGCACACTCCCCCCATGTCAGCCAGACCAGGACGAAGCATACCGGCACTGCTCGCGCTCGTCGTCGCGCTGTGGGCGACTCCGGCGCGCGCCGGCCTCATGACCGTGAACTGGGATGTGGTCCCGCACGAGCACACGTCCATCACCTACGGAGATTCGCCGTACTACAATTGCGACGGATTCAGTTACGAGAATCGACTCTGCGATTGGTTGTGGCAGGACGGACTGCAGCTCGACAAGGCGTTCTGGTCCTTCTATGACGACAGGTTTTTCGACCTCGTCGGATACGACGAAGGTCCTGTCTGGGACGTCTTTCCTGTCTGCAAAGCGGACTTGGCGCCATGCTTTGATCTCTTCACTCCCGTCACGCTGCGCATCGATGGAGCCTCGCTGGGAGCGGCCGTCAACTTGTACATCGCCTCGTCGCGGGGCGGGCTCATACAGATACCGGAGATCGATTTACTGAGTGGGCCCGCGGTGATTGATTTCTCGGGCGACGAATGGAAGGCTCTACGGTGGCTCGAAATCGGCGTCTTCCAACCCGACGAGTGCCGTGACGAATTCCCGGAAGACCTGCCGCATGCGTGCGACTTCAACCATGAGCACGCGCTCGAACTCGAGGATCTCACGTTCCGTCCAGTGCCGGAACCTCCGCTCCTGGCGCTCCTCGGCGCGGTCGCGTTGGGCGCCGGCGTGCGACGGTGGCGCCGATCCTAAGGACCGATCACCGGGCGTGACCGCTCCGTTCTGGACCGTCGCACGTACCAGGCCCCCGCGGCCATGAGCGCCGCCGGCAGCCACACCGACAGCAGCTCGTTCTGCAGCACGCGCAGCCCATAGCGCGAGAAGAACGCCCCGACCCCGATCGGCGACACCAGGATCGGCTGCCACGGGAAATGCCAGCGCGCGCCCGAGAACGGCGCGAAGAACGCGATCCCCTGGCCGCCGTTCGTCATCGCATCGAGAATCCCGTGCGACGCCATCGCCACGAAGAACACTGCCCACAACCGGCCCCACATGAGGCGCCAGGCCGCGTCGCGAAACACGAGCCGCACGACGAGCGCCGCGAACACGGCCGCAAACGGCAAGGAATGGGTGATGCCTCGATGCCCGAGCATGTGCGGCGCGTTCAACCCGAGCGGATACACGACGACGTCGAGGTCGGGCAAGGCCGCAATGATCGCCACCGTCACCCAATAGCGCGCGGGCATCCGCGCGCCGGGCGACGCGGCCGCGCCGAGGCCGGAGGCAAACACGGCGTGGCTGATCACAGACGCCATCAGCGCAGCTCCACGAGCCCGGAGACGATGCGCAGCGTGGCCACGAGCGCCGGCCGCGGACCCGGATCGACCGGCAGATCGATGCCGAGCGCCGCCAGCGGCTCGCGCGCCAGTTCGGGACGAGGATGCTCGGCGCGCAGCGCCACGAGCACCGGGCCGCGCGGCGCCGTGGCCGCCGGATGCGGGCTGGTACCCCAGTCGATGAAGAACGGCGCCAGCCCGAAGACCGACTTCGCGTCGGGATTGGTCAGGGTCCAACGCAGTTCGACGCCGTCTGGCCGCGTGCGCGCGCCGGGCATCACCTCGCCGAGCGGCACGTCGCGCTGCGCCGCTGCCGCGACGATCCGCGGCAGATCGCTTCCCTTGGCGGCCCATCCGGCCAGTCGCGGCGGCGCCTTCGGGTCGACGCCAAACCATCGCCCGCCGGCCGGCACGGGCTGCGCGGGATCCGGCGCGATGATCTCGAGATAGCTCTCGGGGCCGAGCGCGATCAGCGCGTTGCGCGTGCCGCGACCGGGGTGCGGACCGCCGGGCGCCGCGCGCACGCCGAGGCGGCCCTCGAGATCGGCCACGCCGGCGTCGAGGTCGGGAACGGCGAACACCAAGTGATCGACGTGCCGGAGGATCGGGGCCGTCTCCTGGCCGCTCTTGGCGAGCAAGGGGATCACGATGCCTATCATCGTGGTGACGGCGACCCGGACGCAACGAGCGCGATGGCGCATCACCGTACGGCTGCGCCTCCCCGCAAGGCATCGTAGAGCCGTCGTGTCCGGGTGGCATCCGCCAAGCCGAGCAATGCAAACGACTGCCGTGTCCTGACCAGCACATACGGCGGCGTGCCACGATCGGCAAACACGTATCCGGTGCCGAGCCCATCCAGCTCGAACCGCCCGCGAAACGAGCCGAAGGACGTCGTGCCGCCAAGGCGCCGGCGCACTCCAGGCCAGGCGGTTTCCAAAGAGATGCCCGTGATGTCCGCCCGGCGAAGCGACGCCGAGCGCAACAGGGATGTCATGGTGATCCGGTCTGGGGCAAGCATCACGAGCGTCGGACGGGCCTGGGCGTAGAGCATCGCCACGAACCCCAGTACGGACACGCACTCCAGGCCGACAACAATCCTGAACGTGGTGCGGTCGCCCCGGGTGCGGAGCCGGCCACCCGGTCGGTCCGGTGTCGGCACGTGCTGTTCTTCGAGCTCCACGTGCGGGGCACGCGATCGGATGGCCGATACGAGCACCTCAGGATTCCGTGGGGACAGCACCAGGAGGCCGCCGGCTTGATGCACCTCGACCGACTCGATCGACGCACCGTTCGCTGACAACGGATCGCGCACCGCGCGAAGCGAACGAATCGAGGCCAAAGGATGGGCGTGACGGAATGGGCCCCACCGGATGGTCAGGTGGTCGTTCGAAACGTCGTAGCGCGTTCCGACGAACAGCCACAGCACGATTACGGGCGCGATCGCGAGCACCAGGAACCATGTCTCGAACCAACCCCCGGCCACTCCGACGAGCCCTCCAACCGATGGAATGGCTATGGACGCCACCATCCAGCCATCCATTCGGTGAGGAACGCGAAGGGGTGCTTCGATCACATCAGGACGCGGATGATGTCGGAGCGCGTGATGATGAAAGTCTTTTCCGCCGTGAAGTCGCGCACGAGCACCGCCGGGCTCTGCGGGCTGATCATCGTCGCCAGCAGCTCCACCGGGGTGGAAATGTCCACGAACGGGAAGGCCGGCTGCATGATGTCTTCGACCGGGTGCTTGCGGATGTCGGGGTTGCCGACGAGCTCCTCGTAGAGGTGCGTCTCGTTGAGCGATCCAACCAGACGGCCGTTCTTCGTCACCGATACCTGCGAGAAGTCGTGCGTGCTCATCAGCTTGGCCGCATCCTCGACCGGCCGTGCCGCTTCAACGGCAAACAGCTCACCGGCGCCGCCCATGGCCACGAGGTCGCGCGCGGTCATGCCCATGACCTCGAAGAAGCCCTTCGAGCGCATCCACTCGTCGTTGAACATCTTGGCCATGTAGCGCGAGCCGTGGTCGTGGAACACCACCACCACCACGTCGCCGGCCAGGAAGTGGTCCTTGAGCTGCAGCAGCCCCGCCATCGCCGACCCGGCGGAGTTGCCCACCCAGATGCCTTCTTCGCGCGCCAGCCGGCGCGTCATCAGCGCCGCGTCCTTGTCGGTCACCTTCTCGAAGTGGTCGATGATGTCGAAGTCCACGTTCGAGGGCAGGAAGTCCTCGCCGATGCCTTCGGTGATGTACGGATAGATCTCGTTCTTGTCGAAGATCCCGGTCTCTTTGTACTTCTTGAACACCGACCCGTAGGTGTCGATGCCCCACACCTTGATCTTCGGGTTGCGTTCCTTGAGGTAGCGCCCGATGCCGCTGATGGTGCCGCCGGTGCCGACGCCGACCACCAGGTGCGTCACCGTGCCCTCGGTCTGCTCCCAGATCTCGGGGCCGGTCTGCTCGTAGTGTGCCGCCGTGTTCGACAGGTTGTCGTACTGGTTGGCCTTCCACGCGCCCGGAATCTCGGCCGCCAGTCGCGTCGACACCGAGTAGTACGAGCGCGGATCCTCGGGATCGACGTCAGTGGGGCAGACGATGACTTCGGCACCAAACGCCTTGAGGGCGTCGATCTTCTCCTTGGACTGCTTGTCGGTGGTCGTGAACACGCAGCGGTAGCCCTTGATCACCGCTGTGATGGCCAGCCCCATCCCGGTGTTGCCCGAGGTGCCCTCCACGATCGTCCCGCCGGGCTTCAGCAGGCCGGCGCGCTCGGCGTCCTCGATCATCTTCACCGCCATCCGGTCCTTGATCGAGTTGCCGGGATTGAACGTCTCGAGCTTGGCCAGCACCGTGGCCTCGGTGACGCCCTTCGTGATGGCGTTGATGCGGACGAGCGGCGTGTGCCCGATGGTATCGAGGATGTTGTTGGAGATGCGGGTGCCGGCGGCAGAAGACACGGCCCTATTATGTCCGCGCCCGCGGACCGCACGTAGGTGCGGGTCTTCAGACCCGTTCTTTAGACGAGCTGCGTAACGGGTTCGGCGAGCGAGGCCCCGGCAACGGCGTCGAGGAAGCGCGCCACCCGTACCGAGAGGCGCTTGGCCTCGTCGCACAGGAACAGATGGCCGCTGCGCTTGACGATCTCCAGCCGTGCGCGGGGAATGCGCCGCGCCAGCGTTTCGGCATTCACCACCGGAATCAACGGATCGTCGTCGCCGCAGATGACGAGGGTATCGTGCGGGATGCGCGCGAGGAACGGCAGGCTCGACCAGCCGATGGTGCCGAGGAGCTGCATCGAGTAGCCATAGGCGGATGGCGGATGCGTTTGGCGCTCGACCATCATCCGCCGCCGCATCGAGAGGTCGCGCCCCGTCATCCCGCCATACAACGTCGCGGCGCTGCGGTCGAAATAGCTCTCCGAGTAGTAGCGCAGCGGCGTCGCCAGACTGGTCATCGCTGCGTACGACCCGGGCACGGCACCGAGGCCGCAGTTGGTGGCCGCGAGCACGAGCCGGCAGACGCGCTCGGGATAGGCAAACGCCAGCTGCTGGGCCACGGCGCCGCCATACGAGTATCCGAGGACGTCGGCACACTCCACATCCAGGGCGTCGAGCACCGCCACGGCGAGATCGGCGACGCCCGCGACCGAAATCGGCGCATACGGCGCGCTCGAGAGCCCCATGCCGGGCACGTCGAAGCGGATCACGCAGCGGTGCTGGAACTGCTGCGCGAACGGCGTCCACATGTCCGTGCTGCCACCGAGGCCGGTGATGAGGATCAGCGGGGGATGGCCCTGGCCCGTCACCTTGACGTGGACGCGATGCCCGCGCCACGACACGAAGTCACAGTCCATTGGGCTCAGCCTCGCGTGTGGCGAGAAACTCCACTGTCCGCTGCCAAAGGGATGCGGCCGTGCGTCCCGCCACGATCCCGACATGCCCGCCAGGGAGGCGCAGCACCTCCGCCTGGGGCACTACTTTGGCGATTGCATCCACGCCCTCGGCCGGCGCAATCGCATCCTTCTCCGCAGACACCGACAACACCGGCATCCGAACGGCCGCTAACTCTACCACACGGTTACCGACCGTTGACGTCCCCTTCATGAGCCCGTTACGTCCTGGCCCGAACTGCCGGTACATCTCGGCGAGCAGGCGGCCTGGCGCCGGCACCACGTCGTCTACCCACGTGGCCATGGTGCGGACGTCCCGCAACCTCGCCGCTGGATCGTCCAGTCGTTCCCAGAGATCGCCGACGCGACCGACCAGGCTGTTCGACCCGGGCGCGAGCATTTCGAACCAGCTTTTCACTTCGGCCGCCGGCACCAGGCGCGGGTTGTCGTAGCTCTCGCCTTCGAGCCCCATGCGGTGCGCCACCCAGGCGATGCCACCCTGTACGTCGCCGTCCACCATGGTGGTGAGCAGCACGAGGCGGGCAACGGTTTCAGGGTAGAGCGCGGCGTAAAGAAGCGACAGCGTCCCACCGAGGCAGTAGCCGATCACGTTGATGGCGGGCTGGCCGGTGATGGTCGAGACCATGCGGACCGATCGCCGCACCAGGCCGTCTACGTAGTACGGCAGGTCGGCGTAGCGGTCCTCGCTCGTGGGCGTTCCGAAGTCGATCACGAAAACGTCGAAGCCCGCAGCAGCGACGTGCCCTGCAAACGACCGCCCCGGCAGCAGATCGACGATGAAGTAGCGGCTCACGGGCGCCGGCACGAACAGGACGGCCGGGCGGCCGGCGCGCGGCTGCCCGTGCTCGTCCAGCAGACGCAGCAGGCGCAGTTTGTTTTCGCGGTAGACGACTCGAGACGGTGTGGCCCCAGTGCCGTAGTGGCCGGGCGAGGTCAGGACCTCGTGGAGCCGTTCGAGCTTGGCCCGTCCACGCCGCGACAGCTCCAGGAGTGCTTCGAGCTCGCGTTCCTGTTCCTCTTCGGAAGTGCTCACCCCCGCGCCTTGCCGGCCTTGCGGGCGCGGGCGGGCCTGCGCGGCTTCGCCTTGCCCACCACAGCTTTCGCGGAGGGCTTCGTGCGGGGCGCGCGGGCTTTGGCGGACGCAGGCCGAGTCGCTGGCATCGTGGGCGGCGGTCCCTTCCTGCCGTTGCGCAGCTCTTCAAGAGTGAGGCGCAGGTCGTTCAGCTGCCCCTGCATCTCGTGGATCGCGAACAGCACTCGATCCAATCGGTCGTCGGGGGGAGCGTCTTGAGCAGGCGGGGTGGCGGCCGCCGTGGGATAGGGTTTGCCGGCCAGCAGCGATCCCCGCATGGCATTGCCCATGTGCACGAGGAAATCGTCGTTCTTGACCATCGAATCGAGGTAGGCCATGGCGGT
>DASYRM010000193.1:0-18970 GCA_036004405.1 Vicinamibacterales bacterium
GGTGATTCCCGGCCATGGATTCGTTGCCGATTACGCCGACCTGGCCGAGTACCGGAATGTGGTCACGATCGTCCGGGACCGCATCAAGGACATGGTCAACCGTGGCCTGACGCTGGCGCAGGTTCAGGCGGCCAACCCGACCCGCGGGTTCGCGAAGCGATATGGCGCCGACTCGGGCGCCTGGACGACGGCGATGTTCGTCGAAGCCGTGTACGCCGGCTTGACGACGAAGCGATGAGCCCACACGTGTTGCTGGTGGTCGCGGCGATCGGGCTGGCATGGCCGACCTTCGCCGAGGCACAAGGTCGCGCAGCCGGCCCCGGGCGAGGCGGCGCGGCCCAGACGGCTCGAGCGAGCGTCCCCATCGAGTTGACCGGCTACTGGGTGTCGGTCGTGACCCAGGACTGGCGATGGCGGATGATCACGCCTCCGAAGGGCGACTACGCCAGCATCCCGATCACGCTCGAGGCGAAGAAGGTCGGCGATGCATGGGATCCGGCCAAGGACGAGGCGGCCCGCGAACAGTGCAAGGCCTACGGGGCGCCGGCGCTCATGGCCGTCCCGACCCGGCTGCGAATCTCCTGGGCGGATGACACCACGCTGCGGGTCGAGACGGACGCCGGGACGCAGACGCGCGACTTCCACTTCGGCGACTGGAAGCCAGCGGCCGGCCCCCCGACATGGCAGGGAGCGTCGACGGCGGCGTGGGAGCGGCCGCGTCAGGCCAGGAGCGTGACGTCGGCTGGTGGATCTCTGAAGGTCGTCACACGCCGGCTGCGGTCTGGGTACCTGAGGAAGAACGGCGTGCCGTACAGCGCGGACGCCGTGCTGACCGAGCACTGGGATCTCTCCACGGACCCGCGCGGTGATCGGTGGATCACCATCACCAGCATCGTCGAGGACACGAAGTATCTGCGGGAGCCGTGGGTCACCGCACTCAACTTCAAGCGGGAGCCCGACGGCGCGAAGTGGGACCCGACACCGTGCTCGGCCCGGTGAGCTGCCGACGCCGAGTCATTCGACTGGGGAGGAGCCGCGTCTGATGAAGAGAGTCGCCGCGCTCGCGTTGATGGCCGTGCTCGTCAGCCGGCCTGGCTTCGCTCAATTCGACCTCACCGGCAAGTGGGCGTCCCGGTCGGGTCAGGATGCGCAAGAGCGCGGGCCGGGGCCCGATGCCGTGGACTACACGGGGCTTCCGCTCAGCGACGAGGGGCGCGAGCGGGCGCTCAGCCTCGACTACTCGCTCCTGTCGCTGCCCGAAGGGCAGTGCGGCTATCACACGCAGTTCTACATCGTGCTCGGCCCGTTCGGCCTCCACGTCTGGAACGAGTTCGATCCGGTCTCGGCCAGGGTCGTCGCGTGGAAGATCGGCGGGTGGGTCGATCGCGACGTGACGACGATCTGGATGGACGGCCGGCCGCATCCGTCTCCGAATGCGCCGCGCACCTACTCGGGCTTCACGACCGGCCGCTGGGAGGGTGACACGCTCGTGACCACGACCACGCACATGAAGGCCGACATGATCCGTCGCAACGGCGCACCGGTCAGCGACGAGGCGGTGCTGACGATGTACTTCTTCCGGCACGGCGACCTGCTCACGATCCGTGCCGTGATCGACGACCCCGTGTATCTGGCCGAGCCGCTCGTCCGGAGCCGCGTGTGGGCGCTGGATCGGGATGGGAAGTTGAACCTCGGCAACGGCGTCGTGTCGCCGTGCGAGCCGATCGCGGAGTTGCCGCGGGCCGACGTCACCGGGCTCGTGCCGCATCACCTGCCGGGACAGAACCCGTTCGTCAACGAGATGACCGAGAAGTACAACCTGCCGCGTGAAGCCGTCCTCGGCGGCCCGGAGACGCTCTATCCCGAGTTCCGCAAGAAGCTCAAAGGCTACGTGCCGCCGGTGGTGTGCAAGCGGTACTGCGGCTGCGAAGGGCTCGGCGTGCCGTGCTTCCAGGACGGCAGCGGGGTGGCTCGTTAGGGCGTCGCGGTGTTACCTTCCCTGGACAACCATTTTCGTGACGCGGCCAACGCTGGTGTCGCCCGCATACAGGTTGTCCTGCTTGTCCATCGCCCAGTAGCTGGCTTCGATGAACTGTCCCGGCCCGATGCCCATGCCGTTGCCAATCGCGCTGAGCACCTTGCCATGGCGATCCAGTTTCAGGAACTGGCCGTCCTGTCCGGTGGCCATCCACGGATTGCCGTGCGAGTCGAAATACAGCGCGCACACCAGGTTCCTCATCTGCAGCGTCTTGAGGAACGTCCCGTCGCGCGAATAGACGACGATCCGATACTCCTCGCGGTCGCCGATCCAGACGTCACCATTCGTGGGATCGACGGCGAGCCCGTGCGCGGCGCTGAACTTCCCCTGCCCCACCTCGTTGCCGTACCACTGGTTGATGAACCTGCCAGTCTTGTCGAGATGGATGATCCGGGCGGCGCCGACGTTGTTCACCGGGTCGTCTGAATCGGTGTCGTTGGGACTTTCGTTGGCGTGTCCTTCGCCGATGTAGAGATCGCCGTTCCGGCCGAATGCGACCATCACCGGCTGCCACAGGAGCCGCTGCCCTTTCTCTTCATTCCAGTCGCCGCGACGGCCACGTTCGCCGAGGGTCTGCAGCAGCTTCCCCTCCGGACTGATCTTCATCACCGTGGCGCTGGTCGCGGCCGTGATCCAGACGTTGTCCTCGGCATCCACGGCCATGCCGTGCGCTTTGTCCTGATAGCCGATGACATCGGGAGCGACCTGGAGAATGAGCCTGTGGCTGGGATCGAACTTGAAGAGCTGCGGCTTGCCTGGATCGGCTCGCTGAAACACCCACAGGTTGTTCTTCGAGTCGAGCGCGACCGCGGGCACACCGCCAAACCCCGGAGGCAGCACGAACGGGTACGTAAACGTGTATCCCATCGTCTGTTTCCATTGCACGCGCTGCAACGACTGGCGGTTGAGGCCCGAACGCTTGCCGCACAGGGGCGAGCGGCGACAGGCTGGCGTGTCGATCACGGGAGCCGCGGCCGCCGCTGGAGCGTTGGCCGGCGCGCCACGACCGCCGTCACGTGGCGGGACCGTGACGTGCCCGCTCGCATCGACGATGGTTCGTCCCGTGGGATCGGGGAACGAGCCCTGGAGGAACCATGCCGGCGATCCGTCAACGGCCGGTCCCTGCGTTGCGGGCTCGGACTGTGAGAGCGCCGAGGCGCCGCTCAGCACCACACCGAGGCAGACGGCGACGATAGGTGATGGCTTCATCGGTTTCTCCGCCGGGGCTGTCGTTGCGAGCGAGTTGTGTCGTCGGCGCGCATTGTAGTCGACGCGACTGATTCCTTGGCAGGCCCGTGCTACCATAGGCATAGGCAAACGATGCCTAGGGACACTGGCCTGCCGCCGGGGACGCTCATGATGGTGGTGCTGCGGGTGCTGACGCGCCAGCCGCTGCACGGCTACGCGATTGCGCAGACCCTCCGCCAACGATCGGGCGATGAGCTTAGCGTCGAAGAAGGCTCCCTGTATCCCGCGCTCCAGAAGCTGCTGCTCAAAGGTTGGGTGAAAGCCGCCTGGCGCGAGTCCGACTCGGGTCGCCAGGTGCGCGAGTACCGCATCACCCCCAGCGGACGAAAACAGCTCGACGCCGAGATGAATGAGTACCGCCGCATGGCGAGCGCCCTCGATACGCTGTTGAAGGAGGCGTGAGCCGGCATGTCGATGCCCGGTGAGTGGTTCCGCCGCCTCGTCTATCTGGTCCGCCGGCGCGCGATGGACGACGAGCTGCGCCGTGAGATGGAGGCACACCGGGCGCAGATGGCCGACCCAGGCGGCTTCGGGAACACCTTGCGCCTGCGGGAGGAGGCCCAGGACGCCTGGGGATGGCGGTGGCTCGACGACGGCGCTCAGGATGTCCGCTTCGCGCTGCGGACACTGCGGCGCACTCCCGGATTCACGCTCACGGCCATCGTCACGCTCGCGCTCGGCATCGGCGTCAACAGCGGCATGTTCAGCCTCGTGAACAGCCTGCTGCTGCGGCCGTTGTACGCGCGGTCCGACGAGGTGGTGAGCGTCTACAGACGCGTGACGAAGGCCGAGGACGGCCCGCGCGGTCTCTCGTACCCGAACTACCTCGATCTCCGTGACGGCACCACCGCCGTCTTCGCCAGCCTGGCGGCCTCCTCCGCCTGGTTCGCTGGCGTCGATGCGGGCGAGGGTGCCCGGCGCACGATGGTGTACGCGGCGACCGCCGACTACTTCCAGATCTTCGGCCGGCCGCTGGCGCTCGGGCGCGCCTTTTCGGCGGAGGAGTCGCGGCCAAACGCCGCCCGCAGAGTCGCGGTCCTCAGCTATCCACTCTGGGAACGGCGCGGCGCCAACCCGAACGTCGTGGGCCAGACGGTAAGCGTCGACGGCGAGCCCTTCACGGTGATTGGCGTGACGGCCAAGGGCTTCACCGGCACGAGCATTCCGGGTCCAGAGGTCTGGCTGCCGCTTGGCACCCAGGGATGGCTCGACGCGCGTGACGCGCACAACCTCGACGTGATCGGGCGACTGCGCGATGGCGTCGCCGTTCAGAGTGTGCCGCCCGCCCTCGCCACCGTGGCCCGCCGGCTCGAACAGGCGTTTCCCTCGGTCAACGGCGGCCAGTCGCTCGAGATGGAGGTACCGTCGCGCCTCTTGTTCATGCCCGGTGTGGGCGGCAGCGCCTTCACCGCGCTGCTCTCGTTGATGCTCATGGCCCTGCCGGCGATCGTGCTGCTGGTGGCCTGTCTCAACCTCGCCAATCTGCTGCTGGCCAGGGGCCACGTGCGCCGTCAGGAGCTGGCGATCCGGGGATCGCTGGGCGGCAGCCGCGGCCGCCTCACGAGGCAGCTGCTGACCGAAGGCGTGCTGCTGTCCGTGATTGGCGGCGCCATTGGTCTGTGGCTGTCGACCTGGGCAATCCGCGCAACGCTGGCCGCGCTGCGCCCGGTGCTCCCCGTCGGGTTGACGCTTCCGGACCTCGCCCTCGATTGGCGTGTGCTCGCCGGGACGATGACGTTCAGTCTGCTGGCATCGCTGGTATTCGGCGTCTGGCCGGCGTGGGCGCTGACGGGCCGCGCCGTGGTGACGGATCTGAAGCGCCAGGTCGGCGACGGCGGGCGCGAGCCGGGCGGCATCAGGGTCGGCAACGTCCTGGTCGTGGCGCAGGTCGCGCTCTCACTCCTGCTGCTCGCGTCGGCTGGGCTCTTCCTGACGAGCGCGAGAGCCGCCGCCACGGTGGATCCTGGATTTCGTCTCGAACGAGGCGTCCTCGCGGAAATCGATCCCAGCCTCGCCGGCTACGACGACGCGCGGGCGAGAGCCTTCCATCTCGGGCTGGTCGATCGCATCAGGGCGCTTCCTGGGGTGGAGGCGGCCACCGTCGCATCGAGTTTTCCGTTCTCGTCGTTCGGCGAGAGCCGTCTCGTCGCCACCGTTCCGGGTGGTGCGGACGGGGTGGATGCTGTCTTCACGGTCATCGGCCGCGATTACGCGCGGACGCTGGGACTGCCGACGCTGGCCGGCCGAGACTTCAGCGACGCCGAGCTCGCATCTGGCTCCGCGGACCGTGTCGCGATCGTGGACGATGCGCTGGCGCAACGCCTGTGGCCGAACCAGACGGCGATCGGGCAGACGATTCAGTTCCTCGACGCCGGGGCTCCGGACGTCAAGCGACCGCTGCGGATCGTCGGCCTCGTGCCCGCAGTGAAGCACTCGCTCAGCACGCCGCGGCCGTTTCCTCATGTGTACGTGCCGTTGGGTCAGAGCGACAGCACCGAGGCGATGACGCTGCAGGTTCGCGTGGCCGCAACACAGAACGACCGCGCCATGCTGACGACGATCGCGCGCACGATCCGGGACGCAGACGACCGCGTGCCGATCCTCGGCCTCGAGACCTGGCGCGACAGGCTCGATTCCGGCGTCGAGGTCTCGATCTTCCGCGCCGGCGCGCGAGTGTGCGCGGTGTTTGGCGGCATTGCGCTGCTGCTGGCCGTCATCGGCGTCTACGGTGTGAAGTCGTACGTGGTGTCGCGCCGGACACGTGAGTTCGGCATCCGGATTGCGACGGGTGCGCATCCGCATACGCTCTTGTGGCAGGTGCTGTGGGAGGGCGGCCGGGTCACCGCCGTCGGCATCGCCATCGGTCTGGTACTGGCGGTAGGCGCCGGCCAGATCCTCCAAGGCCTCCTGTACGGCGTGAACTCCGTCGAACCGGTCGTCCTCGTAATCGCGCCGCTCGTCCTGCTGGCGGCGTCTCTCCTCGCCTCGTTGGTGCCGGCGCTGCGGGCGACGCGCGTCAATCCAATCGCAGCTCTGCGCGCCGAGTAGCTCGCGGCCCGGGCCTCGCGGGCGCCACGCCTCTCTCAGAACGACGTGCCGGCGGTCATGTAGAACCGCGCCTCGCCGCGACTCACCGGCCCAAGGCTCTTCATCGGCACGCCGACGCCCGTACGGATGCGGATCTGGAAGAACGAAAAGAACGTGAGGTCGCTCGACACTTCGGCGCCCGTGGACAGAAGCTGCGGCGATCCCAGCCCATCGACGCGGCTTGCCGCCCCCACGCTGTCGATGAACCACGATCCCGAGAGCCCGCGCAGATACAACGGCAGCGCGCCAGGGCCGCGGCTGACGCGTGCGATCGGCAGGCGCATCTCAGTCCGCGCACTCCACAGCGCACTGGCCGCGACAAAACCCGGCGGATAGCCGCGAACCTCGAAGTTGGAATCACCGGCCTCGAGAACCGCCGTCGTGCCGACGCCGCCGGCGGTCAGACGACGGGCCGCCGGTCCCCGCTGTTCGGCGATCCGCGCGGTTGCCGCCAGCACCGGCCGTCCAGCCGTCGTCCACGACGGCAACGATCGATAGACGGATGCGGTCATATCCCAGCCCGAGCGCCAGCGATCGCCCCCGGTGGCCTTGAGGTAGTCGAGCGACGTCGATACCCGGACGCCGTCCTGGACCGAAATCGACCGGCGCCCCGCCTGCGAGTTGCCGAACGTCAGTCCGAGACCGCCGCCGACGAGGGTGGGATCCTGCAGGATCGGATCGGCAGCGGACAGCGCCGCGAGGTCGCCGGCGTGTTCGCGATGCCTGTCTTCGATCTCGAAGACCGCGCTGAACAGCGTCCGTCGCCGAAACGTCGCCCACGGAAACACGACGCCGGCGGTCGCGGCTCGCTTCCGCTCGAGCCGCAGCAACTCACCGGCTTCGGATTCGATGCGCTGCTCGAGACGCCAGGTCGAGGACACCTGACCAAAGAGCTGCGCACGCCGGAACCGGTTGTAGACGTAGGTCGCGGATCCGATCGCGCGGCCTCCGGCCCCGTACGCGGCGCTTCCCTGCCACGCGTGCCGGCCGATGACGTCGACCCCGAAGGTCTTACCGCCGGCGAATACACCCAGCGCTTCCACCGTCTCGACGATCGGTGACCAGCCCGTGGGCAACAGGTCGCGCCCGGGCGAGTATGGCGTCGTCACGGTTGAATCGAGCGCGGCGGGCGACGAGTCGGAGTCTCCTGGCCGTTGAGCGTATTCGGCGACGGGCGCGGCGGCCGCGATCCAGGCGGCGCGATCGATCTCGAGGCGTTCGAGATGACGGCCATCCGCGTGCATGACGGTGGCGACGATCGCCGTCGTGCCGGAAGAGGCGGGCACGATCGCCACTTCATGGAGTCCGGTCGCGACGCGCGCGGTGACATAGAGACGCGCGCGGCCATCACCTTCGAGCTCGACGGCGTAGAGCTCGCGAACGCCGCTACGATCGGACGTGAAGAACAGTCGCCGGACTCCGGGCGGGGCGCTCGCGTCCCACTCCGGGACTCCCTCGAGCGCGCGATCGTCGGTCAGCGATTGCAGCAGGCGGCCGTCCGCCGACAGCAGCACGAGATCGAGCGCGGCTCCGTGCGTGAAGCGGACGGCGGCGAGCTGCGCGCCGTCGGGCGACCAGCGCGCGGGGCCCCAGGCAATCGCCGTGGAGAACTCGGTGAGGGGCGTAATCGTTCCGGACGCGGCATCGACCGTCACCAGCCGGCTTCGATCGTCGTCGTACTGCACGGCCACAATCGTCCGGCCATTCGGATGAAGGTCCGGTGAGGTGAGACGGGCCGCCCGCGTGAGGCGGGTGATCGTGCCGGATGCGATCTCGACGCGGTAGAGGTCGGCGAGCAGACGCGCGTTGTCCACCAGCGCGAGTTGCGAAAAGACGATCGAGCGGCCATCGGACGACCACGCAAACGGATGCGGGCTGTCCACGCGAGCGATCCGCCGCGCCTCGCACGACTGCAGATCGGCGACAAACAGACCCAACGGCTGGCGGCCCTCGTCGGTCCAGAGGAACGCGATGCGTGATCCATCAGGCGAGACGCGCGGGAACGCCGTGTAATTCGCCGCCTCACACACGCGGGTCGTCGAAGCCAGGCCAGGGGGAGCGGCTCGCAGCCGATCGCGCAGTCGCAGCGCCTCGTCACGCTCAGACGCGATCCAGGCGTTCCACTCCTGCGACAGGCTCCTGCCCCCGAAGCGCTCACCGACGCTCGTTCCCCGAGACACGATCGAGGCAAAGCTGCCGGCGCGTTGCGCCATCCAGGAGGGTGGCGTCTCTGCCCCGTAGCGGTCGGCGAGATGCTGGAAGAAGAGGCTGCCGAACGCGTAGTGCCGGTCGATCGGCCAGGCGCCCGGATCGAATTCCGCCTCGTCCAACTTCGGGCCGTTTGTCTCGAGCACCGCCGCGCGCATCGTCTCGGAGAACCCCGTGCCGCGCACGCGCCCGCCATCGGTGAGCTGCGATTCATAGAACGTGGCGAGCCCCTCGATCAGGTAGCTGCCGTCAAAGATGTGCGGGAACGTCAGCTCGCTCCGGCCGAACACCCAACGCAGCACGCGCCAGCCCCCGCGTGCTTCGTCGAGATGGAACACGTGCGTGAGCTCGTGCGTGAACAGCAGTTCGATCGGATCGGCGGTGAAGAACTGCTCACCCTCGACCGGCGTGTGCGCGAACGCGATGACCCTGTTGGTGGGAAGCATCGTCGCCGCCCCGTTGAAGAGATCGCCCTGATCGACGATGACCAGGCGGATCTTGCCGCGTGGAGCCGACCCCTACGCCTTCGCGAGCCGCGCATGCGCCGCTTCGGCGCGCGCCGCGGCGCGGCGCGCGTAGTCGTCCAGCCCCACCTCGAAGGTCAGGACGAAGTGTGGCGTCTCGAACGTTCGGTACTTCGCGAACGGCACTCCGAACTGCGCGCTCGCATCGGCGGCGATCAGGAGACAAACCAGGCACGAGAAGAATGCGGCTCGTGCCCGGCAGACTCGCACGTTCATGCGGACTTAGACATTCAGGGACACAGAATAGTCTCCACGCGGCCTGGTGTCCCAAGAAGAGGGACCGAACCCGCTCTCGCTAGGGCTGAGCGCGCTGCATGGCGTGCCGATCGATGTAGTCGGCGATCGCCGCGCCCTCCGCGTCGCTGGCGCGAACGGTGCTGGGGTAATGCATTCCACCCCAGACGCGGGCGTTGTTGCCGTCCGAGCGCGCCTGGGTGATGCTCGAATAGATGCGGCTCGGCAGCCCTGGCGCCGTCAGCGTGAACTCTTGCTCGTCGGCGAAGTGGCGCAAGAGCACCGTGGCCGCAGCGCCGTTCAGGCTGGGGTGTCCGGCCGGGTACTCCGGATGCGCGGGCGTGTTGATCAGCGGCAGCCAGCCCGCATCAGCCAGCGTGTCTGGATTGCCGTCGACGTCCGCCAGAGTAATCGAGGTGAGCGGCCGCCATGTGACTTCAGTCGGGACGGAGCCGTAGAACCGCTTGCCGCTCCAACTGGTGAATACCGTGTCGGCCATCGCGAGATTCAGCAGGGCGAACAGCCGGTTGCTGGCGGACAGCGGGAGATCGTGGGCACGCGCCATCTGATTGGCGGCCTGATTCCAATGGACGCTCGCATTGCTCTCCCAGAAGGGCGCGAGCGCCGTCTGATCGGCCGTGCGCGTCGATCCGTCCTTGCGACCGAGCGCCTTGACGGCGTTGAAATCAGCCGTGTACTCCGCAGTGGTCAGCCCCCGCGGCGGCGCCGGCTGGAACTGCGTGTTGTTGAGCAGTACGAAGGTCGAGGTGAACGCCAACCCTTGCGCGCTCATCGGCGCGAGCGCCGGCGGTGTCGGGCGCCATTGCCCGACCGCCGCTCCGCCAACGAACGCCGGATAGCTCACGGCGAAGCCGTCGGTGGCGCGCCAGGCGAGCACCGCGTGCGCGACCTCGATGCCCCATTCGATGCCGCGCTCGCGCGATTCCCCGCCGTCGCCGCCGTCGTCGCTGAGGGCGGCGAGCGACGCCTCGTAGCTCGCCGTGAGCGCCGCCTGTCGCGACGGAAACAGCGTGACCAGCGCCGTGTAGCCGGCGGCGATCACCGCGGCGCGGCGCGACGCTCCACGCGGGGCGGTATCGTGAACGTAAATCGGTGTGTAGCGCCGCTCGATCCCGTTGTAGGCGTCGAAGATCGAGGTGTGCACAATCGCCCCCAGGCGCGGACTCGAGGAATTGGCGGTGTTGGTGGCGATGAGCGTGTCGATGAAGATCTGATTCCACTCCACCACCTGATTGGGCGGCTCATCCGCTGCCCAGCAGGGCATGGTCGAAAGAGCGGCGCTGGCCAGCGCGACCCCAAGCCGGACTGTTCGTGCGATGCGATGTGACATGACGCGTTCCCTCCCAAACGGCGGCGGCCGTCGTACGAGGGAATGCGCGAAACCGGGCGCCGAGGGTGAAGAATGAGCGATACTTCGGCAAAACTTGTGGCAACACCGTCACCCGGGGCGGTCACCGAGCTGTTGCGGGCGTGGAGCGATGGTGATGACGGCGCGCTCGAGCAGCTGATGCCGCTCGTCGAAGCGGAGTTGCGCCGGCTGGCTCGGGCGTACATGGGCCGCGAACGCGCCGGCCACACGTTGCAGGCCACGGCGCTCGTGAACGAGGCGTTCTTGAAGCTCACGGACGCGCGGCGCGTCCGCTGGCACGATCGCGCGCACTTTCTCGGGATCTCCGCCCGCCTGATGCGGCGTGTCCTCGTCGATCACGCGCGGCGCCGCGCGTTCCGGAAGCGCGGCGGCGGCGCCCAGCGGGTGACGCTGCACGAGGGGCTCGCGGCATCCGCGGACCCCGCCTTGGACGTCGTGGCGCTCGACGCCGCGTTGGAGACATTGGCGAAAGTCGACGCCCGCAAGAGCCGGGTCATCGAGCTGCGGTTCTTCGGCGGCCTGAGCGTGGAAGAGGCCGCAGCGGTGCTCGACGTGTCGCCCGACACCGTCAAGCGCGACTGGCGCCTGGCAAAACTGTGGCTGCTGCGCGAGCTCGAAGGAGGCACGCCGTGACCGATCCGGAGCGGCGGCAACGGGTCGAGGATCTCTGCGACGCGGCGCTCGACCGCGCCGCGCACGAGCGGCCGGCGTTCCTCGCGGCCGCGTGCGGCGGCGACGACGCGCTGCGGCGAGACGTCGAGAAGCTGCTGGCGCATGCCGACCAGGCCGAAGGGTTTCTCACCACGCCAATCGCCGGCGTGGCGGCCCGCATCCTGACCGGCGAGCACGAAACGTCGCTCGTCGGCCGGCAGATCGGTTCCTACACCATCCTGTCGCTGCTCGGCGCCGGTGGCATGGGCGAGGTCTACCGCGCCCACGATGCCAGGCTCGGTCGCGACGTGGCGATCAAGGTTGTCGGGGATCTGCTTCCGTCGCTCCCGGAGCGGCACGTGCGCTTCGAGCTCGAAGCGCGAGTGCTCGCCACCCTGAACCATCCGCACATTGCCGCCATCTACGGATTGGAAGAGGCCGATGGCGTGCGCGGCCTGGTGCTCGAGCTCGTCGAAGGCGCGACGCTGGCCGAGCGTCTGGCCACCGGTCCACTGTCCATGGAGGACGCGCTCGGCGCCGCCCGCCAGATTGCCGACGCCCTCGAAGCGGCGCACGACAAGGGCATCATCCATCGCGATCTCAAGCCCGCGAACATCAAAATCACGTCCGACGGGACCGTCAAGATTCTCGACTTCGGGCTGGCCCTCACGGCGGGCCAGGTGGAGGATGGCGCCATCCTCGGAACGACCGCCTACATGAGCCCCGAGCAGGCCCGCGGCGGGGAAGTGGACAAGCGCACCGACATCTGGGCGTTCGGCTGCGTGGTGTACGAGATGTTGACGGCGCAGGCCGCGTACGGCGGTGAGACCACCGCCGCCACGATGGCGGCGATTCGCGAACGCGACGCCGACTGGAACGCGCTGCCGGCATCGACGCCACCAAACGTCCGGCGCTTGCTGCAGCGCTGTCTGCAGAAGGATCCCAGGCACCGCCTGCGCGACATTGGCGACGCGCGCCTCGAAATCGACGAAGCGCTCGGCGCATTGATGCCCGCCGGCGCGCACGCTGCCGGCCCTGCGGATCCTGATCGGGCCGCGACACGCCGCCCCGTTCGGGTTGCGCGGTGGGCGGCGGCGGCCGCCGTGCTGCTGCTGGTGGCCGGCGCCGGTTTCTGGCAGCTGCAGCGTCGCGAGTACTTCTGGCTGAATCCGCTGGACGGCGCGAAGGTCACGCGCTTGACTGATTTCGAGGGGGCGGAGCTGCACGCCGCCATTTCCCGCGATGGCAAGTTCGTCGCCTTTCTCTCCGCGCGCGATGGCACCTGGGACGTCTGGGTGAGCCAGCTCGGGACGGGTGACGTCTACAACCTCACCAAGGGCGGCGTCCGCGAACTGAGGAATCCGGGGACCCGGACGGTGGGGTTTTCCCCCGACGGTTCGCTCGTCACCCTCTGGAGCCGAGTGCCTGACTCCGCCCGAGGCGGCCTGGTCGATGCCGGGTGGTCCGTGCCGACGATGGGCGGTCCGTTGCGCCCGTACTTGAAGGGCATCTCCGAGCTCGACTGGTCGCCCGACGGGCGGCGCATCGTCTACCACCCACCGGCGGAAGGCGATCCGATCTTCGTCACCGAGCCCGACGAGAAAGTCGGACGGCAAATCCATGTGGCGCGGCCCGGCTTCCACAACCACTTCCCCATCTGGTCACACGATGGCCGGTTCATCTACTTCGTGCACGGCCTGCCACTCGACAAGAGCGACATCTGGCGGATTCCCCCGACCGGTGGCGCGCCGGAGCGGCTGACGTTCCACGATGCACGCGTCACCTTTCCCACTCTGTTGAACGATCGGACCCTGCTCTACCTGACCACCGACGAGGATGGCCTCGGACCGTGGATCTACGCGATCGACGTCGAGCGCCGCGTTCCCCACCGCATCAGCACCGGCGTCGAGTCGTACACGTCGCTCGCGGCCAGCGCCGACGGCCGGCGTCTGGTCGCGACCGTGTCACGCTCGACGGCTCGCTTGTGGCGCATCCCGATTGCCGACCGCGTGATGGCCGAGGCCGACGCCGCGCTCATCCCGCTCCCGACCGCCAGCGGTGTCTCGCCGCGCGTGAGCGGCGCGAATGTCATCTATCGCGCCTCGAGAGCCGGCACCGAAGGCGTGTGGAAGCTGGCGCCCGGCGGCACGGCCACCGAGCTGTGGAACGGCCGCAATGGGCGCGCCGTCGCCGGCGCGGCAATCGCCCCCGACGGACAGCGCCTCGCCTTGGTGGTCCAGGCTCCCGATCGGGCGCACCTCTATGTGATGAACGCCGACGGCACCGGTACGCGCCGCGTCGCCGACGCGCTCGACGTGCGGGGCGCGCCGGCATGGTCGCCGGACGGGCAGTGGCTGGCTGTGGCGGCCAATCAGGATGGCGAGCCGCGCCTGTTCACGATCGCCGTCGACAGCGGGAGGGCGGCGCCGCTGGTGAAGGACTATTCCACCGATCCGACCTGGTCTCCGAGCGGACGGTTCCTGGTCTATTCAGGCGCCGATGTCGGCACCACGTTTTCCGTCAAGGCGGTCACCGCCGACGGCATGCCCCACCCCGTACCCAACCTGGTGCTCAGCCGGGGCGCCCGGCGCGTCGCCTTTGCCGGCGAGGACACGATCGTCATCCTCAAAGGGGACATCTCGCACAAGGAGTTCTGGTCGGTCGATCTGCAGACCGGCCGCGAGCGGCAGCTGACCGCCCTCGGCGACAACTCCGTCATCGGCGATTTCGACATCTCGCCGGACGGGCGTGCGATCACCTTCGATCGGACCCGAGAGGAATCGGACATCGTCCTCTTCGACCTGCCCGAGCGCTAGCTGCCGGCTAGAACCCGTAGCTGACCGACAACTGGACCACCACGTGGTTGAACGCGGAGGCCACGTCCTGATAGTTGGCCTGGGTGCGGATCGACACGCGCTCGCCCGCGCGCAGGCGGATTCCGAGATAGCCCTCGGACGATCCGGTGCGATGAGAGAAGTCGCGGGTGCTGGAGTCTTCGAGCTGCTGCCGGCCCACGCCCGCCTCACCGAAGATGGAAAGGGAGCCGCCCACCGGAACGGTGGCGTCGAGCCGGGCCATCTGGTTGAAGAATCGCAACGGCGAGAAGTACCCGCCGATTCCAGGCGCGTTCACGCCGTCACCGGGATTGATTGAGGGAAACCCACCGAGATCCAGGCGGTAGGACATCCAGTTGAGCGAGTAGCCCGGTCGCAGCGTCACCACGCCGGCATGGAAGCTCCTGCCGGCGACGGCAAGCAGTTCCTGGCGCGAGTTGTTCGCAACGTTCTCACCGCGGATCCACCCGGCGGTCCCCTGTCCCCACACGTCCCAGCCACCACCGAGGCGGGCACTGCCGCCGGCGATGACTTGATTGACGAACGAGGGGCCGTAGAACCTGTCGCCGCTCTGCTCGCCGGCCAGCGACAAACGCGACGAGAACAGTTGCTCGCGCGAGGCGCCCAGGCGCAGCTCATAGCGGTCGTGAACCGCGATCTGGAATTGGCTGCGCCCCGTGAGCCTTCGCCCGGCGCGGTCGAATTCATGCGACACCAGATCGCCACTCAGGCGAACGCGATTGCCGACCGGGGTGTCGAGTCCCGCGCCGGCGAATCGATCGCGGCTCGAGCCGGCGCCGTTGCGATGCCACGCCTGCGCGCCTGTCACCGACAGCTCGAGGTCGCCGCCGGTTGGATGGAATACCAGCCGCAGCGGAACCGAGGACGACTCGACTTTCGTCGACGCAGGATCACCCGATTCGGTGCTCGCCTCGGTCGCCATTTCAAGCGACGGACGAAGCCCGCGCCGCACCAACCGCGAGCTCTGAAGCGCCGCCTCGTTCGCCGGGTCTATGGCAAGTAACCGTTCATATTCCTCGAGCGCGCGTGCCGGCCGGCCGATGTCGGCGTAGACCTGAGCGCGGACACGAAACGCGTCCGGCGTCTCGAGTGCGCCCGCCGGCGACGACGACAACATTTTCAGCGACGCGCGCGCGCGCCCACTCCACGAGAGGAGGCGGCCCAGTCCAACCGCGGCGTCCACCGACTGCGGATCGTCGCGAAGTACGCGCGAGTACAGGCTGTGGGATTCGTCTCGAGTCGCCGGGGTCCACGACAGGACTTCCGCCAGCTTGAGACGCGCCGACGTCCGCATCGGCTCCCCCGCGAGCAGCGCTCTCAGCCGCTGAATCGCCTCGGCGCGCGTCTGTGGATCCCACGACAGCACCTCCGCCAAGGTTTCCGCCGCGTCGTTTCGTTGTGGCGCCTGGTCCAGAACGCGCCTGAGGTGCGCGACGCCGTCGGCTCTGGTCTGAACGTTCCACGTCAGCACGCGTCCGAGCTCGAACCGCGCATTGGCGTCTTCGGGGCCATCCGACACGATCGCCTGCAGCGCGGCGATTCCTTGCGCACGCGTCTCGAGCCGCCACGTCAGCCGGGTCGCGTCCTCCACCGACAGCCGCTCGTGTGTCGCTGGAACCGGCGTCTGTGCGAGACAAGGATTCGTGACCCACAGCTGACAGGCAAGCCCGATGAGCACAACTGCGGGCGTGGGACAGCGGCTCACGCGGCCTTCCTCTCTGCTTCCGCGGAGTCGGCGTAGAGATGCTTCCACAGGTCCTTGTTCTGCTGGCCGTCCACGTGCACGAACGTCAACCCGAGCACGGCCTGCGCTCGCTCCGCACGCACGTTCACGACCTGCACCTGGAATGTCGTCTGCTCGTACTGATTCCAGCTGACGGTCACAACCGCCGTCGCGCCCTCGGACGGTGCCTCGTCGCGCGAGAGGCTGATGCCGATGCCGGCATGACTGATGTCTACCGCGCGAGCCGTGATGTCACGCCCGTCGGATCGGCTCAGGACCACCGGCAAGTCGACGTCAAATCGTGGCGCCCGACGTTGCAGCGCCCGTCGCCGTGCAAACACCTGGACCAGCGACCGCAGGACACGGCCAAGATGTTCCGGCGCGGCCATCGGCGGCGCGTCCTCGACCCGCCATGAGTCCGGCGCCGAAAACATCAGCTCGATCAACCGGCGGTGCTGTTCCATGGTGCGATCGACGATGCGCACGGCAGCAATTACCTCGCCGTTGCGAAGCTCGCTTCTCACCAGTCGACCTCGCGTCGTGACCGAGCGGCCTTCGCGTGAGGTGATCGTGAGGTCGAACGTCTGCGGCAGCGGCATGGGACGATCGAGCCGCAGCGACACGCCGTTCTCCGACAGATCGATCGACGTGGCCCCGACGCTCATGTCCGGCCACGTCAGGTGACAGGCATGGCGGCGCGCGAGTCGCGGCGCCACCCGCCGCTGCGCCGGCTGTCTCAGCAACAGCAAGCCGAATGACAGGACCACGAGGTTGTACAGCGACCACGATGCGTTGACGAGAATTGGCTCGAGATCAGCACCTGACCTCGCCGAGAACGCCCCTTTCACCAGCCCGGCGATCAGCAAGGTCACCAGCGCCGCCATGGGCCAGCCTTGCCACACCCCGCGCTTCCCGCGGCGTTCGGCGTTCTGCCCCTTGGGCGTCACGGCGAAGTGCACCTTCGTTCCCGTCCACGGAAACGTCACGGCGCTCACCGCCAGCTGCACGGCGATACACGCTTCGTAGATGTCCGACCAGAAGACCCGGCGTGTGCCCCGGGTAACCAGCGAGAATGCGGCCGCGGAGATGAAGAGGTGCGGCAGGTAGTACGACAACAGATCCCAGACGCTCCTGACGATCAGCGGCCGCACCCCGAACAGCAGGAAGGACAGCGGCGCAAGCAGGAAGATGATGCGCGGAATGCCGTACAGCCAGTACCAGAGCGTCGCCAGGTAATGAATGCGCTGCGCCAGCGTCAGTCCAGACAGCCACAACCCGCCGCGGAGCAGCATCACCTGCATCATCCCGCGCGACCAGCGGCGCCGCTGCACGACGTAGGCATCGAACGACTCGGGGGCGAGGCCGGCGGACAGATCCTTGTTTACGTATACCGATCGCCAGCCCTGGCTGTGCAGCAGCATCGACGTGTGCACGTCCTCGGTGATCGTCGTCATCGGCAAGCCGCCGATCGCTTCGATCGCCGATCGCCGCAGGATGGCCCCGGACCCGCAGTAGAAGCTCGCGTTGTAGACGTCGCGCCCCGGCTGCAGGATGTGGAAGAACATGTCCTGCTCGTTGGCGATGTAGGTCTGGCTGCGCAACCGATCCTGAAACAGATCGGGATTGAAGAAATGTTGCGGCGTCTGTAGCTGGGCGACGCCGGGATCACGGAAATGCCCCAGCGTCTCGGCCAGGAAGCTGCTCACCGGCACGTGGTCGGCGTCGAAGGTGACGATGAACTCGCCGGTCGTGCGCGCGATGGCGTGATTGAGATTCCCCGCCTTGGCGCCCTTGTTGTCGCCCCGGGTGATGTAGTTCACGCCGAGCGTCCTGCACAGCTCCGCCATCTCCGGCCGGCGGCCGTCGTCGAGCAGGTAGACCTGCTTGTTTCGATAGTCGATGGCCTGGCATCCGACCAAGGTCCGGGTGACGATGTCCGCGCCTTCGTTGTAGGAGGCGACGAAGATGTCGACGCTCGGGCAGAACATCTCGTCGGGAGGCGTCGTCGTGCGGTCCAGGCTGACCGTCGCGACCGAGTAGTGCTGCAGCAGCACGACGAAACCATAGAGCTCGGCGGCGAAGATGGCCAGGCTCATGACCGTTCCCCATCCGCCATCCCAATTCAGCGTCTCGCTGCCTCGCCACCACAGATAGCGAACCGTGGCCGCCAGATTGAGCGCCACGACGAGCGGACGCCACCGTGGGTGATGCGGCACCCATCGGGTCAGGGCCATCGTGCTGGCGAGCAGCAGGAACGGGAGAAGGAAGATGAGCATCTCGGGACGTGCCACCGCTCGTAATCGGCAGCCAGAGCTCACCCCTGAGAGATGCAGCGGACTCGCGCCCCTGTCGCACACGGATGCACAGGGTGACAGGGTTCAGCGGCTCGTCGTCTAATGCGCCTATGCCTTCAATCGAGGTCAAGCTGCGCGTCCGGTGGGCCGACTCCGACCCGGCGGGGCGCATCAACTTCCCGCGGTTCTTCGACTACATGGAGGACGGCGAAGCCGAGTTGATGCGGTCGTGCGGACTCTCGTACAGCCTGCTACCGCCAGGGTATGGCGTCCCGCGCGTCCATAGCGACTGCACGTTCAAGAAGATCCTGAACTACGACGTGCCGTTCACCATGCGGGTGAGCGTGGGCCGGCTCGGGAACAGCTCGATCCGCTACGAATACCAGTTCTTCACCGAAGGCGACCCGCCCGAACTGGCGGCCGAGGGATCGATGACGATCGTCGTGATCAAGGACGGCCGGCCGATCGAGATTCCGGCGAACTGGCGCGCGGCCCTTTCGGCTTGAGCAGTACCCTGCGCGGGGCGTAGATTTCGCGCCGCTGCGAAGAATCCCGCGCTGTCACCATCCCCATGCGCGGATCTGCGGACGGGTCGAGGCCTGCAAGCCTCGCAGCGCCCTTGCACTTCCTGGGCCGAGGGAGTGTCACGTAGATGACGTGGAGCAGGCACGATTATGAAGACATCCCGGGCACCTACGTCTTCGATGGCAAGCACGCA
>DASYRM010000194.1:0-10338 GCA_036004405.1 Vicinamibacterales bacterium
GGGCCGCCTTCAGGCGGCCCATGGGCCGGCTAAAGCCAAGGCTAAAGCCGGCCCCTACGACTGATGGGAAAAACACTTCTCGCTGTTGCGGTCGCGCTCATGATCGGCGCGACCGCGCACGCGCAGCAGCACGAGACGGCCGCCGACGTCGAGGACGGCGGCCGTGTGTTCCGCTCCTCGTGCGCGAACTGCCACGGGCAGGACGGCGATCAGGTGGCGGGTGTCGATCTGGGGCGCGGGCAGTTCAAGCGCGCGCAGACGGACCAGGATCTGATCGGCATCATCCAGAAGGGCATCCCGAACACCGGCATGCCGGCCACGAACTTCAGCAGTGAACAGGCCGCGCGCGTGGTGGCCTACCTGCGCTCGGTGGCGGCGTCGCGGCGCGGCGGAGCGGTGACGGGCGACGCCGCGCGCGGCAAGGCGGTGTTCGACGGCAAGGGCGCCTGTGCCACCTGTCATCGAATCGGCCTCGCGGGCTCGCGTGTTGGCCCCGACCTGAGCGCCATCGGGCTGCAGCGCCGCGCGGTGGAGCTCGAACAGTCGCTCGTCGATCCCGACGCCGACGTCCAGGTGTCGAATCGCACGTATCGCGTCGTGGCGAAAGACGGAACCGTCACGACCGGCCGTCTCCTCAACATCGACAGCTTCACCGTGCAGATGCTCGACGCGAAAGAGCAGCTCCGCTCGTTCATGAAGTCGGACCTACGCGACTTCGGCTTCGTGGCCTCGCCGATGCCGTCGTTCAAGGCCCGGCTCAACGCGCAGGAGCTTGCCGACGTCGTCAGCTACCTCGTCACCCTCAAGGACAGGAGCGCCCAATGACGGCGCGTGTATTCGCTCTCGTGGTGCTCCTTGCCGCGTCGCTCCAGGCGCAGGTGACCTTCGACCGCATCCTGCACCCGGAGAAGGAGCCGCAGAACTGGCTGAGTTATTCGGGGAGCCTCTTCAATCAGCGCTTCAGCCCGCTCACGCAGATCACCACGGCCAACGTCAAGAACCTCGAGCTGCAATGGATCTGGCAGGCCAAGTCGCTCGAGAAGTACGAAGCGACCTCGATCGTCGTGGACGGCGTGCTCTACACGGTGCAGGCCCCCAACGACGTGGTGGCGCTCGACGCCGTGACCGACCGCCCGTACTGGACGTTTACCTACGAGAACCTCCCCGACGCGCGCGTCTGCTGCGGGCGCGTGAACCGCGGGGTGGCCGTGCTGGGCGACCTGCTGTACATGGGCACGCTCGACGCGCATCTTCTGGCGCTCGACGCCAAGACGGGGAAGCTCCGGTGGAAGACGCAGGTGGCGAAGAGCGGCGACCGCTACGCCATTACCCTGGCGCCGACGATCGTGAAGGACAAGGTGATCATCGGGACCGCCGGCGGCGACTTCGGCGCGCATCGCGGCGTCATTGCCGCGTTCGATGCGAAGACCGGCAAGGAACTGTGGCGGTTCTTCACGATTCCGGGGCCCGGCGAGCCCGGCAACCATAGCTGGTCGGGGGATTCGTGGAAGGTGGGCGGCGCGGGCGTGTGGAACAGCGGCGCCTACGATCCCGACACGAACCTCGTGTTCTTCGGCACTGGCAACCCGGCGCCCGACTGGGACGGCCGCTCACGTCTCGGAGACAACCTGTATAGCGACAGCGTCGTCGCGCTCGATGCCGACACCGGCACATTGAAGTGGCACTACCAGTTCACTCCTCACGACGAGGTGGACTACGACTCCACGCAGGTGCCGGTGCTAGCCGACATTCAGTGGCGCGGCCGACCCCGAAAGGTGATGCTCTGGGCCAACCGCAACGGCCTCTCCTACGTGCTCGACCGCGTCACCGGCGAGTTCCTGCTCGGAAGGCCCTTCGTGAAGGTGAACTGGATGGACGGCTTCGACCCGAAGGGCCGACCGCAGCGCGTGCCGGGCAAGATTCCGACGAAGGAAGGGTCGATGGTGATGCCGACGGTGCTCGGCGCCACCAACTGGGCTCCGCCGTCGTACAGCCCGCGCACGAATCTCTTCTACGTCGGCGCCTGGGAGAACACCGGCACCGTGCTCACCGAAGGGCTCAGCCCGCGCGCGGTCGGGCGCAACCCGATGGGGCAGTCCACGCTCACGCCGAACCTGAACAAGCAGGAGGACGGCTTCGGCGTCATCCGCGCGCTCGACCCCCAGACGCTCGAGAAGAAGTGGGACTTCCCGATGAACGACATCACCTGGGGCGGCGTGCTCACCACCGCCGGCGACGTGCTGTTCAGCGGCGGCAAGGAAGGCTATTTCTTCGCGCTCGACGCCCGCACCGGTGCGCTACTCTGGAAGATGGCGCTCGGCGGCCAGATCAACAGCGGCCCCATGAGCTACTCGGTCAACGGCCGGCAGTACGTCACGGTGGCGGCCGGCACCGGTCTCTTCACATTCGCGTTACGCCAGTAGGGGCCACCTTCAGGTGGCCCGTCCGATAGGGAGATCGACATGACTCCACGGCTCCTCGGCTCGGCGGGGATGGCGGCGGCGGTGGCCGGGATGCTGGCCGCGCAGCTGGGGGCGCAGGGCGCGCCGAAGGTCCGGACGCACGATCCGAGCGCGCGCGCGTCGTACTCGCCGCCGCGCACGCCCGACGGTCACCCGGACATGCAGGGCTACTGGACCAACGCCACCTACACGCCGCTCGAGCGGCCGACCGAATTCGGCACCAAAGAGTTTCTGACACCCGAGGAAGCGAAGGCCTACGCCAAACGGCGCGACGATCAGCTGCGCGCACAGCCGCGCGACAACATCCACTACGACGACGCGATCTGGCAAAGCGAGCGCGAGGTCAAAGGGTTGTCGAGCCTGCGGACCTCGCTCATCTACGATCCGCCGGACGGCAAGATTCCTCCGATGACGGCCGAAGGCCAGAAGCGCGCCGACGCGCGGGCCGCCGCCCGCAAGTTGATGGGGCCGGCCGACAACGCGCAGATGCGCACGCTCGGCGAGCGCTGCATCATGTGGCCACACGAGGGCCCGCCGATGCTGCCGGCCGGCTACTTCCCGAACCTGCAGATCGTCCAGGGGCTCGGGACCTTTGTGGTGATGCAGGAAATCATTCACAACGCGCGCGTCATCTCGTACGACAGCCGCCCGCGCCTCGGCAAGACGATTCAGCAGTATCGCGGCGACTCGCGCGGCCGCTGGGACGGCGACACCCTGGTGGTCGAGACCGCCAACTTCAACGAGGCTACGCAGTTCCGCGGGTCGTCGGCGGCGATGAAGGTGACCGAGCGCTTCACCATGCTCGATCGCGACACGATTCAATACCGCTTCACGGTGGAGGATCCCACCACGTGGGCGCGGTCGTGGTCGGCGGAGATACCGCTCAACCGCACCGAAGACCCGATCTACGAGTACGCCTGCCACGAAGGCAACTACGGGCTGCCGAACATCCTGCGCGCGCAGCGCGTGGCCGACGCCGCCAAGAGGTAGGCGCAGGGCTTTCGACCTGCCGGACCTGTTTGCGTAGGGTCACATCTTTAGATGTGCCCGACAGTGCTGCTATTCTCTGGCGCATGTACGGCAGAGTCTTGTTGTGTCTGGCGGCGGTGCTGCTGGCGCCCGCTTTCGTTACCGCCGCCGATCCCCCGGGACAGTTCTTCACGCACGATGGCGTGAAGCTCTATTACGAGCTGCACGGCAACGGCGAGCCGCTGCTGCTGATCCACGGCAACGGCGGCAGCACGGCCGACTTCAAAGCGCAGATCCCGTACTTCAAGAAGCGCTACCGCGTGATTGCGATGGACAGCCGCGACCAGGGGCGCTCGGCCGACAGCCCCGACGCCATCACCTACGAAAAGATGGCCGACGATCTGGCGGCGCTCCTCGACCATCTGAAGGTGGGCCCGGTCGACGTGCTGGGCTGGAGCGACGGTGGCATCGAGGCGCTCCTGCTGGGCATCCGCCACCCGGCCAAGGTGAAGAAGATCGCGTCGATGGCCGCCAACCTCGAGCCGAGCGAGAACGCGGTGCATCCCGAGGTGATTGCCGCCGTCAAGACGATGATCGCCAACACGCCGGCGGGAGCCGCACAGACCCCTGAGGGCCGGCGAGGGCTCAAACTCACCCGCCTGCTTCTCGAGGAGCCACACATTCCAGTGACCGCGCTCGAAGCGATCACCGCGCCGACGCTGATCCTGGCCAGCGACCATGATGTGATCCGCGACGAGCACACGGTGGCGATCTACCGGCACGTCCCGAACGCCCAGCTCGTCATCTTCCCAAACGCGACCCACATGGTGCCCTTCGACGATCCGGCGGCCTTCAACGCCGCCGTGGACCGGTTCTTCCGCACGCCGTTCGTGAAGAAAGACCGCGTGACCGACATGTTCAAATCGCTCGAGCGGCTGCGGGCGTCTCAGGGCGCCAGGTAGCGACGATGGCGCTCGACGACATCAAGAACTTCATCGTCGTCTCCGATCGGCTCGGCACGGCCGGCCAGCCGTCCGAGGCGCAGCTGCGCGACGTGGCCGACGCGGGCTTCGAGGTCGTGGTGAACCTCGGGCTGCTCGATCCGCGCTACTGCCTGGCCGACGAAGCGGGCAGCGTGGCCGCGCTGGGCCTGGCGTACCACCATATTCCGGTCGATTTCACCGCGCCGCAGCCCGACGACCTGCGGCGCTTCGTCGACGCGATGGACGCCTCGCAGGACAAGAAGGTGTTCGTCCATTGCGCCGCCAACTACCGCGTCTCGAGCTTCGTCGCGCTCTACGGCGAGTCGAGGCTGGGCTGGTCGCCGGAAGAGGGCGATGCGCACGTCCGGCGGATTTGGGAACCGAATGAAACCTGGACGCGTTTCATTGCCGACGCGCGCCAGCGCCTGGTCTCGCGCGGATGACCTCTCCACGCGCGGTGCAGCGCGTCTGCGTGTTCACCGGATCGAGTGCGGGCGTCCGCGGCGAGTATCGCGAGGCCGCACGTGATCTGGGCCGCCTGCTCGCCCAACGCGGCATCGGGCTCGTGTACGGCGGCGCGCGGGTCGGGCTGATGGGCGCCGTGGCCGATGCGGCGCTCGAGGCCGGAGGGGCCGTCATCGGCGTGATTCCCCAGGCGCTCGTGGCCAAAGAGATCGCGCATTCCGGCTTGACCGAGCTGCGCGTCGTCGCTTCGATGCACGAGCGCAAGGCGATGATGACCGACCTGGCGGATGCGTTCGTGGCGCTCCCCGGCGGCTGGGGCACGCTCGAGGAGTTCTTCGAGGTCCTCACCTGGGCCCAGCTCGGACTCCACCGCAAGCCGTGCGGACTGCTCAACGTGAGTGGGTACTTCGACGGGCTGCTGACATTTGCCGACCACGCCGCCGCCGAGGGCTTTGTCCGCCGCGAGCACCGCGAGATGATGTTGGTGGCCGACACCCCCGTCGTTCTTCTCGATCGCATGGCGCGTCACCAGCCGCCGGCGGTGGAGAAGTGGATCGATCGCGCCGCGACGTAACGTCAGGACTTCGCCAGCGGAGGCCACCGCCGGCAGAAGCGTGCAGGGGATGTGACAATCGAGCTCATGGTCATACGGCCGACGGCCCGGGCGCTCCTTGCGACCCTCGTCTTCCTGTGCCTGCCGGTGCTGGGGGCAGCGCAGGCCACGACCGGCAGCATCTCCGGCGTGATCACGGATATGAGCGGTGCCGCGCTGCCGGGAGCCGACATCACCGTCACGCAGACCGAGACCGGGCTCGTGCGGCAACTGGTATCGGATTCCTCCGGTTACTACCGGGCGCTCAATCTGAATCCGGGTCAGTACAGGGTGGTCGCCGGGCTTCCGGGGTTCCGCGTCGGTACCGTCGACCGGCTGGTGGTGACGGTGAGTCGCGACCTGCGCGTGGACATCGAGTTGCAGCTGCCCATCTTCGACAGCGAGGTCACGGTGAGAGCCGAGACGCGTCGCGTCGACGTCGGCGCCACGGCAGTCGGTGGCGTCGTGAGCACGCGGCAGATCTCGGAGCTGCCGTTGAACGGCCGCAGCTTCATGCAGCTTGCCAGCCTGCAGCCGGGTGTGGTCGTGAGCCGCGGTACCGGCAAGGGGTTCACCGGCGGCTTCGGCCAGACGCAGCTCGCCTTCGGCGGCGCGCGCCCCGAGCACACCGGCTACCTGATGGACGGCACCAACATCGCGGACATCTCCGACAAGGCGCCGTCGAGCGTCGCCGGCGTGCTGCTGGGTGTGGACACGCTGCAGGAGTTCAGCGTGCAGACGCACGGCTACAGCGCCGAGTTCGGCCGCGCCGCCGGCGGGCTGATCAGCGCCGTCACCAAGTCGGGCACCAACCAGCTCCACGGCACCGGCTTCGAGTTCCATCGCGACAGCGCACTCGACGCGCGCAACCCCTTCGACGTGGCGGCGCCGCCCGGCTTCCGCCGCAACCAGTTCGGCGGCACGTTCGGCGGGCCGATCCTGCAGAACCGGCTCTTCTTCTTCACCGGCTACGAGGGGCTGCGGGACGAGCGGTCCATCACGCGCTATGCGCGGCTGCCCAACACGCTCGCGCACCAGGGCCTCGTGCCCGACGCCTCCGGCGTGCTCCGGAACGTCGGCGTGCACCCCACAGTACGGCCGTATCTCGATCTGCTGTTTCCCACTCCTACGGGGCAGGACTTCGGCGACGGGACGGCAGAACTGGCCCATGCCCATGTCGATCCCACCAACGAGAACTTCTGGGTGGGAAAGATCGACTGGCAGGCGGCCAACAGCGACTCGTTCCTGTTCCGGCTGTCGCGCGACACGTCCGATTCGCTGACGTCCCAGGAGCACCCGCTGTTCGTCGAGTCGGCCGACACCACCACCCGCTATCTCACCGGGCAGCACCAGCACCTCTTCAATGCCAACGTCCTCAACGTGCTGCGCGTGGCCGCCAACCGGACGGCTCGCAACAACGATCTGCTGCCCACGGTGGACATCCCGCGCGCGCTGTTCTTCTCGGAGGACCCGCACTGGGGCGCCATCACCGTCACCGGCCTCTCGATTGCTGGCTCGACGGCCACGATTCCGGTGGATTACACGCAGGATGTCTACGAGCTGGCCGACACGTTTACGTGGGTCAAGGGCGGACACACGTGGAAGTCGGGCTTCGACTGGCAGAACTACCACTTCGACGGGTTCTCGTACTCGCGCTACGGCGGCGAGTTCCGCTTTCGCAATCTGAACGAGTTCCTCACCCTGCGGCGCAGCGGCACCGCGCAGGCGGATCGCTTCACCGGCAACCTGCCCGGTACCGATACGAACCGCCGTGTGCGGCAGCACTACGTGTCGATGTTCGCGCAGGACGACTGGCGCCTGCGTGACGGCCTCACGCTGTCGGCCGGGCTGCGCTACGAGTTCGTCACCGATCCCAGGGAGTTGAATGGCGCCGTCGGCGGCCTTCTGAGCTTCGACGACCTCGAGTCGGGTCCGCGCGGCATCACGCCGGGCAGTCCGCTCTTCGACAACCCGTCGAAAGGGAGCCTGGCGCCAAGGCTCGGCGCCGCCTGGAGCCCGCGCGGCGACCACCGCACGACCGTCCGCGGCGGCTGGGGCGTCTTCTATCAGCCGCTCACCGTATCGTTCTACCGGGGCACGGTCTTCCGCGTCTATCCGTACTTCGCGGGCGTGGACATCCGGCAGCCGGCGGTGTTCGGCCCCGGGAACATCGCGGTGCTCGCGGCCGGAGTGAACCCCGCCTCGGTGCAGAAGCGGTCCGAGTTCATCGAGTACGACCTCGAACAGCCGTTCATCCAGCAGTGGCATGCCGAGATCGAAAGGGAGCTGCCGTTCGGGCTCGTCGGCGAAGCCGGGTACATCGGCTCGAAGGGATCGAATCTGCCGTTCTACGGTGACCCCAATGCGGTGCCGTCCGAGTACACGGCCGACGGCACCAAGCGCATCGTGCCCGGGGTGACGCTGCGCTATCCGAGCTGGGGCCGCATCCGCACGCGCACGAACGTGGCGCGGTCGATCTACCACGGGTTGATCCTGGGGCTGAATCGTCGCTTCAACCAGGGCCTGATGCTGCAGGGGTCGTACACCTACGGCAACAGCCGCGACACCTGGTCGGGCGGGCAGCTCGGCGACAGCGACTTCGACAACGGCGTGGGCAACGCGACCGATTGGTGGGACCCTGAATACGAGTTCGGACCGTCGAATTTCGACGTGCGCCACAACCTGGTGCTGAACGGCGTCTACCAGCTGCCGTGGGGGCGCGGCCTCACCGGCGTGGCCGGGGCGCTCGCCTCGGGCTGGAACATCGGCGGCGTGGCGCAGTTCTCGTCGGGGATTCCGTTCACGCCCTACATCGGCTTCGATCGCGCCGGCGATCTGATGAGCGACACCGGGCAGCAGAAGCCGAACGTGAACGGCGCGGTGGTGTACCCGCACACCGCGGCGCAGTGGTTCGATCCGGCGTCGTTCAGCCTGCCGGCGGTGGGCATCTTCGGCAATGCGGGGCGCAATTCGTTGCGCGCGCCCGGCGTCAAGGTGGCCGACGTCTCCGTCTTCAAGAACGTCCCGGCCGGCCACGCCACGGTGCAGCTCCGCCTCGAGGCGTTCAACGTCTTCAACTGGGTGAACCTGGGTCTGCCGTCCGCGGCGGTACTCTTCAATCCCGACGGGTCGCGGTTTGCCGGCGCCGGTCGCATCACCAGCACGTCCACGCCCGCGCGTCAGCTGCAGGTCGGCCTGAAGATCCTGTTCTGAGTCGTACGTAGAGGCGGACCTGCAGGTGGGCCGCGCGGGATGAGCCTGGCGCGAGCAGGCCTGCAGGTCCGCCTCTACGAAGAGTCAGCGCCGGGGCAGCAGGGAATAGAGCTTCCGGACCGGACGGTTCAGCAGCGGCGCGTCGTAGAGCCGCCGCAGCCAGCCCGCGACGCGCTGCCGGCGCCGAAGTTCGTCGGCCTCGCGCCGCAGGCGCGCCTGCAGGGCGGAGGCGATGTGTACCTCCACGCGCCCCTCGGCCGGACGCAGGTCGAGCTCGAGGAACGCCGCGCGGAGCTGGGCATGGAAGATGTCGCGGCCGCTGTCGCGGAGCGCCTTCAGCGCCGGCGGCAGCTGCGTGTGGCGCGACTGACCCTCGGCGCGCCCCAGCGTGGCGTTGAGGTTGATCTCCCACACCTGCGGCACGCCGGCGGCCACGCCGTAATCCACGCGCCCGTAGTCGATGCCCGCAATCTCGAACACCTTGGCGAGCCAGGCGGCGTGCGGGTTCTCGCGCTGGAACTGCAGCCCTTCCTGCACGCTGGCCTCGGTGGGCTCATTCTGAGTCGACTTGACGATCCACGTCGGCGAGGCGAAGACGTGGCTCGGGATGATGTGTCGCCCCACCTTGAAGGCCGCGTACTTGCGAAACAGGCGGTCGGGCCCGGACACATCGCAGTACTCCACGATCATGTGGTCGCTCATCCGCCGCCCCCGGATGCGGAGGGCCCTGAGCATCCACCGCAGCTCGTCGGGTGTCTCGACGATCCGCGTGGCCGGACCGTTGTGGCGATGGATGTGGCGGACGAACACGGGGAAGCGCGTAACCTGGTCCGCCTGATCGGTGCGATACACGCGGAAGGTGTTGAGCCCCTCCTCCCACAGCCGCTGCAGCAGCTCGAACCGGAGCAGGGCACGCCGTGGATCGTTGAGACGCGGCGCGTGCGGCGCCGCCGCGGCGTGCGCGTCCCACAGCACGCCGACCAGTTCCCGTTGTGCCGGGGTCACCTGGTCGAGGCCGGCGAAAATCTGCGGCCCCGCGCTGCACGACACGCCGTCGCCGGCGATGTCCTCGTAGACGCGCGCCTCGAACCGATCGGCAATCGCCCGTCCGCGATGGCTCCGGTAGTTCTGGACGCCGAACGCCCCCTCGCGATTGACCCAGAACGTGATCACGACGCCGACTCCACCGGCGTCTTGAGCCCGACGCGCTGCGTGTCCCACAGCTCGCGATAGAGATCGTTGCCGTGCAGCAGCGACTCGTGCGAGCCCGAGGCCACCACGGTGCCGCGGTCCACCACCAGGATCAGGTCGGCGGCGCGCAGCGTGGACAGCCGGTGCGCGATGGTGAACGTGGTCTTGCCCCGCGTCAGGCGCTCGAGCGCCGCCTGGATCTTCACCTCGGAAATCGAGTCGAGGTTCGACGTCGCCTCGTCGAGGATGACGATGGGAGCGTCCTTCAGCAGCGCCCGCGCCACGTTGATGCGCTGGATCTGGCCGGCCGACAGCAGGCGTCCGCCCACCCCGAGCACCGTGTCGTAGCCGTCGGGCAGCTTGACGATGTCGTCGTGGATCTCGGCCGCCGTGGCGGCGCGCTCCACGTCGGCGTCGCTGGCGGTCAGGCTGCCATAGCGGATGTTCTCGCGGACGCTGGTCC
>DASYRM010000195.1:0-98527 GCA_036004405.1 Vicinamibacterales bacterium
AGCGATTCTGATTCACCGCTCCGTCTATCGTTCAGGCGACTGGGTCGGCCGCATGCTCAATTGGCGGCCGGTGGTGCTCATCGGAACCATCAGCTATTCGCTCTATTTGTGGCAACAGCTCTTTCTCAATAGAAAGTCAGATCTCTGGATCAACGCGTTTCCACAAAACGTTGTGGCGGCACTCGCGGCCGCGATGGCGTCCTACCTTCTGCTGGAGAAACCACTTCTCAAGCTGCGACATCGCTTACGCGTCTAGCACAGCCGACCTGCGTCCGTCGATACACGGGCGACACGGTCAATCGAGACACTTCGTTAAGAGATGATTCGACTCCGCCACAAGATCCTCCTCCACGCGTTTCAGGTCCTCGACCAACTGATTCTCGTCACCGCCTTTCTTGGGTGGTACCTCGCGTTGCCGGAACACGGTGAGCCGCGAAGTATCGGCGAACTGCTGCGACGAAATTTCGATGGTCAAGAGATCATGGGCATGGCGCTGCTGGCCGCGGGGTGGTACAGCATCTTCGCGTCGTGCGTCCACTACCGGGGCAACCGCTTCACGACGCTCACCTCTCAGGCGTCGGAGTTGGTGAAGGCGAATAGCCTTGCCACCTTTCTTCTCTTCGCCGTGCTCGCGACGTTCGGGCGACACGGGTTCGGTAATCCGCAGGTCGTCCTGTTCTGGGCGACGAGCATCGTCCTCGGTCTCGGCACTCGGATCATGCTCAGGCACATGTTGATGCGCCTTCGCAGTTCGGGTAAGAACGGTCGTCACATCCTCTTTGTGGGTACGAATCAGAAGGCCGTCGGCCTCGCTCGTAGTCTTGCGAAACGGCCTGAGCTGGGCTACCGAATCGAGGGTTTCCTGGCCGAAGCTCGCCCGACCGCGGCGACCACGGATGCGCGTCTGGGCTGGCCCGTTCTGGGTACCACCGGTGACATGCGCAGAATCCTCGAGGACGGCGTCGTCGACGAGGTGATGATCTGCCTGCCCGTCGCCGAGCATTTCCTCCAAATCTACGAGCTGATCGGCCTGTGTCAGGAACGCGGGGTCGTCGTCCGCATCCGCCCCGAAATCTTCGACGTCAAGGTCCTGTCGAAGTCGCAGGTGGAGCTTTTCGAAGGGGAGTACATCGTCACGTTCTTCCGCGAGAATCTGCTGGGTCAGCTGCTGGTGAAGCGTCTGCTCGACATGATAGTGGCAGCGGCGCTTCTTGTTGCGCTCAGCCCGCTGCTGCTGCTCGTCGCCATCCTGATCAAGCTTGATAGTCCCGGGCCGATCCTGTTCGTCCAGGAGCGGATCGGCATGAACAAGCGCCGCTTCAAGCTGCTGAAGTTTCGATCGATGGTCGCAGATGCCGAGGCCAAAAGAGCCGCGCTGCAGACGCTCAACGAAATGGAAGGGCCGGTGTTCAAGATCACCAACGATCCGCGAACGACTCGCATCGGACGAGTGCTCCGACACACCAGCATCGATGAGTTGCCGCAATTGCTCAACGTTCTGAAAGGGGACATGAGTCTGGTTGGTCCTCGACCGCCTCTGCCGTCCGAGGTCGATCAATACGAGTGGGCCAACAGGAAGCGCATTTCCATCATGCCTGGCATTACGTGCCTGTGGCAGATCAGTGGCCGCAACGATCTGTCGTTCGAGGAGTGGATGGAGCTCGACCGCCGCTATATCGAAACCTGGTCACTCTGGCTTGACATCACGATCCTTCTCAAGACAATTCCCGTCGTCATATTAGGTAAAGGCGCCCGATGATGATTGTGCACAGACGCGTCGATTTCCTTGGGTGCCCGCTCGATCTCTATACCAGTAATGCCCTAATCTCTGAGTTGGACGCCGAGATCACGCGAAAAGCGGGGCCGCGCGTGATCCACTTCGTCAACGGCAACAAGATCGCCAAGGCGAGTGAGGACCTCACCATGCGCGACATCTTGTGGCGAGGCGACTATGTGCTGGCCGACGGTCAGCCCTTGCTGCCGATGGCGCGGATGCTTGGCATTCGGATACCCGAACGCATCGACGGCATCGGCCTGATGCACAGCTTGCTCGGGTTGGCGAGCGACAAGCAGTACGGCGTCTATCTGCTTGGCGGACGGCAAGAGATTCTCGACAAGTGCGTCGAAGTCATCGGTGAGCGATATCCGGGAGTGCGACTGGTCGGAAGCCGAAACGGCTATTTCGCGACCGGCGACCTGGCGGGCATGGCGGCCAAGATCAACCACGCTCGCCCCGACATTCTCTTCATCGGAATCGGTTCGCCCATTAAGGAGCAATTGGCCGACGAGTGGAGGGCCGAGCTGAACGCTACCGTCATTCAAGGCGTCGGCGGCAGCTTCGACGTCCTGGCCGGGCTGGTGTCACGAGCCCCGGAGTGGATGCAGCGTCTGGGGCTCGAATGGTTGTATCGCGTGATACAGGAACCGCGCAGGATGTTCTGGCGGTATGCCAAGACCAATACGCAGTGCTTGTGGATTTTTGCGCGCGCCCTCGCTGGCGTGTAGCGGGGCAGAGGCAATTACGACGCCTTCTGCGGGTGCATTGGAGAGGCTGGTTGGAGCGACTCGCTCACGGGACTGCGTAGAGAGCTCGTTCGACGCGATGCATGACGGCGCGAAAATCGGGATTGCCGGAGAAACGTCTCCTCAGTTCTTCCACGTAGGGTTGAGCACGAGACCTTCGTCCGGCGGGCGTACCCTGCGAAGCGTAGTACTCGGCAAGGGCGGCGACGGCCCAGAAGTTCTCTGGCTCGTTCTTGTAGGCACGCTGATAAAGAAACTCGGCGCGGGTGCTGTTGCCGAGCCCCTCGTAGGCCTCGCCGCGGATGATGTCGGCCCGGCCGCGGCTCGTGGCGGGCCATCGGTCGGCGACGTCGGCCGCCTTCAACGCTTCGACAAAATGTCTTGACCGCAACAGCTGCTCGGCGAGGACCATCTGAACCTGTCGGCGACCGCGCATGTGCTGAATCGTGACGGCCGACAGGAGGAGAACGGCCACGAGCACGCGGCTGGCCCACACCATCCAGTGAGAAGGTCGAGGCAGGTCTCGTACGGCGCCGCGACGGCGGTTGGACAGGCGCCAGGCCTCGTACGCTGCGAAAGGCAGTCCGAAGATCAGAAGCTCGGTGGACAGCTGGTCTGGCAGCATGAGCCATCCAGCATTGATCGTTCGCGTCGAGAGCGGCCACAGCGGCTGCCGGTCAGAAGCCTGTAGCAGATCCATCAGATTGTGAATCTGAATCAACGCCACCGCGAGCGCGCCGAGCATGCGCGTTGATCCTCGACTCAATCGCGCCCAGCCGACACCAATCAGCAGACCCATTGGCAAGCCCATGAGCATCGAGTGCCCAAAAGACTTTGCAGACCTGAGCCCGAGCCAGAGACCGACTTCTGTCACTACATCGGGCAAGTACGCCAGTGTGACGAGCGCCGGCATCCAGATCCACCGCGCCTGTACTCCCGGCGCCTGGAGGTTGCGGCGGCTTCCTGGCTCAAACTCCTGGGCAGTAATGATTCCAACGAAAGCGTGACCGATAACTGGCATTACTCAACGATGCGACGTGGTGCGACTCGGTGCCGGTACGACCCGCATCGTACAACGGTGCCGCGCATCTGATTCCATGGAATTCAAAAGGAGTGGAACGTTGACCAGCCGGCTATCCGAGCTGCGTACGAGCTCATGGTCGGCGTGGGGAAGCCTGTCACGCCCGGAGCGAAAGCGAGTGGGCGGGTTTATCGCCTACGTTCTGCTGAGTATGCTGCTCTTCTCGTCCCCGCTGCTCCGGCTGCTCCGGCACGCGGCGCAGAACGAACTGCATTCTCACATTCCGCTGGTGCCAGTGATCGTGGCCTATCTGCTGTATCTGGGGCGGCCGCGTCCGGCGGCGTCGTACCAAAGTTCGACCGGCGGCGCCGTGCTGCTGGCCGGCATTGCCCTCGCGGCGCTGGCCGCTGCTGCATTCGGCCGTGGATCGCTGAGTCCGAACGATGACCTGGCGCTGACGGCGCTTGCGTTCGTCAGTGTTATCGCCGCGGGAGGCTTCCTCTTCCTGGGGGCGAAATGGATGTGGGCGACGGCCTTTCCCATGGCGTTTCTGATCTTCATGGTGCCGATGCCAGACAGGATGGCGGTCTGGTTCGAGAATGCGTCGATGCTGGCCTCGGCTGACGTGTCGGCGTGGCTCATCAAGGTGAGCGGCACGCCAAACTTGCGAGACGGCACGCTGTTTCAGCTTCCTGGCGTAACGATCAGGGTGGCGCAGGAGTGTAGTGGTATCCGATCCAGCTGGGTGCTCTTCATCACCAGCCTGCTGATTTCGAACATGTTCTTGAAGTCTCCCTGGCGGCGGCTCGCGTTGGTGGCCTTCGTGATTCCCCTGGGTGTCGTGCGCAACGGATTCCGAATTCTTGTCATTGCACTGCTCTGCGTGCACGTCGGTCCACAGATGATCGACAGCCCCATTCATCATCAGGGTGGACCTCTGTTCTTCGGGCTGTCGCTGGGACCGCTGTTTCTGCTTTCGTGGTGGCTGCGGCGACAGGATCAGTGACTCTCTTCATGTGGCTCCCGTTTGCGGCTGCGCTTGTCAGCCTGCTCCTGGCTCTGGCCGGCGTGCTTCGCCGAAGGTCGTCTGTTGCCACATGGTTCTTTGCAGCCGGAATGACGACTCTTGGCATTGACAGCCTATTCACGGGTCTCAGTCTTCGCGCCAGCCAGACAGACGCTGTTGCTTTCTGGCTGACGCGCGGTTTCATCGTCAAGGCCTTCATACCGTTCGGATGGCTGTGCTTCAGCCTGACCTATTCACGGGGCGACTACCGGCAGTTCCTGGCACGATGGAGGATTCCGCTGGCAGCGTTCGCTGTGCTCCCGGTCGTCGTGTGGTTTGTGGGTCCGACCGGACTGCTTCGAGTGGTGCCGCTCGAGGCGCCGGAGGGAGCGCCGGCACTGCAGTTCGGGCTGATGGGCAAAGCCTTGAGTGGTGCCCTTCTCATCGCATCGGTGCTGATTCTGACGAATCTAGAGCAGACATTCCGCGCGGCAGTGGGCACGACGCGCTGGCGAATGAAGTTCGTCTTCGTGGCCCTCGCCGTGATCTTTGGCGCCAGGATCTACGTGCACAGTCAGGCCATCCTCTTCTCGGCGCCGGACTTGGCGCTCGCGGGAATCGAGTCGGCATCGCTGCTGATCGGTTGCGTGTTCCTGGCGATGGCATATCTGCGCGCAGGCTGGGCCGAAATCGACGTGTATCCCTCGCTGGCCGTACTGCGTTCGTCCATGACGGCGCTGATCGTCGGCGGATACCTCTTCATAGTCGGCGTGCTGGCGCAGGCAGTGACGCGTTTCGGCGGCGCCGAGCTCTTTCAGTTTCAGGCCGTCGTCGTGCTGTTGGGGATGGCTGGCCTGGCGCTGCTGTTGCTGTCTGATCGTGTTCGCCAGCGCGTTCAGAGGTTCACCGCCCGTCATTTCAGGCGAGCGCAGCACGACTCGGTCCGAATCTGGACGCTGCTCTCCCAACGCCTCGCCAATGTGCGCGACGAGACCGGCCTCGGTGAGATTTCGGTACGCTTGATCTCGGAAACCTTTGACGCTCTTTCAGTGACTCTCTGGCTGCACGATGCGGACCAGGGCCAGATCAAGCCGAGTGCGTCGACGGCGCCCCCACGTGGCGACGGCGACCACGTGGCCTTGGAAATCACCTCACCCTCGATCGAAACTGCGTTGCGAGCCAAGTCATCGCCTTTTGATCTCGATGAGGTCAACGAGCCCTGGGCCAATGCGCTGCGCCGGATGAATCCCTCGACGTTTCCAAACGGCGGTCATCGATGGTGCGTGTCATTGCGCGCAGCCGAACAAAGCCTTGGTGCTCTCGTGCTGGCGGACCGAGTAAACGGCGTCGAGTACACCCAAGAGGAAATCGCGCTGCTCCAATGTATTGGCGATCAGGTCACCTCGGTGCTGCTGAATTTGCGTCTCGCCAACGAGGTGGTGAGGTCAAGGGAGCTGGAGGCGTTCCGCACGATGTCGGCGTTCTTCGTCCACGATCTCAAGAACGTCACCGCTTCGTTGAATCTCATGCTGAAGAACCTGCCGGTGCACTTCGATGATCCGGCATTCCGCGCCGACGCGTTGCGCGGTGTCGGCAATACGGCACGGCGAATCGACGACCTGATTGCCCGCTTGAGCACCCTGCGGCGACAGCCACAGCTGACCCTCGAGGAAGCGGACCTGAATCAGCTCGTGAGTGAAGCACTCGACCGCATCGGGATGATGCCCAACATAGAGGTGACCAGGACGCTGTGTCCGCTCCCCTGCATGCTGGCTGATCGCGAACAGATCCAGAGCGTCGTAACGAACCTGGTACTCAACGCGCGAGACGCGCTCGACGCCGGCGGTACCATTCAGGTGCGAACCGCATGTCGGCTCGGCCGCATCGAGCTGTCGGTCGTCGACGATGGCTGCGGCATGAGTCCGGCATTTCTCAAAGAGTCCTTGTTCCGGCCGTTTCAAAGCACCAAGGCCAAAGGACTCGGCATTGGTCTGTTTCAGTCCCGCGCGATTGTTCACGCCCACGGCGGCAGCGTGCAGGTCGAGAGCGAATCCGGCGAGGGCACCACGTTTCAGGTGAGCTTTCCGGCGAAGGTTGGGCAATGACGAAATCACGGCTGCTCATCGTGGACGATGACGAGGACATTCGCACCCAGATGAAGTGGGCACTGGTGCAGGACTACGAGGTCTTCCAGGCAGGGGACCGGGTGGAGGCCCTCGCGGCCTTCACGACCGACCGCCCCATTGTGACATTGCTCGACCTTGGGCTTCCGCCACGCCCGAACGAACCGGCAGAAGGGCTGTTGGCCCTGTCGGAGCTCCTTGCCGTGGATCCACTGGCGAAGGTCATCGTCATCTCGGGGCAGGGCGACAAGGACAATGCTCTACACGCCGTCGGTGCCGGTGCCTACGACTTCTTGTGCAAGCCAGTTGACATGGACGAGCTGAGGCTCGTGTTGCGGCGGTGCGTGTACGTGGCGGAACTCGAGCAGGAATACCAGGCCCTCCAGGCGAGCGCCCGGCCGGATGTATTCGAGGAAATGCTCGGCACGAGTCCGCCGATGCAGGGCGTGTTCACCTTCATCCGGAAGGTTGCGCCCACGAGCGCGCCTGTCCTGATCCTCGGCGAGAGTGGCACTGGCAAAGAGATGGTGGCGCGCGCGCTCCACCGCCGCAGCCCTCACAAGGGCGGGCCCTTTGTCGCCATCAATTGCAGCGCCATCCCCGAGGGGCTGCTGGAAAGTGAGCTCTTTGGCCACGAACGAGGGGCCTTCACAGGCGCGCACGCACTGCGCAAGGGGCACATCGAAACCGCTGCCGGCGGTACGCTTTTCCTCGACGAGATCGGAGAGCTCCCAGCTCCGGTGCAGGTGAAACTTCTTCGTTTTCTGCAGGAGAAGCGTTTTCAGCGTGTTGGCGGGCGGCAGGAGATTCACAGCGACACGCGTGTCGTCGCAGCGACGAGCGTGAACCTGCAGGAGTCGGTGGCGAGCGGTACTTTCCGCGAGGATCTCTACTTCCGCCTGGCCGTCGTGATCGTCAAGGTGCCGCCGCTGCGAGATCGAGGCGAAGACATCGGCCTGGTGGCAAAGGACTTCGTGCATCGCTACGGCATGCAGCATGGCAAGCGCAGCATGACCTTTGCGCCCGACGCGCTACGCGCATTGAGCCTCTACCGCTGGCCAGGCAACGTCCGCGAACTGCAGAATCGCGTGCAGCGCGCCGTGATCATGGCCGACGGCAAACGCGTGACCGCAGCGGACCTCGAACTGACCGACGTCCTGAGCGAGACGGCGCCGCAGACGCTGCGGGAGGCGCGGCAGAATGCCGAGCGTGAGATCGTTGAGGAGGTGCTGCGGCGTCACCGCGGCAAGATCACGTCTGCCGCGGTCGAACTGGGGATCAGCCGGCCGACTCTCTACGAACTGATGGAAAAACTGGGAATCGCGGCCAAGCCGATCGGCTAGCTCTTACGCAGCTTCCGCGCAGCCATGGAGATGGCTACGAGCGCGGAACCGAGTAGCGTGAGCGTAGAGCCGCCGTCTGGAGTCGGAAGCTCGATGCGCGCGACCGCCCACTGCCGATTTGGTGTCCCAGTGCGCTGCAGATCCTGACTCGCCCAGATGCCGTCTGGGTCCCACTGGCTAAACGTCGATACAAAAGAAAACGTGCCCAAGGGGTATGCTCCGGCCGAGGAGAGAGTCGTATTGCTCGTGTACGTGAACGAGACATTCATCCCCGTTGCACCGTCCACGGGACTCTGTCCGACCGGAGTTTTGCCAATCAGCGACTCGGACGCCGTCCAGCGGCCCACAGGGAGCGCGGAAGCGGCTGAGGCTGAACCGGCTACGTAGCCCCGTATGTCGTAGAACGTAAAGAACTCATCGGTCGCCACGAGGTCAGCATCCACGCGCCCGTTTGTCAAGGACGCTTGGTAGTCCCAACGGAAAAGACCGCCTCCGATGTCCGTCACGCCAATGAAAGTCGGCGTGATGGTGTTGGCGCCAGCCGACACAGCACAGAATCCGAGTACCGCTGCGGCGACCAGAAGGCTTCTTCCGAACTTCATAATCGGCTCCGGAGGTAACACGAGAACGTACTAAGCATGCAGCAGACCAACCTCAGCCTGTTGCTTGAGTGTCTATAACAATCCTATTAGCAACGGTTTAGAGTGATGCTTGCTCGAGCCGATCACGCCTTGACGCGGCTGGTTGTAAAGATCTCCGACGCTGGGAGACTTGGGCCTAGAAATGAAAACGGCGCGAAGCCGAGGCCTCGCGCCGTTTCTTTATGACTCGTAGCGCTTAGCTGCTGCGGAATTTGCGCGCTGCCATCCCGATCGCGAGGAGCGCCGACCCGAGCAGCGTCATCGTCGAACCACCATCGGGAGTAAACGTCACGTTGCACTCGGGGTCGTTCTCGGGGCACGTGTTGAGCCCGGGGCCGAAAAGCGTGTAGTGCGAAAGTCCGTACTGGCCCGTGTTGTCGCCCCAAATGTCGTATGGCGACGTTGGGAGGACATAGCCAAACGTCGGCAGGTAGAAGAGAACGTAGCCTGCGTTCGGACCGTCGTACTTCGCGAGAGCGTAGGTGAAGCCACCCGACGGGTCAATCGTATTTCCCGTCGTCACCTGGCCGCCGCCCGACACGATCGTCGCCGCTATGGCGTACTCGACATTCGACGTTCTGTAGTCGCACGTCGCTCCCTGGTCCTTACACTTAATGTCAGGAGGCAGGATGGCCGTATCGGCCAGCGTTGTATTCATGAGCATGCTTATCAACTGATTCGCTACAAGCAGCTCGTTTGCCTCGCTGGTGCCTTGGATCTCACCTTCGAGAGTGCCCACCACGCCGGCGGTGGTGATAGAGAGGGCTTGAGCATTCGAACTCAGAAAGAGCGCGAAGGCTGCGGTTGTCAAAGTCGTTGCAAGTCTTTTCATATGGGGGGTCCTATCTGACACTGGTCGAAGCACTTCAGGTGCCAGTGCGAGACGCCCTGGATGTCTGGTAAGGCCACCACAATAAGGCCATTGTGGTCAGCCATTTACGGCGACAAATGCGACTCGGTCCGTCACTCGGCCGCCGCAGTCTTGTGGCGAAAATGAAAGAGTTTCCGACGATCTGCCGAGCCGTGGCCGAGGGCCTTAACTCGCGCGCCGGGCTAGCGGGCCGGGGGCGCCGGCGTGAGCCGCACGACCACGTCGCTCGCACTTCCCGCGACGCCCCCAACAAGGCCGTTGTTGGTGACCGCGAACAGCGTCCCGCCGTCACCGGCCACCACGTCACCAACGCGGTCGGTCAGCCCGCCGGTCGCCTGCAGCGGCAAGGCTAGCCTCGCGAGCCCCTTCGATCCATCCGCGCGCGTGCCGAGCAGGGCCTGCGCCACGAGCAGATCGTCCGGTGCGGATTGAAGAAACAGCGTGCCCGCGGTCGCGCCGGTGCCCTCGCGCGCGAGCAGCCTGGGCGCATCGGCGCGCATAGTCTGGACGCGATCGCGGGCCCCGAGCGACCTCACGGCCGCCTCACCGTTCTCACCGCGGAACATCACCCACAGCGCGCCGGTTGCCGGGTGCCACGTAAAGGCGAGCGGGCTCGACGTGACGCCCGATAGCGGCTCGCCCGGCGTGACGCGGCCATCGTCGGTGAGGCGCAGCATCGACGCCCGCGGCGTGCTCGCCGCCGGCTCGTCGACGAATTCCATTCCGGGCGGAAGCAGCACGTACAGCAGCCGGTCGGGGCCAAACGCCATCCGCGGGCCGGCCTGCGACGCGACCCCGGCCTCGGCGACGGGAGCCTCGAACAGCGTCGTGGCCTCGCCGAGCGTGTCCCCAACCTCGCGCAACCTTACGAGGCGCAGCCGCAGCTGCCCGGCGCGGTCGCGCTCGAGCAGTGAGACGTAGACGAACCGGTTCTGCGCGAAGTCTGGATGGCTCGCCAGGCCCATCGGGACACCGGACAGAGGCCCGAGCATCCCCGCGTCGAGCGCGGGGTCGCGATTCTCCGTCTCTCCTGGCCGCACCACACGAACACGGCCATCCGCGTCCGCCACCAGCAGCCGCCCATCGGGGAGCCATGCCAGCTGCGCGGGCGCGCGGACGCCAGTGGCCACGACGTCCGCCCTGAACGCAAGGTCGTCACTGATCGTGACTACCGGTTCCAGTCGAATCGCGCCGGAACGGGCCGAGGCGAGAGGGAGTGACGAGACGGTGGAAAGAGCGGCCACCTTCTGAAGCGAAATGGGACCGCTCCGCTCGCTTTCGATGCCGGATGCGACGATGACGTTGACCAGCTCGAGAGTGTGGAGGCCGTCGGTCAGGGCCGGAAGGGGAGAACTGCACTCCGCCTCGGGTGTCGAGCGGTCGCACGTTGCGGACGGCAGATCGACGGCCCGCCCGTCAACATAGGCGCCGAATCGCATCCGTGAGGTGTCGCCAATCTGATTCCAGCCCAGGCGCTCGGAGCCGCGTACCTGCAGGGCGCCACTCGTGCCACCAGTGACAGGCGTCGGGGACGTGGGTGAGTCGTCCTTGCAGCCCGCGGTGGCCAGGAGGAGAGGCAGGGCCAGTACGGCCAGCGGTTGAATGCAGGGGAATCGCATCGCGGGAAGTACTGCCTCCTTTCTTTCGGCTCCGGGGCGACGCCCCTTTAGTCGCCGGGCCTGCGGACATTACCCCAGAGTCCGCTAAAGAGCGAATGAACGCCGCCTCGACGGCGCGAGCGGTATGCTCTCCGTTTCCCTGGTTCTCGTTGACAGCGGAGGTCGTATGTTTCGTCATCTCCTCTCACGCCGCGCGGCGCTCGCCCTTGCGCTGCTCGTGGCGTTCACATTCCCCATTGCAGCGGACTCAACCCTGACGCGCCCCGTGTCGAATGCCGGGCCGGTCTTTGGCATCACGTCAGGCCCCGGTGAAGTGGTCCTCGCCGATGCTGGGCAGGGCATCGTGCGGCTGCGCCATCTGAAGACCGAGCTCGTGGCCGCGCTGCCTGGCGTCACCGACGTCGACGTCATCAACCCCAACCTGATGATCGCAACGACGGGAGGCGGCGCCGATCCGACCTCGGCCAAGCTGTGGCGGATCGAGAAGGGCACAGTGTCGCTGTGGGCGGACCTCGGCGCGTTCGAAGCCACCGTGAACCCTGACGCACCGGAAATCAACCCGAACCCGTTCGACGTCCAGGCGCTGCCCGATGGCAGCGCGCTCGTCGCCGACGCCGGCGGCAACGATCTGCTGATCGTGGACAAGAACGGCGCCATCGACTGGCTGGTCACGCTGCCCAACCAGCTCGTCCCGACGGCCAACGTGAAGACGCTCTTCGGCTGTCCGGCCGGGCCGCCGAACATCTGCGGCCTGCCGCCGATGATCCCCGCGCAGCCGGTGACGCCGAGCGTGGCCATCGGCCCGGACGGCGCCTACTACATCGGCGAGCTGAAAGGCTTCCCGGCGCCGACGGGCGCGTCGCGCGTGTGGCGCATCGACCCTGACGTGCGGCACGTGCACTGCGCCAACCCTCCCGCCGTCACACCCGGCTGCACGGTGGTTGCGGACGGCTTCACGTCGATCATCGACGTGGCGTTCGACCGCTCGGGCACGATGTACGTCACCGAGCTCGACGAGGCGAGCTGGTTCGCCGTGGAGGTCACACACAATCCGATCGGCGGCACGGTGAACGCGTGCACGCTGATCGCGGGGAGCTGGGACTGCGCGCCGCTCGAACAGAATCTGTCCACGCCCACCGGCGTTGCCAGCGACGCGACGGGGCGTGTCTATGTGAACAACCACTCCCTCGAGCCTGGCGCGGCGGAGGTCCTCACCATCAAGTAGGCCTGTCGGGATTGCCAAGAATTTGAGACTATCGCCTCCGGCGTGAAAGGTACGCTGGAGGCGACATCACCATGACAGTTCGAGTGGCGGCCGTCGCGGCCGTGGCGCTCATCTCGCTTGCGAGGCTTGCCGGCGGCCAGACCGCGCCGTCCGCCGGCCTCACCACCTACCACGTGCAAGGCAACGTCTGGGTGATTGCCGGCGCGGGCGGCAACATCACCGTGCAGGCGAGCAGCGACGCGAAAGCGGCGGGACCTGGCGCCGGCGAGGGCGTGCTGCTGGTGGACACCGGGCGCAAGGACATGACGCCGGCGGTGCTGGCGGAAATCCAGAAGATCTCGCCGAAGCGCATCGAGTACATCGTCACCACGCACGTGGACGCCGATCACGTCGGCGGTCACGAAACCTTCGCCAAGCCCCGGATGGACTACCTGTGGACGCCCGGCACGGTTACGGGCGCCGGCGTCAAGGTGATCGCGCACGAGAACGTGCTGCCGCGCATGAGCAACGGGCCGTCGGCGTATCCGGTGATCGCGTGGCCCACCAACACCTATTCCTCCGCGCAGCGGAAGATCTACTTCAACGACGAACCGGTCGTGATCATCCACGCGCCCGCCGCCAGCACCGACGGCGACAGCCTGGTGTTCTTCCGCCGCTCGGACGTCATCAGCGCCGGAGATCTGTTCGACGCGACCTCCTATCCTGTCGTCGATCCAGCCCGCGGTGGCAGCGTGGCCGGCATCATCAGCGGCTTGAATCAGCTCCTCGACCTGATGGTGCCGCGCTACAACCAGGAAGGCGGCACTTTCGTCATCCCCGGTCACGGGCGTGTCGGCGATCAGCACGACGTGCTCGAATACCGCGACATGCTGGTGATCGTGCGCGACCGCGTGCGGGCGGCGGTGGCGAAGGGGCAGTCGCTGGCGCAGGTGAAGGCGGCTCGACCGACGCTGGACTACGACGCGCGCTGGGGCGCGTCGGATGCCTTTGTCAGTGCCGTCTACGCCGAGGTGGCGAAGCGATGAAGCGCGTGCGTGTGGTCGCGCAGGGCGGTCTAAAGACCGCCCTCTACATTCTCCTCGCGGGGATCCCCGCTGCGCTGAGCGGGCAGGGCACTTCGGCCCGCGCGCAGGCGCCGCGCGACATCACCGGCTACTGGGTGTCGGTGGTCAGCGAAGACTGGCACTGGCGCATGGTCACGCCGCGCAAGGGGGACTTCACGAGCCTGCCGCTCAACGAGGAAGGCCGCCGTGTCGCCAACATGTGGGATCCGGCCAAGGAGAAACCGGCCGACGCGTGCAAGCCGTTCGGCGCCGCGGCCATCATGCGCGTGCCCGGCCGCGTGCACCTCACCTGGGCCGACGACTCGACGCTCCGAATCGAGACCGACGCCGGCCAGCAGACGCGGCGGCTCCAGTTCGGCAGGCTGGCGTCGCGCGGCTGGCGCGTCAACGGCCGCGGCGAGATCGAATGGTTCGAACAGGGGCGCGACGCGCCACCGCCCCCCGGTCCCGCCACGTGGCAGGGATACTCGGCGGCGCGCTGGGATCTGGCGCCCGATCCCGCGGCGGTCCGCAACGCCGTCTTCTTTGCCGGCGGACTCGGTACGAGCCCCGACGGCGCCGGCACGATGGTGCCCGGACGATTCGGGTCGCTGCACGTCGTCACGACGGAGCTCCGAGCCGGCTACCTGCGCGCCAACGGCGTGCCCTACAGCGAGGCGGCGCACATGACCGAGGACTACGACTTCCGCACCGAAGACGATGGCACCGAGTGGTTCACGGTGAGCACCACAGTTGAGGATCCGAAGTACCTGTCGGCGCCGTTCGTCACCAGCACCGACTTCCGCAAGGAAGCCGACGGCTCGAAGTGGAGTCCCACCACATGCGCCGCCTACTGACCGTCGTCGCGCTGCTCGCAAGCCTGCCGGGCGCGGCCTGGGCGCAGTCGGACATCACCGGCGAGTGGGCGCCGCTCTTCCACGAGGATCAGGTCGATCGCGTGCCCGGCCTGGGCCCGGTGGACTTCGCGGGCCTGCCGCTCACGGACGGCGCCCGCCAGTGGGCGCTCAGCTGGGATGCCTCGCGCGTATCGGTGCTCGAGCATCAATGCCAGGTGCACGTGCTGCCGTACATCCTCAGCGGTCCCACGCGGCTCCGCATCACCGCGCAGCGCGACGGCAACAGCGAGCGCATCGTCGCCTTCAACCAGTACATCGGGCTGTGGGGGCAGGACCGCACGATCTGGGTGGATGGGCGGCCGCACCCGCCGGCGATTGCGCCGCACACGTGGATGGGGTTTTCGACCGGCGTCTGGGAGGGCAACACGTTTGTCGTGCGGACCTCGCACATCAAGCAGGGGTGGGTGCGCCGCAACGGCGTGCCGGAGAGCGACCTGGTCACCACCACCGAGCGCTTCACGCGGCACGGCGACATCCTCACCTACGTGATCTACATCAAGGATCCGGTGTATCTCACCGAGCCGCTCGTGCGGAGCCGCAACTTCGTCCGCATGTCGGGCCTCGGCGAAGGCAACTGGATCGCGGCCACGCCGTGCGAGCCGGGCGAGGAAACGGCGGCGCCGCCGCATGGCGTGCCGCACTACCTGCCGGGCGAGAATCCGTTCGTAGCCGAGGCCGAGCGCAAGAGCGGCATCCCCGCCGAAGCGCTGACCGGCGGCGTCGAGACGTTGTACCCCGAGTACCGCCGCAAGCTCGCCGAGCTCAGGAAGCAGAAAGCTCGATAGCGCCTATACTGAAGGCAATCCGCGAGCGCGCCATGAGCAATCCTGTTCCTCTTCCACCGCCAGGATTCGACGACCTCTCGGTCGACGAGCAGATCGAGTACGTGCAGACGTTGTGGGATCGCATTGCTGCGACGCCCGAGCAGGTACCTGTCCCCAACTGGCACCGGGAGATCCTGGACGAACGGCTGAAGGATTACGAGAAGACTCCGAACGCCGGCGAGAGCTGGGACGTGGTGCGGGAGCAGCTCCGCGACAAACTTTCGGGAAACCGAACAGGCCGTCGTGATCCTCGCCGTCCTGCATCTGAGGCGCGATCCGCGGATCTGGCGAGGACGCGCAAGGCCTTGAGGATTCTTTTCAAGCACCGGACGGCCTTACACTCGGGCTCTTATCGAACGCTGCCTGCGCAGCGTGATCGGTAGGCGTCGGCCCGTGACCCCGTTTTCGTTGCGAGTCGCCGCGTTCCGAGGCGACGGGCTCGTCCCGGGCCGTTCGCTGCGTGATTGGGAGACGATCCGCGACCTTAGCTACTCCGAACGGGGCGCATGATCGCAGTCGACACCCACATCCTCGTTTATTGGGCGACGTTCACGCCTTTGCGCTGAGGCCCGGTATAACATCGACAAGATGCCCCACGTGCTGGTCACCGGTGGCGCCGGCTTCATCGGCAGCCACCTGGTGGATGCGCTGCTCCGCGACGGCTGCAGCGTGACCGTTGTCGACAACTTCGATCCGTTCTACGACCGGTCGCTCAAGCTCGCCAACGTCGCCCCTCACCGCGACCACGCGTCGTGGCGGCTGGTCGAGGGCGACATCCGCGACGCCTCGCTCCTGGCGTCGCTGCCGGGCGACATCGAGATGATCGTGCACCTGGCGGCAGCCGCCGGCGTGCGCCCGTCGATCGCCGATCCGGTGCGGTATCAGGACGTCAACGTCGGGGGCACCCAGAACCTGTTGGAGCTGGCCCGCGCACGCGGCATCCGTCAGTTCGTGTTCGGGTCGTCGAGCAGCGTCTACGGCGTGAACCCGCGTGTCCCGTGGTCGGAAGACGATCACATGCTGCCCATCAGCCCGTACGCCAGCACGAAGATCAGCGGCGAGCTGCTGGGGCACGTCTACGCGCACCTGCACGGCATCCGGTTCATCGCGTTGCGGCTGTTCACCGTGTTCGGGCCGCGGCAGCGGCCGGATCTCGCCATCAACAAGTTCACGCAGCTGATGGTCGCCGGCCAGCCGATTCCGCTCTTCGGCGACGGCTCGACGCGTCGCGACTACACCTACGTCGGCGACATCGTGGCCGGCCTCCGCGCCGCGATGCGCTACGACCGCACGCCGTTCGAGATCATCAACCTCGGAAACAACCATGCCATCAGCCTGATGGAGCTGGTCCGCGAGCTGGAAGGCGTGCTGGGTCTCACGGCGGTGATCGATCGCCGGCCCGAGCAGCCGGGCGACGTGTCGCAAACGTGGGCCAACATCGACAAGGCGCGACGGCTGCTCGGCTACGAGCCGGCGACGGCGTTTGCCGAAGGGCTGCGTCACTTCGCCGAGTGGATCGGCGCCGACACGGCACGGGCGCTGCCGCGCGCGCAGTAGCGGTAGACTCCCACCAGTGTTCGACGCGGTTCTGGTGGTCTCCTTCGGCGGTCCGCAGGGTCCCGACGACATCCGCCCCTTCCTGGCCAACGTGCTGCGCGGCCGCCGCGTCTCGCCGGAGCGCGTCGAAGAAGTGGCGCACCACTACGAGCTCTTCGGCGGTGTCTCGCCGATCACGGCGATCACCCGCAAGCAGGCCGAGGGTCTCGAGAGCCGTCTACGCAACGCCGGCTACGCGCTGCCGGTGTACGTCGGCATGCGCAACTGGCACCCGTACCTGGTCGACACCCTGCGCGAGATGCACGCGGCCGGCGTGCGACGGGCGGTCGGCTTCATCGCTGCCGCCCAGCACTCCTATTCGAGCTGCCAGCAGTACCGGGAGAACGTGGCCGCGGCGCGCGCCGAGCTGCGCGCCCAGGGCGCCGACGTGGACGTGACGTTCGTCGGGAGCTGGTTCGATCATCCGGGGTTCGTGAAGGCCAACGCCGCGCACGTACGCGCGGCCCGCGTCAGGCTCGACCCGGCGCTGCAGGATGCGGCGCGCCTGGTGTGCACGGCGCACAGCATTCCCCTGCCGATGGCTGCCCGCTCGCGCTACGAGGCGCAGCTCCGCGAGTCGTCGCGTCTCGTGGCTGCGGCGGCTGGCATGCGGGAGTGGGAGCTGGTCTACCAGAGCCGCAGCGGCCGCCCCGAAGACCCGTGGCTGGGCCCGGACGTCAGCGTCTACCTGCGCGAGGCGCACGCCGCCGGCCTGCGGGCCGCGGTGGTGTGTCCCATCGGTTTCGTGTGCGACCACGTCGAAGTACTGTACGACCTGGACCAGGAAGCGGCGGGCATGTGCCGTGAGATTGGGCTGCCCATGGTGCGCGCCGAAGCGGTCAACGACGACCCGCTATTCCTGGACATGATGGCCGACATGGTGCTCCGCACGGTCCGCCGCTACGAAACCGGCCGTCCTCTGCCGCTCGCACCATGAACCGGCCGCGGGATGTAGCGCGTACGTAGAGGCGCACCTTCAGGTGCGCCTGCAGGCGGACCTAAAGGTCCGCCTCTACGACAAAGGCCTCCATCTCCCGTTCTCGATCGCGAACCGGGTCTCGCGCGGGGAGAAGCCTTCCACCGCCGGGTAGGAGGGGTCGCCCGGCAGCGTCACGATGCGCGTCGGCCCCTGGAACACCGACTTCGGCTGGATGCGCGGCACCGGGCACGCGCGCGCCCACGCCATCGCCGCGTCTACGGTGGCAAACTTCTCGAGCTGACGCAGCGTCGTCCAGGTCGGCGGGGGCAGGGCGATCTCCCCGCGGCGGCAGCGGGTGATCGCCTCGCCCGGCCGGATCCACGTCCCCACGGTGGTTTCGCGGCCGCAGTGCGAGGCGTCCTGCGCCTCCGGTTCCACCGCCAGGAAGAAGTAGGCGTCGAAGCGCCGCGGCTCGATGTCGGGCGTCACCCAGTGGGCAAACAGCGCCAGCCAGTCGAGCGCGATGCGCCACCGCTCGCCGGCCACCACCTCGACGAACGGCCGCCCGGCGGCCACCGCCTCGCGGCCGCGGTCGAGGGCATCGATCTCGCCTGTGCGCTCGCCCACGGCCTTGCCGTCGCGGTTCCGCGCCAGCAGGATGCCGCCTTCCTCGTACAGCTCGCGGGCCGCGGCCACGTGAAAGGCTCGGGCCTCGTCGTCGAGCACGCCCTCCATCCGGTCGCGCACGCCGGCCACGCCGTCGCAGATCGCCGCGATGTCGCCGCCGCTGTCGGCGAGCGACAGCTGCCCGCCGGGAAACACGTAGGCGCCCGCCATCACGGCCACGGCCGTGTGGCGCTTCACCATGAAGACTTCGAGACCGGCCACGCCGGGCCGGACGAGCGCCACCGTGGACGCGGGCGCGAGCGGCGGAATGGTCACCCGGACTTAGAGTAGCTTGTAATGGACGGGCACATCTCAAGATGTGCCCCTACACTTAACCATGCTGAAAGGAATCGTACTGGCGGGCGGCGCCGGAACCCGCCTGCACCCGCTGACGCGCGGGATCAGCAAGCAGCTGCTGCCCATCTTCAACAAGCCGATGATCTACTACCCGATCTCGGCGCTGATGCTGGCCGGCATCCGCGAGATCCTGGTGATCACGACGCCGCACGAACAGGACGGGTTCCGGCGGCTGCTCGGCGACGGCTCCGAGCTGGGGTTGTCGATCCAGTACGCGGCGCAGCCCAGGCCCGAGGGGCTGGCGCAGGCGTTCGTTATCGGCCGCGAGTTCGCCGCCGCCGACCGCGTGGCGCTGGCGCTCGGCGACAACATCTTCTACGGCGCCCACTTCTCGGACTCGCTGCGCGACGCGGCGGCCCGTGAGGCCGGCGCCACCGTGTTCGGCTATCAGGTGCGGGATCCCGAGCGCTACGGGGTGGTGGAGTTCGACGAGGCCGATCGCGTGCTCAGCCTCGAGGAAAAGCCGGCGCGGCCGCGCTCGTCGTGGGCGGTGACCGGCCTCTACTTCTTCGACAACCAGGTGCTGGACATCGCGGCCGGCCTGAAGCCGTCGGCACGCGGCGAGCTGGAAATCGTCGACGTCCTGCTCGAGTACCTCCGCCGCGGCCAGCTCCACGTGGAAAAACTGCCGCGGGGTACCGCGTGGCTCGACACCGGCACACACGCCGCGCTCATTCAGGCCTCGAACTTCGTGCAGGCGGTGGAAGAGCGCCAGGCGCTGATGATCGCGTGCCTCGAGGAAATTGCGTTCCGGATGAACTACATCACGGCGCCGCAGCTCGCGGCCCTCGCCGCGGCGATGGGCAAGAGCTCGTACGGGGACTACCTCCGCCAGATCGTGGAGCAGGACACGAAGTATGCGGTTCGCTGAGACCGAGGTGGCCGGCGCGATCGTCGTCGATCCCGTCGTGCACCGCGACCCGCGCGGCTTCTTCCTCGAGTCGTTTCATGCCGCGAAATACGCCGCGGCAGGACTGCCCACCCTGTTCGTCCAGGACAACCATTCGCTCTCGGCCGGCGGCACGCTGCGCGGTCTGCACATGCAGATCCTGAAACCGCAGGGCAAGCTGGTGCGGGTGATCGAGGGGGCGATCTGGGACATCGCGCTCGACGTCCGGCCCGAGTCGCCGACGTTCCTGCGCTGGACGGGGGCGACGTTGTCGGCGGACAACTTCCGGCAGCTCTACATTCCGCCCGGCTGCGCCCACGGCTTCTGCGTGATGAGCGCGGAGGCACAGGTGCAATACAAGTGCACCGAGCTGTACGACCCCGCCGACGAGATCGCGATCGCGTGGAACGATCCGGAGGCCGCGATCACGTGGCCGATCGAGACCCCGCTCCTGTCCGCGCGCGATCAGGCCGCGCGGCCGCTCCGCGAGGTGCTCGCCATAGTGGCCGAGCGGCGGGCTGCGGTTCTTCGTACTTAAGGGCCGCCTGAAGGCGGCCCCCACGTACTCCGCCTCACCGAAGCGAGTCGATGACGGTGTTGAGCGTCGGGCTCGGCCGCATGACCGCCGTGGTCTTCGCCCGGTCGGGGTGGTAGTAGCCGCCGATCTCCACCGGCTTCCCCTGCACCGCCACCAGCTCGCGCAGGATCGTCGCTTCCTCACGCTGGAGGTGCTGCGCCACCGGCGTGAACGTCACGCGCAGCACCGGATCCTTCGTCTGCTCGGAGAGCGCCCGCGCCCAGTAGAGGGCCAGGTAGAAGTGGCTGCCGCGATTGTCGATCTCGCCGACCTTGCGCTGCGGGGAGCGATCGTGCTCGAGGATCTGCCCGTTGGCCTGGTCGAGCGCTTCGGCCACCACCACCGCCCGCGGGTTGCCCGTCTTCAGTCCAAGGTCTTCGATCGACACCGCCAGCGCCAGGAACTCGCCGAGCGAATCCCAGCGCAGGTAGTTCTCCTGCACCAGCTGCTGCACGTGCTTGGGCGCCGAGCCGCCGGCGCCGGTTTCGTAGAGCCCGCCGCCGGCCAGGAGCGGCACGATCGACAGCATCTTCGCGCTGGTGCCGAGCTCCAGGATGGGGAAGAGGTCGGTGAGGTAGTCGCGCAGGACGTTGCCGGTGACTGAAATCGTGTCCTGCCCCTTGCGGACGCGCTCGAGCGTCGCCGTGATCGCCTCGACGGGCGGCAGGATGCGAATGTCGAGCCCCTTGGTGTCGTGCTCCTCGAGATACTTCTTCGCCTTGGCGATGACGTTGCGGTCGTAGGCGCGGTTCTCGTCGAGCCAGAAGATCGCCGTGTGGCCGGTGGCACGCGCCCGGTTGACCGCAAGCTTCACCCAGTCGCGGATCGGCAGGTCGCGCGTGCGGCACAGGCGCCAGATGTCGCCTTGCTCCACCGCGTGCTCGGTGAGCACGTTGCCTTCTCGATCCCGGACGCGCACGGTGCCGGGCTTGGCGATCTCGAAGGTCTTGTCGTGCGAGCCGTACTCCTCGGCGGCCTGTGCCATCAGGCCGACGTTGGACACGCTGCCCATCGTCCGCACGTCGAAGGCGCCGTTGGCCCGGCAATCGTCGATCGTCGCCTGGTAGATGCCGGCATAGCAGCGATCCGGAATCATCGCCTTCATGTCGTGCAGCTTGCCGTCGGGCCCCCACATCTGCCCCGAGGCGCGGACCGCGGCCGGCATCGAGGCGTCGATGATCACATCGCTCGGCACGTGCAGGTTGGTGATGCCGCGGCTCGAATCCACCATCGCGAGCGGCGGGCGCGACGCGTACACGGCCTGCAGGTCGGCTTCGATGGCGGCCTTCTGATCCGCCGGCAGCGACTGGATCTTCGCGTAGACGTCGCCGATGCCGTTGTCGGGATCGACCCCCAGTGAGTCGAACACCGCGGCGTGCTTGTCGAAGACATCCCGGTAGTAGGCAGTGACGGCGTGGCCGAACATGATCGGGTCCGAGACCTTCATCATGGTGGCCTTGAGGTGCAGCGACAGCAGCACGCCGCGGGCCTTGGCGTCGGCCATCGAGGCGGTGAAGAACTCCTGTAGCGCGCGACGGCTCATGGCCGACGCGCCGAGCAGATCGCCGGCTTCAACGGCCACTTCCTTGAGCACGCTCGACCCGCCGGTGGCGGCATCCTGGAACTCGATCGCTACCTTGCCGGTGGCGCCGATCACGGCGGACTGCTCGCTGCCGTAGAAGTCGCCGCCGCTCATCGACGAGACGTGCGTCTTGGAATCGCGCGACCACGCGCCCATCAAGTGCGGGTGCGACCTCGCGTACTGCTTCACCGACGCCGCCACGCGGCGATCCGAGTTGCCCTCGCGGAGTACCGGGTTGACCGCGCTCCCCAGCACCTTGGCGTAGCGCGCCTTGACGGCCTTCTCGGCGTCGTCCCGCGGATCTTCCGGGTAGTCCGGCACCGGGTAGCCCTGCTGCCGCAGCTCCTTGATCGCGGCCTTGAGCTGCGGGATCGAGGCGCTGATGTTCGGCAGCTTGATGATGTTCGCCTCGGGCGTCGTGGCAAGCTGGCCGAGCTCCGCCAGGTCGTCGCTCTGGCGCTGGCCGGGCGGGAGGGTGTCGGGAAACGCGGCGAGAATTCGGCCGGCGAGCGAGATGTCGCGGGTCTCGATGGCGACGCCGGCGGCGTGCGTGAAGCCCTGCACGATCGGCAGCAGGGAGTAGGTGGCGAGCGCGGGGGCTTCGTCGGTGATGGTGTAGATGATCTTCGCTGTGCTCATGTCCGGAACCATCGATTATATGTGGTGCACGCTATCTCACCGCGATCCTTGGCACGGCGCTGCTCATAGGGGATCATGCGTGGATGACGCGTGAGCCGGCCAGGGCCGTGCACCGCACTCCGTCTCTCCGGATGCTCCTCGTGGTGCTGGTGGCCGTGCAGGCGGTCACCCTGGCGGCCCAGACAGGTTCCACGCCGTCGGCGTCCATCGCCTACCGGCTGTCGTTTCCCCAGCGGGAGCACCGGTTGATGGACGTCGCCGTCACGTTCTCCGACCTGCCCGACGGTCCGCTCCGGCTGCACATGAGCCGGTCGTCGCCAGGACGCTACGCGCTGCACCAGTTCGCGAAGAACGTGTTCGACTTTCGGGTCACCGATGGCGCCGGCGCACCGCTCGCGGTCACGCACACGAAGCCGGAAGAGTGGGTGGTGACGACGCACGGCCGCACCGTGGCCGTGTCGTATCGCGTCTTCGGCGATCGCGTGGACGGCACCTACCTAGGCGTGGACGCGACGCACGCGCACATCAACATGCCGGCGGCCCTCGTGTGGGCCGTCGGACTCGATCGGCAGCCGATCGAGGTGCGCTTCGAGCCGCCGCCGGGCAGCAACTGGCGCGTGGCCACGCAGCTGTTTCCCGGCGCCGACGAGCACACGTTCACCGCGCCCAACCTGCAGTACTTGATGGACAGCCCGTCCGAGGTCGGCACCTTCGATCTGCGCTCGTTCACCGTGCCGGACGGCACGCGCATGCCGACGTTCCGCGTGGCGGTGCACCACAGCGGCGACGGCAGCGAGCTCGACGCCTTCGCTCGCGACGTCGAGAAGATCGTCCGCGAGGCGCGCAACATCTACGGCGAGTTCGCGCCCTACGACGGCGGCACCTACACGTTTCTGGCCGACTACCTGCCGCAGGCCAACATGGACGGCATGGAGCACCGCAACAGCACGGTGCTTACGGCGAGCGCGTCCATCCGCGGCAGCCGGGCCGACCTGCTCGACACGGTCGCGCACGAGTTCTTCCACTCGTGGAACGTCGAGCGCATCCGTCCCCGGTCGCTGGAGCCGTTCAACCTCGACGACGTGAACATGTCGGGCGAGCTGTGGCTGGCCGAAGGGTTCACCAGCTACTTCGGGCCGCTGGTGACGCGGCGCGCCGGGCTGTCGACCACCCGCGAGCTGGCGCAGGAGCTGGCCCGCGTGGTCAATGTGGTGCTCACGAACCCCGGGCGCGGCGTGCGCACCGCCGAGGAGATGAGCCAGCAGGCGCCGTTCACGGATGCGGCCACGGCCATCGATCGCACCAGCTTCGAGAACACCTTCATCTCCTACTACACCTGGGGCGAGGCGATCGGGCTCGCGCTCGATCTCTCGCTGCGCGATCGGACGTCCGGCAAGGCGTCGCTCGACCGTTTCATGCGCGCGATGTGGGAGAAGTTCGGCAAGCCGGGTGGCGAGCCGGGCTACGTGGCGATGCCCTACACGATTGACGACGCCAAGGCGGTGCTGGCGTCGGTGTCGGGCAGCCCGGAATTTGCCCAGCAGTTCTTCTCCAAGTACATCCAGGGGCACGAGTCGGCCGACTACGCCACGCTCCTGTCGCGCGCGGGGCTGGTGCTGCGGCCGCTCAATCCGGGGCTCGCCTATGCCGGCGGCATCCAGCTGCAGAGCGCCAGCGAGGGCGTGCGGGTGGGCACCGAGGTGCCGTTCGACAGCCCGGCGTTCGCGGCCGGCCTCGAGCGCGAGGACCGGCTGGTGTCCATTGGCGGCACCGCGGTGACCACCGAGTCGACGGTCCGCGAGGCGATCGCCCGCCGCAAGCCGGGCGACGAGGTGCCCATCGTCTTCGAGCGCCGCGGCGGCGAGCGCGTGACGGCACGGCTGCGCCTGGTCGCCGACCCGCGCGTGGAGATCGTCACCGTCGAAGAAACGGGCAAGGCGCTGACCACCGCCCAGCGCAACTTCCGCCGCGCCTGGCTGGGGAGCGAACGATAAGTGTTTTCGTATGGCCGCCTTCAGGCGGCGAGCGTCTGTCGTAGGGGCCGCCTTTAGGCGGCCCGTGCCCGGGAGTCTGTCGTAGGGGCCGCCTTCAGGCGGCCCGTGCCCGGGAGCCGGTAGAATTCCCGCATGGCTTCCCGGCTGCTTCTCCTGCTCGTCGCCGCCGCCCTGCTCATGACACACGCTGAAACCGCCGCTGCCCAGACCGCGGCCGAGCCGCTCCGCTACACCCTCAGCTTCCCGGCGCCGCAGACGCACTACATGGAGGTGGCGGTCGCCGTGCCCACCGACCGGCGGCCCGAGGTGGAGCTGATGATGGCGGTGTGGACGCCCGGGTCGTACCTCGTGCGCGAGTACGAGCGCAACGTCGAGGGCGTGACCGCGGCCGCGGCCCACGGCCGCGCGCTGACGGTGGTGAAGTCGGACAAGAACCGCTGGCGCGTGACCACCGGCGGCGCGGCCACCGTCACCGTGAAGTACCGGGTCTACGCCCGCGAGATGTCGGTGCGCACCAACTGGGTGGAGGCCGGCTTCGCGCTCGTGAACGGCGCGCCCACGTTCCTGACGCTGGCCGACCGCACCCCACGGGCACATGAAGTCGTCATCACGCCGGCCCTGGGGTGGGCTCGCTCGATGACGTCGCTGCCCGAGATGCCGGGCGGCGCGCACCGGTATCGAGCCCCCGACTTCGATACGCTGGCCGACTCGCCGATCGTCATCGGCAACCCGGCCGTGCACGAGTTCACGGTGGACGGCAAGAAGCACTACCTGGTGAACGTGGGCGAGGGCGGCGTCTTCGACGGCGCGCGCGCCGCCAAGGACCTCGAGGCCATCGTGCGCGAGTACCGGCGCATGTGGGGATTCCTGCCGTACGAGAAGTACCTCTTCTTGAACCTGCTCACCGAGTCGGGCGGCGGCCTCGAGCACAAGAACTCCACCGTGCTCATGGCCAGCCGGTGGACGACGCGCACGCGGCGCAGCTACAACAACTGGCTCGATCTGGCCAGCCACGAGTTCTTTCACGCGTGGAACGTGAAGCGGCTGCGACCGGTGGAGCTGGGGCCGTTCGATTACGAGAACGAGGTCCACACCAAGAGCCTGTGGATTGCCGAAGGCGTCACCGAGTACTACGCCGATCTCACGCTGCACCGCGCCGGGCTCATCACCCGCGACGAGTACCTGGATTCGGTCTCGGACCGCATCGAGGAGCTGCAGACGACGCCCGGCCGTCTGGTGCAGTCCGCCGAGATGGCGTCGTACGACGCGTGGATCAAGTACTACCGGCCGGACGAGAACTCCATCAACACGGCGATCAGCTACTACACCAAGGGATCGGTGGTGGGGCTGCTGCTCGACGCCCGCATCCGCAAGGCGACCAACGGCGCCAGGAGTCTGGACGACGTGATGAAGGCCGCCTATGAGAAGTACTCGGGCATGCGCGGCTACACCGCCGACGAGTTCCGCGGCGTCGCCGAGCAGGTGGCGGGCACGAGCCTCAAGAGCTTCTGGGATTCGGCCGTCTCCGGCACTGACGAACTCGACTACAAGGACGCGCTCGACACCCTCGGGCTGCGCTTCCGCTCCGTGTCGGTGCCGGCGGACCGTCCGGGCCGCGCGTGGCTCGGCATCGGCACCCGCAACGACGCCGGCCGGCTGCTGGTGACGCAGGTGCGCCGCGACACGCCGGCCCTGGCAGCGGGGCTGAACGTCGACGACGAGATCCTGGCGATCGACGACTACCGCGTGCGCGCGGATCGTCTCGACAACCGGCTGGAGCAGTACCGCCCCGGCGACAAGGTGGTGCTCCTGGTGGCGCGCCGCGAGCAGCTGCTGCGGCTCGAGCTGACGTTCGGCACCGAACCGACCCGCGCCTGGCGGCTCGAGGTGAACCCCTCGGCCAGCGAGGCGCAGCAGAGCAGCCGCGGCCGCTGGCTCAACCCGGGTCGCGCGTAAGCGTGTCCAGCACCGACGGCCGTAACGACGGCATGACCTCGCGTTACGTCGGCGTGCTCGTCGTGTGGGTGGCGGTGCTCCTGGCGCTCTACGCCGTGCAGCAGTACTTCTCCTGATGCGCGCCCTCGACTGGGCCATCGTGGCCGCGTATCTCATCTGGATCGTCTACGACGGGCTGCGGCTCACCAAGCGCAGCAAGGAGATCGACGGCTACTTCCGCGGCAACCGCAGCCTGCCCTGGTGGACGGTGGGGCTGTCGGTGATGGCGACGCAGCTGAGCGCCATCACGATGATCGGCACCACCGGGCAGGGCTACGTCAACGGGATGCGGTTCCTGCAGTTCTACTACGCGCTGCCGCTGGCGATGGTGGTGCTCTGCCTGACGCTCGTCCCGTTCTTCCACAACGCCAACGTCTACACCGCCTACGAGTTCCTCGAGCGGCGCTTCGACGCCAAGGCGCGCGCGGTCACGAGCTTCCTGTTCCTGCTCTCGCGCAGCATGTCGCTCGGCGTGGTCATCTCGGCGCCGTCGGTGGTGCTGTCGGTGATCTTCGGCATGAGCCTCACGTCCACCGTGGCGCTCGTGGCCACGCCCGCCGCCATCTACACCATGTTCGGCGGCGTGCAGGCGGTGGCGTGGACCGACGTGAAGCAGATGGTCATGATTGTCGGCGGCCTGCTCACCGCCGTGGTCGTGCTCGTCCTCGGGCTGCCCGACGGCGTCGGCCTCGGCCCGGCGCTGCGGCTGGCCGGCGCCACCGGGCGCATGCAGACGTTCGATTTCACCTTCGATCTCACCAACCAGTACACGTTCTGGTCCGGCACGATTGCGGCGCTCTTCCTCTTCTGTTCGTACTTCGGCACCGACCAGAGCCAGGTGCAGCGCTACCTCACCACCAAGTCGGTGAAGGAGGCGCAAACGTCGCTGCTCATGAGCGCCTATTGGAAGATTCCGCTCCAGGCGCTCGTGCTGCTGGTGGGAGTCCTGCTGTTCCTGTTCTACACGTTCACGCCCACGCCGATGCTCTTCAACACCATCCACGAGCGCGAGCTGCGGCAGGGCCCGAAGGCGCAGGAGTATTCGGCGCTCGAGCGCCGCTTCGAAGGCGCGACGGCGGCGCGCTCGGCGGCCGCGACGGTGGCCGCCCGCGCCGACGCCGGCGGCCAGGACGCCGATCGCACCGCGGCGCAGCAGCAGTTCCTGGCCGCCGACACCGAGGTGAAGGCGATCCGCACCGAGGCGCTGGCGCTCGTCCGCAGCACCACCGGCGACCAGGCCTACAGCGACGTCAACTACGTGTTCCCGACCTTCATCACCACGCAGCTGCCGATCGGCGTGACGGGCTTGCTGATTGCCGCGATCTTCGCGGCGGCGATGTCGGCGATTTCGGCCGAGCTCACGTCGCTCTCCACCGCCACGGTGATGGACTTCTACCGGCGCTTCCTGCGTCCCGACGGCGACGACGCCAGCGTGCTGCGCGTATCCCGCTTCGCCACCGCGTTCTGGGCGATCTTTGCCAGCGCCGTCGCGGTGTGGGCGGCCGAGCTCGGCTCGCTGATCGAGGTGGTGAACCGCTTCGGGTCGTTCTTCTACGGGTCGATCCTCGGCGTGTTCATCCTTGCCATCGGCTGGAAGCGCGCCACCCCGAACGGCGCCTTCGTCGGCCTCATCGCCGGCATGGGGTCGGTGGCGTGGTTTGCCACCTATACCAAGGTGGCGTTTCTCTGGCACAACCTGATCGGCGCGGTGGGCGTCGTGGTGGCCGGCATCGTGGTGAGCGCCATCGAGCGCGCCGTACGTAGAGGGCGGTCTTTAGACCGCCCTGCAGCACCATGATCCGCATCTTCGTCACCGGCGGCACGTTCGACAAGACCTACGACGAGATCGAGGGCGCGCTCTCCTTCGGCGATACGCACCTCAACGAGATGCTGCGCCTCGGGCGCTGCCACGTGGACGTCTCGGTACGGACGCTGATGATGGTGGACAGCCTGGCGATGACCGCCGACGACCGCGCAATCATCGTGCGCAACTGCCTCACCTGCGAGGAGTCCCGCATCGTGGTGACGCACGGCACCGACACGATGGTCGAGACCGCCGCGGCGCTCGCGGCGGGCGTCCCCGGCAAGACCATCGTGCTGACCGGCGCGATGGTGCCGTACGCGTTCGGCAGCTCCGACGGTCTCTTCAATCTCGGCAGCGCGCTGTCGTTTGCGCAGGTGCTGCCGCCCGGCGTCTACGTCGCCATGAACGGCCGCCACTTCGCGTGGGACCGCGTGAGGAAGAACAAGGAAGCCGGGATCTTCGAAGAGATCTGATGACGGGCCGCCTGAAGGCGGCCCCTACGACGAGCTGAAGGCGGCCCCTACGACGAGCTGAAGGCGGCCCCTACGTCTGCATCGGGCGCTGCCGCAGGATCATCCAATTGATCCCGAACCGGTCGCGCACCTGGCCGAAGCGGCTGGCGAAGAACGTCTCCTCCATCTTCATAAGCACCTCGCCGCCGTCGGCCAGCGCTGCAAAGAGGTGCTCGGCGTCGGCGTCGCTGTCGACGTTCAGGGACAGGTAGGCGCTGCGCATGGGCTGCGCGGCTGGGATGTCCGCGCCGGCCAGCTCGGTGCCCGCGATGGAAATCCGCGCGTGCAGCACCGCGTCCTTCCACTCCGGCCCCAGCCGGGTCGGGCCGGGCGCATCCGCGTGCGTCATCATCATGCCGACCTTGCCGCCGAGGTGCTGCTCGTAATAGCGGAAGGCCTCCCGGCAGGTGCCGGCGAAGTTCACGTACGTGTACATCTCCATGTCGTCTCCTCAGAAGTAAGACGAACGAGGAGGAGCCGATTCGACACGTTCAGCCGGGATCTTCGAAGAGATCTGATGACGGGCCGCCTGAAGGCGGCCCCTACGACCGCCTGGCGCGGCGGGTCCGCCACCAGGCGCCCGCGGCCAGCCCCGTGCCGAGCAGGAGCAGCGTGGCGGGCTCCGGCACCGGGGCCGGGAACACATGGAACGTCAAGTCGCGCGGCGGGATTCCCGCGCCGCCGTCTGGAGGCAGGAGCGCCGTGCCACCCGCGTACAGCGTGCCGCCCTGCGACCAGGCCGAGCCTGCGCCCCATTCGAAGGTGTCATTGCGCACCAGCAGCGTGTAGGTGTTTCCGACGATCAGCGAGACGCCGGCGAACGAGACGTCCGCAAACCCGTCGAAGAGGTTGGCGAGCCCCGAGAACGTGCGCGTGGCCAGGAGCGTCCCGCCTTGTCCCACGCCTTCGTACAGGTCGTAGTCGATTGTCGTGTCGGATGACGGGAGATCCCCGTTGGGGTTGAAGGTGAAGTCCGTGACCCACACGCCGGCGACGCCGATGGCCGAGTCCTCCGCGGTGAAGGTCTGGCCGAGCCACGGTGCGATCTGCCGCGCTTCCATGATCGTGCTCTGAATGATCGGAGCGGCGGTGGACGTCTGTGGCAGCAGGCACCAGACAAGAGCGACGGAGGCCAGTCCGATCACCCGGGTCGAACGCAGTTGCATGCGATTCCTCCTGCGACTCCAAAACGACGACACCCGCGATGTCGTTCGCGATCGAGCCGACGGTGAAAGCGTCGTTGCGCCCGGGATGATAGCCATGAGCTTGGGCGCCGCCAAATCCGCCGCGCAGACGTGCGCAGGCCCGTGCAGAATCGGGCATGAAACGGAACGCCGTTACGGCTCCAGTTCCCGGACCGGCCGCACCTCGATCGAGCCCTCGCGGGCGGGCGGAATCTTTGCGGCCATGGCCAGCGCCTCGTCCATGTCCTTGGCCTCGAGCAGGTAGAACCCCGCCAGCAGCTCCTTGGTCTCGGCAAAGGGGCCGTCCACAATCCGCACGGCTCCCTGCCGGACGCGCACGGTCTTCGCCGTCTTGATGGGCTGCAGCGCCTCGGCGGCCACCAGCCGGCCGGCTTCCTGGAACCCCTTGCCGCAGGCCATGCACTCGCTGTCGGGCACCGCCCGCAGCTTCTCGTCCTCCAGGTACACCAACGCCACGAATTTCATTCACGTCCTCCAGGGCGGTCTAAAGACCGCCCTCTACATCACCATGTCGATCCTGAGGCGCGTCGCTCGACGTGTGAATAGGAGGACACGACGATGAAGCGCAACGTCACACTGTGGGTCATTCAGGGGTTGCTGGCCGCTCTGTTCCTGTTTGCCGGGTCCATGAAGCTCATCCTGCCGATCGAGGCCATGGCCGGCCCCGTGTCGCTGCCGGGCTGGTTCCTTCGGTTCATCGGCGTCGCCGAGGTGACGGGGGCCGTCGGCCTGATTCTCCCCTGGCTCATGCGGATTCAACCCCGCCTGACGCCGGTGGCGGCCAGCGGCCTGGTGGTCATCATGTCCGGCGCCACGGTCATCACCGTGATCGGCGGCCCGGCGGCCACCGCAGCTGTTCCGTTCGTTGTCGGCCTGCTCGCGGCGACCGTGGCCTACACCCGCTGGCAGACGCTCTCTACTCAGTCGTAGTTTTCCTACTCAGTCGTAATCTTCGAAGAAGAACAGATCGTGGTCACCCGGCGGCGCGACGCCCGCCGCCCGGGCGGCCAGGGCCACCTGCGCCAGGTGCCGCACCTCGTGCAGCACCACGTGAGTGGCCAGCCGCCGCCGGCTCATGGTCATCGGCCCGGCGGGGAAGGTGATCGTGAAGGGTTGGGCCGCCGCCGCATCGTCGAGCGTGGTGACGTAGCGGGCGAAGTCGGCGCGCACCAGGCTGGCGTACTCGAACAGCCCCTTCACATCGCCCGCCGCGACGCCGGTCGATTCCGGAGGCGTCGCCCCCTCCAGGCGCGACAGATGCCGGCGCTCGACCAGGAACACATGGTCCAGCACGCTGCCAATCGTCGGAAACCGCCCGCCATCCTGAAAGGGCAGCGAGAGTCGCGACGGATCGGCCTCCACCCACGCCTGCCACTTCGCGCGCTCGTGATCGGAGTAGGCGAGCAGTTCGGGCAGTCCCGCGGTGATCGTCACGGCAGCAGCTCCTCCACCGTCTGCGTGCGCACCGGAGCCAGGTTCAGCGCGCGCACGCCCGCCTCGATCGTCTTGCGGTCGCCCACCACGACGACCGCGAACTTGTCCGGTTGGATGTAGGCGGCGGCCGCCTTCTGCACCGCCGCGGCGGTGACCGCCTGCACGTTGGCGATGTACTGCGAGAAGTAGGTATCGGGCAGCTTGTAGACCGCCATCTCTTCGAGATGCGCCGTCAGGTCCGTAATCGTCTCGAACTCGCCGGGGAAGCTCAAGGCCACGTAGTTCTTCGCCTTGGCGAGCTCCTCGGCGCCGACGGGCGCGCCAATGCCCTTGAGCTCCTTGAAGAATTCACGCAGTGCGTCCGCGGTCTTGTCGGTCTGCACGCCGGCGCCGGCCTGGAAGGCGCCGGCCGAGAGCCGCATGTCGAACCGCGAGCTCGCGCCGTAGGAGTAGCCGTGCTCCTCCCGCAGGTTCTGGTTGAGACGCGACGTGAACGAGCCGCCGAGGATGGTGTTGAGCACCAGGAGCGGGAAGTAGTCGGCGGTCGATCGCGGCACGCCCACCCAGCCGATGCGGATCTGCGACTGCTCGGCCGACGGCATGTCGACGATCGTGACCTGTCCGGCGGTGAGCTGCCGCGCCGTTGGGACGGTCGTTCGCCCCACCACTGGCGACGTTGGCCACGCGCCGAACGCCGCCTCGAGCTGGGGCAGCACCGCGGCGGCCGTCACGTCGCCGGCGACGATCAGCGTCGCGTTCGACGGCTTGTAGCGCGCCGCGTGGAACTCGCGCATCTGGGCGCCGGTCGCCGCCGTGATCGTGGCCGCGGTGCCGGTGGCCGCGGTGCCGTAGCGGTGCGTGGGCCCGAACACCACGCGCGCGAACGCCAGCGGCGCCACCGCGGCCGCGTCGTCCTTGGCTTGTAGCAGCGCGGTCAGGCGCTCCTGCCGGAGCCGGTCGACCTCGGCGGCGGGGAAGGTGGGCCGCAGCGCCACGTCCGCCATCAGCGCCAGCGCCGGGCGCAGCTGCCGCACCGGCACGTTGAGCCGGACGGCCGAGGCGTCGAAGCTGCTCGTGGTCGCGAGCGACGCGCCCAGGAACTCCACCTCGTCGGCGATCTGAAGCGCTGACCGCGCGCCCGCGCCTTCGTCGAGCATCGCGGCGGTGAAGCTCGCCAGCCCGAAGGCGTTCGTGGAGTCGTCGCCGCTGCCGGCGTGAATCACCAGATTCACCTGCACCAGCGGCACCTCGTGCTGCTCGACGATCCACACCGGCAGCCCGTTGGCGAGCGCGCGCTTCTGGACCGGCGGCACGTTGAGGCGCGGCGCCGGCCCGATCGACGGCGGATGCGACCGGTCGGCTCTCGTCTGGGTGAACGTTGTCGCTGATCCGATCAGGACGATGACGAGCGCAGCGAGAACCGGAGGGGCCGCCTGAAGGCGGCCCCTACGTCTGATTGCGCTCATTTCTTTTCCTCTGGATTGACCGTCAGCTCGACGCGCCTGTCCGGTGGCAGCCACTGCGCGGCCGCGGCCTGCACGTCGCTCGCCGACAGCGAGGTGTAGCGCGCCAGATCCTCGGCGAAGTAGTCGGCCCCGCCGCCCGTGTAGAAGTAGGAGTTGAGCTGGTCGGCTTTGCCGCCGAAGCTGCCCACGCGCTGCATGCGGCGGTAGAACGAAGCCTCGATCTGGTTGAGGGCGCGCTGCACTTCGCGCGCGCTCGGCGGCTCCTGACGCAGCCTGGCCAGCTCCTCGTCGATCGCCTTCTGCACTTCGGCGACGGTGTGGCCCGGCCGGACCGTCGTCTCGATTACGAACGAGCTGCCCAGCGGTCCGGACTGCTGCGTGGCCTCCACGTCCTGCGCCATCTGCGTGTCGTAGATCAGCCGCTTGTAGAGGCGCGAGTTCTTGCCGCCGGCGAGCACCGACGACACCACGTCGAGCGCCGCGTCGCCGGGATCGAAGACACGAGGCGTCAGCCACGCGATGTACAGCTTCGACAGCCGCACGCGATCCGTCATCGTCTGGCGCTTGACGCTGGTGAGCATCGCGGCGGGCGGCGCGATCGGCTCCACCGGTTCGCCCTTCGGCACCTCGCCGAACCATTTCTCGACGAGCGCTTTCGTCTTCTCGTAGTCGATGTCGCCGGCAATCACCAGGCTGGCGTTGTTGGGCGCGTAGTACTTCTTGAAGAACTGCACGACGTCGTCGTGGCTGGCGGCCGTCAGATCTTCCATGTAACCGATTGTGGGCCAGCTGTAGGGATGGGTGGCGGGCCACAGCATCTTGTCGAGCTCGATCGACGCCATGCCGTAGGGGCGATTCTCGTAGCTCTGACGCCGCTCGTTCTTGACCACATCGCGCTGCCCGTTGACCCGTTCGGGCGACATCGTGTCGAGCAGGTAGCCCATGCGATCCGACTCGAGGAAGAGCGCGAGCTCGAGCGCGTTCGACGGCACGTCGATGACGTAGTTGGTGCGGTCGTTGGTGGTCGAGCCGTTGTTGTCGCCGCCGGCGGCTTCGAGCAGCGTGTCGAACTCGCCCTCCTTCACGTTCTTCGAGCCCTCGAACATCAGGTGCTCGAAGAGGTGCGCAAAGCCGGTGCGGCCGGGCCGTTCGTTGGCCGAGCCCACGTGATACCAGACGTTGACGGCCACGATCGGGACGCTCGTGTCGCGGTGCATGATGACGTTGAGCCCGTTGGCGAGCTGGAACTGCCGGTAGGGCACCTCGAGCTTGCGCGGTGCGGTGCCCGACTGGGCCGCAAGGACGGCCGGGAGCAGGGCGACGACGGACGCAGCGAGAATTCGGCGCATATGGGCCATTCTAGAACGCGTAACCTCGAGGGTCGATCTCTCGTAATGTCTAAGTACCCCATGGACGGCTTCCGCGAGATCTACGATCGCTACTATCAGGACGTGCACCGGTTTGCCCTCTTCCTGACCGGCGATGCCTCGCGGGCCGACGACCTCACCGCCGACACGTTCGTCCGGGCCTGGCGGGCCCGGGACCGCATCCAGCACGCCACGGTGAAGGCGTATCTGCTGGCGATCGCCCGCAACCTGTACCGCGACCAGCTGCGTTCGTCCCGCCAGAGCACCGACCGTGAGGTCGAGCTGCAGGACACCATTCCCGACGCCACGCCGGGCGCCGACGTCCACGCGCAGCACGCCTCGACGCTCCGGAACGTCCGCGCCAGGCTGCGCGGTGTGGCCAAGGGCGACCGCCGTGCCCTGCTGCTCTACGTGCTCAAGGAGATGTCGTACGCCGAGGTGGCCTCGGCGCTGGGGATCAGCATCGGTGCGGTGAAATCGCGCATCAACCGCGCGCGCGAAGCGCTGGCGGCGTCGATGCGGCAGCTCGAGAACGGTGAAGGACGGTAGGTAGGACGATGAAGGTCACGCGCGAGGTCATCTACGACCTGCTGCCGTCCTACTTCGCCGGCGACGCGAGCGACGACACGCGCGCGCTCGTCGAAGCCTATTTCGAGACCGATCCCGAGTTCGGCCGCATGGCGGCACGCTTTCACGCGATGGTGGCCGACCGCCAGCAGTCGAGATCCGACGCGGGAATCGACGCGGAGGCGACGGCGCGAGAGCGCGAGACGTTCGCGTGTGCGCGCAAGGCCGCGGAGCTGCCGACGCAGGCGCGCGCCGCCGCGGTCGGGTTCGGGTTTGCGTCGCTCTTCTCGTTCGGCGTCGCGATGATGACGTGGAACGAGCGCATGGCGTGGCGGAACCCGGGCATCCTTCTCGGCGTGATCTTTGGTGTCGTCGCGGTCGTGACGTTCGCGGCGTCGTTCCGCGTGAATCTCCATTCCTGGTGGTGGCGCGAAATGTCAGGCCTCGACGACGAGACGCTGCGGTCGGCAGGCCTGGGTGCCCGCCGGTCGCGCCAGCGCGCCCCCTGAGCCGGTTTTCCTGCCCCTGACACCTTCCTGTCAGGAGGCAGTCGTGACCCACACGTTCCGCCGCGCGCTCGTCGTGTTCCTGGTCATGGCCGCCTGGACGAGCCAGGCCGCCGCGCAAACTCCATCCACTGTGCCGTCGCGCTCGCTGGTGCCCGCCGCGTTCCCGCGCTGGGACTTGAGCGGAGGTCTGGGCATGCTCAACGTCTCGACCCACGATGCCCGGAGCTCATGGGGAAGCTGGAACCAGAAGTTCGAGTATCGGACAGGCCTCGGCCGCTACTGGACGACTCACCTGAGAACCGACATCTCGGTGAGCACCTCGAACCGCTGGGACGACATTGAGGTGGCGGCGTTTCCGGTGCCCGGCGTCGCTGCCCCGATCTACACGTACACCAACGTCGAGCAGCGCCTGACCACCGTGGCCCCGGCGCTCACCTGGCAGTTCCGCGAGAACACGTTCATGCACCCGTACGTCAGCGCCGGTGTGCAGGCGGAGATTCTGCAGCAGCGTCGCCTGCGATCGCCCGATATCTTCCGCTCGACCGTGGCGTCGGGGCCGCCGATCGACGAACGGACCACGACGATTCTGGGCCGTCCCTTCGTTGCCGGCGGCTTCAAGTCGTACCTCTCGCGTTCGGTGTTCGTGCGCACCGAAGGGCGTGTCGCGCTGGCGTCCACCGGCCCCCGGCAGGTGTCGATCGTGGCCGGCATCGGCTTCGACTTTTAGGAGGGCACCACGATGACGACCAACAATCACGTGCTGCGCGTGCTCACGATCGTGGCGCTGACGCTGGCGCTCGCGGCGCCGGCGCGGGCACAGGAGCCGGGCGACTGGCGGCAGATGACGGCGGCGCTGCAGCCGGGCACACGACTCGAACTGCACCTCAAGGACGGCAGTCACGTCGACGGCAGGCTGGTGGTCCAGGACGCGGACGTGCTGGTCGTGAATCCGCGGACGCGCATCCCCGTGGCGCCGTGGCGCGTGTCGTACTCGGAGATTGACTCGATCGAGATTCACCGGCGCGAGGGGCTGTCGCCCGGCGCCAAGGTGCTGCTCGGTCTCGGCGCCGGCGCGGCGGCCGTGTTCGTCGGCCTCTTGATTGCGGTGGCGGCGATTTCCGACTGAGTTGGCGATTAGCCCGAACCGCGACGGGCGGAGTAACATTCCCGGTTTCTCATGCCTGATCCGAAGCCGCTCGTTGCCGTGGTCATGGGCTCCACGTCCGATTGGGAGACGATGAAGCACGCCGTTGACGTCCTGGAGCAGTTCGGCGTGCCGCAGGAGCATCACGTCGTGTCGGCGCATCGCACACCGGTGTGGATGGCCGAGTTCGCGGGCGGCGCCGAGGCCCGCGGCATCGAGGTGATCATCGCGGGCGCCGGCGGTGCGGCGCACCTGCCCGGCATGGTCGCCGCCCACACCGTGGTGCCGGTGCTCGGCGTGCCCGTGCAGAGCGCCGCCCTGCAGGGGCTCGACTCGCTGCTCTCGATCGTGCAGATGCCGGGCGGTGTGCCGGTGGGCGTGCTCGCGATCGGCAAGGCCGGCGCTACCAATGCCGGGCTGCTGGCGGTGTCCATCCTGTCGAATTCGCGGCCGGAGCTGCGCGTGAAGCTGCGCGCGTTCCGCGAGGAGCAGACGCAGAAGGTCAGGCAAGAACAGCTCCCATGATTGGCCCTGGCTCGGTGCTCGGCGTGCTCGGCAGCGGGCAGCTCGGGCGCATGTTCACGATTGCGGCGCGACGCATGGGCTATCGCGTCCACACGTTTTCTCCCGAGTCCGACACGCCCACCGGTCAGGTGGCCGACGTCGAAGTGACGGCGCCCTACGACGATCTCGACGCGCTGAAGGCCTTCGCGCGCCGCGTGTCGGTCGTCACCTTTGAATTCGAGAACGTGCCGAGCGCCGCCACGAGCGCCATCGAATCGATCGTCACGGTGCGGCCGTCGCCCGAGGCGCTGCACATCTCGCAGCAGCGCGCGCGCGAGAAGCAGTTCCTCGCCGACCGCGGGTTTCCCACCGTGCCGTTTGCCGTGGCCACGACGCAGGCCGAGCTCGCCTCCGGGTTGGCGCGCATCGGCACCCCGGCCATCGTGAAGACCGCCGAGTCCGGCTACGACGGCAAAGGGCAGCAGGTCGCCGGGTCGGCCGACGAGGCCGGACGGATCTGGTCGTCGCTCGGTGCGCAGGTGCTGGTCGTCGAGAAACGCATCAACCTGCAGGCCGAGCTGTCGGTGATCGCGGCCCGCGGCTTGTACGGCGACGTGGCGCAGTTTCCGCTCTTCGAGAACCGCCACCGCAATCACATCCTCGACCTGACCACCGCGCCCGCCGCCGTGCCGCCCGCGGTGGCCGCGCGGGGCACCGAGATTGCCCGCGGCATCCTCGACGCGCTGGACTACGTGGGCGTGCTCTGCATCGAGTTCTTCCTGAGCACCGACGGCGACTTGATGGTCAACGAGCTGGCGCCGCGCCCGCACAACTCCGGACACCTGACGTTCGACGCCGCGGTCACCAGCCAGTTCGAGCAGCAGGTGCGCGCCATCTGCGGCCTGCCGCTCGGGTCGGCGGAGCTCCTGCGGCCGGCGGCCATGGCCAACCTGCTCGGCGATCTGTGGGCGGAGGGCGAGCCCGATTGGGTCGCGGCCTGCCGCCAGCCCGATATAAAGCTCCACCTGTACGGCAAGATCACGCCCAAGCCTGGGCGGAAGATGGGGCACCTGACGGCCATGGGCCGCACCGTGCTCGAAGCGCAGGACCGCGTGATTTCCGCGCGCGACGCGCTGCTGCGGTAAATTCAACGCGCGTGACGCGCTTTCAATTCGGCGATTTCGAGCTCGACGCCGCGGCCGGGCGTTTGACGCAGGCCGGTACCCCGGTGGTGCTGCCGGCGCGCCACGTCGAGGTGCTGGCGGCCCTCCTCGCGCACGCCGGCGAGGTGGTGTCGAAGGACGCGCTCGTCGAAGCCGCGTGGCGCGACGTGGCCGTCACCGACAACAGCCTCGAACAGGCGATCTCGTCGCTGCGCCGCGCGCTGGCGGCGCCCGGCAGCGGCGCCTCGATCGAGACCGTGCCGCGGCAGGGCTACCGCTTTGCCGGCGCGGTGCAGCGGGTGACGCCGCGCGCCACCGACGACGCGCTCGAGGCGCTCATCGCTCCCTATCGTGCCTTCGTCGAAGGGCGGGCGGCGCTCGAGTCGCTGTCGGTCGATCGCGTGATCGAGGCGGCGGGCGCTTTCAACACGGTGCTTGCGGCGTCGCCCGACAACGCCGCCGCCCACATCGGCATGGCCACCGCGAACGTGATGCGCTTCGAGATGACGCGCGCCGATCCGTCGCCGGACCTCGACGCCCTGGCCGCGGCGACCAATCACGCACGCGAGTCGTGCCGTCTCGACCCGCGCTACGGCGAGGCCTGGGCCACGCTCGGCTTCGTGCTCGAGCGGACCGGCGCGGGCGTGGATGCCGTGGCCGCGCTGTCGCGTGCGGTGTCGCTCGAGCCCGACAACTGGCGGCACCATCTGCGGCTGGCGGCGGTCAGCTGGGGAGAGGCGCGCCTGCGTGCCGCCCAGCGGACGTTGACGCTGCTGCCCGGCTGTCCGCTGGCGCACTGGCTTGCGGCCACGGTGCACGTGGCCCGTCAGTCGCTCGACGAGGCCGAGCGCGAGCTGATGGCCGGATGCGCGGGCGTTGCCGCCGCGGGTGCCGAGACGCGCTTCAGCGGCGTGGCGCTGGAGTGGCTGCTCGGTCTGATTTGGCTGTCGCGCCGCGACGCGGCCGCGGCGCGCCAGCACTTCGAGCGCGAGCTTGCCGCGGAGGCCGGCGGCCATCTGTACGCGCGCGAGTGCTGCGCCAACGTCTGGTACGCCATCGGCGCCATGCGCTGGCGAGACGGCGACCGCGCCGGCGCCAACGACGCCTTCGCGCAGGCGCTCCAGCGCGTCGAGGGGCATGCGCTGGCGTCGATCATGATGCAGCGGCCGCCTGTGTCTCAGACCGGCCCACGTACGAGCCCGATCGACGTCGCCGTCGCGCGCGCCGTGGCGCTCACGGCCGCGGGGCAGCACGCCCAGGCGGCCGCCACGGTCGATGCCGCGCTGGCCGCCGCGCCACCAGCCAGCGCCGGCTGGATCCTGCCGGTGGAACCGATGCTGCAGGCTGGCGGTCCCGACTGGGCGCCGGCCTTCGCACGCCTGCGCAGCGGCGCGGCTTGATTCAGTCCGGGACGCATTTCAGTACTTTTCAGGCCGCGCGTCAGGACTCCGCGGCGGCTCGCATTGCACCATCGATTCATGGAGGTGCGTATGCGTCATGCCGTGATCGTCCTCATGTGTCTCGCGTCAGTCGGGGTCGCGTCGGCCCAGAATGTCCTCGATCCCCCCGGGTTCACCAAGACCGTCAACCTGTCGGGCCCGCGCTTCGGGATGACGGCGCTCAGCCCCGGCGTCGTCGCGGAGCTGCAGAAGCGGAAGATCGACGTCGACGCCAACATCTCGCAGTTCGGCTGGCAGTTCGAACGGCAGTTCTATTCCCGCGACAGCGGCGTCGCCGCCGTCAACGAATGGGTCGTCCTGCTTGGCGGCCTCGATCAGGGCGTCGTGCTGCCGAGTCTCAGCTGGCTGGTCGGCCTGCGAACCCGGGAAGGCGCCGAGTTCGGCATCGGTCCCAACGTCACGCCCGCCGGCGTGGCCCTGGCCGTCGCCGCCGGCGTGACGTTCCGCGCCGGCAATCTGAACGTGCCGATGAACGTGGCGGTGGTGCCCTCGAAGGTCGGCACGCGCATCAGCGTGCTCACCGGCTTCAACATGCGCCGGCGGCGGTGACGCACGCATCGTAGGGGCCGCCTTCAGGCGGCCCGTCAACGGGCCACCTGAAGGTGGCCCCTACGACACGGTGGCCCCTACGGTGCGAGCGTGAGCGTGTAGCGGGTGGGTCCCGGCAGGAACGGCGTGGGCTCGCCACGGGCCCACGCGTCGTGCGAGTTCCGATAGAACGGCGACAGCGGGTGACCGCTCTGGCCGGTCGGCATGTGCATGATGCCGGCGCGCTCGTTGCCGGGCGACACGACCATCCGTTCCGACGCGCCGTTGGTGTTCCAGTGCATCCGCGGCGTGAACAGATCGCCGGGGAATTTGCCCGCCGGCATGTCGAGCCACCGGCTCACGAACGGCAGCGACCCCGACAGCGGATGGCGGAAGGCGATGACGTTGTAATCGGACCACTTCTTCCGCGACAGATCCCCCGAGCTGTTCTCCATCGCGTCCTGGATGATGGCGTCGATCGACGCCGTCATCAGGTCGCTCCACGACCCGTAGCGCGGGTTGAGCAGGTGCGCCGGCCGTTCGCTCACCAGCTTCCAGATGGCGCCTTCGCGCCGGCGGATGCGCGTGTAGTCGAAGGCGGGGTCGGCCTCGTAGCAGTCGGCCAGCACGAACGACGTGACGCGGTCGATCACCTGATCGCGGAACAAGCGCGTGAGGCGGTACGCCGCCGAATCCGGCGACGCCTCGCCGGTCCAGTCCTTCTCGACGATGTCGCGGAAACTCGCCCGCGCGGCGTCGCCGGCCACGTTGTCCGACGTGAGGTGGCGCAGGATGAGGTCGCGCCAGCGTGACAGGAACGTCGATCGCGCGTCGAGCTGGATGTCGAGCATGTCGCGCGCGGTGAACTGCTCGCGCTCGCGCAGGCGGTCGCGTATCTCGCGGGCGCGCGCCCCGACGTCGTAGTTGCCGTCGCCGAGGGTGTGGAGAAAGCTGCCGTCCACCACGCGCGCGTTGGCGGTCCACAGGCGTCCGCCCGGGGGATCGACGATGCGCGGGTACTCGGCGGGGGTGAGCCAGCCGTTCCATCCGCGCCAGCCGTCGGCCCATGATTCGGGCAGCGCGCCCTCGAGGGCGATCCGCCGCGGCAGCGAACCATAGATGGTCCAGCCCACGCGGCCGCTGCGATCGGCCGCCACCATGTTCTGCGCCGGCGTGCCGAGCGCGTTGGCGGCGTCGAGCACCTCTTCCAGCGTGCGCGCCGCTTCGAGGCGCAGCACCGACGTGGCGAGCCGTTCCGCCGAATGCGCCGTCCACGCGTAGGCCCGCAGCCGTCCTTTGTGATCGGTGCCGAGCACCGGTCCCCACATCGTCCAGCGTGCGACGAAGGTGACGGGGCTGCCGCCCTTCACCTCGATGGTCTCCCGATAATGATCGAAGGCCCGCCAGCCCCACGGCGTCATGTACCGGCTGGGGTCCATGGGATCGACTTCGAGCAGCACGAGATCCCCGGTGTCCGTCTGCGCGTTGGTGAACCCCCAGGCGACGTAGGTGTTGCTGCCGGCCACGAGCGTCGGGTGCCCCGGCAGTGTGATGCCTTCGAGGAGCCGCGTCTGCGACGAATCCAATTCGTCGCGCCACTCGAGCACGGCGCGATACCACGTGTTGGGTACGCGGATGTCGAGGTGCATGTCGTTGGCCACCAGGGCCCGCCCGTCGGGTGTGAGCTCGCGCGACACCGCCCAGCTGTTGCTGCCGAGGGCGGCGTCGCCGGGCGTGGAGGCCCACGGGTTCGGCGCGTCGTTGGCGGCCCTCTCGCGCTCGTGTTGCAGGTCGATCTCGGGGCGCCCGTTGCGCTTGCGCCGCAGGTTGTACACCTCGGGCCCGGGCACGTCGGCGGTGGCAATCGACTCGCCGATCATCGGCGAGTCCCATTCCGTGCCGCGCGGCGCGAGCAGGTCGAACATCTGTGGCGGCAGCACGTCGTGCATCGTCGCCAGCATCGACTCGTAGGCGCCGTCCGGGTCCTGGAGCGTCACGAACATCGAGAGCACGACGAGCAGACTGTCCTCGGCCGTCCACGGCTGAGGCGTCTGCCGCAGGATCAGATACTCGAACGGGCTGGCGCCGAGCGCCGCCAGCCCGCGGTTGACGCCGGCGGTGTAGGCCTCGAGCACGGTGCGATCGCGGGGCGACATCAGGGCCAGCGCCCGCTGGGCCTCGTCGCGGAACCGGTGCACGCGCACCTGGCGGTCGAGCCGCACCGCGGCGTCGCCGACCAGGGCGGCCAGCTCGCCCGCGGCTCGCCGCCGGGCCAAATCCATCTGGAAGAACCGATCCTGCGCGTGGACGAAGCCGGTGGCGCGGGCCACGTCCTCTCGGGAAATGCCGCGGATGGTGGGGATGCCCAGGGCGTCGCGCTCCACGGTCACGGCCGACTGCAGACCGCGGACGCGAACGGTGCCGTTGATCACCGGCAGGCTGGCGCGAAGCTTTGTCCGGGCCCAGTACCCGCCTCCGGCCAGCACGACGGCCAGCACGATCCCGGCGATGACGACGACACGGACGGCCTTACGCATGGGGAGATCCCTGATTTTACCCAGCGCCGGTATCCGCGGCGGCCATTTCCAGGCCGCGCGCGAAGTACAAGAGAATGACGACTGACCGATGCAGACGCGCTACGGGCAGTCCCCCTGGATTGCCGCCTATCCCGCCAGCAAGCGACCGTCGTTTCCCAGGCTCCGCGGCGAGCACGCCGCCGACGTCGTCATCGTCGGGGCCGGCCTTACGGGTTGCGCCACGGCCGTGGCGTGCGCGTTGGCGGGCCTGAAGCCGCTCGTTATCGAGGCCGAGCGCACGGGACACCTGGCGGGCCGGACGTCAGGACTGCTGCTGCCCGATCCGGGCCCGTCCTTCCGCGACATTGCCAGGCGCCACGGATTGCGGGCCGCCAAGCTGGTGTTCGGGACGTGGCGGCGATCGGCGCTCGATGCCGCCGCACAGCTGAGGCGGCTGTCGATTTCGTGCAACCTGGAGCCGCGCGAGAGCCTGATCGTCGGGCCGCAGGACGACAACAAGGGGCTGCTGCGCGAGTACGACGCGCGCGAGGCGGCCGGCGTCGCGGCGGCGTGGCTGACACGCCGCCAGATCAGCGCGCTGACGCCGCTCGACGTGTCGGCGGCCATGCGCTCGCGCGACGGGTTCCTGCTGGATCCCTACCGCGCCTGTCTCGGCCTGGCGAACGCCGCCGCCAAACGCGGGGCCGCCTTCTTCGAACAGAGTCGCGTGAAGAAAGTCCGTGTCGCGCGGCGGCACGTCGAAATCGTCGTGGACGGCGGGCTCGTCAAGGCTGGCACCATCATCGTGGCCACCGGCACGGCCACGGCGGAGTTCCGCCCCCTGCGCCGCCACTTCAAGATGCGCGAGGTGTATCACGCTCTCACCGAGCCGATGCCGGCCGCGCTCCGCAAGCAGGTCGGCAATCGCAGCGTGACGGTGAAGGATCCGGCTGGCGCCGGCCGCCGCCTGGTGTGGACGCCCGACGGACGGCTGCTGGTGCTCGGAGGCGATCAGGACGAGACCCCGCCGCGCCGCCGGCCCGACGTCCTCGTGCAGCGCACGGGTCAACTGATGTACGAGGCGCTGACGATGTATCCCGCCATTGCCGGCCTGCGGCCCGAGTGGGGTTGGGAAGCGTCGTACGGCGAAACCGCCGACGGGATTCCGTACATCGGCCCTCACCGCAACTACCCGCGGCATCTGTTTGCGTTCGGCGGCGCGGGCGATTCGCTGACGGGCGCATTTCTCGCCGCGCGCGTTCTCGTGCGAGCGCTGCAGGGCGCGCCGGAGAAAAGCGATCAGGTGTTCGGGTGGACGCGATGAGCGCCGCGCCGGGCCTTGCCCCGAGCGGAGTCGAGGGGCCGGTGGACGTGCTCGTCTTCGGTCCGCACCCCGACGACATCGAGATCGGCATCGGCGGTACCGTCGCCAAGCACGCGCGCCTCGGGCACCGCGTCGGGCTGTGCGATCTCACCGCCGGCGAGATGGGCAGCAACGGCACCGTGACCGAGCGGCTGGGCGAAGCCGAGGCCGCACGCACGGTGCTCGGCGCTTCGTGGCGCACCAACCTCCGGCTGCCGGATCGCGCCATCGGATCGAGCCCCGAGCACCTCCGCGCCATCGCCGGCCTGGTGCGGTGCGCACGCCCGCGGTGCGTGGCCGTGCCCTACTGGTCCGACCGCCATCCCGATCACGTGCGGGCCAGCGAACTGCTCACCGAGGCGGTCTTCAGCGCCGCGCTCCGCCGCTTCGATGCGCCCGGCGAGGCGTGGAAGCCGGGCGCCGTCTTCTACTACTTCATCAACGATCACGTGGCGCCCTCCTTCGTCGTGGACGTGAGCGACGACTACGAGACGAAGCGGCGCGCGCTGGCCTGCCACGCCAGCCAGTTCGCGCCGGCGGGTGCGGATGCGGTGGCGACGCGGCTCACGTCGAGCCGGTTTCAACAGCTGATCGAAAGCCGCGACGCGCAGTTCGGCGCCCAGGCGCAGGTGGCCTTCGCGGAAGGCTTCGTCACCCGGCAGTTGATTGTGAAGCCCCACCTCCTCGAGGGACTCAGGACTCAGGACTGAGGACCAAGGACGGACCAGGAACCAGGGACCAAGGACCGTGAATATCGGCATCATCTGTTACGCCTCGGTCGGCGGCAGCGGCATCGTCGCCACCGAGCTCGGCAAGGCGCTCGCGGTGCGCGGCCACCGGGTGCACGTGATCAGCACCGAAACGCCGTTCCGGTTCGGCGACTACCAGGCCGGGCTGATGTTCCATCAGGTGCTGACGCCCACCTATCCGCTCTTCCGCGAGCCGCAGTACCTGCTGTCGATCGCCAACAAGGTGGTGGAGGTGGCGCGCGACTTCAGCCTCGACATCGTGCACGCCCACTACGCCGTGCCGCACGCCACCGCCGCGTTCCTGGCCAAGCAGGTGCTGGCGTCCAAGCTGGCGAACCGCGCGCCCCGGGTGGTCACGACGCTGCACGGCACCGACATCACGCTGGTCGGCAACGACCCGTCGTACTCGGAGATCGTCGCGTTCTCGATCGATCAGTCCGATCACGTCACCGCGGTGTCGAAGAGCCTGCGCGATTCGACCTACGCCGAGCTGAACGTGCAGAGCGAGATCGAGGTGATTCCGAACTTCCTCGACTGCGGCCTGCACAAGCGCCAGCACGTGCCGGCGCTGCGCGAGCGCTTCACGGACGGCGACCCCAACGTGAAGATCGTCGCGCACATCTCCAACTTCCGGCCGGTGAAACACATCGACCACGTGGTGGCGGTGTTCGACCGCATCCGCCAGCGGCTGCCGGCCCGCCTGCTGCTGGTGGGCGACGGGCCCGAGCTGCCGGCGGCGCTGCGCACGGCGCGAGAGCTGGGGATTTCACCGCTCGTGCACGCGGTTGGCGCGCAGGAGGAAGTGCTGCCGCTGCTCTCGGTGAGCGATCTGTTCCTGCTGCCGTCGGCGGAGGAGAGCTTCGGCCTGGCGGCGCTCGAAGCGATGGCGTGCGGCGTGCCGGTGGTGGCCTCGCGCGTCGGCGGCGTGCCCGAGGTGATCGAGGACGGCAAGAGCGGGTTCCTGCACCCGTCGGGCGCGCTCGACGAAATGGCCGCGAGCGCCGTAGCGGTGCTGTCGGACCCGGTGCGGCACAAGGCCACCGCCGAGGCCGCCCGCCGCCGCGTCACCGACGCGTTCTGCGCCGACAAGATCGTGCCGGTGTACGAAGCCGCCTATCGGCGGCTCTTGTAGAGGCGGACCTCTCAGGTCCGCCTGCAGGCGCACCTGAAGGTCCGCCTCTACGAGGCGGTGCCAGACCCACCTGACCCGAATGGGACAAGCTTCTTGAACGTCGCCAGCACCCAGCGGTAGCCGTCAGGATCGGTGACCACCGCGGCGCGATCGCCCCAGGCGGTGTCTTCAGGGTCGCCCACGCCCGCGCCGGCCTCGCGGGCGCCGCTGAGCGCTCGATCGACGTCCTCGACATAGGTGTAGAGCGCGGCCGCGCCGCCGCCGGGAGCGGTGGCGTCGCCCCGGCGCGTCAGCATCACCACCGTGCCGCCGCGCTGCATTTCCGCATACCGCGGCTGCCCGTCGGGATCCAGCAGCACCACGCCAGGCACGAATCCGAGCGCGCGCTCCAGAAACGTCATCGAGGCGCGCACGTTGGCGACGGCCAGGAACGTGTTGACCGCCTGCATGCCGGGCGCCATGCCGCTCGATGACGGTTTCGTAACGGGCACGCGAGCGGCGGGGCGAACCGTGGGCCGCCGGGTCTTGGAGCGTCGTGCCTTTGGGCGTCGTGGCGCCGGCCGTTTACGCCGGACTGGTTTTGCCGTCTTCTTTCTCGTGGCCATGCGTGGGGGCGGCACTAGAATACCCGCCTTCGCCCGGCTTCGGCGCGGCAAGTCCGGTGAAGAAGGCGTATGATCTCCGCCCCAGGGAAGCAGCCATGGCAGTGAATCACGAGCACCTCGGACACCTGCTGCGCCGCGCCGGCTTCGGCGCCAGCGCCTCCGAGCTCAGCGCCCTCGACGGGATGTCCACCTTCGAGGCGCTTGCCTACGTGATGAACGTGGACGATCAGCCCGACGACGTGGACAGCAAGATCGGGAGCCCCGACTACATCAACGTCACCGCGCGCGGTCCGTTCTCGCCGAACTCGAACATCGAAGACGCGCGGCAGCGCTGGCTGTTCCGCATGGTCCACTCGCGCCGTCCGCTGCAAGAGAAGATGGCGCTCTTCTGGCACAACCACTTCGCCACCGCGTACAGCAAGGTGGCGGGGACCTTTGGCGCCATCCAGGGCACCAAGATGATGGCGCTCAAGGAGGGCGAGCTGCCAGGGCCGCAGGGGCAGATCGAGACGTTCCGCGAGAAGGGGCTCGGCAGCTTCCGCGATCTGCTGGTGGCCGTGGCCCAGGATCCGGCGATGCTCGTCTGGCTCGACGGCCGCACCAACACGCGGCAGCGCCCGCAGGAGAATTTCGGCCGCGAGATCATGGAGCTCTTCACGCTCGGTGTCGGCCACTACGTCGAAGAGGACGTGTACGCCGCGGCGCGCGTGTTCACCGGGTGGAACCTGCGCCTGGTGGGCGACCCCAACACGACCGCCGGCTACTACGACTTCGCCTACATCCCGGGCAACCACGACCCGACCGCCAAAACCTTCACCTTCCCGATCTATCGCGACGGCTCCACCACGATTCCGGCGCGCGCCGCGAGCGGCGGCATGCAGGATGGCATCGACTTCATCACCGCGCTCGCCACCCACCCGGCCACCGCGGAACGGCTGGCGCGGAAGATGTGGGGCTTCTTCGTCAGCGAGGACATTCCGCCCGACCCGGAGTACCTGCGCGGCGCCACCGGCATCTATCTGGGGAACGACACGCGCATCAAGCCGCTCGTGCAGTACACGCTGCAGTCGCGCTGGTTCCAGAATCCCGGCAACTGGCATTCGCGCCACGCGTGGCCGGTGGAGTACGCCGTCCGCGCCGTGAAGGAGGTCGGCTTCCTCGGCTTCTCGGTGGACAACATGCGGGCGCCGCTCATCGCCATGGGGCAGACGCTCTTCGAGCCGCCCGACGTGGCGGGGTGGGAGCTGGGCAAGGGCTGGTTCTCCACCGGCGCGATGCTCGCGCGCATGAACTTCGCCGCGACGATCGCCGCGAACCAGCGCTTCAATCTGGCCGCGGCCGCCGCGAGCGCCAAGGATTCGCCGGACAGCTTCGTGGAGTTCTTCCTGGACCGCCTGTCGCCCGCGCCGTTCGATTCCGAGCCGCTCGACGCGCTCAAGGCGTATGTCGTGGACGGCGGCGCCTGGAACGGATCGACGGCGCAGCTGCAGACGAAGGGCGCCGGTCTGACCCGGCTCATCGTCGGCTCGGCCGAATACCAGTTGATGTAGGGGGCGCGCTCACATGGCCACTTCGCCTCGCGTCTCGCGCCGCACCTTCATCCGTGGCGGTGTGTCGGCGTTCACCCTCACCTTTGCGGCGCCGTCGTTCCTGTCGGACATCGCCCGCGCCCAGGGCGCGGCGGCGCGCAACCTCGTCGTGGTCTATCTGAGCGGCGGCAACGATGCGCTCAGCACGGTGGTCCCGTACCAGGATCCGTTCTATTACAGCCGCCGGCCGACGATTGCCGTGCCGCAGGGGCAGGTGCTGCAGATCGGCGCCGACACAACCGGCCGCGGGCTCGGCTTCCATCCGCGGCTGACCGGGCTGCGCGAGATCTTCAACGCCGGACGCCTGGCGGTAATCCAGCGCACCGGCTACGCCAACTCGAGCCGGTCGCACTTCCAGGGCTACGACATCTGGGGCACCGCCGATCCCGCGCTCAAGGTCAGCGACGGCTGGCTGGGGCGCTACCTCGAGACGCTGCCGCAGGATGCGCTCCTGGGATGGTCGGCCACGCAGGAGCTGCCGCGCGCGCTGTCGTCGCGCGACGTCAGCGTGCCGGCGATTCCCAACGTCGCGACCTACGCGTTTGCCAGCCCCAACGTCGGTGTGGAGGCCACGCGAGAGCGGGCCGCCGCCACGGCCCTGGCGTCGCATCTGCCCGACGAGCGGCCGCAGCTGGCGTTCGTGAACCGCAGTGCGCAAGGCGCGTTTGCCACGCTCGATCGGGTGGCGTCTGTCGCGACCTACGCCGGCAGCGTGGCCTATCCCAATAACGGCTTTGCACTGGCGCTGCGCACCGTGGCCGGCGCCATGGTCCGCGGCGTGGGCACGCGGGTGTTCTGGGTGCAGACCGGCGGCTACGACACGCACTCCGGGCAGGGCGCGGCCGGCGGCGGCGCCTATTCCAATTTGATGGGCACGTTCGGCGACGGCCTGTTGGCGTTCTACAACGACCTGCGCAACCAGGGGCTGCTGAACGACACGCTGATACTCCAGTTCTCGGAGTTCGGCCGCCGCATCAGCGAGAACGGCAGCGGCGGCACCGACCATGGCGCCGGGGCCGTCATGATGGCCATCGGCGGCGCCGTGCGCGGCGGCATCTACGGCACCGCGGCCTCGCTCGACCCCAACCCCTCGAACCCGACGCTGGAGAACAGCGGCGGCGACGTGAAGTACGAGACCGACTTCCGGTCGGTCTACGCCCGGGTGCTCGACGGCTGGCTCGGCGCCAACTCGGCCAGCGTCCTCGGCGGCGACTTCCGCAGCGGCGCCCCACCCATCGTATGAATCTGGCGCATCTTCGTAGAGGCGGACCTTCCGTCTTCGCCAAGGCTCCGGCGGAAGGTCCGCCTGAACTCCGCCTGGCACCATCCAGATGGCCCCGCCGCCCGTAGATCGTCTTGGACCATGGTGATCTGGCTGTTTGCGGCCGTCGTCGGCTTTCCGGGGCGGTCGTCGGAATCGCAGGCTGAAGATCAGCGGTCGCTGCAGCGCGCCGCCGCCGGCGACTCGGGTGGCCTGGGGGCGCTCTACGACCGGCACGGCCGGGCGGTGTATTCGCTCGCGCTTCGTATCCTGGGCGACGAGGGCGACGCGGAAGAAGTGTCGCAGGACGTGTTCGCGCAGGCGTGGCGCCGCGCCAGCCAGTACGACGAGTCGCGGGGCACGGTGGCGGCCTGGCTCCTGGTGATGGCGCGCACCCGCGCCATCGACCGCTTCCGCGCCCGCCGGGTACGGCCGGAAGGACGCGTGCAGGACGACGACGGCCTCACGCTGCAGCAGCTCCCGTCGACGAGCCCCGATGTGGCCTCGCAGATGATGGCGGCCGAGCGCGGACAGCGCGTGCGCCGGGCGCTCGACGAGCTGCCGTTCCTGCAGCGGGTGGCCATCGAGCTGGCCTACTTCGAAGGCCTCAGCCAGCGTGAGATCGCCGAGCGGCTGGAGCAGCCGCTGGGTACCGTGAAGACCCGGATGCGGCTCGGGCTGTTGAAGCTTCGCGACGCGCTCGTGGAGGTGCAGCCGTGAACGCGGCCCACGACGAGCTGAAGCACGACGCCGCGGCCTACGCGCTGGGCGTGCTGGAGCCGGCCGAGCGCGCGGCGTTCGAAGCGCACCTGTCGTCGTGTGCCGAGTGCGCGGCCGAGGTGCGCCAGATGCGGCTGGCGGCGAGCGCGCTGCCGTACACCGTGCCGCAGGTGTCGCCACCGCCGTCGCTGCGCGCGCGCATTCTGGACCAGGCCGTCCGTGGGGTCGGGCCTTCAGACCCGGCCGACAGAAAGGCCGGGCCTGGCGTGGCAACCGTAGCCGTCGTACGCGAACGCCGCGGGCCGCCGGCCTGGCTGCAGATTGCTGCGATGCTCGTCGTCGGCGCCGGCGTGTTCCTCTACGCGCAGCGGATGCAGGCGCGCGTGTCGAACCTCGAGGCGCAGCTCGCGCAGGCGCAGGCGCAGGTCGCCACCTCCGATCGACTGACCGCGGAGGCGCGCACGGTGGCCCTCCGCGCGCAGTCGGCGATGGGCGTGTTTGCCGCGCCGGACGTGGCCCGTATCGATCTTGCGGGGCAACCCGCGGCCGTGAGCGCCCGGGCGCGCGCGCTGTGGAGCCGCCAGCGCGGGATGGTGTTCACGGCGACGAATCTGCCGGCGCTGCCGGCCGGCCGCGTGTATCAGGTGTGGGTGGTCACGGCGCAGGCGCCCGTGAGCGCGGGGCTGCTGACGCCTGACGCGTCCGGCGGCGGGTCCGTGTACTTCGAGACGCCGGTGGACATCCTGCCGCCGGTCGCCGTGGCCGTCACGCTCGAACCCGCCGGCGGCGTGCCCGCGCCCACCGGCGCGATGTATCTGGTCGGCAAGCCCTCGCCGCTGTAACGCAGCGGAGAAGGCGGAGAAGGGAAGAGTTTTAATCTCTGCCCTCTCTGCCCTCTCTGCCCTCTCCGCCATAGATCTCGGCGAGCGCTTGGTCCAGGCGCGCGTACCGAAACTCGAAGCCGCGGCTCTGCGCGACGCGCGGCAGCACACGCTGGCCGTTCAGCACCATCGCCTCGGCCATCTCGCCGAGCGCGAGCCGCAGCGCGAAGGCAGGCGCGGGCATGAACGACGGGCGGTGCAGTGCACGGCCGATTGCCGTTGCCATCTCCCGATTGGTTACCGGCGCTGGCGCCGTGAGGTTCACCGGCCCGCGCAGGTCGGGGCTCGCGAGTGCCCAGCGCACCATCGCGATCCAGTCGTCGCGATGGATCCACGACATCACCTGCCGGCCCGATCCCAGCGGTCCGCCGGCGAAGAAATGAAAGGGCAGCGCCAGCTGCTGCAGCGCGCCGCCGCCTCTGGCCAGCACCAGCCCGGTCCGCAGCAGCACCACGCGCGCGATGTCGCCGGCCTCGAGCGCCTCGCCCTCCCATTCGCGGCAGACCGTCGCCAGAAAGTCGGTGCCGACCGCTGAGGACTCGTCGAGCGGTTCGTCTCCGCGCGTGCCGTAGTAGCCGATGGCCGATCCGCTGAGAAGCGTCGTGCCCGCGGCTGCAGCTGCCCGCAGCGCCGCCGCCACGGCGCTCGTGGCCTCGAGACGGCTGGCCAGGATGGCGCGCCTGCGGGCCGCCGTCCACCGCCCCTCGGCGATCGGCTCGCCAGCCAGGTTGACCACGGCTCCGGCGCCCTCGAACGATCGCGCCCACACGTCGAGGCTCGAGGCTGGAGCCCACTGCACCTCGCCTGGCGCGCGGGCCGGCCTGCGCGTGAGCACGACGACATCGTGGCCGTCGTGTCGAAGCGCCTTCACCAGCGGCGCCCCGAGGAACCCCGTTCCGCCTGTGACAACGACTTTCATGGCAATAAGTTAGCCCAATGCCCATTGACTTTCAGTCCAGATCAATCTATTAACTAACTAGTTGGTTAACGATGAGCCGGATCAAGCGTCCATCGAGTGAGGCGTCGCACGCGGCCATCTTCAAGGCGGCGGCCGAGGAGTTTTCCGAGCGGGGATTCGAGGCCGGGGGCGTGGACCGCATCGCCGCCAAGGCGCGTGTCAACAAGGCGATGCTCTACTACCACTTCGGGAGCAAGCGCGCCCTCTATATCGAGGTGCTGCGAGACATGTTCCGCGCCGTCAGCGCGCGGGCGCGCGCCATCGCCGACGGTCCGGGCACGGCGCCGGAGAAGCTCGAACGCTGGGTGGCCACGATCATCCAGGAGGCTGCGGCCAGGCCCTGGTTCCCCCCCATCATGCTGCGCGAGCTGGCGTCGGGCGCGCCGCGGTTCGACCCCGACACCTTCGCGCTGATGAACGCCGTCTACGGCGCCGTGCGCGACATCCTGCTCCAGGGGCAGCGCGAGGGCAGCTTCGGCGATCTCGATCCGCTGCTCACGCACCTCACGATCATGCCGCCCATCCTGATCTTCTTCGCGCGGCAGCGCGTGCTCGCCACCAAAGAGGTGTCGTCCGGGCTCCTCGAGCCGCGGCAGATCGACGCCTTCGTCGTCCACATGCAGCGCACCGCCCTGCGCCTGGTTCAGAAGGAAGGACCCCGTCCGTCATGAGCACCTTCTCTCGTTTCGCCCTGGTGCTGTCTGCCGCCGGCGTGGCGGCCGCCTGCACCCAGCCGCCGCCATCGAACGCACTGACCGCCTCGGGCAACGTCGAAGCCACCGAAGTGCAGGTGGGCCCCGAGGTCGGCGGGCGTCTCGTCGAGCTGCGCGTCGCCGAAGGCGATCGGGTCAAGGCCGGCGACGTGATCGCGACGCTCGACACCAGCGATACCGAGCTGCAGATCGGGCGCGCCCGTGCCGAGCGGGCGGCGGCAGCCGCGCAGCTGCACCTTTTCGAGGCTGGCGCCCGTGCCGAAGACGTGCGGCAGGCCGAGGCGCAGGTGGACGCGACCACCAGCGAGATTGCCGCGATCGACGTGGAGATCAAGAACGCGCAGACCGATCTCGATCGCTTCGAAGCGCTCCTCAGCGCGAACGCCGGCTCGCAGAAGCAGCGCGACGACGCCCGGGCCCGCGTCGATCTGGCGCGCGAACGCCGGCGCGCTGCCGAGGAGCGCGTGCGCGTGTCGCGCAGGGCGCTCGACCGGGTTCGCGCCGGCGCGCGAAAGGAGGAGCTCGAAGGCGCGCGGGCGCGCGTGGCCACGGTGGACGCGCAGCTTGCGGTGCTCGAAAAAGGGTTGCGCGACGCACAGGTGACGGCGCCGACCGGCGGCGTGGTGACGCAGAAGCTGGTGGACGCCGGAGAAATCGTCGCCCCGCGCGTGCCGATCGTCGTCGTCACCGACCTCGATCACGCCTGGGCCAACGTGTTCGTGCCCGAGCCGATGGTGCCACGAATCAAGCTCGGTCAGGCGGCCACGGTACGCACCGACGCCGGCGACCGCGTGCCAGGCAAGGTCACCTTCGTCTCGCGCCGGGCGGAATTCACGCCGCGCAACGTTCAGACCGCCGACGAGCGCTCGAAGCTGGTCTACCGCGTGAAGGTGACCGTGGACAACGCCGCCGGCGTGCTGAAGCAGGGCATGCCGGTGGATGCGGACTTCGTCCTGCCATGAGCCCCGCGGTCCAGTTCACGGCCGTCGAGAAGCGTTTCGGCGACGCGGTGGCCCTCGCCGGCCTCACGCTCGACGTGCGCCGCGGCGAGATGTTTGGTCTAATCGGTCCCGACGGCGCCGGAAAGACCACGGCCATCCGGCTGCTGTGCGGCCTGCTGCACGCCGACGCCGGCAGCGTCCGCGTGCTGGAGCGCGACCCGGTGCGCGACCACGCGTGGGTGACGGCGCGGGTCGGCTACCTGTCGCAGCGCTTCAGCCTCTATGGCGACCTGACGATCGACGAGAACATCGAGTTCTTCGCCGAGATTCACGGCGTCCGCGGCTACAAGGCGCGCCGCGACGCGCTGCTCGACATGACGCAGCTCACGCCGTTCCGCGGCCGCCTGGCCGACAAGCTGTCGGGCGGGATGAAGCAGAAGCTGGCGCTGGCGTGCACGCTGGTTCACGAACCCGAGTTGATCGTGCTCGACGAGCCGACCACCGGCGTCGACCCGGTGTCGCGGCGCGAGTTCTGGAAGCTGCTGTCGGAGTTCCTCTCGCGCGGGATCACCATCGTGATGTCCACGCCTTATCTCGACGAGGCCGAGCGGTGCGCGCGCGTGGCGCTGCTCCACGACGGCCGCACGCTGGCCGTCGACGAGCCGGCGCGGCTCCGCACGCTCATCGGCGGCCGCATCGTGGAGGTCGTCGCGCCCGGCCGTCCCGATGCCGCCGAGGCGGCCCGCGGGCTGCCGGGCGTCAGCGACGTGCAGGTGTTTGGCGAGCGGCTGCACCTGACGGTGGAGCGCGACTCCGACGAGGCGGTGAACGCCGTGGTGGAGGCCATCGCGCGCACGTCGCTGGCGGGCGCGACCGTTCGCGCCGTGCCGCCCTCGCTGGAGGATGTCTTCATCGCCACGCTGACGCGAAAGGAGCAGGCCAGTGCGTAACGGCGTCCCTGGGGCGGGTATGCGCGGCCCGCGAAGAACGCGGACCGCGCGCAGTGTCTGGCAAACCGGCTTAGCGCCGGTTCGCGATTTGACCCGCAACTACGTACTCCTGGTAGCGATGCTGGCGCTTGCCGCTGGCACGGCAAGGCCTGCGCGGGCGCAGGAAGCGGCAGGCCCCGTGGTCCGCTTGACACTCGACGAGGCGCGGGCCCGCGCGGTCGAGGCCAGTCATCGCCTCGCGGAAGCCCGCGCGCGCGAGACGGTGGCGCAGGGCGCGATTGCCGCGCGCCAGGCCGCCGAACGCCCGACGGTGTCGGCGTCGGCCGGCTACACGCGGACCAACCATGTCCTCGAGTTCACGGTGCCGAGCCCCACGGGTGTCCCGCGAGTGCTCTATCCCGACGTGCCCGACAACTACCGGACGCGGCTCGACCTGCAGTGGCCCATCTACACCGGCGGCCGGACCGACGCCCTCGAACGCTCGGCGCGGGCCGAGGCCAGTGCGGTGGCGGCGGACGTGGACACCGCGCGCGCCGACCTGCGGCTCGAGGTCGCCCGCGCGTTCTGGGCGGTCGTCACCGCGCGCGCGACAGCCGGCGTGGTCGAAGGGGCGCTCGAGCGTGCCGGCGTCAACGTCGGCGACACGCGCCAGCGGCTCGGCGCCGGCCTGGTGCCGCCGAACGAGGTGGCCTCGGCCGAGGCGCAGCAGGCGCGCCAGCGGATGCTGCTCGTGGAAGCGCGCAACCAGCGCGACGTTGCCTCGGCGGAGCTCGCCAGGCTCGTGGGCCTCGATCCGTCGCAGGCCGTGGAGCCCGTGGCGGATCTGCAGCGTCCGGCGGGCGCCGAGCTCACATTCGACGCGCTCGCGCGCGAGGGGCTCGCGCGGCGGCCCGAGCGCAAGGCGCTGGAGCTGCGGATCTCGGCGGCCGACCTGCAGAAGGCCGCGGCCGCCGCGGGGCGCAAACCGCTGATCGCGGTTGGCGGCGGGGTGGACTACGCGCGGCCGAACCCGAAGATCTTCCCGCGCGCCGAACGCTGGGACGACTCGTGGGACGCCGGCGTGAACGTCACCTGGTCGCTGTGGGACGGCGGGCGCGTGGCCGCCGACGTCGCGCAGGCGTCGGGCGCCGCCACTGCCGTGCGTGAACGGCTCCGCGAGTTCGACTCGGTGCTGGCCGTCGAGGTCCGGCAGCGGTCGCTCGAGATCTCGTCGGGGACGGCGGCGGTGGCCGCCGCCGACGAGGCGGTGCGCGCCGCCACCGAGGCTCGCCGGGTGGTGGGCGAGCGGTACCGCGCCGGCGTCATCGCGCAGGGCGACGTGCTCGACGCGGAGCTGGCGCTGCTCCAGAGCCAGCTCGATCGCACCCGGGCCCTGGCATCGGTGCGGTTGGCCGAAGCCCGTCTCGATCGGGTGCTCGGGAGATAGAGGCCGATGAACCAGGCGAACGCCATCGAGGTCCGCGACCTCACCAAGCGCTTCGGCGACTTCGTGGCCGTCAACCGCGTGTCGTTCGAGGTGCGTGCCGGCGAGATCTTCGGCTTCCTCGGCAGCAACGGCGCCGGCAAGTCCACCACCATCCGCATGCTGTGCGGTCTCCTGCGGCCCACCTCTGGCACCGCCAGCGTGGGCGGCATCGACGTCGGACGCGATCCCGAGGGCGTCAAGCGCCGCATCGGCTACATGTCGCAGCGCTTCTCGCTCTACGAGAACCTCACCGTGGACGAGAACATCCGCTTCTTCGGCGGGGTCTACGGCCTGAACCGCGACCGCCTGGCTGCCCGCCGCGAGTTCGTGCTCGACATGGCCGGCCTGCGCGGCCGCGAATCCACCCTCGCGCGCACGCTCTCGGGCGGCTGGCGGCAGCGGCTGGCGCTCGGGTGCGCCATCCTCCACGAGCCGCCCATCGTGTTCCTCGACGAGCCCACCGGCGGCGTGGATCCGCTGTCGCGGCGGCGGTTCTGGCGTCTCATCGACGGCCTGTCGCAGGCCGGCGTGGCGGTGCTCGTGACCACGCACTACCTCGACGAGGCCGAGCACTGCCACCGGATCGCCATCATCCAGGCCGGGACGCTGGCGGCGCTGGGCACGGTCGCCGAGCTGAAGCAGACGTTTGCCGGCAGGCCGATCGTCGAAGTGCATTCCGCTTCGCCGGTCGAGGCCATGAAGGCGCTCGACGCGATGCCGGACGTGGAGAAGACGAGCATCTTCGGCACCGCCGTGCACGCCGTGCTCAGAACGCCGCAGGCCGACGCCGGGGCCATGGCCGCGCGGCTGCGTGGGGCCGGTCTCGAGGTGAGCTCGTGCAGCCTCGTCGAGCCGTCGCTCGAGGACGTGTTCCTCGACGTCGCGGAGCGGAAGGCGGCGGCCTGATGCGGAAGGTGCTGGCCGTCGCCGTCAAAGAGCTGCGGCAGATCCGCCGCGATCGGCGGAGCCTGCTGATCCTGCTGTTCGTGCCGGCCTTCTTCCTGCTCGTCTACGGCTACGCCCTCAACTTCGACATCCGCAACATCCGCCTGGCGGTACAGGACGACGATCGCAGCAGCGCCAGCCGGGAAGTGATCTCGGCCTTCGTCAACTCGGGCTACTTCGACCTGGTTGCCGAGGTCGTGGACGGCCACGAGGTGACCGGCATCCTCAATCGCGGCGACGCGCGGGCCGTGCTCGTCATCCCGTCCCGGTTCGGGGCCGAGGCCGCGGCCGGGCGTCCGACGGCGCTCCAGTTCCTCATCAACGGCGACAACGCCAACACCGCGACGACCGTGATGGGCTACGCCGTCGGCCTCGTGTCCGCGGTGTCGAGCCGCTACGAGGTGCAGGCGCGGCTCGGGTCGCCAGGCGGACCACTGCTGACCCTGGAACCGCGCGTCTGGTACAACCCCGAGCTTCGCAGCACGCTGTTTCTCGTGCCCGGCCTGATCGCCTACATCGCGATGCTGACGGCGGTGGTCTCCACGGCGCTCTCGGTCGTGCGCGAGAAAGAAGCCGGCACGATGGAGCAGGTCCGCATGTCGCCGATCGGCGCCACCTCATACGTGGTGGGCAAGACGGTACCGTATTTCGTCATCTCGCTCCTCTCCTCGCTGGGTGTCGTAGCGGTGTCGATGGTGCTCTTCGATCTGCCGGTGCGCGGGTCGTGGGTGGCGCTCATCGCCTGCGTGTCGCTCTTCCTGGTGGGTGCGCTCGCCTTCGGCGTGCTGATCTCGACGATTGCCGAGTCGCAGCAGGTGGCGTTCCAGATCGCGCTCCTCACCTCGTTTCTGCCCACGCTGATGCTCTCGGGGTTCATCTTCCCGATCAGCAGCATGCCGGTCTTCCTCCAGGCCATCACCCACGTGGTGCCGGCGCGGTACTTTCTGGTGATCCTGCGCGGGATCCTCCTGAAGGGGGTCGGAGTCGGCCTGCTGTGGGTGGACATCGTGTCGCTCGCCGCGTTTTCGCTCGCCGTGCTGGCGCTCGCCTCGCTGCGGCTGAAGCGCGCCTGGGCCTGAGGCACCGATGCAACGCCTGCTCAGCCTGATTCGGAAGGAGCTCATCGAGCTGCGGCGCGATCCGCGGCTGTTCGCGATCGTCATCGTGGCGCCGCTGGTGCAGCTGACGCTGCTCGGGTATGCGGCGACGACCGACGTGCGCGATGTGCCGCTCGTGGTGGCCGACGAGGACCAGTCGGTGGAGAGCCGGGCGCTGGTCAGCCGGTTCGACGCCTCGCAGAACTTCGTGATTGCCGGCTCGGTGTCGTCGTCGGCTGAAATCGACAGCTACCTGGATTCGGGCCGCGCATGGATGGCGCTCGACATCCCGGCGCGCTACGGCGAGCGGATCCGCACCGGGGTGCCGGTGCAGGTGCAGGTGGTGGCCGACGGCAGCGATGCCAACTCCACCAACGTCGCGCTCGGCTATGCCGGGTCGCTCATCGCCGGCTACAACCGCGAGCTGACCGCCGCCGCCGGCCGCGGCGGCGGCGAGCCCCGCGTGAGCGCGCAGGTGCGCGTGTGGTTCAACCCGCAGCTCGAGAGCCGCTTCTTCATCATCCCCGGCGTGCTGGCCCTGCTGCTGCTCGTGGTCACGACCAACCTGTCGTCGATGGCGATCGTGCGCGAGAAAGAGCTGGGGACGCTCGAGCAGCTCAACGTCACGCCGATCGCCCGCTGGGAGCTCATCGTCGGCAAGCTCCTGCCGTACGCGCTCATCGGCGCGGTGGACGTGCTGCTCGTCGTCGGCGTGGCGATCTTCTGGTTCGAAGTGCCGCTGCGGGGCAGCCTGACGCTGCTCATCGCGATGTGCCTGGTCTACCTGCTGACGACCCTCGGCCTGGGGCTCTTCGTGTCCACCATCTCGAAGACGCAGCAGCAGGCGATGATGACCTCATCGTTCTTCTTCATGATCCCGATGGTGTTCCTGTCGGGGTTCGTCTTCCCGATCGAGAACATGCCGGAGATCGTGCAGCGGGTGACGCTGCTCATCCCGCTGCGCTACTTCCTGGTGATCGTCCGGGGCATCTTCCTGAAGGGCGTGGGGCTGGAAACGCTGTGGCCGCAGGCGCTGGCGCTGGGTGGTTGGGGGCTGGCGATCCTGACCCTGGCCACCCTGCGCTCGAGTAAGAGGCTGTCGTAGGGGCAGGTCTTGCACCTGCCTGGCTGTCAGCCGAGCTTCTTCAGGATCTTTTCCTGATTCGCCACGATCTTTCCCTGGTTCGCGATGATCTTCTTCTGGTTGGCGAGCACCTTCGCCTGATTCGCCAGGATCGCCTTCTGATTCTTCGCGGTCGCGTCAGCTGCCATGAGGACTCCTTGTCGCGGCTTCTCCAGCCTCGACGTCTACGAACGACAGCACGATAGCACCGGCGACGAAAAAGAAGATCACCGACAGCACGGCCGCGCGGCTCGACTGGAACAGCGTGACCGATGCCCCGAAGAAGAGAGGGCCGAAGATGCCGGCAAACTTCTCGAACACCGCGAAGAAGCTGAAATACTCCGACGATTTGGCGGGGGGCGTCATGCGCGCGAAGAGCGAGCGGCTCAAGGCCTGACTGCCGCCCTGCACCGTGCCCACCAGGGTTGCCAGCACGAAGAACTGCCACGACGTGGTCATGAAGTAGCCCAGGACGCTGACGCCGACGTAGACCGCGAGCGCGGCGAAGATCGCGGCTTTGGCGCCGATGCGACCCGCGAACGCACCGAACAGGAAGGAGCAGGGAACTCCCACGAACTGGACGAGCACGAACGCGGCGATCTGCGCGTTCTGGTTGACGCCGACCTCGGTGCCGTAAATCGACGACATGCGGATGAGCGTCTGGATGCCGTCGTTGTAGAGCAGGAACGCCACCAGCATGAGAAAGGCGTGGCGGTTGCGGCGCAAGCCGTTGAAGGTCTTCCAGGACGCCGCGGCGGCGGCGACGGCCAGGCCGAGACCCGATGCGGGCAGATCCTCCAGTCGGATTGCCGGCTCGGGCACGCGGCGGAAGAGCGGCAGCGAAAAGACCAGCCACCAGACGCCGACGCTCACGAACGTCAGCCGCACCGCGGCGGTGGTGTCGGCCAGCCCGAAGAGCGCGGGCTTCATGATCCAGGCGAGGTTGATGAGCAGCAGGATGCCGCCGCCGGTGAATCCGATGGCGTAGCCGGCGGTGGACGCCCGGTCGATCTGGTCCGGTGCCGCGAGGTGGGGCAGCAGCGAGTCGTAGAACACCAGCGTCGAGGCGACCCCGATGTTGGCCACCATGAACAGCACCAGCGCGTAGAGCCATTCGCCGCGGCCGATCGTGGCCATCAGCTCGGTGGCGGCCACCCCGACGAGCAGGAAGACGAGGAGCAGCCGCTTCTTGAGCGGCCGATGGTCGGCCAGCGCGCCGAGCACGGGCGCCGTCAGCGCGACGATCGTGAGCGCGAGGGTCGTGCCCCAGGCAAACCGGGACGTGGCCTCTACGCCGCTCAGGCCGGCGGCGGCGTAGCTGGCGAAGAACGCCGGGAAGACGGCGGTGACGATGGTGGACCAGAACGCCGAGTTGGCCCAGTCGTACATCGCCCAGGCGCGCAGCTCCGGCGTGGGGAGCCCGAGCCGTGAAAGGAGGCGCGTCATCGGCAGCGGATTATCGGTCAGAAGGTCTTGCGCGCCACCCACTCCCGCAGCAGCGAGTCGACGACGACGTAGCGTGGGCCTTCTTTCAGGAGCAGATCCTGTTTCAGCAGCGCGGCCAGCGAGGTCTGGATGCTGGACGGGCCGCCGAGGCGATGGCGGCTGCGAGTATCGGCCGACAGCAGCTCGCGCCCGCCCTTGAGCACCACCGCGCGCAGTACGGCGCGCTGCGCCAGCGTCAGCCGCTGCCAGATCGCCTCGAACACGGTCTCCTGCTCGTTGAGCAGACGGCTCAGCGTGGCGTGCAGATGCTCGAGCCCCGCCCGGCGCCCCCCCACGCCGCGCACGTCGTCCCAGGCTTCGTGCGCCAGCCGCTGCACGTCGTAGGGCAGGTTGCCCGCCAGGTCTACGATGGCGGTGCCCAGCCCGGGTTCCGGCTTGATGCCGCTCTTGGTGAAACGCCGTTCGATGAACGCGGCGAAGACATCGGCCGGGATCTTCTGGAGCCGGATCACCGGCCCCGCTTTGTAGAACGGGCGGCGCGGTCCGATCATCTTCTCCATCAGGCTCGGCTCGGAGCCTGCGAAGACGTAGCCCACCTGGCGCTGGTGCTGGGCCGCGGCGCGCAGGGCGTGCTCGACGCTGCCGCCGTTGAACGCTTCGATGGCCTGGAACTCGTCGAGCGCCACGATGACGGGCCGCTTGCGCGCCGCCGCCACCTGCCCCGGCATCGCGAAGATCTCGTTGGCCAGCCGGTTGACGTCGCGGTCGCTGCGCACCAGCGGAAACGCCACCGACACGCGGCCGAGACCGCTGTCCTTGGGTTCGTAGCGCAGTTCGGGCCGCGTGCTCTGAATGGCCGTGGCGAGCCAGCTGCGGGCCCGATCCCACTTGGTCTCGAGCGACGCCAGCGCGCGGGCGTAGCCCTCGAGGAACGCCAGGTAGGAGCTGTAGCTGCTGACCGTGACCTCCACCGTCAGCGCGCCGCGCCGCTCGAGGCCGTGGAGCGCCTGACGGACGAGCGAGGACTTGCCGTAGCGCCGGGGCGAGATGAGGAACACCTTCTGGCCGCCGGCCAGATCGCCGATCAGCCGGTCGAGCTCCACCTCGCGGTCGACGAAGGCGTCACCGGGCACGACCTCGCCGTAGACGAACGGGTTTGGCATCGGGTGTAGAGGGCGGTCTTCAGGAAGACCGCCCGGGCCGTTACGCTGGTGAACGTAATGACTACGCTACTTAACGTAACAGAGCCGGGGCCCCGGCGGCAACCGCCGCGCTCGCGTCCTGCAGCCGGGCCAGCCACGCGTCGCGCTGCGGCACCCGCGCGGGATTGAAGTCCAGGTCGAAGAACAGCGCGCGGATAACCGCGATCTGCGCCGCCGGTGGCACGGCGGCGGCGAGCCGATCGAACCGCGCCTCGTCGTCGAACGCGCGCGCGTAGAGCGCATAGACGGCGTTGCGGATCGCCGGCTCGACCGGCTCCTGGTTCTTCACCATGTCGGCGACGGTAGCGAGAAACGCGGCTTGGCCGGCGCCGCTGCCGCCCAGTTGCAGCGCGGCCAGCTGCAGGCTGCGAACGTAGGGCCTGGCGCGGCCCGACGCCAGCCCGGCGTCGAAGTGCGCCGTGGCCTCGTCGAGCGGGCGGCGCTTCCAGGCGAGCCAATGCCCCCAGTGCGCGTGGGCATACGGATTCGACGGGTCCGCGTCGAGCGCCTCACGGTAGAACGCGGCCGGGTCCTGGGCGTCGGCGCCGCCGTCGCGCGATTTCAGGAAGTGCGTCCAGCCGGCGTGCGCCAGCAGGTCGGCCTTGCGCCGCCCAGCCGATGTGGCCGCGCCTTCCGTCAGGGTGGGAAGCAGCGGATCGACCGCATCCGAGAAGCGTGCGCCGCCTGCCGCCGACGCGCGCTCGATCCACGTCATCGCCAGGTCCTGTTGCGCGGTCCGAACCGCCTGGCGTTCAGCCTCGGGCGGGCTGGCCAGCCGGGCCAGGTAGCTGCCTTGATCCGCGGTGACCGCGGCGCGCTCGAGGCTGGCCCAGGCGTCCTGATAGGCGCCCGCGCGCTGCTGCCGATCGGCCATCGCCTGCAGCTCGCCGACCTGCCGCTGGCGATCGCGGACCTCGGCGAACACTTTCGAGGCCTGGTTGAGCAGGAGGAGCAGGGACAGCAGGGCCGTGACCACTCCAACCCACTTGAGCGGTGTGTCGACGAACCGGCCCGTCGATCCGGGCGATGTGCGCATGCGCGGGCTCGGGGGAGAGCCATCCGCATTCTAGAGCCATCTCGCTTTGTACTCGGATGCCGTGTTCTGGCCCGCTCCGTGTTCTCTTCAGAACAGACACCGGCGCGGATCTCCGGTCTGATGAGCATGATGACCGCTGCTCAACTGCTCGATGCCCGCATGCTGATTCCTGGCGCGTTCGAACTGAACGCCCCGCCCCACCGCGCCGCTCGACCCGCGCGCCTGGTGCCGGCCGCTTCATTTCAGGAAGCAGGCGCCACCCCCGCGACCGTGGCCACGTCTCATGTGGTTGCCGCACCGGCGCGGCCGACCACTCGCCTCGGGTACGCCGCCGCCATCGTGAGTGATCTCGCCCTGATCACAGGCATCATTTTTGGCGTCGCGTTGATACCCGCACTGGCGATCTGGGGCGTCGGGGCCGCAGCCGCCTTCATCCTGGAAACGCTCGGTCGCCACTGACCGCGCGGCTCGGCCGATTCGGGCCGCTGACCGGGGCTGGGGTGTGCGTTTCGGAACAGCGGCTGGGCTTTGATCGGCGGATGATAGCCCGTCGTTCCTCTCTCCTCAGTACCCACCTATGACCAGCAATTCTCTTGCAAGCGACAGTCTCCTCGGCAGCCGTCACGCGCACGCGTTCCTCGTCCATGAGGTCCGGAATCTGGTGAACGTGGCGATCCTCTCGTTCGAGGTCCTCAAGACCACCGGTGCCGGCGTGGCAGGCGACAAAGGACAAGTACTCCGGCGGAGCCTCAACGACCTGCGCTCTCTGATCAACCAGTCGCTGTCCGACGTGCGGACCGCGCACGGCCGTGATGGCCGTGACGCGATCGCAATCGAAGACTTCATCAATGAGATCGAAGCGGCCGCCACCCTCGAGGCGCAGGCCAAAGGGATCCGGCTCCTCGTGCCACCGGTCATGGACGGTCTCTTCGTCGAGGCGGATCGGAGCCAGCTCGGCGCCGCGCTGAGGAACCTCGTGCAGAATGCCGTCAAGTTCACCAGGCCGGGGACGACAGTCGATCTGCGTGTCAGGCCCAGTGCGGACCGCGTGCGCATCGAGGTTCAGGACGAGTGCGGAGGCCTGCCAAGCGGATGCCCGGACGATCTCTTCCGGGCGTTCGAGCAGCGGGGCCACGACCGGTCCGGGCTTGGCCTGGGGCTCGCCTTCAGCCGCAAGGTCGTGGAGGCCAGCGGTGGCACCATCTCGGTACGAAATCTCCCGGGCCGCGGCTGCGTGTTTGCCATCGACCTGCCGCGCTCGGCCGGCTCAGCTAGTTCAGCTTGGCACGACGGCGCGTGCAATGCGGTACACGCCGGCGGCGACCAACACGCTATGGTGACGTCATGAATTGCAGACCACTCCACGATCGGCTCGTCGTTCGCCGCCTTGAAGAAGGTGAGCAGTCTGTCGGCAGCATCATCATCCCGGACTCGGCGAAAGAAAAGCCGCAGCGAGGGACGGTCATCGCCGCCGGCAGTGGTACCGTCAGAGACGACGGCACGCGGGTCCCGCTCGACGTCAAGCCCGGTGATCTGATCCTGTTCGGCAAGTACGCCAGCCAGGAGATCACGCTCGACGGCGAGCAGCTCCTCATCATGCGAGAGAACGAAGTCCTGGCGGTAATTCAGGACGCTCCGAAGGCGGGCGAAAGCAACTAATGGCAAAGAACATCGTTTACGGCAACGACTCGCGGCAGGGAATTCTTCGCGGCGTGAACAGCCTCGCCAACGCCGTCAAGGTGACGCTCGGCCCGCGTGGGCGCAACGTCATCCTCGGCAAGACGTTCGGGGCGCCGACCATCACCAAGGACGGCGTCACCGTTGCGAAGGAGATCGAACTGAAGGACGCGCTCGAGAACATGGGCGCGCAGATGGTCAAGGAAGTGGCGAGCAAGACGTCGGACGTCGCCGGAGACGGCACGACCACCGCCACGGTACTGGCGCAGGCCATCTATCGCGAAGGCGCGAAGAACGTGACCGCCGGCGCCAACCCGATGTCGCTCAAGCGGGGCATCGACGCGGCCGTTCAGGCGATGACGACCGAGCTCGCCCGGATGTCCAAGCCGGTGAGCGGGCCGATGATCGCGCAGGTCGGCACCATCTCCGCGAACCACGACGAGGGCATCGGCCGCATCATTGCCGAGGCGATGGAGAAGGTGGGCAAGGACGGCGTCATCACCGTCGAAGAAGCCAAGAGCATGGACACCACGCTCGACACCGTCGAAGGCATGCAATTCGACCGTGGCTACCTGTCGGCGTATTTCGTCACCGATCCCGAGCGGATGGAAGTGGTGCTCGAGAATCCGCTGATTCTGATTCACGAAAAGCGGATCGGCGTAATGAAGGATCTGCTGCCGCTGCTCGAGCTGGTAGCGCGCGCCGGCCGGCCGTTGCTGATCGTCGCGGACGAGATCGAGGGCGAGGCGCTGGCGACGCTCGTCGTCAACAAACTACGCGGCACGCTGCAGGTGGCGGCGGTGAAGGCGCCCGGCTACGGCGATCGCCGGAAAGCCATTCTCGAGGACATCGCCGTGCTCACGGGCGGCAAGGCGGTCACCGAGGATCTGGGCGTGAAGCTCGAGAACGTCACGATTCAGGACCTTGGTCAGGCCAAGAAGATCACGATCGACAAGGACACGACGACCATCGTCGACGGCGCCGGCACGGCGGAGTCGATCGCCGGGCGCGTCAAGCAGCTCCGGACGCAGGTCGAGGACACCACGTCGGACTACGACCGCGAGAAGCTGCAGGAGCGGCTGGCCAAGCTGGTGGGCGGCGTCGCGATCATCAAAGTCGGGGCGGCGACCGAGACCGAGTTGAAGGAAAAGAAGGCCCGCGTCGAGGACGCCATGCACGCGACGAAGGCGGCGGTTGAAGAGGGCATCGTCGCGGGTGGCGGCGTGGCGCTGCTGCGCGCGTCAAACGTGCTCAATCAGGTCACGGTGGCGGGCGACGAGCAGATCGGCGTCAACATCATCCGCCGGGCCATCGAGGAACCGATGCGCTGGATTGCGACCAACGCCGGCCATGAAGGCTCGATCGTGGTGCAGAAAACCCGCGCGATGACCGGAAACGAGGGCTTCAACGCCCAGACGGAGCGGTACGAGGACCTGGTCGCGGCCGGCGTCATCGATCCGACCAAGGTCGTCCGCTCGGCGCTGCAGAATGCGGCGTCGATCGCCTCGCTCCTGCTGACCACGGAAGCGGTTATTTCACTGATTCCGGAGTCGTCTCAGAACGGAGCGTCGGCAATGGGCGGGATGGGCGGCGGAGACATGTATTGACGACGCCGCTTCGGAGCCTGCGCTAGGAAAAACTCTTCACCGCCTCGTCTTCGGAGTCGAAGGTGTCGAAGATGGTGACCAGGCGTGTGATCGCCAGCAGGTCGTGATTCTTCTTGTTCACGTGCAGCAGCTTCAGGCCGCCCGTGGTCTTCGAGAGCGAGCCGTAGCTGGCGACCAGCTGACCGAGTCCGCCGCTGTCGATGTACGCCACCTCGCCGAGGTTCAGGACGACCGCCACGCGTTCCTGCTGAATCAGGCTGTTGATCTTGTCCTTCAGGCGCTGTGCATCCTGGTCGATGGTCAGGTTGCCGGTCAAATCGAGCACCGTCACCTTACCGACGTGTCGTTCCGCGATTTCGAGGCGCATGCGCCGAGTATGCGCTCGAATCGCCGGCCGGTCGAGGATTACTTCACGACCACTCACACGCGACCGAGGTTCTGGACGCCGTGATCGAGGCGGTGCGTGGGTGCCGTCGCTGGCGCAACCTATCGCGTGCCCGCCGCCGACGTGTTCACTGCCGAGCGCTTCTGAAGCACGTCGACGAGCCGCCGTCCAGACGCGGTCACGAGAGTGTCGGCTCCCGTGACGATGGCGCGCGCGGCCACCTGATGGCCGTAGATCTGCGCGCTGGCGTCGTCATCGGGACGCAACGACGTCCCCTCGAGCGACAGACCGGCAAACAGCCCACGTGAGCGCGAGTAGCTGAGCATCTCGGCGCGCAGCGTCGCGTCGGTCGATGCGGTCGCGTCCCGCCCTTTGGGACCGGCCGCCACGGACAGGCTGGCGCCGAGCTGCACTTTGCTGGCGAGGAGCGCCTCGACGCCTCGCGCGTTCATCACGAGCAGAACGAGATCCGTGGATTGTCCGCCGAGCTGCAGACCAAAGCTCCCGCCGTCGAGCGCGTACATGGCCGGCGCGCCCCATGGTCCATCGAACCCCGTGCCCGATCGGCACACCATCGCGCCGCGACCGTAACTGCCGCCCACGCCGATGGCCACCTTGGTCACGGAGGGCACGACGATGGCGCACTCGGCTTGTCGAGGAGGTCCTGCGGGATGCCGTCCGGCACGTTGAGGACTTCTTCCATAGCCAGCCCGGCGGCTTCGAGCCGGGCGTCTTCCTTGCTCTGGGCGAGGAGGCTTGCAGTGGCGGTGACGACGAAAAGTGCGAGGCAGAAGTGACGTAACATGCCGCCATCATCTGTCGAAGGCCCCGCAACCGCTGTCCCACAATGAACATCTGATGTGCGCGTTCGCTCATACAGTGCTGTGAGAATCCGCTGACCATCGTGCCCTATGACTGACGCGGTCACTCGAACCGTTCATGAGCTGGTGTCGTTTGCTGTGTTTCTCGACTACCGGGCCAAACGCATGCGCGCGCCGGTGGTCGGCGGCCCGGCGACGACGCCGACGCCTGCGGATCCAGCGCCGCCAGACGGCGACGTGGTCGAGACCGTCGTGCCGATTACCCGCGATGAGTAAGGCGACCAGGGCAGTGGCTGGTCAGCGCTCGAGCGGCAACTGCCCCGTATAGACCGCCATCCCGACGACCGCATCGACGCCGGCGGCGTGGAGCTCGTCGATCTCCTTCCACGTCGTGATGCCGCCGGCCGCCGTCACCCGGCGCGAGGTGACCTCGCGCACCGCCATGATGGCCGGCATGCTGGTGCCCTGCATCAGCCCCTCGAGATCGACGTGGGTGTAGAGGAACTCGGCGCAATAGGGCGCGAGCGCCTTCACGGCCTCGACGGCGGTGATCGGCAGCGTGGTCTTCCAGCCGTGAATCACCACGTGGCCGCCCTTGCTGTCCACGGCGGCGATCACGCGCTCGGGCCCGACGGCCTCAGCGAGCGACTTCGCGAACGCCACGTCGACGCCGCCATCGCGGAAGAGCGCCGAGCTCGCAATCACGGCGTGCGCCCCGGCACCAAGCACCGCCTGCGCCCGCTCGACTGACCGGATGCCGCCACCCACGCGGCAGGGGAGCCGGCCGCAGATCGACGCCACGATCGCCGCGTTGTCGCCCTTGCCCATCGCGGCGTCGAGGTCGATCAGCTGCACGCGCGGGAAGCGCGAGAACTTCTGAATCCACGGCTCGGCGTCCGCGGCGCGGATGGCCAGCTTGTCGCCCTGCACGAGCTGGACGACCGCGCCGTTCTGGAGATCGATCGACGGAATGAGCATCAGAGTCGAACCGGAATGCCGCGCTGACTCAGGTGCCGCTTGAGGTCGGCCACGCTCGACTCGGCGTAGTGGAAGATCGACGCCGCCAGCGCCGCATCGGCGTGCCCCTGCGTGAACACGTCGGTGAAGTGGTCGAAGGTGCCAGCGCCGCCGGAGGCGATGACCGGGATGTTCACGGCGTCCGACACCGCGGCTGTCATCTCGTTGTCGAACCCGGCGCGGGTGCCGTCGCGGTCCATGGACGTCAGCAGGATCTCGCCGGCGCCGTACTCCTCGGCCTGCCGCGCCCACGCGACGGCGTCGCGATCGGCGTCCGACGTACCGCTGCGCACGAACACGGCGAAGTGGTCGCCGCGGCGCTTGGCGTCGATCGCCACGATCACCGCCTGGCTGCCGTAGCGCTTCGCGAGGGTGGTGATCAGCGACGGGTTCTTCAGCGCCGCGGTGTTGAGGCTCACCTTGTCGGCGCCGGCTTCCACGGCGGCGTCGGCGTCCTCTTCCGAACGGATGCCGCCGCCCACCGTGAGCGGGAGGAAGATCTCCTTTGCCACGGCGCCGATCGTGCGCGCCAGCGCCTGACGTTTCTCGAGCGTCGCGGTGATGTCGAGAATCACCACCTCGTCGATGCCTTCCACGTTGTAGCGGCGGGCCAGCTCGCCGGGGTCGCCGGCGTGACGCAGCTCCTGGAACTGCACCCCCTTCACTACCTGGCCGTCGCGCACGTCGAGGCACGCGATGATGCGTTTGGTCAGCATAAGGCCAGGAAATTCCTCAAGATCTGCAGGCCGGCGTCGCTCGATTTCTCGGGGTGGAACTGCACGCCGAAGACGTTGTCCTGTTCGACGGCCGACGCAAACGTGTTGGCGTGCGTGGTGGCCGCCGCGCACGCACTCGTGACCGGCGCCGCGAACGAGTGCGTGAAGTAGACCTGCGCGCCCGAGTCGAGGCCGGCCAGCAGCCGAGCGGGCTTCTTGAACTCGAGCGCGTTCCAGCCGACGTGTGGAATCTTGAGGCGCTTCTCGACGTCCCCCTCGAGCCGCTGAATCTGGCCGGGCAGCACGCCCAGTCCTTTGACGCCGGGCGCCTCGTCGCTCCCCTCGAACAGCCACTGCATGCCGACGCAGATGCCGAGGAGCGGCGTGCCGCGCCGGACCGCGTCGGCGATCGCCTCGCGCCACGCCCCTTCGAGCACCTGCGTCGCCGCGAAGTTGCCGACGCCGGGGACGATGAGCCCGGCCGCGGTAGCGCACGCCGACGGATCGCGCGGCGTCTGGTACTCGGCGTCGAGCGTGGTCAGCGCCTTGCGCACGGACGTGAGGTTTCCGGCGCCGTAATCCACCAGCGCGATCACAGCAGCCCCTTCGTGCTCGGCAGCATCTTCGCGAGACGGGTGTCCCTGGCGCACGCCACGCGGAGCGCGCGCGCGAAAGCCTTGAACACCGCCTCGACGTGGTGGTGGCTCGAGCGGCCGTAGAGCACCTTGGCGTGCACGTTGGCGCGCGCGCCGATGGCGAAGCCGTCGAAGAAGTCGTGCACGAGCTCCGACTGCAGATCGCCGACCATCCGCACTTTCACCTTGAGGTCCACCTTGGCGTGCGGACGTCCGCCGAGGTCGATGGCGACGACGGCAAGCGTTTCGTCCATCGGCATCACGAAGTAGCCGGCGCGGTTGATGCCCTTGCGGTCGCCGAGCGCCTTCAGCACCGTTTCGCCGAGCACGATGCCGACGTCCTCCACGGTGTGGTGCTGATCGACGTCCAGGTCGCCCTTCGCCTTCAGCGTCAGGTCGAAGCCGCCGTGGCGCGTGAACAGCTCGAGCATGTGGTCGAAGAAGCGGATGCCGGTGGAGACGTCGTAGCGGCCCTGGCCGTCGATGGTCAGACGGCCGCGGATGTCGGTCTCCTTCGTGCGACGGTCGAACGCCGCCCCTCGCGCCTTCGCTGGTGAGCCCTTCATCGCCGTGTGCCCGCCTTTCGCAGCCGTGTGGCCACCGATTCCGCGTGAGCCCCGAGCCCCTCGGCGCGCGCCAGCGTCACGACGCTCGGGCCGATCCGCGCCAGGCCTGCCTTCGTCACGCGCTGGACGGTGATCTGCTTGACGAAGTCGGCCGCCGAGAGCCCGCCCCGTACGCGGGCGGTACCGGCCGTGGGCAGCACGTGGTTCGAGCCGATGGCGTAGTCGCCGGCCACCTGCGCCGACCACGGCCCGACGAAGAGCGACCCGGCGCTGCGCACGCGCGCCGCCACCCGGTCGTCGTCCACCACGAGGTGCTCGGCGGCGCCCTCGTTGGCGAGGTCGATCGCCTCCTGCAGCGAGCTCGTCACGATGATGCCGCCGTGGGCCTTGATCGACGCGCGGGCCGGGCCCTCCTCGGGCATGCGCACGGCCACCTGCCGCGCCACGCGCTCGGCCAGCGCCCGGTTCGGCGTGATCAGCACCGCTCGCGCATCCGGGTCGTGTTCGGCCTGGGCGATGAGGTCCGCGGCAATCCAGTCGGCCGACCCCTTGGCCGCGACGATGACGATCTCGGTGGGTCCGGCGTAGAAGTCGATGCCGCAATCCGACGCGACGAGCGCCTTGGCAGATGCCACGTAGCGGTTGCCCGGCCCGACGATCTTGTCGACGCGCGGCACCGTGGCGGTGCCGTAGGCGAGCGCCGCCACCGCGTGCGCGCCGCCCAGCCGGAACAGGCGCGACACGCCCGCTTCGAGCGCCGCCGCCATCACCACCGGCTCGGGCCGCGGGCACACGGCGACGACGTCCTTCACCCCGGCGACGCTGGCCGGGATGGCCGTCATCAGGAGCGACGAGGGCAGGGGATAGCGGCCGCCCGGCACGTAGCAGCCGACGCGGTCCAGCGGTACGACGCGCGACTCGACGGTGACGCCGGGCGCCACGCGCGCGCGCCACCCTTTCGGCACCTGCCGCTTCGCCACCGCGCGGATGTTGCGGGCGGCGTCCCGAATCGCGGTGCGCACCTCGCGCGGCACCGTGGCCGCGGCGCGCCGCAGCTCGTCGAGCGGTATCTCGATCGGCCCGTCGAGGCCGTCGAACTTGCGCGCGTAGCGCAACAGCGCGGCGTCGCCCCTTCGTCGGACGTCGCTCACGATCGCGGCCACGCGGCGATCGGTGGCCGCGTCGCGCACGCGCTCCGGCGCCAGCAGTTCCCGCACCGCGCGCCGGTTACTCGATTCGACCACTCTGAGCATCGCGCGCTACACCACGATCTTGTTGAGCGGGTACTCGACGATGCCCTGCCCGCCGGCCGCCTTCACCCTGGGAATCAGGTCGCGGACGGTCCGCTCTTCGATGATGGTGTTGACGGCGACCCACTCGTCGTCGCTCAGCGAAGAGATGGTCGGCCGCTGCAACGCCGGCAACAGCGCCAGGACCTTGTCGAGATCGGCCTTGCGTACGTTGAGCATGATGCCGACCTTGCCCTGCGCCTCGATGGCCGCCTTGAGCAGGAGCGCGATGTTGTCCAGCTTCTGCTTCTTCCACGGGTCGCCGAGCGCGGTCTTGTTGGCGATGAGCTGCGTGTTCGATTCCATCAGCGTGTCGATGATGCGCAGACGGTTCGCGCGCAGCGACGAGCCGGTTTCGGTGACCTCGACGATCGCGTCGGCGAGCATGGGTGGTTTCACCTCGGTGGCGCCCCAGGAAAACTCCACCTTCACATTGACGCCGTGTCGGGTGAAATACGCCTTGGTCGCGCGCACCAGTTCGGTCGCAATGGTCTTCCCTTCGCAGTCCTTCGGCGAGCGGATGTCGGAGTCTTCCGGCGCCGCCAGCACCCATCGCACCTTGCCGAAACTCTGCTTCGCGTAGATCAGGTCGGCGATCGGCTCGATCACGCCGGTGACGCCGTCGCCGGCCTCGTGCTCGGCAATCCAGTCGAGGCCGGTCAAACCGGCGTCGAGCATCCCGGTCGACACGTAGCGCGCCATCTCCTGGGCGCGAATCAGCATGCACTCGATCTCGGGATCGTCGATCGACGGGAAGTACGAGCGCGTGTTGACGTAGATGTTGAAGCCCGCCCGCGCGAAGAGCTGAATCGTCGCGTCCTGCAGCGAGCCCTTGGGCAGTCCGAGCTTGAGTTTCATGGAATCGTGATCCCTTCAGGCCGCACGAAGAAGCAGGTGCGTTCGCCGGTGTGACACACCTTGGCGTCGCCGAGCGGCTCGGCCTTCACGAGCACGGTGTCCTCGTCGCAGTCGATGAGGATGTCGCGCACCGCCAGCCTGTTGCCCGACGTCTCACCCTTGGTCCACAGCTTGTTGCGGGTGCGGCTGAAGAAGGTGACGTAGCCGGTGCGCAGCGTGATGTCCCAGGCTTCGGGATTCATGAAGCCGACCATCAGCACGTCGCCGTTCTTGTGGTCCTGCACCACCGCGGGAATCAGTCCGTCCAGTTTTGAGAAGTCCATAGTCGTCTCGAAGGTCCTACAGCCGTACAACAAAAAACCCCGCCTCAAGTTCGGCGGGGCTGCTGATGTTCACGTGGTCGAGGGTGGCTCTATTCCTTCAAAAGCCTCAGTCCCTAGACGCGCGCAGTCCCGCCGTCCGGCTCCGGTGGCCGTGATGGTGGTGGCGCGCATGATGCAGAGCAAACATCGGAATCCCAAGCGTAGCCGAAAGCCCGTCCTGAGGGCAAGCGGGCGGGCGGCCTCAAGGCCTGCGGCTACGAGCCAACGTAGGCGTCGGCCTCGATCTCCACCAGCATGGCCGGATCGATGAGGCGGGTCACTTCCACCATGGCCGCGGCCGGGCGCACCTGACCGAAGAACTCGCCGTGGGCGCGGCCGATCTCTTCCCAGCGGGAGATGTCGGTGACGAACATCCGCGTGCGCACTACATCGGTCATCGCCGCGCCGGCCTGCTGCAGCGCGCGCTCGATGTTGCGCAGCGTCTGCACCGTCTGCGCATAGGCGTCGCCGGGCCCGACCACCTGCCCCGAGGCGTCGGTCGCCGTGGTGCCCGCCACATGGACGTAGGGACCCACCCGCACCGCGCGCGAGTAGCCGACGATCGGTTCCCAGGGGCCCCCGCTGGAAAAATTCTTTCGAGACATGCGCTGATTGTGGCACGCTGGGCGGCGATGTCTTTCCGCCTTCTTGCCGTCTTGTGTGTGGCCGCGAGCGTCGCGGCCGGCTGCCGCATGGCTGATGGTCCGATGCCGATGCCGAGCAGCGAAGATCTCAATCGCCTCGACGATCTCCGCCGCGACGTCGGCAACGTGGTTGCCGGGCACGCCGAGGCGAAGCAGGACTTTACCGACGATCTCCTGGTGTTCGTCACGCCCGGCACCAAGCCCGAGGCTCCCGCGGCCATCAGCGAGCTGGCGCGCCTCGTGGCCGACGCCGCTCAATCGGCGCAGCTCAAAGAGGCGGCGCTGCCGCCGCTGTTGAAGCAGGTGTGGACGGCGGTGGCCGCGCGCGAGCTGAGCGAGAAGCAGGTGACGGCGCTGCAGGCCGACGTCAAGACGACGCTCACCGGCCTTGGTGTGGCGGAGCCCGCCGCGCAGTCCGTTTCGAATCAGATCGGGACGGTGCAAAAGGCGGTCACGGACCGGGCGCGCCACTGGTACGAAGTGTTTTGATACTTGGAGACGCGCTCCCGAGCCACGCGAAGTACCACCAGTATTAACAGACTGGTTCTGCGAGTCCATTCGCCGCTAGATTGCCGTCGGGGGTGGCTCGATGACCGACGGCTACATCACGACGGATGACGGTGTCCGGCTCTACTTCGAACGCATCGGCGCGAGCGATCGCCTGCTGCTGGTTCCCAACGGCGCACCAATTCTCGATCAGCTCCAGCCGCTCGCGGCGACGCGGACGATCGTCGCGTTCGACCCGCGCAACCGCGGCCGATCCGACCGTGTCACCGACCAGGCGCCCCTGGCGCGCGCGCTCGACATCGAGGTCGAAGACATCGATGCCGTTCGCCGCTCCGTCGGTGCCGCGGAGGTGGACCTGCTCGGCCACGGTTACGTGGGGCTTCTGGCGATCCTCTATGCGATACGATTCCCGGCGCACGTGGGGCGGGTGATTCAGATCGGCCCCGCCGGTCCCGACGGCGGCGCCACCTATCCGCTCGAGCGCGCCGACGACATCGCCGTGCGGCAAGACGTCCTCGAACGCCTCGCGGGCTTTGCCGCCCAGGCGCCGGCCGACGACGAGGAGCGCTGCCACCGGTTGTGGGATGTCCTGCGACCCCTCTACGTCGTCGATCCAGCGGACGCGTCCAAGCTCGATTCCTTCGACCGCTGCTCGCTCGAGACCGAGCGCCACGCCTACGAGGTCGTCACGGCGCGACTCATGCCGGCGCTGCAGTCGTGCACGCTCCACGACGCCGATCTCGCCGCGGTCCGGTGTCCTGTGCTGACCATTCACGGCCGCCGTGACCGCAGCGCGCCGTACGCCGCGGGGTGCGAGTGGGTACGGCTGCTGCCGAACGCGCGGCTCGTCACGGTCGAGAACGCCGGCCACATGCCGTGGATCGAGTCGCCCGCCGAGGTGCTCGGCGCGATCGAGACCTTCCTCACGAGCCCAGAGCCAGCTAAAGCCTAGAGCCCAGAGCCGACTCGTCTCGCAACAGCTCCCACGCCCGCGCAACGTGCTTTTCACTCGTGCGGTAGTGACCAATTGCGAGACGAATCACAAACCGCCCGTCGAGCCGCGTGTGCGACAGGTAGACCTCGCCGCTCGCGTTCACGCGCTCCATCAGCCGCTCGTTGAGCGCGTCCGCGGCGGCGGGCGGCTGGCCGGACTCGCCGCGCAGCCGGAAGCACACGACGCTGAAGGGCACCGGCGCCACGCGCTCGAATCGTGGGTCGGCGTCGATCCACGACGCGAACAGGCGCGCCAGCCGCAGATGCTCGCGGTAGACGGCGCGCAGCCCCTCGGCGCCGAAGTCGCGCATCACCATCCACAGCTTCAGCGAGCGGAAGCGCCGTCCGAGCTGGATGCCGGTGTCCATCAGGTTGCGCACGCCGGCGTCGCCCTCCGCTGTCTTGAGGAAGTCGGGCACCAGCGAGAACGCCGCCCGCAGCACGTTCATCTGCCGGCAGAACAGCACGCTGAGGTCCATCGGCGTGAAGAGCCACTTGTGCGGGTTGAGGACGATCGAGTCGGCGTGCTCCCAGCCGTCGTAGAGCAGCCGCAGCTCGGGCACCATGGCCGCCACCCCGGCGTAGGCGGCGTCCACGTGCAGCCAGACGCCGCGGGCGGCGCACACGCCGGCGATCGCCGCCACCGGATCGACGCTGGTCGTCGAGGTCGTGCCGATCGTGGCGATCACGGCCATCGGTCGCACGCCGCGCGCGAGGTCTTCATCGATGGCGGCGGCGAGGGCCGCGGGCCGCAGGCGGAACTCCGCATCGGCCGGGATCTTTCGCAGCGCGTCGAGCCCGACCCCGAGCGTCATCACGGCCTTGTCCACCGACGAGTGGGCGTGCTCGGACGCGTAGATACGCAGCGGCGCGTCCGCGCCCGCCAGCCCGTGCGCCCGCACGCCGGGCACGGCGCGTTCCCGCGCCGCCGCCAGCGCGTGCAGCGTGGAAACGGATGCGGTGTCGTAGATGACGCCTTCGAACGGCGCGGGCAGCCCCACGAGCTGGCGCAGCCAGCCGAGCGTCGTCTCTTCGAGCTCGGTGGACGCGGGCGACGTCTTCCACAGCATCGCCTGCTGGTTGAGCACGCTCGCCAGCATCTCGCCGAGCACGCCGGGGGGGCTCGCCGAACTGGCGAAGTAGGCGAGGAAGCCGGGATGGTTCCAGTGCGTGAGCGCGGGCACGAGGACGCGTTCGAAGTCCGCGAACACCTGCTCGAACGCTTCGCCGTGCTCGGGTGCCTGTTGGGGCAGCGCCGACCGCACGTCGCCGGGGGACACCCGCGGCACGACGGGATAGCGTTCGACCTGCTCGATGTACGTGGCGATCCAGTCCACCAGCGCGTGCGCGTGGCGCCTGAACTCGACCGGATCCATGCGCTACTTGTGCGTGTTGATGTAGTCGGTCACGAACGCGATCATCGCCGGCTCGCGCAGGCCGATGGCTTCGGCCTCGGTCCGTGCCTGGTCGATCGGCCAGTGATCCTGCAGCACGCGCTTGATCATCCACATGCCGCCCACGCGGTTGGCCGAGCCGCAGTGGATGAACACCGGCTGATTGCTCTTGTCGGCCACGGTGGCGAGGAACTTGGTGACCACGGCGGCGTCAGGCGTCGCGGTGTTGAACGGCAAGTGAAAGTACTTCAGGCCGGCGCTCTGCGCCGCGGCACGCCCGGCCTCCACGTCGGCGCCCTGCTCGGTGGGCATCCGCAGGTTCACCACCGACACGTAGCCCTCGGCCTTGAGCGCCGTCATCGCCGACGCGTCGGTGGCGCCGGCGCACCCCACGGTCGCGTCCACTTTCGAGTAGTTGCGGACGCCCGCCAGCTCCGCTTTGCGGACCTGGGCGAGCGCGGAAGTGGCGATCGCCACCGAGAGAGCCAGAGACAAGCATGCGCGCAGGATCATGATGCGCCTCCTGCGCGCATTGTACTGTCGCAGGGGCCGCCTTCAGGCGGCCACGTAATTAGCGTTCGACGCTGACCACGACCGGGCGCTCGATGCGCACGGTGACCGGAGAGCCGGAGGGAAGCGTGGCCGCGTTGCGCCCCGAGGCAGCCACCGCCGCCGTGCCGGCGCCGGCGCCAATCGAGCCGCCGATGGCCGCGCCCTTGGCGCCGCCCAGAATGCCGCCGATGATGGCGCCGCCGATGGCGCCGCCGCCGATCTTGGCGGCGTTCTCGTTGCGAACCGACTCGCCCTCGCGGTAGATCGGCTCCGTGTCGATGTCCAGGCGCGTGCCGTCGCCGAGCACGATCGACGTGAAGCGCACGCCCAGGCGGGCGCGTTCGCGCACGCGCGCGCCGCGCTCGACGAAGGTCACCTCGCCGTGCGCCTTCGAGCCGGCGGGAATCGCTACGCGATCACCGACACGCACGTCGCGCGTCACCCGCGCAATCACCTCGTCCTCGACGCGCGCGGTTTCGCTCGTGACCGAGGTTTCGAGCTGCAGGCCGATCACCGACTGCGCCGGCAGCTCGAGATCTTCGAACTTCGGCTCGGGCGGCGCGGGCGCCAGTTCAGCGACACGCGGGGCCTCGGCCGGCAGCGGCGCCGGCGTCTCGGTTTGCGCCGGCGTGGCCTGCGCCGCGGGTGCCGAGGCGGCGGCCGCGGACGGGGTCCGCGCCGGAGCCGGCGCCGCGTGCGCCGGGTGCGCAGCCGCCGGTGCGGCGTTCGGGTGGCCGGCAGCCGCCGGCGCCGCCGGCGACGGTGCCACGACTCCCTCGGATTCCTCGACGGTGGGACGTGTAGCCGTGAAGGGAGCGGCGGGTCCGGAGGCGGCCTCGGTGCGCCCGGCGCGGGTGGCAATCAGGGCGCCGGCGGCTCCGGCCGCCAGGCTGACGATGGCCACGATCCAGATGGTGGTCCTGTTGATCTGCATGTGCAGCGCTCCCTAGGCCCTTCAACCGAGCAAGGGTCGTGCCCGGAAGACCCAGTGCAATGGGCCCCAAGATCGCACAAAACGTCCGAAAAGGGGTGTCCTGCACGGGGGACTACCCCGCGAACTTATACCCCAGACCGTGGACGGTCAGGATGAGCTGCGGGTGGCGCGGATTGTCCTCGATCTTCTGGCGCAGCCAGGCGATGTGGACGTCCACCGTGCGGGTGGACGGCATGGCGTTGTAGCCCCACACCTCGTTCAACAGCTCGTCGCGCGAGAGCGCGGCGCCGCGATGCTCGATGAAATAGCGCAGCAGCTTGAACTCGCGCGCCGAGAGCTCCACCGGCGCGCCGTTCTTGGTCACCTCGGCGCGGCGGAAGTCGATGGTCACGTCGCCGAACCGGTAGCTCTCGGAGGTGGTGGCGGCCGCCGCGGTGGACGCGCTGCGCCGGAGCAGCGCCTCGATGCGCGCCAACAGCTCCGCCATCTCGAACGGCTTCACGAGGTAGTCGTCTGCCCCGAGCTTCAGCCCCACCACGCGGTCCACGACCTGCCCGCGCGCGGTGAGCATCAGGATGGGCGTCTGAAGGCCCTTCTGCCGCACGGCGCGGCAGATGTCGAAGCCGTTGCCGCCCGGCAGCATGACGTCGAGCAGGATGATGTCGAAGTGGCCGCTCGTGGCTTTGGCCAGGCCCGAGTGTGCGTCGGTGGCGCTGTCCACGTCGAAGCCTTCCGACGCGAGCCTGTCCGTGAGGGTCATCACGAGGCCGGGCTCGTCTTCGACGAGAAGCAGTCGGCGGGACACCCCAGGACTCAGGTGCGGGCCGTGTGGGCCGTGACGCCCGCCCCGCTGGCAACCGCGCTGGGACGCGACTGCGGCGGCGCCACCGGGAGGGTCAGGGTGAATGTCGTGCCCACGTTGGATTTGCTGCTCACGGCCACACGGCCGCCGTGTGCGTTGACGATGCGCCGCACCAGCGACAGGCCCAGACCGTTGCCGTGCACCTGTCCAGCCACGGCATCGGACCCGCGGTAGAACGGCTCGAAGATGTGCGGCAGATCGGCGGCGGGAATTCCGGCGCCGTGATCGCTCACGGTGATGCAGATCTCGGGACGGCGACCCGCGATCTGCTCGACGCGCACGCCAACCCAGCGATCCGCGCCGCCGTATTTCACCGCGTTGGCGAGCAGGTTCTGGATCGCCGATCGCAGCGCCGCCGCGTCGCCGATCACGTCGGGCAGATCGGGCGCGATGTCGCGCTCGACGGTCAGCGTGCCGGCGCCCACCGCGGCAATGGCGGTGTCGATGGCCGCCTCGACGATTTCAACCGGCGATACCGGCGCCGGGTTGCCGAGTGGCGCCCCCGACTCCAGCCCCGCGTACTGCAGCACGCTCTCGATCATCTCACCAAGGCGCCGCGCTTCGGCCTCGATGACGGTGCCATAGCGCTTGACCTTGTCGGTGTTGCCGACCACGCCGTGTGACAGGTTCTCAGCCGCCGACCGGATGACGGCCACCGGGGTGCGCAGCTCGTGCGTGACGCCGGCGACGAATTCCATCTGCTGCTCCGCCAGCCGGTGCGCGCGCCGCGAGGCGGCGGCAAGCAGCGACACGCTGACGCTCAGCAGGAGCAGCATCCCGAAGCTGAGGCCGAGATTCCGGCGGCGTACGCTGGCCACGGCGGTTTCGAGCGATCCGCTCGCGTGCTGCACCAGCAGACGCCAGCGTCCCAATTCCTCGTCACGCGGCGCGCGAGGTTCCGCCGGCGGCAGACGCCGCTCGTCGTTGGGCCCCGGCGCGACCCCGAGCCGTACGCCGCCGCCACCACCACCACGGCCGAAGAAGAACCGGGGTCCGCCGCCGCGCAGGCCGAAGAAGATTTCGGTGGCATCGGCGCTCGTGGCGTCGACTGGGGCGCTGGGATCCGACTTGTAGAGCACCCGCGACGGGGACGTCACCGACACCACCGCCACGCGGTAGCTGTCGCCGTCCTGGTGAATGAAGAAGCGGCGGGCGAGCGCCGGCAGGATCTGCTCCTGCATGTAGCGCACGTCGAGCTGGATGATGGTGAAGCCGAAGACCGGCGTGATCGACGCCGGACGGCCGCCGGCCCCGGCCGTGCCGATCAGATTGCGGAGCGGGCTGATGATGAGCGACTCGTCCTCGGCGAACGCGCCGCGGCGGTCGATCGGCACGCCGGTGTTGAAGTCTCGGAGCTGGCGCTCGAGTTCGGGACGCCACCGCTCCAGCCCTTCGGGCCAGGCGACAGGCTCAAACGCGTGCCCCTCCGGATCGAAGCGCCGGATTCGCAACTGTGCATCGGCCGCGTCGACCAGGAAGATGGCCGAAACGAGCTGGGGGTGCTCGGACGTATCCACCCATGCCTCGTACCGATCGGTGTATTGCTCCGAGGCGCCGTCCCGGGCGGTAATAGGCCCGACCTGCAGGCTGATGAGGGCGCGGCCCACCTCGAGATCGAAGGCGTCACGGAACTGGGAGGCGGCATTGCGCAGGTTGTGCTGCATCCGCTCGCGCTCGGCCTCGCTGACCTGACCGACCCACCGGTACTGCAGCACGGCCAGCGCCGGCAGCAGCACGAGGAGCGCGACGGTGAGCAGGCTGAGACCCGACGGCCGGGTGAGCTTCACGTGGCAGAGTGTAACACGGATAAAAACGCCGTAAAACATTGACTCGTAAGCTTTTACATCCTTAACAATTTCTTTGCGCGCACTTAACGACCCCCCGGGGTCCGGGCCTGGATAATGACGTTCATGAGCAAGACAACCGGCCTGTCCAGCGTGTGCGCGTTTTCCGCCGCAGTGCTGTTGACGGCTGCTTTGGCGGGCGTGGCGCGTGCCCAGGAGCTCGAAACGCCGGAGCCCGGGCAGCCGCGGGTGCCGAACGTGCCGACGGCGCCGATCGCGCCGGTCAAGGGCGGCACCATTACCGGCATGACGGGCCAGGTGGCCAACGACACCGCCAAGGGCGCGGCGCTGATGGACGAGGCGCGGAAGGCGCTTGGCGGCGTGGCCAAGCTGGCGGCGATTCAGCGCCTTGAGTTCAAGGGCGTCAGCCGCCGGGCGCAGGGCGATCAGGCGCTCGAAGGCGACTTCACGATTCAGCTCGAGCCCTTCGAAAAGTACAAGCGCGTGGAGGAAATCGCCATTGGGGGCAACGCTGGGCTGATCGTCGAACGCACCGAGGCGCTGAACGGCACCGAAGCGTGGGACAACTCCGGCGGCGGGTTTCCGGGCCGCGGCGGATTTCCAGGTGGCGGCGGGTTTCCGAGTGGCGGCGATCGTGGCGGTGGCGGCGGGTTTCGCGGCGGCGGTGGCGGGTTCGGCGGCGATCGCGGCGATCGCGGCGGCCGTGGCGGTGCGCTCGGCGAGCTGATCGGCGCGGCGCGAGGGAATCAGGATCAGGCGGGCATCGATCCCGAGCGGCTCAAGCAGCTGCAGCTCGCGCAACGTCAGCAGGAAGTGGCGCGGCTGGTGTTGGCGACTCTGTTGGCGACCAAGGGCACCGTGGCCTGGATCGGCACCGGGCAGGCCCCCGAGGGTCTGGCCGACGTCGTCGAGATCACGCAGCCCAATAACCCGCCCTTGCGTCTGTTGCTGCATCAGGTGACGCACATGCCCCTGATGATGATGTGGGAAGGCCCCGCCACCCGTGGGCGCGGTGATCTCGGTCGGCGCGGCGGCCGCGGCGCGCGTGGCGGCGACACGCCGCCGGCGGCGGCCCCAGCAGCGCCTGCGGCGGCAGGCCGCTCGGCCACCATCGAGATGTACTTCTCGGGATACAAAGCGGTGAACGGCGTGCAGTTGCCGCACATCATCTCCCGCGGCAGCAGCGGCACGGTGCAGGAAGAGCTCGAAGTCAAGGGCTACAAGGTCAACCCGAATTTCAAGCCCAACACTTTCGAACAGGAAAAATGAATCGTTATTTGGTCGCGCTCATCGCCCTCGGCCTGACGCTATCCGGTTTGCCGGTCGCCGCGCAGCAGCCCAACACGTCCGAGTTGCGTCTCGTCGTCGTCGACGAGAGCGGCGCCGGCATCCCGGCCGCCACGGTGACGATCACGCCAGCGGCGGGCCAGCCCGTGACGTTCATGGGTGATGACCGCGGTCGGGCGACTTCGCCGCCGCTGCCCATCGGTCAAGCGACCATCGCCGTCGACTATCCGGGTTTCGAGGCCCTCTCGGTGCCGGTCAACCTGCGGCGCGGCGCGGTCAATCAGACCCTCACGCTGAAGATCGCCGGGCTGAAAGAGGACGTCGTCGTCAACGACACCACCAGCGACAGCACCAAGGAGTCGGCGGCGACGACGACGCTGACGCAGGTGGAGATCGATGCGCTGCCGGACGATGCGGACGAACTGCAGGCGGCGCTCGAAGCGCTCGCGGGGCCCGGCGGGGCGACGTTCTTCATGAACGGCTTCCGCGGCGGGCGTCTCCCCAGCAAGGACGAAATCCGCGCGATTCGCATCCGGCAGAACTCGTTCTCGGCCGACGGCCACGACGCGGGCCGGTCGAGCATCGAAATCATCACGCGGCCGAGCCCCCAGCTGGCGGGCAACCTGAACGTCGGCTTCAAGGGCGACGCGTGGAACGCCCGCAACGCCCTGGCGCGCGTGGAAACGCCCGAAGGCGAGAAGAGCGCGCAGTTCGGCCTTCGGGGACCGATCGTCAAGGGCAAGACGGCGTTCCGCTTCAACGGCCAGGCCAACGACGCGTTCACCGCCAACACGATCATCGCGGTGGACAAGGACGGCAACATCCTCGGCAGCCAGGTGCGGGTGCCGACCAGGCGGGGCAATTTCAACACCGCGATCGAGCACTCGCTCAACAGCAGCCAGAGCCTGTACATCGAGTACCAGCGGTCGCAGACCGACAGCTCGAACCAGGGCCTCGGCAGCTTCGACCTGCCGGAACGGGCGTCGACGCGGCACAGCGACGGCAACACGGTGCGCGCCCGCGTCCAGGGCATCATCGGCAAGTCGACGCTCCACGAAGTCCGCTTCGAGGTCAATCGCAACTACAGCGAGGCGACGTCGGTGACGGACGCCAAGACGATCGTCGTGCAGGAAGCCTTCAGTACGGGCGGCGCGGGAGTAAACAACCGGCGGACGACGTCCACGTGGGAACTGGCCGACAACGTCGACTTCAGCGTCGGCCGCAAGCACCAGGCGCGCGTCGGCGCCCTGCTCGAGGGCGGCCGTTACGACACGTTCGACGAGCAGAACAAGTACGGCCGCCTGACGTACGCGAACCTGGCGGACTACAACGCCGACCGGCCCCTGCAGTTCCAACAGCGCATCGGCACAGTCGACACCTCGTTCCATCAGTACCAGTTGGGCCTCTACCTGCAGGATGAGTGGCGGGTGAACAGAGCGTTCACGGTCGGCTACGGCGTGCGCAACGAGTCGCAGTCGCACATCGGCGATCGGCTGAACCTGATGCCGCGCGTCGGCGTCACGTGGAACCCGATCCGCAACACGGCCATCCGCGCCGGCTACGGCCTCTACTACGACTGGTACGAGGCCACCCTCTTCGACCAGACCCTGCGACTCAATGGCGTGTCGCAGACGGACCTCACGATCCGCTACATCTACCAGACCAACGAGGACGGGACGATCACCGCCGCGCCGACGCAGCAGGTGCTGGCCGGCGGCCGCACGCAGGCGGCGGCCAATCTCGACCTCCCTTACCAGCACCAGGCGTCGGTCAGCGTAGAGCGCCAGCTGCGCCAGAACTTGAGCAGCAGCGTGTCGTATCAGATGCTCCGCGGCCGCAACCAGTACCGGGCCCGCGACATCAACACGCCGGTCGACGGCGTGCGTCCCGATCAGGCGGTCGGCATCATCACGCAATTCGATTCCGACGGGAAGACCGAGTCCGATCGCGTGTCGTTCCAGACGCGCCTGCTGATTCCGCAGCAGCGCATCTTCTTCAACGTGAGCTACACGTTGGGCCGCGCGAACAGCTACGCCAACGGCGCGACCACGCTACCGTTCGACAGCCTGCACCCGGACCTCGACTGGGGGCCGCAGGGCCAGGACGTCCGCCATCAGCTCCAGGCGCAGACCCAGGTGCCGCTCGGCCTCGGCTTCCGCGGCATGTTCCAGTTCGTCGCGCAGTCGGGGGCCGCCTACAACATCACCACCGGCCGCGACGACAACAACGACGGCGTCATCAACGATCGGCCCGCCGGCGTGGGCCGCAACTCGGCCCGCGGCGAGGGCTACTGGAATCTCAACACCCTGCGCATCACCCGCCAGATCGGCTTCGGCTCGCGCGGCGGCTCAACCCGCGGCGGGCGCCCCCTGAACGCGGCGGCCCAGGGTCCCCGCGGCGGTGGTAACCCCGGCGGTGGCGGCGGTTTCAACGACAACTCGCGCTACAGCGTCGAGTTCTTCATCAACGCCCAGAATCCGCTCAACCGCGTGATCCCGCTGGCCTACAGTGGCAATCTGCTGTCGCAGTTCTACGCCCAGGCGACGGCTGTCCAGAACGCCCGCCGCTTGAACCTCGGCCTGTCGCTGCGGTTCTGACGACTCCTCGCCACGTCGGCGGCGCAGGCGCGCCGCATCGAAGTGGGCATGAATTTCCGGTTCTAGAGCTGCCCAGCCCGGCCGACGATTTCGCCCTCACCTATACGGGTTACGACTAGAATCGTCCCGCGTGAAAGTGACGGTGGTCGGCGCAGGCATCATAGGCTGCGCCGTTGCATACGAGCTTGCGCGGCGGGGGGCGCGGGTTCTTGTGGTCGACCCCCGCACGCCCGGCCAGGGTGCAACCCGAGCGTCGGCCGGCATTCTCGCCCCCTACATCGAAGGTCACGTCCCCTCCCTCTTGAAGCTCGGCGTCCGCAGCCTGGCGCTGTACGACGACTTCATCCAGCGACTCACCGTCGACGCCGCCTTCGACGTGGAGTACGCGCGGTGCGGCACGCTGCAGGTGGCCGCGGCTGATGCGGAAACCATCCGTCTGGCGGCGCTCGCCCGCGAGCTGGCGCAGGCACGCGTCGTCCATCGCCTGTTCGACCAGCACGAGGTGCGAGAAGTTGAGCCCGATCTCTCGCCGAGTGTTCACAGCGCGCTGCTCATCCCCTCGCACGGCTACGTGGTGGCCGACTCGCTGATGCGGGCCCTCGTGGCCGCCGCCACGCGGCTCGGCGTGGTATTCGAGACCGCGACCGTGACGCAGGTCGGCGGCGGTACCGCCGGCGCCTGCGTCCACACGTCGAACGGACGCATCGAGAGCGATGTCATCGTGATGGCCGCTGGCAGCTGGTCGCCGCTGATTCCCGTGCGGGCGGGGCTCGAAGCCGCCGGCGGCCGCCCACAGCGTCCAGCCGTGCGCCCGGTGCGCGGGCAGCTCGTACGCCTCGAGGTGGAGGGGCCGGTAGCGCGCCACGTGCTGTGGGGACCGGGCTGCTATGTGGTGCCGCTCAAGGACGGGTCGGTGCTCGTCGGCGCCACCGTCGAGAACGTCGGCTTCGACGACCGGCCGACCGTCGGCGGCGTGCGGGCGCTCCTCAACGCGGCCACGAGCTGGTTCCCGGCGCTTGAGAATGCCGTGTTCGCCGGCGCCCGCGTCGGCCTGCGGCCGGGGACCGACGACGAGCTTCCGGTCGTCGGGCCGTCCTCCAGCATGCCCGCCGTGTTCTACGCGACCGGCCACTTCCGGAACGGGGTGCTCCTGACGCCGCTCACGGCGTCGCTCCTCTCCGACCTGGTCATGGATGGACACGAGGGGCCCGGCATGGAGATGATGCGTCCGAGCCGGGTCGGACTGTGATGCGCCTCAAGAAACTCTATAGCTCGCGGGAGGTGGCCGCGATGACGGGTCTCAGCGCCCGTCAGCTGCAGTGGTGGGATTCCCGCCGGCTGTTCGCACCCGCCGTCGCCTCACAGAAGACCGAGGCCGGCGGCTACACCGAACGCCGCTACACCCCGTTCGACGTCCTCGAGCTGCAGGCGCTGTCGGACCTGCGCGGTCGTGGCTTCTCGGTCCCCCGGCTGCGGCACCTGCTCGACACCCTGCGCGACGTCTTCCGCATCCGCCTCTACGAGGCGATCGGCGACGGGGGGCCGATGACACTGTACGCATCGGGCGACCAGATCTTCGCGCGCATGCAGGACGGACGGATGTTCAATCTCGACGATCCGTCGCAGCCGCTGCTGATGGTGGGGGAGGAGCTGGCGCTGCGCCAGGTGACGGCGCGCGAGCGGAAGCGCAAGCCGGCCGCCAGGCGTCTGGCGACTACCCGATCGGAAAAATCTTCTCGAGGTCGTCGGCCGGACGCGGAATGACGTGCACGCCGACCAGCTCGCCCACACGGCGGGCGGCGGCGGCTCCCGCATCGGTCGCGGCCTTCACCGAGCCGACGTCGCCGCGGATGATCGCGGTGACCAGACCCGCATCGACCTTCTGCCAGCTCACCAGCACCACGTTGGCCGTCTTCAGCATGGCGTCGGCGGCCTCGATCATGCCGATCAGGCCGCGCGTTTCGATCATGCCGAGGGCGTCGCCGAGGTGCGGTTTGTCGTTGGCCACGTGGAGGCGGGCATTCTACCACCTGGCGAGGCTCCGCTTCGGACCGACGAGCATGTAGCTCCGCCTCGCCAGGGCAGTGTCTGATGGCCCGCCCTCCGGGCGGGCGCTACCAGTTCTGGCGGGCCCGCAGCGCCGTGATGTGGGCCACGTGATGGCGCGAGTGCCAGCCGTAGTTCTGCAGCAGCCAGTCGATCGTGAACGTCTTGCCGTGTTCGGGGTGCGTCCAGAGCCGGCCGTAGTCGTCGTCCTTCAGCGCCGCGTTGAGGCCGTCCCACCGGCGGTGCACCCCGTCGATCAGCCCCAGCGACACCTCGATCGGCAGCTGCACGTCCGCAAGCGTGGCCCAGGCGTTCTCGTCGTACGGCTTGATCGTCGGGCCGTCCTCGGTGAGCGCGAGCTTCAAGCGGATCAGCGCGTTCATATGGCTGTCGGCCACGTGGTGCACGACCTGGCGGACGGTCCATCCGCCGGGGCGGTAGGGCGTGTCGAGCTGGCGATCGTCGAGGCCCGCGACAGCGGCGCGGAGCTTCTGCGGCAGTTCGGCGATGTCGGCGATGTTCGTCGTGCGTCGTGACGGATCGGGCGAGGCGTGCGGCCTGAAGCGCCCGACCGGGTAGCGGAGGTCGTCGGCGATGGTGGTGTCTGCCATGGATTCTTCTACCTCAAAAGAGCACCGCGAACTCACACAGTAAAATCATCGATTGCATGCGTGTGGTGCTGGCCGACGAGCCGCTCATCGAGCGGGTGCTCGACGACACCTTTCCGGTCTGGCACGAGGGGCTCTCCCGCGAGGCCTACTCGAAGTGGAGCCGTGGACAGCTGCGCACGCCGTGGGGCCGCGAGCACCTGCAGCGCTTCGCACTGCTCGATGATGCCGGGACCCACGTGGCGTCGCTCAAGCGATACCGGCTCCCCGTGCGCGTGGATGGGCGCGACGGCTGGATGTGCGGCATCGGCGCCGTGCTGACCGTCCCGGAGCACCGCGGTGCGGGCCATGCCTCGCGTCTGGTGGAGCAGGTGCTCGACCAGTCGCGGCGGGAGGGCGCACTGCTCGCGGGGCTCTTCTCCGAAATCGGCGTCACCTTCTACGAGCGGCTCGGCTTTTCGCCGGTGGCGCTCGATGAAGTCACGGTGCGCGTGACACGACGCAAGGGTGCGGCGATGACGCTGGTGCGTTTCGGCGACGACCGCGACCTGCCGGCCATTGCCGCCTTGCACGCCGTCCGATCCGCGGACGCACGCTTCGCGCTGCGACGCGATACGCCGCTGGTGCATTACGCGATCGCCAAGAAGCGTCTGTTCGCCGGCCTCAGCACACCCGGCACGCGGCAGCTCGAGTTCTTCGTGGCCGAAGAGGGCGTCAGTGCCGTCGCCTACGCGGTGCTCTCGCAGAATCAGTACGGGTGGACGCTCGAGGAGGCCGGCGATCGCGATCCGGCCGGCGCGCGGCTCGGCGCGATGTTCGAGGTACTGCTCGCGCGCGAGCCGTCGCTGGGCGATCCCATCATCCGCGCCTGGTGGCCGCGCGGATTCCCCGCGCCGCCGCAGCTCACGCTCTCGAACCGCACCGACCCGAAGGATGTCTTCATGGTGCGCCCGCTCGCGGACGGCATCGAGGTGCCGCCCGGCCCCGACGGCGTGTTCTGGTGGAGAAGCGACTACTTCTGACGCGTTCGCAGGCGGACCTGCGAGGTCCGCCTCTACGAGGGCGGCTCGATCTGCAGCACCGCGCCGAACGTCTCGTCGGTGAGTGCGTACAGATAGCCGTCCGGGCCCGGCTTGATCTCGCGAATGCGCTGCTTCAGGTCGGCGAGCATGATCTCGCGGCCAATCGGCAGCCCCTTGTCGTTGAACCACACCCGCTGGATGTGCTGGCCGGTGTTGTTGCGCATGCCGCCGACGAACGCGCTCCCCTTCCAGTTCGGAAACTTGTCGCCGTTGTAGATCGACAGCCCGGAGATCGCGATCGCCGGCACCCAGTAGACGATCGGCTCTTCGTAGCCGGGCGCGGTGAAACCCTTGCCGACGATGGTGCCGTCGTAGTTGCGGCCCAGCGACACCTCGGGCCAGCCGTAGTTCTTCCCCTTCTCGATCACGTTCAGCTCGTCGCCGCCCTGCGGTCCTTCTTCCGTCTCCCACAGCCGGCCGTCGATCGGGCTGACGTAGAGACCGAGCGGGTTGCGGTGGCCGAGCGTCCAGATCTCGGGCTTGTAGCCGGCCCGGCCGACGAACGGGTTGTCCTTCGGTACGCCGCCGTCGGTCGTGATGCGCACGATCTTGCCGATGTGCGAGTTGGGATCCTGGGCTTTAACGCCGATGTTGCGATCGCCGAGCGAGACGAACAGGTTGCCGGCGGGATCCCACGCGAACCTGGTGCCGTAGCTGCCGGTCGCCGGTCCCAGCACGCCCGGGAGCTTCTCGGTGCCGGGAGCGCCGTGATACGCATCGGCCACCCAGATGTCCTTGCCCTCCGTGAGCGTCGAGCCCCCATCCCAGCGCGCGCGATAGACGGCCGTGGTGGCGTCGTTGCCGCCGCCGGGACCCGGCTTCGCGTAGGCGATATAGATGCGGCGGTTGGTGGTGAACTGCGGGTCGAGCGTTACGTCGAGAGCGCCGCCAAGGCTCACCGCCAGCATCTGCGGCAACGGCCCGATCGGCGTCGGGTCCACCACGCCGTTGCGGATCACGCGCAGGCGGCCGGGACGCTCGGTGACGAGCATGCTGCCGTCCGGCACGAACGCGATGCCCCACGGATGATCGAGCCCCTTGATGGCGGTGACGTGGATGCGTCCGCGGCCCTGCACCAGATCCCAGGGGCCGGCGCCGAGCGTGTCGGTGGGCGCCGGTCCGCGTCCGCGCGCGGGCGGCGCCGCTGGTGCGGCCGCTCCGGCCGGCGCCTGCTGGGCCAGGGGAGTCGTGGTCGACGCGATTCCGGCAAACACGGCCACCGCTGCCAGCCACACGGCCGCCGACTTCGAACAGGACTGCGTGAACATGACCCGGATTTTACGCGACGTTGCCAGGGGACTAGCGCGCGAGCAGCTGCAGGCCGACCGTCTTCGTCTCGCCGTCGCGAACGGAGACGCGCGTGGCCGGTTCACGCAGCCGTTCGAGGAACTCGGGGTCCTGCCACTCGCCTTCTTCGAGAGAGTCCACCGCGGCCACGAGGTAGGTCGCGCCGCCCGGCAGCCCCCGCAGCGTGAAGCGGCCTTGCGCGTCGGTCCGGGCCATCCGCACGTAGCGGGTCGGGAAGGTCCAGAGCGCGGCGTCGTCGGCGAAGACGATGACGCTCGAATCCTTCGCCTCCTGATTGCGCACCGTCACCGTGCCGTTCAGCTCGCTGACGCGATCGGTCAGCACGATGCGCGCGTTGGTGATCTGTTCGGTGCCGCGCAGCTCGAACGCGCCGTCGGTGACGTCGGCCGGTCCCACGACGATCGACTTCACCATCCACTGTGCCGGAACGTTCTCGACGCGCAGCGCCACGGTGCCGGTGAGCGTGGACAGTTGAAAGCTGCCGGTGGCGCTCACACCCGAGGCGCTGAAGGCCTGGCCTGGTGCGTCGCGAACCTGCCGCGCCGAGACGCGCAGGCTCGACAGCGTGATCTGCGAGGTGCCCTCGGTGACCACGGTGCCGGCAATCGACGCCCCGCGCGTCAGGCTGATCGTCACGCCGGTGACGTCGCTGTCGCCGACAGCGACGGGCACCGAGCCGATCTCGAGCGCCGTGGCCTCCACAGCCCCGCCGCGGCCGCGGCCGCCGCGCCCGCCGGAGCGCGCATTGAGCAGGTAGGACCCGGGCGAGACGTTGACGATCGTGAAGCTGCCGTCGCTCTGGATCCCGCCGCCCAGAGTGGTGAAGGGACCCTCGCCGGAGTCGCCCGCGCTCACGAGCTGCACCATCCCGCCGCCGACGTCGCCGCCCTGGCTGACGACCGTTCCCGAGATGCGCACGAGCCGCACCGGCAGCAGCGAGAAGCCGATCGAGACCTCTTCGCCGGCGCCGACCGGAACCCGCTGCGCCTCGACGGCGTTGCCCGTGCCAGGGTAATAGGTGGGTGCGAAGCCCGCGGTGTCGCCCGACTGCTCGAGCGGGTTCGCGCGCAGGACGGCGCTGACGTAGTACTCGCCCGGCGCGAGGCCGTAGAGGCGGAAGGCGCCGGTGTCGTCGGTTTCGTCGGTGACGCCGACGTTGATCATCCGGCGCCGGCCTTCGATCATCTGGCGTCGCTGGACCATCACGCGCACGTTGGCCACCGGGTCGCCCAGATCGTCCTGCACGCGGCCGTTGATCACGCCGCCGCGGAGCAGCGAGAAGTTCGCATCCGCGCGCTGCCCGTCGGCCAGCTCGATCGGCGACGCCGTTTCGAACGGCCGGCGCTGTCCGTAGCGCTGGGTGACGAAACCCGGCTTGGACGCCGACACCGTCCAGCGCCCGGCGGGAAGATCACGAAGCTCGAAGCGCCCCTGGGCATCCGTGGACGTGACGCGTGCGCCGGGCATCCCGCTCACGTTGGCCCTGACCTGCGCGCGCCGCACGGGCGCGCCCGCGTCGGAGGTGACCACGCCCCTGATGACCGACGTGCCGGCGGGAAGATCGAGCCGTCCTCCGCGGAAGAAGTCGCCGATGCCGATGCGCCCGCCGCGGCCCCCGCCGGCCTGACCTCCCTGCGCCCCTGCCGGGTTTGCGGCTCCGCCGCCCCGCTGGCCAAGCACGGGAATCGGGCTGGCAAACGCGACAGCGAAGAGCAGAAAGGCGGCGGCCGTACGAAACGCGGCGGTCACGACGTGAGTATAGACGTGGCGGCTGGGCTGTCGGTTGTCGGTGCCGGCGGTCCAGGCGGAAGTTCCGCCGCAGCCGCCGGCCGGGTAGAATCCCGCCCACCAATCAGGAGGCCATGTGATTCCAGAGCGTTACGCCCCGTACACCTACGCGCTGTTCCGCATCGTGTTCGGCTTGCTGTTCTTCTTCTACGGGCTGCAAAAGACGATGGGCTGGTTCGGCGGGCAGGCCCAGCCGATCATGTCGTGGCCCCAGGGCCCCGCCGGCGTCATCGAGACGGTGGGCGGATTCCTGATCATGATCGGGCTGTTCACGCGCCCGGTGGCGTTCCTGGCGAGCGGCGAAATGGCCGTTGCTTTCTGGATGATCCATGTAGGGGTGATCGCGGCGGGCAAGCAGCTCGGCTTCCCGCTCAATCTCGTCCCGCACATGCAGGGTGGCATCGACGCGGTCGCGTTCTGCTTCGCGTTCATCTATATCGCGTCACGGGGCGCCGGGATCTGGAGCGCGGACGCGGCGATGGGGAAGAAGGTATGAAGCTCGCAGCGACGTTCGCCATTGCGCTTGCGTTGGTTGTGACCGCGTCGGCGCAGGTGCGGATCGTTCAGACGAACTCCGGGAACACCAACAACATTCATCTGATCGATCCGGCCACCAACCGTATCGCCGGCGAAGTGGTCAACGTGCCGATCAACCACGGCGCGGCGGCGTCGCCCGATGGGCGCTGGCTGTACTTCAGCAGCGAGGCCGAGCAGACGCTGCACGTCGTGGACGCGAAGACGCTGCAGACCACGAAGAAGATTCCGCTCTCGGGCCGGCCCAACAACATCTCGATCGGGCGCGACGGGCGGCGCGTCTACGTGGGCATCGTGTCGGCGCCGGGGGCGGTGGACGTCATCGACACGGCGTCGCTCGAGAAGGTGAAATCTATTGCCACCAAGGGCGGCATCCACAACACGTACGTGACGCCGGACGGCAGGTTCGTGCTCGCCGGGTCGATTGCCGGCCGTGTCATGACCGTGATCGACGCCGCAACCGAGGAACCGACGTGGACGCTCTTCAACGAGGGCGTGCGTCCGATCGCCGTCGAGGTCAACCCGGACCGTTCGACGAAGCGGCTCTTCGTCCAGCTGTCGGACTTCCACGGGTTCGCCATTGTGGACTTCGCCGCCCGCAAGGAAGTGGGCCGCGTGACGCTGCCCAACGACATCCCGCCCGAGAAGGTGGACAAGGGCCCGTTCAACGCGTCGCCCTCGCACGGCATCGGCGTGGCGCCGGACGGCAGGACGCTGTGGGTGACCAGCCGCCCCAACGCGCGCGTGTACGTGTACTCGCTCCCCGACCTGACGCTACTCGGCCACGAAGACCTGGGCGGCCGCCCCGACTGGGTCACCTTCACGCCCGACAGCAAGACCGTTTACATTGCCACCGAGAACACCGATTCGGTGATTGCCGTCGACGTGGCGTCGCGCAAGAAGGTCGCGGCGATCGCCGTCGGCGACGCGCCGAAGCGGAACATCACGCTGGTGATGAAGCCGTGAGCTACGGCTTCTTCCCCAGCGCCGCGAACAAGTAGTCGGCGAGCGGCTCCACCTCCGCCTCGTCCAGCGTTGCGCCGTACTCCCGCATCGTCACCACGATGTCTGTCCACTGCGCACGCGTGTAGTAGCCCTTGAACTTCGTGACCTCGTCGAGGTCGTGGCACATCGTGCACGCGCGCAGCAACACTTTCTTTCCGGGACCGTCGGGAAGCTCGTCGCCGGGCGCGGCGGCGCGTGGCGCCGGGGAAGACCACGCGATGGCGGCCGCCAGCGCCGCGCCGGCCGCGACCAGCGCGCGGCGTTCCCGCGGGAACCGGGCGTTCACAGCTTGATGACGATCTTGCCGAGGTAGCTGCCGTTGTCCATCAGGTCGAACGCCTGCGGCGCCTCTTCGAACGGGAACACCTTGTCGATGAGCGGCCGGATCTTGTGCTCGACCATGAAGCGGTTCATCGCCTCGAAGTCCGCGCGCGACCCGACGTAGATGCCCGTCACCCGCGCGCCCATGCCGAGCAGGCGCCCTGCCGGTACGTCGCTCGCAAACCCCGACAGGCCGCCGATGAGCGCGATGTGCCCGTCGTAGGCCAGCGCCTCGAGCGCCCGCGGCAGCGTGTCGCGTCCCCCCACCTCGAGCACGTGATCGACGCCGACGTCGCCGGTGATCTTGCGCACTTCCTTCTGCCAATCAGGATTGGTCCGGTAGTTGACGGTCCCGAAAGCGCCCATCGTCTTGACCTTGGCGATCTTGTCGTCGCTCGAGCTCGTGATGATGGGCCGCGCGCCGGCGGCCGCCGCAAACTGCAGCCCGAAGGTGGACACGCCGCCGGTGCCCTCGAGCAGGACGAACTCGCCTTTCTTCAACCGGCCCTCGACGAACAGCGCGCGATAGGCCGTGACGCCGGTGCAGGGCAGCGTGGCCGCTTCTTCGAAACTGAGATAGTCGGGAATCTTCACGAAGCCGTTCTCGTCGCCTGCCACGAACTCCGAGAGCACGCCGTCCATGCCCGCGCCGCCGCGCGCCGAGGCCAGCGTGTCGGCGGTGCGGTGCCCGTCGATCCACCGGGCGAAGAAGATGCCGGCCACACGATCGCCGACGTGGAACCGCGTGGCGCCGCTGCCCACCGCCACCACTTCGCCGGCGCCGTCAGAGAGCGGGACCTTGCCGGCCATGGCGCCGCCGCCGCTGCCGCCGTACTGGGCCCGGGTCACGAGCAGGTCCCGCTGGTTCAGCGACACGGCGCGCACCCGCACGAGCACCTGCTTCGGCCCCGGGGTCGGCCGCGCCACCGTCTTCATCTCCAGCTTGTAGGCCTTGCCGTCCGGCACGAGCTGAAACTGGCGCCCGGTCTGCTGCGCGTGTGTCGTGGCGAGGCCAAGGAGAAGGGCGCAGGCGACCGCGGCAAGGCGTGAAGTCATGGGCGCATTGTAAACGGGCGCGTACTCGATTAAACGTTCTCTCTTGAGATCAGCAGCCGCGCCTCGTGGGCGGCCATCACCATCTCCGGGCTCTCCACGTAGCTCGGCGACGACGCCTCGGGGTTCATGTTGTCGGCGATGAACTCGTCGACGAACTGCGGCTGATAGCGCGCGTAGACGCGCGCGCCGAAGCGGAACAGATCGAAGGCCAGCGGGCGGAAGTGCGGCACGCCGCGCTGCTCCCACCTGCGTACGAGCTCCAGGCCGTCGTCCACCGCGTCGGTCGCCTTGTGCACGTCCTCCGGCATCTCCTCGTCGGTCGCCTGCGACAGGCTGTGCGCGCACACGCGGCACAGCACGTGACGCGCCTGCAGGCCGGCGGCCGCCGCGTTGACGTCGCTGGTCTCGAGACCGGCCACGGCGTCGATCGCATGCAGGGCGGCCTCGCGGGCCGCCGCGTGGGCGCCGTCGGGCGCCTGCATCGCGCGCACGTTCGCGAGGTTCAGCCAGACGACCGCGCGCAGGTACGGGCGATCCTCGATGCCCGCCGAGTACACCTGATCCAGGACGACCAGCGCTTCGGCCAGCGACGCGGTGGCCAGGTCGGCGTCGCCTTCCCGCCCGCGCGCCTGGAGCGCCAACCCGCGGTTCTGGAGTCCCAGCGCGAGCCGTCGGGGATAGAGCGCGTTTTCGGCGAGCGGACTCCGCTGCAGCGCCTCGATCCCCTCGTCGTACGACGCGAGCGCCGCTGCAATCGGTCCAACGTCGCCCATGCGCACGAGAGCGTCGGCGCGATTGAACAGACACGCGGCGAGCAGGTAGACCTGAAAGGGCGAGTGATCCGGCGGCACCCGCCGCCGCAGCTCGAGCGCTTCGTCGAAGCAGTGCAGTGCGTCGATGGCCGCCTCGCGCCTCGGCTCTTCCAGAAAGGCGATGCCGCGCTTCATCAGCACGGACGCCTGGGCGTTGATCGCTTCGACTTCAGCCTCGGTCACGCTCTGATACTAGCTGGTCGCTGGTCGCCGGGAGTCCGAGCCTTCACGATTCGACATCCAGCCCGACGGCCCGCATCAACGCCAGCGCGTTGCTCTTCGTGACGGGACCAGGCTTGACGCGGTAGTCGAAGTGCATCTCCTGGCCGTCGAACGAGTCTTCGAAGTGCACGTTGGCGGCTCGCGTGCCAAGCGAGTCGACGATGGCCGTGAGCGACAGGTCGTGCGTCGTCACCAGGCCGATCGCGCCGCGGTCGACCAGGCTGCGCAGGACGCCCGAGGCGCCCACCAGGCGGTCGTGCGAGTTGGTGCCGTGAAACAGTTCGTCGAGCAGGAAGAGCAGCGGCACGGGCCCGCGCGCCAGCCCCGCGAGCTCGCGGATGCGCGTGATCTCGGCAAAGAACCGCGAGCGGCCCTCCTGCAGCGAGTCCTGGATCCGGAGCGTAGCGCCGACGGCGAGCGCGCTCATGCGGAGCGACCGGGCACGGACGGGGGCGCCCGCCTGGGCCAGGACCGCGTTGATGCCCACCGTCCGCAGGAGCGTGCTCTTGCCGGACATGTTCGAGCCGCTCACCACGAGGAGCTGGCGATCGGGGGACAGGCTGACGTCGTTGGCCTGCATGCGCGCCGCGGGCACCAGTGGATGGCCGAGCCCGATGCCGTCGAAACATGCTCCCGGCTGCGCGTCGCCGGTGAAGGTGGGAAACGTGTCGGCGGGGTGCTCGAACGCGTATGCCGAGAGCGATGCCAGCGCCTCGAACTCGCCGATGATGCGCAGCCACATCCGGACGTGCGCACCGTGTTTCCGCCGCCACGCTTCGAGGGCCCACGCCAGGTGGATGCCCCACATCAGCAACGCGGCGACCGGGGCAAAGACCATGTTGTGCTGCCAGTCGTGCATCTCGAGGATGCGGCGCAGGTGCGCGATGGCCGTTGAGGCCTCCGGGCCGGTTTCATGCAGCTGCCGCTGCAGGAGCTCGAGGCGCGCGGACGAGAATCGGCCGCGCTCGAGCAGGGTGATCGCCTGCGAGAGCGCGGTCAGATCGCGAGTGGGGCCGTCGGCGGCATGGAGGATCGGTTCGACCTTCCGCGAGTAGGGCCAGCCGAAGGCCAGCTGCGCCGCGAGGGCGAAGAACAAGGCCACTTCGGCGCCGCCGCGCCACACATACACCGCCGAGGCCAGGGTGAGCAGCGTGAGGCCGAGCGCCACGTAGCGAAAAGCCTCGGGCGACAGCCTCGGAGGCGCTTCGGCCCAGGCTGCAAGGACGCCCGCATCCACGCTCGAGGCGGAACGGCCAATGGCAAGCGACAGCTCCTCGCGCACGTCGAGGGCCGCGGTCAGCTCCTGCACGGCCGCCTGCCGTTCCAGGACGACCGAGGGCGGCGCCGCGCCGATCAGCCACGCGGCCAGGGTGTCCTCGCCGGTCCGGGTGCGGGCCAGCGACAGCAGCTCGAACAGCGAGGCGGGGCCGAACAGGTCGAGATCGTTCGCACACGGGTGGTGGTCGCTGCGGTAGCGCTCGCCCGGCGAGCCGGTGCCGGCCCAGCGGTCCTCGATGCGCGCCAGCCCCCGCTCGTAGAAACCCACGAGGGACGCGCTGCGATCCCGATCGCGAATCACCCGATCGTGCCGGACGGCCAGCGCGACGAAGGCGACGACCGGCGCGAGCAGCAGCCAGGCGGTCCACGGCGTTCGCCACTGGAAGTAGGCAAGGACGAAGGCCGCTGCCGCCGCGAAGACGATCAGCCGTGCCGCCGCGAGCCGCGCGTCGAGCGCCGACAAGGCGGTGAGCCGATCGCGCCAGCGCGAGAGGCGAGCGTGATACTCCGCCGAGGGATCAGCCGGCATGTGTGCGCGACAGGATCGGTGCCGGAGCGACGCCTTCGACGACGGCGGCGTTGAGGAAACGAACGAGAGGCGTGAGCGCCTTGAACGTGCGCACGAGCTCGGGGTAGAAGCGGTCGCTCGTCGCAAACGCCGGGTCGAACTCTCGGAACCCGAGAAACTGCTTGTAGCGCAGGTACTCGCCTGCGGGGTGATCTTTCAGGTAGCCACGCGGCACTCGCGTCAGCCGCTCGCCTTGGAGTCCCCCGAGGACCGTGCGGAACTCGCGCGTGGTGACGAGCCGGTGCAGCTTCGGGTGCGAGCCGGCGATGCGTTCACGGATCGCGTAGAGCGACGGCGCCGGCGGCATGTAGAGCCCGCCCCCCATCCATACCCAGCCGGGCGCGATTTCCACGTAGAACCCCGCGCCCTCGTGGCGGGGAAAGCCGCGCGGCGGAAACACCGCGGCGGCGTTGGTCTTGAGCGGGGTCTTGTCGTCGCTGAAGCGCGTGTCGCGATAGATCCGGTACATCGATCGCTTGGGATCGGCCACCATTTCCGGCGCGAACGTCCGCAGGTCGTCGGCCAGGCGTCCGATGAGCGCAAGCATGGGCGCGCGCACGTGGCGCTCGTAGTCGTCCTTGCGGGCGCGGAACCACTCGCGATCGTTGTGGCGTTTGAGCGCGCGGAGAAACGACAGGGTTTTGGGGGTAAAAGGCGACGACGCCATAAGGCCAGCTCGAATAATACAATCCGAACCATGCCTTCGGTTCTGACGGTGGAGCGCCGCGCGGCGCTCGTGCACGACCTCACGGCCCTCCTCGGCGACCGCTGCAGCACCAACGAGACACAGCTCGAGCACCACGGGCACGGGGAATCGTGGCATACGCCAGGGCAGCCCGACGCGGTCGTGTTTCCCTTCTCGACCGACGAGGTGAGCGCCGTGGTGCGGGCTGCCGCCAGGCACGGCGCGCCCATCGTGCCGTTCGGCGCCGGCAGTTCGCTCGAGGGGCACGTGAACCCCGTGCACGGCGGCGTCTCGATCGATCTGTCGCGGATGAACCGCGTGCTGCGCGTCAGCGCCGAGGATCTCGACGCGACGGTGGAGGCGGGCGTCACGCACCGCCAGTTGAACAAGGCGCTGGCCAACAGCGGTACCGCGTTCTGGGTGGACCCGGGCGCCGACGCGACCATCGGCGGCATGGCGGCCACGCGCGCCTCAGGCACGACCGCGGTGCGCTACGGCACCATGCGCGAGGTAGTGCTCGGCCTCACCGTCGTGCTCGCGGACGGCCGTGTGATCCGCACCGGCGGGCGCGCGCGCAAGTCGTCGGCGGGCTACGACCTGACCCGGCTCTTCGTCGGATCGGAAGGGACCCTGGGCGTCATCACTGAAGTCACCGTCCGGCTGTTCGGGCGGCCGGAGGCGGTGTCGGCGGCGGTCTGCGCCTTCGAGTCGATCGAGAGCGCCGTGCGCGCCGTGATCCAGACGATCCAGTTCGGCATTCCGGTGGCGCGCATCGAGCTGATGGACGAGGTGCAGATCGACGCGGTGAACCGCTACTCGAAGCTCTCGTACGCGCTGAAGCCCACATTGCTCTTCGAGTTCCACGCCACCAGCGACGCCGGCGCCGCCGAACACGCCACGGCGGTTCAGGAGATCGCGGCCGAGCACGGCGGCACCGAGTTCCGGTGGGCCACGACGACCGAAGACCGGGCCACGCTCTGG
>DASYRM010000196.1:0-5761 GCA_036004405.1 Vicinamibacterales bacterium
GCGTTCCCAAGCCGCGAGGCCGCCAAGAAGAGCTGGGATGCGTTTCGTGCCGACCCGGAGTGGGCCAAGGTGGCCGCGGCGTCGGGCGTCGGGCAGGTGAAGGTGGACTCAGTGTATTTCGAGCCGACGGACTACTCGCCGCTGAAATAGGCTTCGTAGAGGCGCACCTTCAGGTGCGCCTGGAGGCAGGCGGACCTCACGGTCCGCCTCTACGTACAATCCCCTCAGTGTCCGCTGCCGCCGCCAACAGTCCGGGCCTGCCCGGCGCGCACGCGCACCGGGTCATCTTCATCGACCTCGCGCGCGCGCTCGCCGTGTTCTTCATGCTCTACGGGCACACGATCGACGCGCTGCTCGCTCCGGCCTATCGCGGCGGTGTGTGGTTCGATGCCTGGCAGTTCCAGCGCGGCCTGACGTCGAGCCTGTTCCTCATCCTCTCGGGGTTTGCCTTCAGCATCGCGACGGGCCGGCACTGGTCGTCGCACATCCACGTGACGCCCGCGTGGTGGCGTCGCATACGCCGCTTCGCGTGGTTCGTGTTCCTGGGCTACTCGCTGCACTCGCCGGTGGGCCGCGCGGTGGACTACAAGTTCGCCACCGAGGCCGCGTGGCGCACCTTCTGGGCCGTGGACGTCCTGCAACTGATTGGCGTCACGTTTATCGGGGTGCAGTGCCTCGTGCTCGCGACGCGGACGCGCACGCGATTTACGATGACTGCCGTGGCGCTGGCGGTCGTTCTGGTCGCCATCGCGCCGACGTTCTGGGCCGTCGACTGGGGCCGCTGGCTGCCCATGTGGGCCTGGGGGTATCTGTCGCCCGTGCTCGGCCCGGCCTTTCCACTCTTTCCCGCCGTGCCGTGGTCGGCGTTCATCCTGGTGGGCGCCGCGCTCGGCCAGATCTACTCCAGCTGGGGCGGCTCGCACCTTGATGCCTTCGCCAACCGGGTGCTGTTGATCCCTGGCCTCGTCGCGGTGGCCGCCGGCTACGGCGCCGCCTTCCTGCCGGTGGCCGCCTTCGCCAACGGTGCGCGCAGCGTGCTGCCCGTGGACCTGCTCATCCGCACCGGCGCGTGCATGGCGATCATGGGCGTCATCGCCCACGCCAGCCAGCGGGTGGTGCGCCTGCCGCGCGTCTTCGGCGCCGTCGCGCAGGAGACGCTCGTCATCTACTTCTTCCACCTGTGCGTGATCTACGGGTCCGCCTGGAGCTACGGCCTGGTGCAGTTCTACGGCGCGTCGCTCGGGCCCGGCCAGACGGCAGGCACCGTGGCGGTGCTCGTAGTGGCGATGTCGGTGATGGCGTTGTGGTGGAACTGGCTGAAGCACTCCCGCCCCCGCGTGGCGCGCTACACGGCCCTTGCCGGGTGCATTGTGCTGGTCGGCGGGATTCTGTTCTAGTCCCGAGGGGAATCTGTTCTAGAGTTGGTCAATAGGCCGGCTCGCCCCTCGAATCCGGACCGGGGGCGCTGTATGATCGCCACCTCTCCAGGCCTGAGGGGTCAGGGATTCGGAGAGGGCTCCAATGTTTGACACCCTGTTTCAGGCGCTCTTTTCGTATCGTCCCGTCGTCTTCCAGCAGGGCGAATTCCGGTTCGATCTCACCGGCGCTTCGCTCTTCGCCGCGGGGCTCGCCGCGGTGGCGGTGGCGCTGGCCGTCTTCACGTACCGCCGCGTCCACGTGACCCAGGGGCGGCCCCGGGACCGCGTCATCCTCACCGCGCTGCGCGTGGCGGTGCTCGCGCTCCTGCTCTTCTGCCTCTTCCGCCCCACGTTGGTGGTGCGGGCGGCGGTCAACCAGCAGAACGTCGTGGCCGTCCTGCTCGACGATTCGAGCAGCATGCGGATCCCCGATGCCGCCGGCAAGACGCGCGGACAGTGGGTGCAGGACGAGTTCGGCTCGCCGGCGGCTCCGCTCCTCAAGTCGCTCGGCGATCGCTTTCTGGTGCGCGTCTTCCGCTTTTCCTCGTCGGCCTCGCGCGTCCAGTCGGCCAAGGAGCTGACGTTCAACGGCTCGCAGACCAAGCTTGGCGCCGCCTTCGACGGCGTCCGCGAAGAGCTGGCCGGCCTGCCGGTGGCCGGCGTGGTGCTGGTCTCGGATGGCGCCGACACGAGCGAGGCGTCGCTCTCGCAGGCCATGCTCGGCCTGAAGGCCGAGAAGCTGCCGGTCTTCGCCGTCGGCGTCGGCGCCGAGGCGCTGCCGCGCGACATCCAGGTGGACCGTGTCACCGTGCCGCGCACCGTTCTAAAGGGCGCCTCGCTGATGCTCGACGTCGTCGTGGCGCAGACCGGCTTCAACGGGCGGACGCTGACGGTGGACGTCGAGGACGACGGGCGGATCATCGGCTCCGAGAAAACGGTGCTGCCCACCGACGGCTCGCCGGCCACGGTGCGCGTGCGCGCGGTGGCGTCGGAATCGGGTCCGCGTCTCTTCAAGTTCCGGGTGGCGCCGCAGGACGGCGAGGTCGTGGCGCAGAACAACACGCGCGAGGTGCTCGTGAACGTCCGCGACGCCCGCGAGCGCATCCTCTACTACGAAGGCGAGCCGCGGTTCGAGATGAAGTTCATCCGCCGCGCCGTGGCCGACGACAAGAACCTGCTGGCGGTGGCGCTGCAGCGGACCGCCGACAACAAGTACATGCGGCTCGACGGCGACCCGGAGGAGGTCGTGGGCGGGTTCCCGAAGACGCGCGACGAGCTCTTCCGCTATCGGGGCCTCATTCTCGGCAGCGTGGAGGCCGGCGCCTTCTCCGGTGACCAGCTGCAGATGATTGCCGACTTCGTCGATCGGCGCGGCGGCGGGCTGCTGATGATCGGCGGCCCGCGCGCCTTCGGCGAGGGCGGCTACGGCGGCACGCCGGTGGCGGATGCGCTGCCGCTCCAGATCGATCCCAAGACCCGGGCGTCCGATCCCGCGCCGCTCGCGCGGCTGAAGGTGGCGCCCACCGCGGCGGGCGAAAGTCATGCGGCCACGCAGATCATGCCGACGCCGGTCGCCTCCGTCGCGCGCTGGGCGCAGCTCCCGCAGGTCACCAGCGTCAACGCGCCGCTGCCGCTCAAGCCGGGCGCCACGGCGCTCCTCACGGGCACCGATCAGCGCGGCCGCAGCCAGGTGGTGCTGGCCGCGCACAGCTTCGGACGCGGCAAGGCGATCGCCTTCACGGCCCAGGACTCCTGGGAGTGGCAGATGCACGCGTCGATTCCGCTCGAGGATCAGACCCACGAGCAGTTCTGGCGGCAGCTGATGCGCTGGATGGTGGACGGCGTGCCCGATGTGGTGGACGTCCGCATCACCGACCGCGTCGAGCCTGGCGAGGCCGTCCAGATCGACGCGCGGGTCGTGGACAAGTCGTACGTCGAGAAGAACGACGCCACCGTGGTGGCCCACGTCACCCGGCCCAATGGCGCCACGCTGAACGTGCCGATGCAGTGGACCGGCGAGCGCGACGGCCAGTATCGCGGCATGTTCGTCAGTACAGAGGCCGGAGCCTACGAAGTGACCGTGGACGCCACCCAGGCGAACGAGACGCTCGGGTCGGGCACCGGCTACGTGCGCGCCGCCGCCGGCGACGGCGAGTATTTCGACCCCGTGATGCACGCTGCCCCGTTGCGCCGCATCGCGGAGGAGACCGGCGGCAAGTTCTACACCGCCGATTCGGTGACCAACATCGCCGAAGACGTGCGGTACGGCGGTCGCGGTGTCACCGCGGTGGAGCAGCGGGAGCTCTGGAACATGCCGATCATCCTGATGGCGCTCATGGGGCTGGCCTGCGCCGAATGGGGATACCGCCGCCTGGTTGGGCTGGTGTAGCCCCATGCTCCATGCCTTTCTGCTCATCGTCGTCGGCCTCGCGGGCGACCCCGACCACGGCAAGACCTTTCACAAGTGGGGCACCACGCTGGCGCAGGCGTCCGAGCGTCTCGGTGTGGCGCCGGAGAACCTGGCGTTTCTGGTGGATGCGCCCGCCGAGGGCGACGAGAAGGTCACGGGACGCGCCACCAAGGAAGACATCGCCAAGGCGCTGCAGGGGTTCGGGGCACGCGCCGGCGCCGACGACGTCGTCTTCGTGGTGCTCATCGGTCACGGCAGCTACGATGGCCGGTCCGCGAAGTTCAACATGCCGGGCCCGGACATGACGGGCGCCGATTTCAACGCGCTGCTGACGAAGTTGCCGACCAAGCAGATCGTGTTCGTCAACACCACGAGCGCCAGCGGTCCGTTCCTCGCGGATCTCTCGGGCCCGAGCCGCACCATCGTGACGGCGACGCGCAACGGCGCCGAGCAGTACGCCACGCTCTTCGGCGGCTACTTCATCGACGCCCTCGTGTCGGAGGCGGCCGACAGCGACAAGAACAAGCGGGTCAGCGTGCTCGAGGCGTTCCTGGCCGCCAAGGCCGAGGTGACCAAGGCCTACGAGCGCGAAGGGCTGCTGGCCACCGAGCATGCGCTCCTCGACGACAACGGCGACAAGGACGGCAGTCCGGATCCGACGGCCACCGGCAAGGACGGGCGCGTGGCCAACATCGTCTCGCTCGGCACCGTCGGCGGCGACAACCTGCCGAGCGATCCCAAACTGCGCGCCCTGTATCTCGAGCGGCGCGACCTCGAACGGCGCGTCGAGGCGCTCCGCCTGCTCAAGGAGAGCATGGAGCCCGGCCGCTACACCTCGGAGCTCGAGAAGCTGGTGACCGCGATCGCGCTGAAGACGCGCGAAATCCGTACGGCCGAAGGACGCTGACCCTCTAGGAGCCCATACCCGATGAGCGACCGCAACTCCACTTTGAGCCAGCCCGTCGATCTGCAGTCACCCGACGACATTGCCCTTGCCGATCGGATGAACGCCGGCCGGCAGCAGATCGTCACCGAGCTCAAGAAGCTCATCATCGGTCAGGACGAGGTGATCAACCAGGTCCTGATGACGCTGTTCGTCGGCGGCAACAGCCTGATCGTCGGCGCGCCCGGCCTGGCGAAGACGCTGCTGATCTACACGATCTCCCGCGTCCTCGACCTGAAGTTCTCGCGCATCCAGTTCACGCCCGACCTGATGCCGTCCGACATCACCGGCACCGACCTGGTGCAGGAGGACGCCACCACCGGCCGGCGGCAGATGGTGTTCGCCCCCGGCCCCATCTTTGCCAACATCGTGCTGGCCGACGAGATCAACCGCACGCCGCCGAAGACGCAGTCGGCCCTGCTCGAGGCGATGCAGGAGCACCGCGTCACGATTCAGGGGCGCACCTACCAGCTCTCCGAGCCGTTCTACGTGTTCGCCACCCAGAACCCGATCGAGCTCGAGGGCACCTACCCGCTGCCCGAGGCGCAGCTCGATCGGTTCATGTTCCACATCATCATCGAGCATCCGCCGGAAGACGAGGAGTTCGACGTCGTGCGCGCCACTACGGCGATCATCGACCCGCATTTCCAGCAGCCGGTGAACGGCGCCGACCTGGTCGCGTTCCAGCGGCTGGTGCGCCGCGTGCCGGTCGCCGACGCGGTGATGCGCTACGCGCTCAGCATCGTCCGCACGAGCCGTCCCAAGTCGAAGCAGGCGCCCGACTCGGTGAAGAAATTCGTGGCGTTCGGCGCCAGCGTCCGTGCGGCGCAGTACCTCGTCCTCGGCGGCAAGGCGCGCGCGCTGACGCAGGGGCGCTATCATGTCAACTACGACGATATCCGCACCCTGGCGCATCCCGTGCTGCGGCACCGCGTGCTGACGAACTTCCGCGCGGAGTCGGAGGGCGTCACGTCCGATTCGATCATCGAC
>DASYRM010000197.1:0-61252 GCA_036004405.1 Vicinamibacterales bacterium
TTGGGCGGCATGTGCAGGTTGTGCCCGGCGTTGACGTGTTCGCCGGGCAGGCCAAACTCGCCCACCACGTCGAACAGCCCGATGAAGCGGATGTCGAGGTTCTTCAGCTTGCTGGCGATTTCGTTGGCAAACGACAGCGCCAGCGCGGCGCCGCGGCTGAAGCCGGCGATGTCCACGATCACGTCGCCGGCCTCGATGTTGTTCTCGAGACGATCCATGGCCTGACGTACACGTTGATGGCCGCCGATCCCGAACGCTTCGGAAAAGCTCCGGCCGATGAACGTTCGCGCGCGGGTCCCGATGCCCTTGAGATACAGGCTGCCGGTCTCCTTCTTGGTGTCGTCGTTCTTGTTCGGATCCTCGTAGGCTGTGAAGAACTTGCAGGCATTCGAGTCGCGATCGTCGCCGTCGCGATTCTCGTTGCCGGTACCGTCGAAGACATAAAGCGCCATGGTGACCTCGTGGAAAAAGAGGTGAGTCGCGAGTGGACCCGATCCTATAGAAAGAACGTTGCGCGCGCGCGCATCGAACAGAGCCCGGCTGTTTCAGTGCGAGGGCTGGATCACGGTGAACACACCAATGCCGAGACCGACGCCACCGTAGTTGGGCTGAATGGAAGGAGGCACCAGGGCGGCCGACACCGATCCACCCAAGCCCATCCGGAACGGACTCGTCCGGCGCACATCGGCGTCGCGCTGCGGCTAGAAACACGACGGCCGCGAAACCTCTCGAGGGGGTCAAGTATCCAAGCATAGGGATAATGGATGAGAGAACACCGATGACCAACAAGACCTTTCCGGTTGAAAAGACCGATGCCGAGTGGCGCGCGCAGTTGACCCCGGAGCAGTACGCGGTGCTGCGCGGCCACGGCACCGAGCGGCCCGGGTCGTGCGCGCTGTTGAACGAGAAGCGTGTCGGCACCTTCTCGTGCGCGGGCTGCGACCAGCCTCTCTTCATGACCGGCCGCAAGTTCGAGAGCGGCACGGGATGGCCAAGCTTCTTCTCGCCGCTCGAGGGGTCGATTGAAGAGACGGTCGATTCGAGCTACGGGATGGTGCGCACCGAGGTGCACTGCAGCCGGTGCGGAGGCCACCTCGGGCACGTGTTTCCCGACGGCCCGCCGCCCACCGGCCTGCGCTACTGCATCAACGGCGTCGCCTTGAACTTCGAGCCGTCGTAACACTAGACTGCGCCGCATGCAGACGCTGATTCGGGCCTGTCTCATGGCGGGTGCGGTGGCCGTGGCCGTGCCGGTGTGGGCCGAAGAGCCTGCCGGGTCGTTGTCGGCGCTCAGCACCCAGCCGTCCATGAACGTGTTCCGCCGCTTCTCGGTGGATCGCGCCAAGATGGTCGAGTTCTACGGCGAGGTGCTGGGGCTGAAAGCGCTCCCGTCGATCCAGCTCGGCGGTGGCAGCGAGATGATCCTGTTCGGCATCGGCACCGCGCAGGTGAAGCTGCAGGCCACGCCCGCGGCCAGCCAGTATCCGGGCGGCGACGTGAAGGCGGTCACCGGTCTTCGCGTGTTCACGTTCTTCTACCCCGACGAGGCAGCGGTGTCGGCGCGCTTCACGGCCAAGGGCTACCCGGCGCCGAAGTTCAGCGCCCGCGCTGGCGGCGGCCGCGGCGCGATGGTCCTCGATCCGCAGCAGCAGTGGGTGGAGCTGGTGGCGATGCCGGGCGCGCCGGCCGCAACGTATCAGCGCTTCGAGGTGGGCATCACCGCGTCGAATCTCGAGCAGAGCCGCGCGTTCTACCGATCGTTTGTCGGGCTCGAGGAGCTGCCGCCGGTGGCGGACCCGGCGCTGGGCACCACGAAGTACCCGTTCCGCCACGGTGATACGACCATCAACGTCTGGTCGTTCGGGGCCACCCTGCCGGCGAACAAGAGCAGCGCGGGCATTCAGTACGTCATTTCGAACGTCGAGGCCGTGGACACCAAGGCGAAGGCCGAGTCGGTGACCATCGATCGGCCCCTTGGCCTGTTCGGACAGGGGCTGCGCACGATCTGGCTATCGGATCCCGACGGGGTCACCAACTACTTCGCGCAGATCCTGCCGCGCCGCCCGGCGGCGATTCCCGCATCTCAGTAGTCGACTGGGACGTCACACAGCAGGTTCGAGGCCAGGCCGGCCGCCGGTCTCCCGGCGAAGCGGGCGACCGGCGGTCACTGAAGCGCGTGGCAGAAAGGCGCGCAGGCGCCGTGCGGATGGGCTGCAAATCTTGCAGCCGTGGACGTTATTCGGTGTCGGTGTCCGACGCCTTCTGGGTGTCGTCGTCGTCCTCGTCGGCCTCGTCGTCGGCCTCGTCGTCGGCTTCGTCGAAGTCTTCGTCTTCTTCGTCGTTCTGACCGGGCTCGTCGGCGTCGGCCGCGATCGGCGCGTCAGGATCGACCCCGACGCTTTCGAGCGCGGGTTCGTCGCGGATGTCTTCCATCGTGTCAGCGCCGGTGCCAGTGGTGATGTCTGCCATGATCTGCTCCAATCCGCCGGCGCTCGAAACGAGGCGCGGCTCGCGGTGTATGAGCAAAATGGCGGCCAGCAAGATCATCGCCATTGATGGCGACTGAGCAGTGTGAAGTCTCTAACCCGCCCCCTGCCTATCTGCCCACCTGCCTCATTGGACCTTGACGGCGAGCGGGACGATCACGGTGCCCCAGTGGAAGCGCAGCGTCGCGTCCTTGCCGTCCACGACCGGGAAGTAATACGTCAGTGTTTCCAAGTGCGCGCCCGTCTCGGGTTTCACCTCGAGCCGCAGCGCGTCGCGCTGTTCGCCTGGATAGCTGGTGTGAAAAGTATCGGCGACCGTATTGAAGATGAACGTCCAGCTGTCCGCTCGCGGAATCGTCCACAGGCTGTACGAGCCCTTGGGCAGCGCCTTGCCGTTGACCTCGATGTCACGCGAGACCGTCATCGACGTGGCGTCGTTCGCTCCCGGGTGCCAGATGCGGCCGAAGGGCACGAGGCTCCCGTAGATCTCGCGCCCGCGCGCCACCGGCCGGCCGTAGTCGATGCTGATGTCGGTGTTGGCGATACGCTGCGTCACCGTGCCGCGCTGGCTCTTGATGACGCGATCCAGCGGAATCACCTCGTCGCGCTGCGCGGCGAGCCCCGTCGCCAGTAGAAGAGCCGCCGAGAGTCCGATGGCGAACGACTTCATGGTGCGTTCTCCCTTCTCCGCCCTCTCTGCCTTCTCGCCCACTCTGCCACGTATGTGCGCCGCTACGGCAGCGCAAATACGTAGAGCTGTCCCGTGTTGCTGGGCTTCAGCTCCGGCGTGAGGCGCAGCTCTGTCGTCGACACGAGCGACGAGCCTGTCGTGACCGCGACGTACTGCTTGCCGTCTACGGCGAACGTCACCGGGTAGCCGACGACCGGCGCGCCGAGGTTCTGCTCCCAGAGGATCTTCCCGGTGCGGTCGTCGAAGGCGCGGAAGCGGCCGTTGGCGTCGCCGCCGAACACCAGCCCGCCGCCCGTGGCCACGAGCGACAGCGTGCCGGCGCGCTGCTCGTACTTCCACAGCGTCTTGCCCGTCTCCGCCGAGATGGCGTAGATGGTGCCCACCTTGTCGGTGCCCGGCGCCAGGATCGCGGGCATGTTCAAGCCGTAAACGAGCGACGGGTCGCGTTTGTCCGTCGTCGTCTTCGCGTTCATGCAGACGTTCTGCAGCGGGTAGAACATGACGTTGGTGCGCGGGTTGTAGGCGCCCGCCGGCCAGTTCTTGCCGCCCGCGCCAGCGCTCGGGCAGATCATCTTCTCTTCACCAAGCTTCGAGAACGTCGCGTCGGGATTGACGGTCACTTCACCAGTGGCACCGTCGATCTTCGAGATGACGTTCTGGAACACCGTGGGGCGCGCCCACAGGAACTCGCCGGTTTGGCGGTCGAGCGTGTAGATGAGGCCGGTCTTTCCCGGGATGCCGGTGATCACCTTGCGGCGCTCGCCCGGCTTGATCTTCGGATTGATCCACGGCACTTCCTTCGGATCGGGCGAGATCGCGGTCTCGACCAGCAGCCGCTCGAACGGGTGATCGAGGTCCCAGTGATCGACGACGTGCTGGTAGTACCACTTCATCTTGCCGGTGTCGGCGTCGAGCGCCAGCGTCGAGTTGTGGAACAGGTACTTCTTGTCGTTGCCGTCGAGCGTGAACTTCGGCGCCGGAATGGTGACCGACGTGCCGACGAAGACGGTGTTGGTCTCGGGGTCGTAGCTCGGGACCATCCACGTGCCCACGTGCCAGCGCTCGGCCATCGGCACGGCGCCCCACGTCTCGTAGCCCAGTTCACCGGGCAGCGGAATCGTGCGCGCCCGCCAGAGCTCCTTGCCGGTCTTGGCGTCGTGCGCGGTGACGATACAGGCGTCGTTGCCGGCCTGTGGCTGGCACTGCCGCCCTTCGATCACCTTGCCGTTGGCGATGATCGGGCCCGAGCTCGCCGACGCGCGCGCGGTGGCGTCGAGCACCTTCGTTTCCCACACCAGTGCTCCGGTCCTGGCGTCGATGGCGTACATCTGGTTGTCGGCGCTGCCGTCGATTATCGTGGTGCCCCAGATGGCGATGTTACGGTTGGTGCCGCCGCGCACGCCTTCGGGCAGCTTGCGCCGGTTCTCCCAGATCAGATCACCGGTCTTGGCGTTGATCGCCTGGATGTAGTCTGCGGGTCCGGGCGCGTACATCACGCCGTCGTACACCAGCGGCGTGGATTCCATGTTGCCGTTGCCCATGCCGCGGGCCCACACCATCTTCAGCTTGCCGACGTTGGCGCGGTCGATCTGATCGAGCGGGCTGAAGCCCTGGCTGTCGAGCGTGCGCCGCCACGAGAGCCAGTTCGACGGGCTCGGCTTCCAGAGCATCTCGTCGGTGACCGGCACGAAGCCGCGGTTGCCGCCGTTGGGCGGCGGCGTCGCGCCGGGTCCGGCCGCGCGCGCCGGCGCTTGTGCCTGCGCCGCCACCGCCCACATGACCATCGCCACGACGACCCCAAGATTCGTTCGGTGCATTTCCCCGCCTGCCTCCCGTCGAAGCGAGACTGTATATCAGAATCCCGGCGGCGCACCGAGTTGGCGCAGGAGTCCCAGCGAATCATCGAGGAAGCGGCCTTCGACGATCTTTCCCGCCGCGATCCGCAGGAGATCGGCGCCCGACCAGTTCACCCGCTTCCCGGTCGGTCGGATTCCTTCGAACTCACCTCGGTGAGTGCCCTGGGCCGTGTACCAAATCACGACGTGATCTCCTTCGGCGACGACCTCGGTGATCGTGACCTGGAGATCGGGAAAGGCGCTGAGGCGCCGGGTCATGTTCTGTTTGAGCCCGGCGCGACCAATCCGTTGTCCGCCGACGGCAAAGTCGTCGGCGAAGACTTCGTCGACGACGTCCACGTTTCTCTTGTTGAACCCTTCGTGTATCCACCGCCGAACCAGCACCTTGTTCTGTTCCAGGTTGACGCGTCCCGCGCGTTGCGGCGCTTGGGCGGCAACCTCCGCGCGGACGTCCCAGCACTGCACGAGGAGTGCGAGTCCGAAGCAGACGGCAAATGTTCGGCTCATGATCTCAGCGGCCGTTGCCCGGGAGTCGCGCCCGCAGCCACCGGATCTGCCCGCGGTGATTGATCTCATCTTCAGCGGCGTGAAACCAGGCCCAATGCATGTTGAGTTTGGGGGCGATGCTGACGGAGCGATCGAGCCACGCATCATCGCGGACGGCCAGCCCCGCCATGGTCAGCTTTCGCGCGGCCTCGAGCTCTTCGAGATAGTGATCGAGTGGATGGCCACGTAGCGACTGCCGGGCAGCGTCACCCAGTTTCAGCGCGGCGGCCCATCGCGCATTCTCGTCGGCAGAGAGCGCTCGGTCCTCGAACGTCATGATCTGATACGACCGCTCCTCGGCCGCGATGTGTGCCAAGAGCGCCCCGATCGAGTTGCTTCTCGCGTCGAACAGATGGTCGAGTTCTGCCGTCGTCAGCCCCTCGATGGCGGCGAAGGTGGTTGACCGCGCGTACGTCAGCATGCACACCAGCCTGCCGACTGCCGGGGAGTACCCGGGGATGGGCTCGATGCGCAATGGTGAGGGATGAATCATCCCGGCGGCCTATGGCAGCGCGAACACGTACATCTGGTTCGTCGAGCTCGGCTTGATCTCCGGTGTGGTGAAGTTTACGCCGCTGGCGACGAGCGACGGCCCGGTGCTCACCGCCACGTACTGCTTGCCGTTGACCGCGAAGGTCACCGGATAGCCGCTGACCGGTGAGCCCAGGTTCACTTCCCACAGCACTTTCCCCGTGCGATCGTCGAAGGCGCGGAACCGGCCGGCGGTATCGCCGCCGAAGACCAGCCCCCCGCCCGTCGCCACGAGCGACAACGTGCCTGCCCGCTGTTGATACTTCCAGGCGGTGGCGCCCGTTTCCACCGAGATCGCCTGCACCGTGCCGGCGTCCTTGACGTTGGGGGCGAGCACGCCCCTTGGCGCTGATCGCGTAGAGCGACGACTCCGGCGGCAGCGACGTCGCCTCCATGCACAGGTTCTGCAGCGGGTAGTACATCAGTCCCGTGACTGGACTGTACGCTCCCGCCGGCCAGTTCTTGCCGCCGTTCATGCCGGGGCACACCTGCCGCGTCTGCCCTTCGGCGGTGAACATCGCGTCCGCGTTCTCGGTGACCGCGCCGGTGGCGCCGTCGATCTTCGTGACGACGTTCTGATACACCGTCGGTCGCGCCCACAGGAATTCACCGGTCTTGCGATCGAGCGTGTAGACGATGCCGGTCTTGCCCGGGATGCCGGTGATGACCTGACGCTTCTCGCCCGGCTTGAGACGCGGATTGATCCACGCCACCTCTTTCGGATTGGGCGCGACGGCGGTGTCGATGAGCAGGCGCTCGAACGGGTGATCGAGATCCCAGTGATCGACGAGATGCTGGTAGTACCACTCGATCTTGCCGGTGTCGGCGTTCAGGGCCAGCGTGGAGTTGTGGTACAGGTATTTTTTGTCGTTGCCCGCGAGCATGTACTTCGGCGCCGGCGACGACACCGACGTGCCGATGTAGATCAGATTGAGCTGCGGGTCGTAGCTCGGCACCATCCACGTGCCCACGTGGATCCGTTTGTCCTCCGGCACCGTGCCCCACGTCTCGGCACCGGGTTCCCCCGGCCGCGGAATCGTGCGCGTCCGCCACAGCTCCTTGCCGGTCCTGGCGTCGTGCGCCGTGATCACGCACGCGTCGGCGCCACCCTCCGGCTCGCAGCCGCGGCCGGAGATCACTTTGCCGTTGGCGATGATCGGCCCCGACGTCTGCTGCGCCCCTTTCTGGTACTCGAGGATCTTGGTTTCCCACCGCATGGCGCCGGTCTTCACGTCGAGCGCGGAGACGAAGTCGTCGGCGCTCGTATCGATGACGGTGTCGCCGTAGATCGCCATGTTGCGGTTGATGGCGAACACCGGCATGAACTTGCCGAGATCCTCGGGCAGCTTGCGGCGGTACTCCCACAGCAGCTCGCCGCTCTTCGCGTCGAGCGCCTGCACGTAGTCGCTCGGGTTCGGCAGATACATCACGCCGTTGTAGACGAGCGGCGTGGCTTCCTGCACGTTGCCGGGCCCCATGCCGCGCGTCCACGTCATCTTCAGCTGCGCGACGTTCTTCTTGTCGATCTGATTGAGCGGGCTGTAGCCGGCGCTGTCGAGCGTGCGGCGCCACATCAGCCAGTCGGCTGGATTCGGCTTCCACAACATCTCATCGGTGACCGGCACATAGGGGCGCGTCTGCTGCGCGGCGGCGGACAGCGATACCAATGCGGCGCAGGTCAATACAGCGGCGGTATAGCTGCGAAAGATGGATTTCATGGCGGCGTATCTTCGCATAGTCTCTTTCTCCATGAGCCAGTCGTTCACCATGGTTGCCGCGCGCGTACTCGTCGGGTGCTGCGTGCTGATTGCCGCGGTCGTCGTTCGTCCGTCGGCGCAGGCGCCGCAGGCCAGTCCAACCTACACGGCGGAGCAGGCGGCGGCCGGTCGCGCTGCCTATCAACAGTCGTGCGCGTCATGTCACGGACAGAATCTCGACGACGGCCAGTTCGCCGGCCCGCTGAAGGGGGACGCGTTCCGCCAGCAGTGGGGTGGCCGCGGCGTCGACGCGCTCCACACATTCATGAGCGCGCAAATGCCGCCCGCGTCGCCCGGGAGCCTGGGCGATGCCGGCTACGCGCAGGTGATCGCGTACCTGCTGCAGCAGAACGGAGTCAGCCCCGGCACGCAGGCGCTGCCCGCGGATCCGGCGGCGCTGCGAGCCATGGTGTTTCCCGCCGCGCCGGCCGGACCGGGCGGTGGCGTGACGGCCGGCGTCGTGCTGCCGCGCGCGCCCGCGCGCGCCAACCCGCTCGATCGCATCACGCCGGTGACCGACGAAACGCTGATCAAGCCCGCCGAAGGCGACTGGTTGAACTGGCGGCGGACCTATGACGCGCACGGGTTCAGCCCGTTGAAGCAGATCACCAAGGCCAACGTGGGCCAACTGCGGGCGGCCTGGACCTGGTCGCTGCCGAACGGCCCCAACGAGGGCACGCCGCTCGTCCACGACGGGGTGATCTTCGTGCACGCCTACGGCGACCGCGTGCAGGCGCTCGACGCGGTGACCGGCGATCTGCTGTGGCAGTACGCGCGGCGCCTGCCGCGAGGTACGGGCGCGACGTGGAAGCGCAACATGTCGCTGTACGGCGACCGCCTGTACGTGCCGACGTCAGACACCCACGTCGTCGCCCTCGACGTGAAGACCGGCGCCGTGGCCTGGGACGTGGCGATCGGCGACGCGTCGAAAGGCTTCGGCCTGACCGGCGGAACACTGGTGGCGCGCGGCGTGGTGATGACCGGCACCAACGGTGGCGGCCCCGGCGGCAACTACATTGTCGGCCTCGATGCGAAGACCGGCGCCGAGCGCTGGCGTTTCTACACGCTGGCGCGTCCCGGGGAGCCTGGTGATTCCTGGAACGGCCTGCCGCTCGACAAGCGTAACGGCGGCTCTGTGTGGGTGGCGGGGACCTACGATCCGGTGCTCAACATCGCGCTCTTCGGTCCGGCGCCGACCTACGACACCGGCCCGCTGCGCAACCCCGTTGCCGGGCAGAGCAACGACGCGCTGTACACCGACGCCACCATCGCGCTCAATCCCGAGACCGGCAAGCTGGTGTGGCACTACCAGCATTTGAAGAACGATCAGTGGGACTTCGACTGGGCGTTCGAGCGCACGCTGGTGCGGTTGCCGGTCGGGGGCGCCATGAAGACCGTGGCCGTCACCGGCGGCAAGCAGATGGTCTTCGACGCGCTCGAAGCGGATGGCGGCAGGTATCTGTGGTCGTTCGACCTCGGCCTGCAGAACGCGATCACCGCGATCGATCCGAAGACCGGCGCGAAGACGATCGATCCCAAGCTCGTGCCGGGAGATGGCGACACCAAGATGGTGTGCCCGCATGCCGGCGGCGGGCGATCGTGGCTGCCGACGTCGTACGATGCCGGCTCGAAGCTGCTGTTCATCCCGATGGTCGAGTCGTGCATGAGCCTCACGCCGGTGGCCACCGGCGAGCGCGGCGGGCTCTCGACCGGCGTGCGGTTCTCGCTGCGCCCCCGGCCCGACAGCGACGGCAACTACGGGCGGCTCCAGGCGATGAACCTCGAGACGCGCAAACCGGCGTGGACGGTGCGCCAGCGGGCGCCGCAAACGACCGGCATCCTTGCCACCGCCGGTGGCGTGATCTTCGCTGGATCCTTCGACCGCGTCTTCTCGGCCTACGACTCGGCGACGGGGAAGCCGCTCTGGAAGACGCGGCTCAACGACGTGCCGAACGCGGCGCCGGTCACGTTCACGGCACAGGGCCGTCAGTTCGTCGCGCTCACGGTGGGTAACGGCGGTCCGCAGGCGGCCACGTTTCCGAACCTCGTACCCGAGATCGCGAGCCCGAGCCCTGGCGCGGCGCTGTGGGTGTTCGAGCTCGGCCCCTCGGCCCGCTGAGCAGGGACGCTGGGACCCCGTGGGCGCCGTCCGGTAGGATGAGGGCGATGGTCCTCTCACGCCTCCGCGTGTTGCCCCGCGCCGTCCTGACGCTCGTACTCGCGCTGGCGGCGCTCCCGGTGCTGGCGCAGGCGCCGGCCCAGGCCCCGCCTCCAGTGTCCGCTCCCGCTCCAGCGCCAGGACGCGAGACCTCGGCGGCGTCGGTCCGATCGTATCTGGCGGCGCAGCTGATGCCGGTCGATCCCGAGGTGGCGACCGGCACCCTGCCCAACGGGCTGCGCTACTACGTGCGCGCCAACGCCAAGCCCGCGCGCCGCATCGAGCTGCGCCTGGTGGTCAAGGCCGGCTCGGTGCTCGAGGATCCCGATCAGCTCGGGCTGGCGCACTTCCTCGAGCACATGGAGTTCGAAGGGACGCAGCATTTCCCGGGTGGCGGGATCAACGATTTCCTGGCCTCGCTCGGCCTGGGCATCGGCCCCGATGCCAACGCGGCCACCAGCTTCGACGACACGCAGTACACGCTGCGCATCCCCGCCGGCTCGCCGCAGGTGCTCGATCGGGCGCTGCTCGTGCTCGAGGACTGGGCGCACGCCGCCACGTTCGATCAGGAGGCCATCGACCGGCAGCGTGCCATCGTCCTGTCGGAGTGGCGGCTGCACCTCGGTGCCGTCGAGCGCACGCAGGACAGGATTCGCAAGGTACAGCTCGAGGGGTCGCGCTACGCGGACCGTCCGCCGATTGGCGACCCCGCTGTGATCGAAAAGGCGCAGCGTGAACAGCTGCTCCGTTTCTATCGCGACTGGTACCGGCCCGATCTGATGGCGGTGATCGTCGTCGGCGACCTGAACCGCGACGCCACGGTCGCCATGATCAAGGCGCACTTTTCTTCGCTCACCTCGCCAACGCCGCGGCGTCCGCGCCCGGCGTTCGACGTGCCCGAGCGCCAGGGCACGCGTTACACCGTGATCGCCGACAAGGAGTCGACCGCCACCGGCGTCGCCATCAGCAACCTGCGCCCGGCGCGCCCCCAGGATTCGGTGGGCGGCTATCGCCAGATCATGATGGACCAGCTGTTCGGCGACATGCTCGAGGCGCGCCTCGACGAGCTCGATCAGCGCGAGAACCCGCCGTTCCTCAGAGCTGGCGCCGGCCGCCGCCTGTTCGATACGCCGCGCACGAAAGACGAGGTGGTGCTCCAGGCGCTGGTCCCGAGCGACGGCGTGACGAAAGGGCTGGACGCGCTCGTCACCGAGATTCAGCGCGTGACGCGCTACGGGTTCACGGCCACCGAGCTGGCGCGCGCCAAGCAGGCCATGATGCTCAGCTACGAGCGCAGCGTCACGGAGAGTCCCGACCGCGAGTCGTCGAGCCGCGCCGACGAATACACGCGAAACTTCCTGCAGCGTGAAGCGCTGCCCACGATCTGGCAGGAGCTGGCCTTTCACCGTCGATTCCTTCCAGGCATCACCCTCGCCGAGCTGAACGCGCTCGCCGCGCAGTGGTTTCCCGCGCAGAATCGCCTGGTGATCGTGACCGGTCCAGAAGCCGCCGGCGTGACCCTTGCCACCGAGATGCAGCTGGCTGGCACGATACGGACCGCATCGGCCCGGCCGGTGACTCGCTACGTGGACGAAGGGGCGGATCAGGCGCTGATGCCGATGCCGCCCGCGAAGGGTTCGATCGTGAAGGTGACCCAGCGGCCCGACGCCGGCATCACCGAGTGGACCTTGTCGAACGGCGCCACGGTGGTGCTCAAGCCCACGACCTTGAAGGAGGACCAGATTCTCTTTCGCGCCTTCGCGCCGGGCGGCACGTCGCTCGCCGCCGACGCGGACTTCGTGTCGGCACGTTCGGCGGACTACGTCGTACCGGCAGGCGGCGTCGGCAAAGTGAGCGACGGCACGCTCGACAAGCTCCTCAACGGCCGCGCCGTGGCGGTGACGCCGTTCATCGGTGAGAGCGATCAGGGCATGACGGGCGGCAGCACGCCGCAGGATCTGGAGACGTTCTTCCAGCTGCTGCACCTGCGGTTCACCCAGCCGCGCGCCGACCCGGCGGCGTTCTTCGCGCTGACGGGGCAGGTGCGGGCGCTGGTCGCCAACCGGTCGGCCAGCCCCGACGCCGTCTTCCGGCAGACGATCGACGAGGCGCTCACACGCAACAGCCCCCGGCGGGCGCTCGACACGCAGGCCACCGTGGCGCAGTGGGATCTGCCGAAGTCGTTGGCCTTCTACAAGGCGCGATTCGCCGACGCCAGCCGCTTCACTTTCGTCTTCGTGGGCAGCTTCACCCCCGATCTGCTCAAGCCGTTCGTCGAAACCTACCTGGCGAGCCTGCCCGCGACGCACACCAGCGAAACGTGGCGCGACGAGGGCATCACGCCGCCTCGTGGAGTGGTGGAACGGACCATCGAGAAGGGGATCGCTCCCAAGAGCCAGGTGGGAATCGTCTTCTCCGGTCCCATGGTCTACGACGACGCGCAACGCCTGGCACTCCGGGCCGTGACCCTGGTGCTGCAGGGGCGGCTGTTCGACACCATCCGGCAGGAGCTCGGCGGCACCTACAGCATTACCGCCGATCAGCAGACGCAAAAGGTGCCGCGGCCGGAGTTCAGGGTGAGCATCGAATGGGCCTGCGATCCCGCGCGCACCGCGGCCCTGGTCCAGCGGGTGTTCGACGAGATCCGGTTCGTGAGGGACACGTCGTTCACGCCGGACCAGGTGAGGCGCATCCGCGCCGCGCTGCTCCGCGACTTCGACCAGGACAGTCAGGACAACGGCTACCTCCTCAATCAGATCGTCCGGCGGTACGAGGACGGCGATGCCGCGCACGTCGCCGCAGTGTTCGATCTGCCAGACCAGATCGCGACCTTGACGGGCGAGGCGATTCAACAGGCGGCCCGGACCTACCTCGATACCGCGAACTACGTGAAGGTGACGCTCTTGCCAGAGGCCAAATAGGCGGAGAGGGCAGAGAAGGCGGAGAGGGCGGAGAAGGTAGACCGTGATCGCGCTTGTGACGGGGCCGACGTCCGGAATCGGCCTGCAGATCGTGCGCGACCTCGCCGCGGTGGGCGCCGAGCTCGTGCTGGCGTGTCGCGACGTCTCGAAGGGCGAGGCCGTCGCGGACGAGCTGCGCCGTCTCGGCTCGCCGGCCGCGCGGGTGCACCACCTGGACGCCGCGAGTGCGCCTTCCATCGACACCCTCGCCCGCGCCTGCGCGGCCGACTATCCCCGGATCGACGTGCTGGTGAACAATGCCGGTGTGATTCAGGGGCAGCGGCGCGTCACGAGCGACGGCTTCGAGCTGACGTTTGCCACCAACGTGCTCGGCTACCATCGGCTGTCGCTCGCCCTCCTCGATCAGCTCCGGGCCAGCGCCCCGGCCCGCATCGTGAACGTGGCGTCCACGTTTGCCGGCGACCTCGACCTCGACGATCTCCAGTTCGCGCGCCGCCCCTACGAGGAACTGCAGGCCTATGCCCAGTCGAAGGCCTGCAACCGGCTGCTCACCTGGGCGCTCGCGCGCCGCCTCGAGGGGCGCGGCGTGACGGCCAACGCCATGGCGCCGGGATTCGTGCCCGCCACCGGCCTGTCGCGCGATTTCTCGGCCGATCTCAAACGCGCCTATGCCGGTCGCACGGGCCGGACCCTGAAGGAAGGCGCCGACACGGCGGTGTGGCTGGCGACCAGCGGCGACGTTGCCGGCGTGAACGGGCGCTTCTTTTACGACCGGCGTGAACGCCCGTGCGAGTTCCGCAGCACGGCGCTCGAAGAGCGTTTGTGGCAGCTCGTTGCGCCGGCGGCCGAGGCCGGGCAGGCGTGATGCGGCAGCGCACGGTCCAGAGCGCCGGCTTTCTGTTCCTGCTGGTCATCGTCACGCTCGCCTTCGGCGTGCTCGTGGCCAACTTCGTCACGCCGGTTTTCTGGGCGGCGGTGCTGGCCATCGTGTTCCGCCCGGTCGAGCGCTGGCTGTTCGACTACTTCGGCCAGAAGCGCCCCAATTCGTCCGCGGCGTTGACACTGATCCTGGTGATCGTGCTGGTGTTCGTGCCGCTCGGGTTCGTGGCCGTGGCGGTATCGCGCGAGGCGGTGGGGTTGTACCAGCGCTTCACCACCGGCGAGCTGGCGGTGTCGGACGCGACGGATCGATGGGTGCCGGCGCTCGTCCGTTTTGGCGCCCGCATCGGCATCACGCCGGCCACCGTGCGCAGCAACGTCGCGGAAGGGGCGAGTGCCATCGGCCAGTTCCTCGCCTCGGGCGCCCTGGCCTTCGGGCAGAACGCCCTCAAGGCGGCCGGCCAGTTGGGCCTGATGCTCTACGTGCTCTTCTTCTTCCTGCGCGACGGCGATCAGTTGCTGCGTCAGATCGCCCGTGCGCTGCCGCTCGGCGACGCGCGCGAGCGCGCGCTCTTCGAACGGTTCACCGCCGTCACGCGCGCGACGCTCAAGGGCACGCTCGTGGTGGGTGCAGTGCAGGGCACGCTGGGCGGCGTGTTCTTCGCGCTGCTCGGGCTCGACGCCCCGGCGTTCTGGGGCGTGATCATGATGGCGTGCTCGCTCATCCCGGTGATCGGGCCCACCACGGTCTGGCTGCCCGCGTCGATCATCCTGCTGCTCACCGGATCGATTGCCAAGGGGATCACGCTGCTCGCCCTCGGCACGTTCGGGATCGCGCTCGTCGACAACCTGTTGCGTCCGATTCTCGTCGGCCGCGAGACGCGGATGCCCGACTACGTCGTGCTGCTCTCCACGCTCGGCGGCCTGACGCTGTTTGGCTTGTCGGGGTTCGTGGCCGGTCCAGCCATCGCGGCGCTCTTCATCACCGCGTGGGACATGTTCGCGCGCGAGTACGCACCGTCGGACCGCACCACCAAGAGCCTGACGCCGGAGCCTTAGGCCTGAAGGCCTGCAGGCCACGTACGTAGGGGCAGGTCTTCAGACCTGCCCGGCCAGGTTCTACAGCCCAGTTCGATTGCAAGACATTCAAGCGTTTTCTGCTCGAGGTTCTCCGACTCGGCCGTAGCCGCGACGCGATGAAACAGGCGCGATCGCCGAATCCACGCGACAACCCACCCAGATCGCGATCCCGTCTCGACAGGATGGTTCCGGCACGGCCGTTGCCTCTAACGTCGACCGATGCTGCACCTGCAGCCGGCTCATCCACTCGTCCAGTACATGAACACCGCGGTCGCCGAAGAGCCAGCAGCTGGCCGTGTGCTGATCGTGTCGAACCGCCTGCCCGTCACCGTGCAGGAGTCGGGCGGCCGCGTCGAGGTCGTGCCGTCGTCGGGTGGACTCGCAAGCGGCCTGCGCGGCTTCTGCCAGTCGGCGTCGGCCACCTGGATCGGCTGGCCGGGGCCGCTGTCGCCGTCGGCGTCGCGCGCCAGCCGCCGCAGCCTCGAAGCACAGCTCTCGACGCACAACCTCCGGCTCGTCGAGCTGGATCAGCGCGACGTCGAGGGCTACTACGACGGCTTCTCGAACGCCGTCATCTGGCCGCTCTTCCACTACCTGCTCGATCGCATTCCGCTACGCAGCCAGAACTGGGACGCCTACCGCCGGGTGAACCAGCGATTCGCCGACGCGGTGGTGGACGAGATGCAGCCGGGCGATGTCGTGTGGGTGCACGACTACCATCTGATGCTCGTGCCGGGGCTCGTGCGCGAGCGGCGGCCCGACGCGCGCATCGGCTTCTTCCTGCACATTCCGTTTCCAGCGCCCGAGGTCTTCCGCATCCTGCCGTGGCGGCGAGAGCTGCTGATGGGCGTGCTCGGCGCCGACCTGGCCGGCTTTCACACGCCGTCCTATGCGCGCCACTTTGCCACCGCCGTGCGGGCGCAGTGCGGTCTCGATGCGTCGCACGATCGCGTGCGCGTGGACGGCCGCACCGTCCGGCTCGGGCACTTTCCGATGGGCCCGGACGTCGAGCAGTTCGAGCGGCTCACCCGTTCACCCGCCGTGCGCGAGGAGACAGCGCGGATCCGCGAGGAGTCGCGCGGTCGCTTCCTCTTCCTCGGCGTCGATCGGCTCGACTACACCAAGGGCATTCCGCGCCGGCTGGTCGCGTTCGAACGGCTCCTGCAGCGGGATCCGAGCCTGCGCGACAAGGTGCGGCTCATTCAGCTCGCGGTGCCGTCACGCGGGAAGGTGCGCGAATATGCGACCTTCCGCAAGCAGGTCGAGGAGCTGGTCGGGCGCATCAACGGCGCCGTCGGGACGCTCGACTCGGTGCCGATCCACTACCTGCACCGCGCGATTACGCCCGAGCAGCTGACGGCGCTCTACTGCGCCGCCGACGCCATGCTGGTGACGCCGCTGCGCGACGGCATGAACCTCGTCGCGAAGGAGTACATCGCGACCCGGTCCGATGAAGACGGCGTGCTGCTCCTGAGCGAGTTCGCCGGCGCCGCCGAGGAGCTGGGGGAAGCGGTCATCATCAACCCCTACGACGAGAACGGGATGGCCGACAGCATGGCGCACGCCATGGCGATGGGCCAGGCCGAACGCACGGCCCGCATGCGCGCGCTGCGGCGGCGCGTACTCGCGCACCCGGTCAACGACTGGGCGCAGCGGTTCCTCGCCGCGGTGGCCGAAGCCGCCGACTCGCGCGGCGGCCCGCAGCGGCTCACCGATCCCAACGAGATCGAGGGGCTGATGCGCCGCGTGACGGGTGCCGCCCGCGTGGTGCTCGTGCTCGATTACGACGGCACGCTGGTGGGGCTGCGCGAAATGCCGGAACTGGCCACGCCGGATGCGGGGCTGCTGGGGCTGCTGACCGTGCTGTCCACCACCTGCGACGTGCACCTGGCGAGCGGCCGCCCGCGCGAGGTGATCGACGGCTGGTTCGGCAATCTGCCGATCGGCCTCTGGGCCGAGCACGGGCTGTGGCATCGCCCCTTGCCGGGCGAGCCGTGGCAGAAGCGCGCCGACGTGCCCACCGACTGGATACCGGGCATCCGCGCGCGCATGGAGGACTTCGTCGCCCGTGCTCCCGGTTCGCGGCTCGAAGAGAAGTCCGCGTCGCTCGCCTGGCACTACCGGCTGGTTGAGCCGGGGATCGGCGAGGCGCAGGCCGCCGTGCTCAAGCGCGAGCTCGAACGACTCGTGGCCGGCCGGGCGATCGAGGTGATCGAAGGGCACAAGGTCATCGAGGTGCGCCAGGCGGCGGTGGACAAGGGATCGGTGGTCCGCGAGATCGTGGCGCGGGCGCCGGAGGGTGCGTTGGTCGTGGCCATTGGCGACGACCGCACCGACGAGGACATGTTCGCAGCGCTCCCCCCAGGAGGCGTGGCGATTCGTGTTGGTGCCGGTGATTCTGCGGCGCCCTATCGTCTCGACTCGCCGACCGCGGTGCGTGCGCTCCTCGGGGCGCTCACGTGACAGCCGGCGACCCACTCTGGTACAAAGACGCCGTCATCTATCAGCTCCACGTCAAGACGTTCTTCGACAGCGACGGGGACGGCGTGGGCGATTTTCGCGGGCTCACGAGCAAGCTCGATTACCTTCAGGCGCTCGGGGTCAACACGCTGTGGCTGCTGCCCACGTTTCCGTCGCCGTTTCGCGACGACGGCTACGACATCGCCGACTACTACAGCATTCACCCCATGTACGGCACGATGGAAGACTTCCAGGGCTTCCTCGCCGCCGCGCACGATCGCGGCCTCCGGGTCGTCACCGAGCTGGTGCTGAACCACACCTCCGACAAGCACCCGTGGTTCCTCCAGGCGCGCAGCTCCCGCGACAACCCGCGCCGCGACTGGTACGTGTGGAGCGATACCGACGACAAGTACCGCGGCGTCCGCATCATCTTCCTCGACACCGAGACGTCCAACTGGGCCTGGGACCCGGTGTCGAGGCAGTACTACTGGCACCGCTTCTTCAGCCATCAGCCCGATCTCAACTACGACAACCCCGCGGTGCGCGAGGAGATGTGGCAGGTGATGAAGTTCTGGGCCGAGCTCGGCGTGGACGGTTTCCGCGTGGACGCGGTGCCCTATCTGGTCGAGCGCGAAGGCACCACGTGCGAGGGCATGCCCGAGACGCACGAGGTGATCAAGTTCCTGCGCGGGCGCCTCGACGCGCACTTTCCCGGGCGGATGCTGCTCGCCGAAGCCAACCAGGTCCCGGAGCTCGTGCGGCCGTACTTCGGAGACGGCGACGAGTTCCACATGGCGTTCCACTTCCCGCTGATGACGCGCATGTTCATGGCGATCCGGCTGGAAGATCGCGGTCCGCTCACCGACATCATCCGCCGCACGCCGGCTTTGCCCGACAACTGCCAGTGGGCGGTGTTCCTCCGCAATCATGACGAGCTGACGCTCGAGATGGTGACGCCCGAAGAGCGCGAGTTCATGTACGACGAGTACGCGCGCGACCCGGTGGCGCGGCTCAATCTCGGCATCCGGCGCCGCTTGGCGCCGCTGCTCGACGGCGACCGCCGGCGTGTCGAGCTGATGAATGGCCTGCTGATGTCGCTGCCCGGGAGTCCTATCGTCTACTACGGCGACGAGATCGGGATGGGCGACAACGTCTACCTGGGCGATCGCAACGGCGTCCGCACGCCGATGCAGTGGAGCGGCGGGTGGAACGGCGGCTTCTCGACCGCCGATCCGGAGCGCCTGGCCTTCGCGATGATTTCCAACCCGGTCTACGGCTACCAGGCCGTGAACGTGCTGGCGCAGGAGCGCAGCGGCCACACTCTCCTGAACTGGATGCGGCGCCTGATTCGCGTCCGCCAGTCGACGCGCGTGTTCAGCCGCGGCAGCCTGACGCTGCTCGAGCCGCCCAACCAGCGGGTGCTTGCCTACGTCCGCGCTTTCCAGAAGGAGCAGGTGCTGGTGGTGAACAACCTGTCGGGCACGGTGCAGGCCGTGGAGCTCGACCTGTCGTCGCTCGCGGGCGCCATCCCGGTCGAGATGTTCGGGCAGAGCCTCTTCCCGCGCATCGGCACCCAGCCGTATCTGCTGACGCTCGGGCCGCACGCGTTCTACTGGTTCCGGCTGCGCCGCCTCTAGGAGCGCGATGGCCGTGGCCGACGACAGCCTTCTTTCCGACGATCTCCTGCGGCAGCTGATGGCCACCGGCCACGTGGACATCCTGGTGGGCGTTCCCACGCTCAACAACGCGTCCACGGTGGTGGACGTGGTGCGCGCGGCGCAGCGCGGCATCGCGCAGTACTTCCCGCGCGCGCGGGCGCTCATCTTCAACGCCGACAGCGGGTCCGACGACGGCACGCCCACGCTGGTCCGCGACGCCACGACCGACGACACCGGCACCGTCAGCGCCTCGCGGCCGCTCCGCACCACGAATCGCATCAGCACGCCGTATCACGGGCTGCCGGGCAAGGGGAGCGCTCTGCGGGTGATCTTCGCGGTGGCGGATCTGTTGTCGGCGGACGCCATCGTGACGCTCGATCCCAACGTGATCAGCGTGACGCCGGACTGGATTCCCGCCCTTGCGGCCCCCGTGCGCGACGGGCACGCCGACCTCGTTGCGCCCCGCTACCCGCGTGCGGCCACCGATGGGCCGCTGGTGACGCAGCTGGTGCGGCCCCTGGTGCGCGCGGCCTACGGCTGGACGCTATACGAGCCGCTGATGGGGGAGTTCGGCTGCTCACCGCAGTTCGCCGCGCACTGTCTCGAGCACCCGGCATTGGGCACCGTCATCCCGGAGGACGTGGACGTATGGATGGCGGCCGAGGCGTTGGCCAAGGGCTTCCGCCCCGCGCAGGCGGCGCTCGGACCGCGCCTGCTCGGGGCGCCGCGAAAGCGGCCCGCCCTGCGTGACGTGTTCCAGCAGGTGATGGACGCCGTGTGCGCGTGCCTCGAGCTGCACGATGCGTACTGGCTCCCACGCGGCGCGGCCGATCCGGTCCCGTGCTTCGGCACCTTGAACGGTGCGGTGGAGCCCGGTCCGCACCCCGACGTGACTGCCATGGCCGAGGCCTTTGCGCGCGACGTCGCTGCGCTGCGCCCCGTGCTCGCAACCATTCTCACCGAGACGACCCTGGCCGGTGTGACGGCGGCCGCGGCCACGCCGCCCCGGCTGGTCTACGACGACGACCTGTGGGCGGCCACGGTGTTCGAGTTTCTGCTCGCGTACCACCGCGCGGTGATGACGCGCGAACACGTCACGCAGACCTTGTTACCGCTCTATCTCGGCCGGACCGCGGCGTTCCTGATGCAGCACGCCTCGTCGGAGCCGGCCATCGTGGACGCCGCGTTCGAATCACTGTGTCTGGCGTTCGAGCGCGCCAAGCCGTCCGCGGCGGCGCTGTGGAAGAAAGCATGAGGGCACGGACATGACTCAGATGATCGCGGAAGCGGTGCGGCAGGCGAGCGTGAACTTCATGGACACGGTGGCCATGCTGCTGCCGCGCATCCTGATCACGGCGAGCATCGTCGCCGTCGGCTGGGTCATCGCGTGGGCCCTCAAATGGGCCGTGCGCTGGATCCTCATCTGGTCCCGCTTCAACCACTTCTGCGAACGCATCGGCGTGAGCGCCGTGCTCAAGACGGCGGACCTGCCGCCGGCCGATCATCTGGTGAGCCTGATCGTGTTCTGGCTGGTCTGGGTGGGGTTCCTGCTGTCGGGCGTGGACGTGCTCGGCTTCACCGCCCTCGAGGGGATGGTGCGGAGCTTCGCGCAGTTCGTGCCGCGCCTGATCGTCGCCATCGTGATCGTCGTGCTCGGCTTCGTCGTGGCCAACTTCGCGTGGCGCGCGACCCTGATTGCCGCCGTGAACGCGCGGGTGCCGTCGCCGCGCGTCGTGAGCGGCGCGGTGCGCGCGCTGGTGCTCATCCTGGCCGGCGCGATGGCGCTCGATCAGATCGCGCTCGCGCGCACCATCGTGCTCACCGCGTTTGCGATCGCCTTCGGTGCCGTGATGCTCGGGCTGGCGATCGCATTTGGCGTGGGCGGCGGCGGCATCGCCCGCCGCATCCTCGATCACTGGTTCCCGGAGCACCCTCAGGCAGCGGAGCAGGAGGAGTTCCGGCACCTCTGAACCTGGGGCAGGTAGGTCAGGTGGGTCAGGTGGGTAGGGGATCTGTCGTGGGGGCCGCCTTCCGCCTTCGCCAAGGCTACGGCGGACAAGTCAGGCGGCCCGTTCGTGGCTGCGGGCCGTCAGGCCCGCTTCAGGCGTCCAGCCCAGCGGCCCGCGCAGTTGACGGCTCGATGAAGGCGAACGTGATGGCGACGCCGACGGCGAGCACGAGCAGCACCACGTCGAGCACCGACTGCGCCGCCACGAGGCCGGCGCCGATCACGAGCGAGACGACCAGCATGATGTCGGCGAGGCGGATGAACGGCGCCGAGCGCCGGCGTGCCCACGCCAGCTCGCCGGCGTGCTGCCGCGACATGAACCACAGGTGCAGCCGCAGCATGCTCGCCATGAGCGCCGAGATCGCGGTGGCGATGAAGAACCCGCGCCCCTCGAGGCCGCCGATCTGCGCCTTCGCCAGCCACGCCGGCACGAGCATCACGGCATAGGCCGCGGCCGCCGCGCCCTGATGGAACTCCCACCAGAACCGCGCCGAGCGAACCCGGGCTGCCGCACGGGTTCCGGTATCGGTGCCGGGAGCCGCCGCTTCGAGCGCTGCCACCAGCTCGCCTGCGCCGGCGTACCGGCGACCGGGTTCGGCGTCACGCGCGCGATCGGCAATGCGTTGCAGCGCTGGTTCCACCGGCGCGCCCGACCCCGCCATCAGCGGATGCCGTCCCGACAGCATCTCCGCCAGGATGATGCCGAAGGCAAAGATGTCGGTGCGCGCGTCGGGCGTGCCGCCGACCAGCTGTTCCGGCGCCATGTAGGCCGGCGTGCCGATCATCGCGCCCTCGCGCGTGAGCTTGGTATGGCGAGTGCCGGTGGGACTTTCGAGCCACGCGATGCCGAAGTCCACGATCTTGGCGGTGCCGCCCGGCCCGACGACGATGTTCTCGGGCTTGAGGTCGCGGTGGATGACGCCGGCGTCGTGCGCGGCGCGGAGCCCGCGCGCCACGTGCAGCGCAATCTGCCGGGCGGTCGCCACGTCGATCGGCCCCTCGTCGATCACGGCGCGCAGCGTGCGGCCGTCGAGGTATTCGGACGCCAGCAGCAGGTGCCCCTCCACCTCTTCGAGTGAATAGACGGTGGCCACTGCCGGGTCCGCGATGGTGGCCGCCGCGCGTGCCTCCCGTTTCAACCGTTCGCGCAGCTCGGGGTTGTCGGCCAGCGAGACCGGAAGCGATTTGAGGGCGACGTTGCGGTGCAGCCGCCGATCGGTGGCGAGATACACGACCCCCATGCCGCCGCGCCCGATGGCGCGGACGATCTCGTACTCGCCGACGCGATCGCCGGGGTGCCACGCCGCGCCGTCGACATCGCCTTCGGGGAGCGTCGCCAGCGCCACGTCCTCGGGCTCCACCTGCGCGGGTTGATCGAGAAACCCGCCCAGGGTGTCGAAGGAGCGCAACAGCCGTTCGGCGTCGGCGAGCAGCGCCGCGTCGCTTCCGCACTCCTGGCGCAGCCACGCCGCGCGCGCCTCCGCTGGATGTTCGAGGGCCCCGTTGAAGATGGCTTTGATCTGGCTCCAGCGCTGCGGCGTCACGGCGCCTCGCCCTCGCCCTGGCCCTCGCCCTCGAGCGCCTGCTTGAGCCAGGCGCGCGCCATCGCCCACTGCCGCTTCACCGTGGCCGGCGAGACGCCCACGGCTTCAGCGGTCTCTTCGACCGTCAGCCCGCCGAAATAGCGCAGTTCGACCACCTGCGCCGCCTCCGGATCGAACGCCGCCAGACGAGACAGCGCCTCGTCGAGCGCCAGCACGTCCACGTCGCCGGGGCGATCGGCGTCGGCGCGGCCAAACTCGGGCCGTACCGCAGACGGCGGGGCGCTGATGTCGTTGAGCGTCACCTGGTGTCCGCCGCCGTCGCGCTTGGCGGCGCGCTTGCCTCGCGCGCGCTGCACCAGGATCTGCCGCATCGACAATGCGGCGATGGCAAGGAAGTGCGTGCGATTCTGAAACTCGCGGGTGCGCTCCGCCGCCATCCGGACGAAGGCCTCGTTGACGAGCCCCGTCGCCTGAAGGGTCTGGCCGGGACGCTCGCGGCCCATGTAGCGGGCCGCGATTCGCCGGAGCTCGTCGTAGACGAGCGGCATCAGTTCGTGATGGGCTTTCACGGGCGGTTGGAAGCGCCCCGCAGCAGGGCCTAAGTACGCGTGATCTTAACGGAGTTGATGACGACGTCCTTCACTGGCCGATCCTGCCGGCCCGTCGGGGTGGTGCCGATACGGCGCACCACGTCCATGCCCGCGGTGACCTCGCCGAACACGGAATGGCGGTTGTCCAGATGCGGGGTCGGGCCCAGCGTGATGAAGAACTGGCTGCCGTTGGTGTTGGGGCCGGCGTTGGCCATCGACAGGATGCCCGCCTTGGTGTGGCGCAGGCTCGGGTGGAATTCGTCCTTGAACTTGTAGCCGGGGCCGCCGATGCCCTGGCCCAGCGGATCGCCTCCCTGGATCATGAAGCCTTCGATGACGCGGTGAAAGATGATGCCGTCGTAGAACGGCGTGTTCGTCATCTTCTCCTTCGTCCCCGGGTGGGTCCACTCCTTGGTCCCCTCCGCGAGGCCCACGAAGTTGGCCACCGTATCGGGCGCCTCCTGATCGAACAGGCGCACCGTGAAACTGCCTTCGGTCGTTGCGAACTCAGCGTGAACAGCCACTCGGGATCCTCCGCTCCTATCGTAATCCGTCAGCCTGTTGCCTCTTGCCTCTGGGCGGAAGGCTAAAGGCCAAAGGCCGGTACAATTCGGCCATGAGGCGTGCCGAGACACGGGCGCTCGGTGCCGTGGCCGAAGGGCTGAGCGACGATCCGTTCGCGGTGCTCGGCCGTCACCCGGCGCCGGCTGGAAGCCCCCCGGGCGCCATCATCCGGACGCTGCAGCCGGCGGCGTCGGCCGTCGAGGTAGTGGCCGATGGCCGGGTGATCCCGATGGAACGCCGGCGGGCCGAGGGGCTGTTCGTCGCCGCCGTGCCGTGGAACCGGCCGCTCGAGGAGCTCGGCTACACGCTGCGGGTCCACGACGCGAGCGGCGTGCACGACCTGATCGATCCCTACCAGTTCGGTCCTCTCCTCACCGATTTCGACTTGCACCTCTTCTCCGAAGGCCGGCACCTCCGCGCCTGGGAACAGCTCGGCTCGCGACGACGCACCGTCGGCGCGGTCGAGGGGGTGCACTTTGCCGTCTGGGCGCCGAACGCGCAACGCGTCAGCGTGGTCGGCGACTTCAACCGCTGGGACGGGCGCGCGCACGTGATGCGGCGGCTCGTGCCGTCGGGCATCTGGGAGATGTTCATCCCGGGTCTGGCGGACGGCGCCCGCTACAAGTACGAGGTGCGCACGCGAGACGGTCATCTGCTCGACAAGGCGGACCCTTACGCGCGTCAGCTCGAAACTCCGCCGCATACCGCGTCGATCGTGTCGAGCGGCGGCACCTACACGTGGGGCGACGGCGACTGGATGCGGACTCGCGAGTCGCTTGGCGAATGGCGCGAGCGGCCGATGTCGATCTACGAGGTGCATCTCGGCTCGTGGCGGCGGCGCGAGGGCGAGCCGCAATACAGCCTGTCGTATCGCGAGCTGGCGGCCACGCTGGTGCCCTACGCGCGCGAGATGGGCTACACGCACATCGAGCTGTTGCCCGTGATGGAGCACCCGTTCTTCGGCTCCTGGGGCTATCAGGTGGTGGGCTTCTTCGCGCCGTCGAGCCGGTTCGGCACGCCTGACGACTTCCGGTACTTCGTGGACCAGTGCCACCAGCACGGGCTCGGCGTGATTCTGGACTGGGTGCCCGGCCACTTTCCCAAGGACGGCCACGGCCTGGTGCGCTTTGACGGCACCGCGCTCTATGAGCACGAAGACCCGCGCCGGGGCGAGCATCGCGAGTGGGGGACGCTGGTCTTCAACTACGGACGCGACGAGGTCCGCACGTTCCTCCTGAGCAACGCCCTCTACTGGCTCGAGGAGTTCCACGCCGACGGCCTGCGCGTGGACGCGGTGGCGTCGATGCTGTATCTCGACTACTCGCGGAGCGAAGGGGAGTGGCTACCAAACCAGCGAGGCGGCCGCGAGAACCTCGAGGCGGTGGAGTTCCTGAGGCAGCTGAACATCGTCACGCACGGACGCCAGCCCGGCACCATCACCGTGGCCGAAGAGTCCACCTCGTGGCCGGCCGTGAGCCGACCGACCTTCGACGGCGGCCTTGGCTTCACCTACAAGTGGAACATGGGCTGGATGCACGACATGCTCGCCTACATGCGCGAGGATCCGGTGCACCGGCGCTGGCATCACGGTCAGATCACGTTCTCGATGCTCTACGCGTTCACCGAGAACTTCGTGCTGCCGTTCTCGCACGACGAGGTCGTGTACGGCAAACGCTCGATGCTCGACAAGATGCCCGGTGATCTGTGGCAGAAGCACGCGTCGCTGCGCGCGCTCTACGGATACCTGTTCGCGCACCCGGGCAAGAAGCTGATGTTCATGGGCGCCGAGTTCGGCCAGCGCCACGAGTGGAACCACGACACCAGCCTCGATTGGGCCCAGCTCGAGGACCCGAAGCACCAGGGGCTGCAGCGCTGGGTCCGCGACCTCAACGCGGTGTATCGCCACGAGCCGTCGCTGCATCAGGTGGACTTCGACGCCAGCGGCTTCAACTGGATCGACTGTCACGACGCCGACAAGAGCATCGTGTCGCTGCTTCGAAAGGCGCGCGACGGGGCGGACTTCATCGTGGCGGTCGCCAACTTCACGCCGGTGCCGCGCACCGGCTACGTGGTCGGCGTGCCGGCGACGGGCAGTTATCGGGAAGTGCTCAACAGCGACGCGAGCATCTACGGCGGGACCGACGTGGGGAACGGCGGCGCCGTTGCCGCCGACGGCCCGCCGGCGCACGGCTTCGATGTCTCGCTGCGGCTCACCGTGCCGCCGTTGGGTTTCCTGCTGCTGAAGAAGAACTGATCCGGACGTTTGACATCCCCGTCAGGCGGGTTCAGAGGAGCTGCTCCACTGCCTCGCGCGTCGGGATGCCGCCGAGCGCGCCCGGCTTCGTGCAGCTCAACGCCGCGGCGGCGTTGGCGAAGCGCAGGATGGCGTCCGGCGCGTCGCCCCGGAGCAGCGCCACGATGAAGGCGCCGCGGAAGACGTCGCCGGCGCCCGTCGTGTCCACCACATCGACGTGCGGTGGCCGGGCGCGGTAGACGCGATCGCCCTCGAGCAGCAGTGCGCCCTGCGCGCCCATCGTCACGCAGCGAACGCGCGCGTGCGGCGCGTCGAGGTGCCGCAGCGCCTGCTCTGGATCGTCTTTCCCGGTGATCGCCTCGGGCAGCCCCTGTGCCAGGATGGGGACGGTCAGCTCGCGCAGCAGCTCGCCGGTGCGCCCGCCGATCGATTCGAGGTCGCAGGTGACGTGCGCGCCGGCCTCGCGCGCCATGCGCGCGGCCGCGATCGACGCCGCTTCGTCCACGCCGTCCACGTGCACGGCCCGCGCGTGTGTGAGGGGCGATCGCGGCAGCCGCTCCGGGTCGAGCGCCAGCTGGGCGTCGCGATGCCCCAGCACCGCGCGATCGCCGTTGCGCTCGTCCACCAGGATGACGGCCGACCGGTTGGCCACGGGGCGCACGACGCTGTCGCCGAGGTCCAGGCCGCGGGCGGCCAGGGTGCGGCGCAGCCGTTCCCCGTCCTCGTCCGAGCCGAACGCGCCGATGTAGCTGGCGCGCAACCCCATTGCCAGGCAGGTGCACAGCGCGGTGACCACCTGGCCGCCGGGCTCGTGCGTGGACGAGCTGACCTGCATCTTGGTGGCATCCGCCAGCGACGGCAGCGCCGGCACCCGCAGCACGTGATCGATGGAGTTCTCGCCGACGCCGACAACGTCCCACCAGATTTCGCTCATGGGGGCCCCAGCCGCCCGCCCGAAGGGCGGGCAATTAGGCACTGTACTAGCGAGGCGGAGCCTGCGAGTTTCAGGGCGGAGCCTCGCTAGCGCGGCTGAGCTCGTAGAGGGCGACGCCGGCGGCCATCGCCACGTTGAGAGAATCCACCGCCGTCGTCGTCGGAATCCGCGCCAAGTGGGTACAGGCGCCGAGGGCGCCGGTGGTCAGCCCCTCGCCCTCGTGCCCGAGGACCAGCACCACCCGTTCGGTGTGCGTGACGCCGAGGACGTCCTGCAGCGCCGGCGCGCCAGGCGCCGGCGTGAGGCCCACCACCGCCCAGCCTTCGCCCTTCAGGCTTGCGATCGTCTCGGACAACGGCACGCCGGCGGCGAAGGGCACCTCGAGCGCCGCCCCCATCGAGGTGCGCACGGCTTTGCGATAGAGCGGATCCGCGCACGCCTCGTCGAGGAGGACGCCGCCGGCGCCAAAGGCCGCGACGGCGCGAAAGATCGCCCCGACGTTGTCCGCGTCGCCCACGCGCTCGAGCGCGACCAATCGTCGCGCCCCGCGCGCCAGCGCCTCCCAGGAGGTGGGTGCCGGACGCTCGCCGATCGCCAGGCACCCGCGATGGATGTTGAAGCCCGCGACGTCGTTCATCAGCGCCTGCGGCACCACGTACACCGGGAGGTCGGGCCGCCCGCTAATCAGGTCTTCCAGCGCCGAGAACGCCAGGGTCGTGACCATCACCGACCGGGTAACGAACCGTGATTCCAGCAGGCGGCGGACGACCAGGCGCCCCTCGGCTACGAACGTGCCGTCGCTCCTGGCCTGCCGGTCGGGGATCGCGCGATAGACGGTGAACCGCGCGTCGCCGACATCGTCTATGGACAGCACAGGCACGAGCCCATGGTAGTCCGTCAAATTACTGGGACGAATGGTGGGACCAACGGTGGGTCCGGAGGGATCGGTCTTGACGTGCCGCCGGTCCTTGCCGATAGTGCCCCTATGCCCCGGTTCGTGAGCCGCCGCGCGCTGCTCGTCATCTTTCTCGGCGCCACGATGCTCGGGGTGTTTTCGGCCATCCAGGCCTACAACTACGTCGCGCTCTTCAGCGAGAAGCCGCAGCCGATCGAGATCCTGCTGGGTCTCAACATGTCGTACTGGTACGCGTGGGCGATCCTCGCGCCCTTCGTGCTGTGGCTGGCGCGCACCTACCGGTTCGAACGGCTCAAATGGACCCGCGCGCTCGTGGTCCACGTGCCGGCCGTGTTCATCGTCACCTTCGTGCACGCCATGCTGCTGGGCGCCGGGCGCGTGGCCACGATGCGCTTCCTGGCCGGTCGCGAAGTGGAGTGGTGGCTCGGCGTCCGCGAACGCTACTTCCTCTACTTCGACTGGGAGATGATGACCTATTGGGCCATCATCGCGGTGAGTCACGCCTTCGACTACTACCGCGAGTCGCAGGAGCGCGCGCTCACCACCGCGCAGCTGCAGACCCGCCTGGCCGAAGCGCGGCTGCAGGCGCTGCAGCGCCAGCTCCACCCGCACTTCCTGTTCAACACCCTACACACGATCTCGGCGCTGATGCATCGCGACATCGACGCGGCGGACACCATGCTGGCGCGGCTCAGCGACCTGCTGCGCCTGACGCTCGAGCGGGTGGGCACGCAACTGGTGCCGCTCAAGGACGAGCTCGATTTCATCCACAAGTACCTCGATATCGAGCGCACGCGCTACGGGGAGCGGCTGCACACGGCGTTCGTCATCGAGCCGGACACGCTGAGCGCGGCGGTGCCCAACTTCCTGCTGCAGCCGATCGTCGAGAACGCGCTGCGGCACGGCATCGGTCCCAAAGTGGGAGGCGGGCGCGTGGAAGTGCGCGCGCATCACAACGGCGAGTGGCTGCAGCTGGTGGTGCAGGACGACGGCTACGGAGTGCCGCCGGACAAGCTGGACGCCTTCAACACCGGTGTCGGGCTGAGCAACACACGCTCGCGCCTCGAGCACCTCTATCCCGGTAATCACACGTTCGAGTTCCAGACACCGTCAGGCGGGGGCCTGGCTGTCACGATCGTGATTCCGTTCGCGGTGGATGCCGAACTGATCGAAGAGTCGCGGAGCGTGGCATGAGCAAAATACGAGCTCTGGTGGTGGACGACGAGCCGATGGCGCGCGACCGCGTGCTGTCGCTGCTCCAGCACGAGGAAGACGTGGAAGTGGTGGGCGAGTGCGGCGACGGCACGCAGGCCGTCACCGCCATCCACAGCCAGGCTCCCGACCTGGTGTTCCTGGACGTGCAGATGCCGGGCCACAACGGGTTTGAAGTCATCGAAGCGGTGGGCGCGGACCGCATGCCGACGGTGATCTTCGTGACCGCGTACGACGAATACGCCCTGCGCGCGTTCGAGGTGCACGCACTCGACTACCTGTTGAAGCCGTTCGGCCGCGACCGCTTCCAGCAGACGCTGCAGCACGCCCGCGCTATCCTCGAGCGGCGGCGCGCCGGCGATCTCGGGCGCCGGCTGCTGGCGCTGGTGAACGACATCAAGACCGAGCCGGGGCCGACGCGTCTCGACCGCCTGGTGGTCAAGTCCGGCGGCCGCGTGTTCTTCCTGCGGACCGATCAGATCGACTGGATTGAAGCCGCCGGGAACTATGTGCGCCTGCACCTCGGCGAGGAGTCGCATCTTTTCCGCGAGACCATGAACCGCATGGAGGCGCGGCTCGACGGCCGCCGGTTCGTGCGCATCCACCGCTCACGCATCGTCAACACCGAGCGTGTGAAAGAGCTGCAGCCGTGGTTCAACGGCGAGCACGTGGTCATCCTGCAGAACGGCACCCGGCTGACCCTCAGCCGCGGCTACCGCGAAAAGCTCCAGGAGCAGCTGAAACGCGGGTTCTAGACTGTCGTAGGGGCCGCCTTCAGGCGGCCCGTTGGTCGTAGGGGCCGCCTGAAGGCGGCCCGTCGGTCACCGCCAGCGCGGCAACAATCGCCCGGTCTTCGCTTTGTAGTGCGCGTAGGCCTCTGCCACTGGGCTGCGCGCGAACTTCGCTTCTTCGAAGCGCGCGAGCCAGTGGAAATACCCCGTCGCCAGTCCGATGAACACGGCGCCCCAGAGGCTGGGCCAGATGACGACGGCCGAAATCTCCGTCAGCAGGTAGCTCGCGTAGAACGGGTTGCGCACGTACGCGTACGGGCCGGCGGTGTGGACGAACTGCGGCAGGTCGTCGTGACCCGCGTACGAGAACACGCGGCCCCGAATCGAGAACGCGGCCCAGTGAAACAAGCCGAGCGACGCCAGCAGGCCGGCCGCCCCGACGGCCGCCATCCACACCGGGGCCGGCGTGCCAATCCTTACGGCCAGGATCATTCCCCAGAGAGACGCGACGACGCCAAGTCCCCGTAGATCACGTCGCCCAACGTCCGGCCTGAAGATGAAAGCGGCCCCGATAGTCATCCACATGAGAACGGCCACCGGCAGGACCTGGAAGATGCGCGAGAGCGAGGGCACGGCTGAGTTGTGACCTGTCCTACAGCTCCGGCGAAAAGAAGTCTGCGAGGGTCAGCGAGAATCCGGGCAGCAGCGGCGACGTCAGCGTATCGCGATCTTCGGCGGTCAGCTCCGCCACGCGACGGAACGCGCCGTCCTCCCCGCGCCGCGTCACCTTCACCAGATCCAACTCCGGATCCACGAGCCAGTACTCGCGGACACCTACGCGCGCGAAGAGCCGGCGCTTCACCTGCTCGTCGGTCTTGCGGGTGCCCGGGGAGAGCACCTCGACCACCAGTGCCGGCGGCCCCTGGACGTTCTTCAGCGTCAGCACCTCCAGCTGATCGCTGCCGACGAACAACAAGTCAGGCTCGACGACATCGTGTGGTGAGAGCACAACGTCGAGTGGCGACAAGAACACCCGGCCGATCTCCGATCGTCCGGTCAGATGGTTGGCGATTGCCATGTAGAGTCGTCCCACGAGCACCTGGTGACGCAGGCTGGGCGAAGGCGTCACGTAGAGCTCCCCGTCGATGATCTCGCGCCGCTTCCGGTCGTCGGGGAAGTGCTCGAGATCGTCGTACGTGAGGCGCGTGTCTGCGTGGGCGGACGGCGGCATCGAGTCGCTCCCGGCCATTCGTGAATAGTACACCTGGCCATGCCGGATGCATCGCAACGGCACTGCCAGCCGAATCGAGTATGAATTGGCGGAAGTGACCCCGACCGCAGTGGTGAAACTGCGCCGGGATGGTCCGGCAGTCATCACACGATCTGCCACGAGCGGAACGCGCAGATGGTGCGAAAGCCGAGCTGCTCGTAGACCGGGAATCCTTCCTTCGTCGCCTGCAGCATCGCCACCGTGGCGCCGCGCTCGGCGCCCGCGCGCACTGTGGCGAGCGTGGCGAGCCTCGCCAGCCCCTGGCGGCGGCAGCTGCGCCGCACAGTGATCCCGTAGATGCCGGCGACACCGCAGGGGGTATGCAGGATAGCGGTCGCCACGGCCACGCCCTTCCGCCGCAGGAGCATGTAGACGCGGTCGCGCTCGTGCCGGCTCGGCCAGGCATGCACGGCCATCACCTGCTCCGCGACATCGCCCTGAAACCCGAAGGCGTCCACGAAGACATCGTCCCACTCACGGCGCTGCCCGTCGGTCGCGACCACTTCCACGGCGACGCCGGCCATGTCCGGTTCGGGCAGGTCGGCGATTGATGCCATCATGGCCGGATACTCGTCGCCCAGCACCATCCCTCGTTGGCGGAATGCCGCCTCGATGGGACCGGCGCTGTCCGTGCCAATCAGCCATCGCACGGGCAGCCCCCACGCCCGCAGACGGGCCAGCATCTGGTCCACGTCGCAGCCGGCGCCGAGCACGCCGTTGTAGTTGGGATGCAGCACCCCGGAGTGATACCACGTGGCACCGTCCACCTTGCCGGAGGCGCCACCGGGCGCGCGAACTCCTCCCAGAACGCGAAGGTGTCCGCCTCCATCGTCGCGACGAGATCGTCCATCAACGATCCCGGCGGCTGTGAAGTCCTGTCGCGATCGTCCACTGGAACCGGAAGAACTCGGACACTGCGCTGTGCCCGGTGGCAGGCGGCGAATCCGGGATCGCCCGACGGTGGGCGTCCACGTGCGTCGGAATAGGTCGAAGGTCGAGCGGCTTGACGCTGTACGGCGGCGCCACCATTCCGAAATGGTCAGCCAGCCAGAAAACCGTGCCGGCGGCCAACGCGGCCATCGTGATGCTGATGCGGGAGGAGGACAGTCTCCAGCCGACTCGATTCAGCCGCATCGCCTTGCCTGCCTCCTTGTTGCGGCCGCTGGTCGCGGGCCGCGCGTAGTATCTGGCAAACGGCTTGACGCCGGTTCGCTATTTGGCCCAGCGCCGCTCGGCCCCCTTGTACGTGCCGAGCACGCGTAACATCTGCGCGAAATCTCCGAGCTGCGCGATCGCCTCCGCGCACGCGGTTTCGTCGGCGCGCGCATCCACCTCGATGTAGAACAGGTACTCCCAGGGCCGGCCGCGCAGCGGGCGGCTTTCGAGCTTCGACAGGTTGATCTCACGCAGCGCGAAGACGCTGAGCGCCTTGAAGAGCGCACCCGGCGTGCTCGGAAGCGCGAAGACGATCGTGGTCTTGTTGGCGCCGTCGGCCGGCGTGCCGCCGATGATCGCGAAGCGGGTGATGTTGAACTCGTAGTCCTGCACGGCTTCCTGCAGCACCTCGAGCCCGAACACCTCGGCGGCGCGCCGCGAGGCGAGGGCCGCGGCACCGGCAAGCTTCTGCTCCGCCACGAGCTTGGCGCCGCCGGCGGTGTCGTAGATGGCTTCCACCGTCACGCCGAGCCCTTTCAAATACTTCTCGCACTGCGCCAGCGCCTGCGGGTGCGAGTAGACGACCGTGACGTCGGCGAGCCGCGTGCCGGGCAGCGCCTGCAGGCAGTGCACGACGTCCAGCTCGATCTCGCCGGTGATCGGGAGGTCGTGCTCGACGAGCAGGTCGTAGTTGCGGTGGATGGTGCCGCCGATCGAGTTCTCGAGCGGGAGCACGCCGTGCGTCGCGCGCTGGTCCACCACGGCCGCGAAGACGTCGTCGAACGACTTGCAGGGCAGCGTCTCGACGTCGCCGCCGCCGTAGGCGCGCGCCGCCGCCTCGCTGTAGGCGCCGGGTTCCCCCTGATAGGCCAGCTTCACGATTGCTCCCTGACCGACTCCTCGCCGGTGCTCCCGGTGAGCGGCGGCGCGCTCATCGCCAGGCGCGCCTGCATGCGGATCCACCCGCCCGCCACCATCGCCGGCCCGGTCGTCAGCACCAGCAGCCCGCGGATCCAGAGCGGCAGCGCGGCGTACTCGCCCATCGTGAACCCGTAGATCAGCGAGCAGGTTTCGGCCGCGGCGGCAATGCCCGCGAACATCATCTCGCGCGTCTGGGCGATCTTGGCGGTGATGTAGCCGGCGAGCAGCGCCGCCATGATGGTGCCCACCGCCTTGCCCGCCAGCAGCGGCGTGTGGTTGAGCGCGGCGAGATACGAGGCCATGTCCTTCACGGCGTCGCCGCCCGACGCATTCACCAGCGTGTATTCGAGCAGCTGCGTGACGGCCGAGAACAGGACGAGCGCGCCCAGGATCGCCGTGATCCCGCGCGTCAAATTGACCGGCTCATCCTGCATTGCGAACGACTGCGATGATGGCGGCCATGATGCGCGGCGCAATCGCGCCGACGGAGACGAGCAGGCACACCGCCGCGACGATGAGATGATCGATGCGCTCGTGCTTAAGCGGGTCGAGCAGCCGTCCGGCGAAGTAGCCGCCCGCGAAGCCACCGATGTGCGCGGCGTTGTCGATCATCGCTCCACCCGCTCCACCCAGCAGGAACGAGTAGACGCCGGCGCTGAGCGCATAGGACCACGCCTGATTCGAGGCGACTCGGCTGCCCGTGCGTCGCCCGTAATACGCCGCGGCCCCGATGAGCCCGAAGATCGATGCCGACGCCCCGACGGTGTAGTACGAGCCGAGGTACGGCAGCCACGGTACGTATGCCTTGAGGGCCGAACTCAAAAGGAACCCTGCGATGCCGGCGAGCGTGTAGATGATGACCGTTCGCCCGGCGCCGTAGAGTTCGGCGATGGAGGGCAGCAGCTGCCACACTCCGATCATGTTGAACAAAACGTGGAGGAGGCTGCCGTGCAGCCAGCCGGCGGTCAGCAGCGTGAGCCACTGCCCATCCCTGAATACCGGGATCGCGCCGCTTTCGCCGAGGTACTCGAGTACCAGGGGAGACGGCGACATAAGCCCGAAGAGGCCGCCGCTCATCCCGATCGGTCGGCCCGACAGTGCCCACGACAGGACGTAGATGGCACTGCAGGCGCCGATGATGAAGGGCGTGAACCCGAGGTCGTTGCCGAGCGAACGCACCGCCGGCGCCCAGCCCCAGAGGCCCGGGTTGTGGCGGCCGCAGTTGTAACAGGTGGCGTCGTTGACCCCGACGAGCACCCCGCACGAGGTGCAGAGGACCGAGCCGGTCCGCTGACGTTTCAGCACGTCGTCGATGATAGCCTGTTACTCTCCATGCGCCTGATCGTTGCCCTCAGCGGAGCCACCGGTTCGATCTACGGCATCCGCCTTCTTGAATGTCTCCGCGACGCCGGCGTCGAGACGCACGCGGTGATCAGCCGCTGGGGCGTGCGGACGCTGCTGCACGAGACCAGCTATTCGAAGGAGCAGGTGGAGGCGCTGGCCACGCGGGCCTATGCGCCGGGCGACATGGGCGCCGCCATCTCGAGCGGTTCGTTCAAGACCGACGGGATGATCGTGGCGCCCTGCAGCGCCAAGACGCTGGCGGCGATTGCGCACGGCGTCGGCGACAACCTGATTCACCGCGCCGCCGACGTCATCCTGAAGGAACGGCGCACGCTGGTGCTCGCCGTGCGTGAGGCTCCGCTCAGCGACATTCACCTCGAGAACATGCTGCGCCTCTCCCGCATGGGCGCGGTGGTGATGCCGCCGGTGCCGGCGTTCTACACCAAGCCGCAGTCGCTCGACGAGGTGGTGAATCACACCGTGGCGCGGCTGCTCGATCAGTTCGGGATCGAAGTGCCCGGCCTGTCGCGATGGACCGGAGACATGGGCACGGGCGGCGAGGACTAGAGCTCCTCGCGCGCCTTCTCGACGGCGCGCTCGGCGTCTTCCACCACTTGCGCGGCATCGGCCGCTTCCGATGCGGTCTTGCGCGCCGCCTGTCGCGCGGTTTCGGCGGCCGCGCCCGCCTTCTCGAGCCGCGCTTCGAGATCCTTCTTGTCCTTCTCGGCGTCTTTCAATTTCGCGGCAGCCTTCTTCAGTGCGGCTTCCGCGGTGGCGGCGTCGCGTCTGGCCTCGGTGAGCGCGCGTTCCGCAGCTTTGAGCGCCGCCTGCGCCGCTTTGCGCCGCTCGGCGTCGCGCGCTTTGGCGTCGGCGCCTGCGATGGCCTTGTGCTTCCCCTTGCCGTTGGCGGCCACGCGCTGGTTGGCGCGAAAGGCCAGCACGCGCCCGTCGCCAGGGTCGCGCGCCGGCTTGTCGCCGGCCGGCCGCGGGGCCAGCGCGGAAATCGTTTCGAAGCCGGGCGGATCGACATCCGCGGTCAGACGGCCGGCTGCGGGCGCCCCGTCGAGGAGCCCCTGCGCCGCCAGCCCCTCCAGCGTCATGGTCACGCGGCGCATCACGTCCGGGCTTGGCTGGTGTCCCGACTCAGACAGGATGGTGGCCGCTTGCCGCGACAGCTCGGTGAGCGTCGCGCGGTGCGTCGTGAGCAGCTCGCGCAGGTTGGTGACATGCCCGGCGAGCTGCGACGCCTGCGCCTGGCGGAGGCGGGCGCCGGCGGTGAGCAGACGGTCGAAGGCCTCGCGATTGCGCCAGAACAGCTGGTTCACCGCCCAGGCCGAGACAGGCGGCTTGGCCAGCGACTTCACCGTGGCGGCGGCCTCCTTGTCGCCCGCCTTCTGGAGCTGGGAGGCCAGGGCGTTCCGGGCCGCCGTGAACTCGGGAAGCGCCAGCTGAAACAGCGCATCTACCTCGGAATTCTTGCTCGCCACGAGTGACCTAGTCTGTCACACCCCCTTCGTAGACTGTCCTCACGGGGCGATACGAATCGGCCCGGTAGCGCATCAAAGAACGAAACAGACACGGCGTCCGGCCCAAGGCGAGGCCGGCAAACATGGCCGTTCTACAGACCGGCCGCTATAGGGAGACAGTCATGGCTCAGCTTCAGGCGCTTCGGCAGGCGGAATCGGAACAGCAGCTGGCCCTGCAGGGCCTGCGGTGGCCGGCGGCGCGTCCGGCGGCGCGTGCCCGCGTCGACGCGCGAAACCGGCACACGCCGCTCTGCGCCGGTTGCCGCGCCAAGGAAGCGCGCTACGGGTTCCGCGCCGACGGCGTCGAGGCGGGCACCGAGGACCGGCCGCGCACGCTTTGCTTCGACTGTTTCCGGATCGAAATCGACCGCCGCCGTCGCGTGGCCGAGCAGCTGGCGCGGGGCTGGAACGCGGCCCAGGTCGGGTTGCCGCTCGAGGACACGCTCAACGAGCTGTCGCTCCGCCGGCGCCGGGCCCAGATTGCCGCCCGCCACGCGCTGAATCTGTCGTAGGCGGCCCGTGATTTCGTAGGGGCCGCCTTCAGGCGGCCCGTGGCCCGGGCGACACCTCTCATTGCGCCCCGCGGAACGTCTCGGCCGCACCGGGCGCGGTGAACTCGAGCGAGCGGCCAGCCGCGCGCCCGCTCACCGTGTAACGCCCCTGCAGCTGCAGGAAGTGGACGTTGTTCGCGAGCGGACCCTGCGCCATCTTCGTCGTCACGGCGGACGTGACGTCGAAGCGCAGCGTGAGGTCGAGTCCGCTCCCGAGCGCGCGCACGGTGATCGCCGTCGGGCGGCCGTCGGGGGTATTGGTCTCTTCGATCTTCACGTTGGTGGCAAACCCCAGCGGACCGTCCGGGCCCAGCACGCCCACGAACCCGGGCAGCCGCTCACGATCGGCGGCGTCCTCGGGCGGGAACACGCGGCCGTACACGACGGACACGCCCTCGTGCTGGGCCTGTCCCCACTGCCACGACACGCCTTTCCAGAAGCCCCAGTTGTGATCGTGATAGCCGGTGCCGTCGAGCGACAGCGTCTGGCCGCCGACCGTGAGCGATCCCGAGAGCGCCCCCGACATCACCGGCACGACGTAGCCGGTGCGCCAGCCCTTGACGCCGAGCATCTCGATCGGCGGCACGAGGCGGCCGGGCGATCCCTCGAGCGTCACGTCGCCGATCGCGCGCGCGCCATCCGGCCCGGCCAGATCGATGTGCACGAGGTAGCGCTGTCCCTCGAGCCGCACCGAGCTCGTGCCGATTGTCAGGTCGGGTGCGCGCGAAACCTCGGCGTCGGTCAGCAGCGCGCTCGTGCCGTAGTTCTCGGTGCGGTCGCCTCGCTGCAGCTGCAGCCGGACGCCGGCCGCGCGGCGCCCATCGGGCGTGCGCGGCCCGACGAGAAACGTCAGGTAGAAGCGAGCGTCGGCGCCGCGGCCGTTGAAATAGAGCCACTCCGCCCACGAGTCGGCCCACGCCGGCGCGTCGGCCACGGGGTGGAACCGGTCGATCTCGCGCAGCGCCGCCGCCGGCGAGCTGCGCGTCCACGCGCGGTCGGCTTCGGTGTCGGTCCACGCGTCGATACCGCTCGTCTCGCGATCGCCGAGCGCGCGTTCGAGGCTGGGCACCCCCCCGCGCCCGGCCACGCGGATGCGCCTGCCGCCGCTGGTCAAATAGAGGTCCGCGGTCTGCGTCGGCGCTGCGGTGGCAATGCGCGAGCGGAGCGCCTCGGCCTGCAGCGTGCCGGAGAGCAGCAGCGAGGCGGGGATCTGGCGTCCGACGCGGATGACCACGTCGCCACCGCCCACGAGATCTGGCGACTGCGCCTGCTGCAGGACGATCTGCGCCACGCCAAGCAGGATGGCCATCACGGCCACGCCGGCGCCGAAGCCGACGGACAAGACCGCGCTGCGCACGGGGTGCGCGGTGAGCGAGCGGAAGGCCAGGCGGCCGATCATTGCGTGGCCTCGCTGTCCATGCGGCCATCGCGCATCGTCAGCACCCGTCGCGCGCGGGATGCGAGCGCGTGGTCGTGCGTCACGATCACCATGGCGGTGCCGTCGGCGTTCACGCGGTCGAGCAGCGCGGCCACGTGCTCGCCGGTGGCCTGGTCCAGCTCACCGGTGGGCTCGTCGGCCAGGAGCAGGCGCGGGCGGTTGGCCAGCGCGCGGGCAATGGCCACCCGCTGCATCTCGCCGCCGGAAAGCTGCGACGGGCGGTGGTCGGCGCGCGACGACAGGCCCACGTAGTCGAGCAGCTCGCGTGTACGCTGGCGGCGTTCGGCCGCCGCCACGCCGGCCTCGGACATCGGCAGCTCCACGTTCTCGGCCGCGCTGAGCATCGGCAGCAGGAAGAAGCGCTGGAAGACGAACCCGATCGAGCGCAGCCGCAGCAGGCTCCGCTCGCGGTCCGAGAGCGTGGTGACGTCGTGCCCCTCGAACAGCAGCGTGCCCCCGGTGGGCGTATCCACGCAGCCCAGCATGTGGAGGAGCGTGGACTTGCCGCACCCCGACGGGCCACGCACGGCAATGTGATCGCCCGCCGTGATGTCGAGCGACACGTCGCGGACCGCGGCCACCGGCCCCGCCGGCATCGTAAACACCCGGCTCACATGCGAGGCCGAGACGATCATGCCGGCACCGTCACGAGAGCACCTCGTTGCGCAGCGTTGCGGCAATCGGCAGCCGCGCCACGATCTGCATCGGGTAGAGCGCGGCGGCCACCGCGGTCACGGCGAGCAGCGTCGCGTGCAGGCCGAGCGTCGTGGGCTCGAGCACGAAGAAGTACATCTCTCCGGGAATCCCCGGCATCGTCTTGAGGATGCTGTCGAGCCCGCGGGCGAGCGCGGCACCCAGCGGCAGCGAGATGAGGCCGCCCAGCCCCACGATGAGGACCGACTCGCACAGGACGTCGGCCACCACGCGCCGGCGCGAGAAGCCCAGCGCCCGGAGCGCCGCAATCTCGCCCAGCCGCTGGTTGACCGACACCGTCAGGAGCACCGTGATCAGCAGCAGCGCAAAGGCCAGCGTGACCGCGGAGAGCACCGACGATATCTGACGGAAGTAGGTGAAGCCGTTGCGCTGCAGGCGGCCAATCACCTGCTCGTTGGTAGCGACGTTGACGCGCGGTTGCGCGGCGCGGATGGCCGCCGCCGTCGCGTCCACTTCGTCGAGCGCGCTCACCAGGATGATGTCGGATTCGTCGGTGCGACTCGCACACGCCGCGTCGAGCACGTCCATGCCGCCGCCGGCGGTGGGATCGCCCACCAGCTCGAAAGGAAACTCGGCGATGCCGACGACGCGGAGGCGCGCCGGCGGCAACACCTCGTCGCGCGAGGCGCAGCGCGCGCGCACGACGAGCTCGCTGCCGGCGGTCACGCGCATCGCGGTGGCCAGCGCCTGACTGACGACCACCTCGCCATCCCCGGCCGGGTCGCGACCCGACAGCAGCGTCCATGGACGCGTGTCGCCCTGCACACCCTCGAGCGTCAAGGCCACCGGGCCGTCGGCCTCGGCTTCCACGAACCGGATGGCGAGTACCGTCCCCACTTGCGGCAGCTGCCGGATCGCGGCCATCGTGGCCCGAGTGTCGCGCATGCGGTCGCCGACGCGGCGGAGGTCGCCGGAGGCGGTGACGCGGATGTCGAACCCCGTGCGCTCCAGCAGGTCGCGCATCGACACGATCAGGCCGTCCGACAGCATCAGCATGTCGAAGAGCAGCGCGCCGACGGCTGCCACCCCGAGCACGCCGAGCGTCGCGCGGGCGGGCTGGCGCACCAGGCCGCGCCACGCAAAGAGGAGCGCCCTCATCGGCGAGCCAGCCGCAGCGCGTTGCGCCGCAGAAGCAGCCACGAGGCGACGACCGTGGCCGAGACGCCGAGCGGAATGGCGATGAGGACGCACGTCACCGCCACCGACGGGGTGACCTGGACGAAGAGCAGCGCCGTGTCGTAGCGCCACTGGAAGAACCGGTTGATGACGCCCTCCGAGACCAGCGACAGGGCGAGACCAAAGACCGACCCTGCGCCGGCGACCAGCACCCCTTCGATCAGCACCTGCACCAGCACACGGCTCGTCGGCAGCCCGATCAACCGCAGCACGCCCACCGTCTCGCGGCGCTCGTCCACGAGCATCACGGTGAGCGCCACCAGGAACACCGTGGAGGCGATGATCGTGACGAGGGCAATCGCCAGGTGAAAGCGCTCGAGCACGCGAAAGGGCCCCGCGGCCGCGCCGGCCTCGGTCGTCGGCCGTGCCGCCAGCCCCGGAAGTCGCGCGTTGACGTCGCGCGAGAACGCCAGGGCGTCGGCGCCTGGCGTGAGGCGGATGTTGATGGCGTCCACCGACTCGGCGCCTTTGGGCGCATCAGCCGGACTGGTGAGCGCGAGCACGTCGGGCAGATGCAGGCGCAGGGCGTAAATCGCGTTGCCGAGGCGCGACGGGTCGGGTGTGGGCTCGTAGATCCCGGCCACCCGGAAGTCGCGCGCCCGCGATCCGTCGGGCGGCGCTACTTGTACCACCGCGCCCACCGAAAGGTTCAGCGCCTCGGCAGCCTGGCGCGAGACGAGCACGGTCGGCAGACCCGCCGCCGGTTGCGCCGCGGCCGGTGCCGGCAGGGTCGCTCCCAGCAGCGCGACGATGACGGCGACGGCCCACGCCGCCGCGCGCGATGGGCCCCCTCGCGCGCTCCGGCGAGGCGTCAACGGCTCATCTTCTCGATGCGATGCCACTCGTCGTCGGTGACCGGCATCACCGAGAGGCGGGGTATGCGGGTGAGGGGAAAGGACGCAAAGGCCGGCACCGCCTTGATCTCGGCCAGCGTCACGGGACGGCTGAGCGCCGCCACCGGCACGATGTCCACCACGTAGGCCTTGCCCGTCTTGTCCGCCGGATCGGGGTAGGCGTCGCTTGCCGCCTTGGCAATCGCCACGACGGCCTTTTCCTTGCCGGTGTGATAGTAGAAAACGCGATCGCCGCGGCGGATGGACCGCAGGTGCTTCTGGGCGACCGGGTTCTTCACGCCGGCCCACACCGTCTTGCCGTCCCGCTCCAGTTGGCCGTAGCCGTAGTGATCGGGTTCCTCTTTGACCAGCCACTGCGCCATGGCTGGATTATATCGGCGTGCCGTATGCTGGCACGCGGGGACCCCGATTGCGCTCACGCTCCGCTCCTCCCTGTTCGATCAGCTCTGGGCACGCGGCGTCCGCCATATCTTCGGCATCCCCGGCGACTACGTCCTCAGCCTCTACGAGGCGCTCGAGCGCGACGGCCGATTCGGCCTGGTGCGTCTGAGCCACGAACCGGCGGTGGGCTTTGCCGCCGACGGCTCCGCGCGGATCACCGGCGGTCTGGGCGTGTGCTGCGTCACCTACGGCGCCGGCGGCCTCAACATGGTGAACTCGGTGGCCTGCGCGTATGCCGAGGAGTCGCCGCTCGTGGTCCTCTCGGGCGGCCCCGGCCGCATCGAGAAGCGCGCCGGTATGCCGGTGCATCACGAGGTCAAGTCGTTCGAGTCGCAGCTGCGTGTCTACGCCGAGGTCACCGAGTACAGCGCCATCCTCGACGATCCCCGCACGGCGGCGGCCCACATTGCCCGCGCGCTCGACGTGGCCGTCAAGATGAAGCGCCCGGTCTACCTCGAGATCCCTCGCGACATGGTGGAAGCACCCGTCGACAGTCCGGCGGCCGACGCGACGCTGGAGCTGAACACCGATGACGGCGCCGTCGCAGAGGCGGTGGGCGAGATCACCGAGCGGCTGTTGGCGGCGCAGAGGCCGGTCCTCATCGTCGGCGTCGAGGTGCATCGGTTCCAGCTCCGCGATCAGGTGGTGCGGCTCGCCGAGCGGCTGGGTGTGCCGGTGGCGTCGTCCTTCCTCGGGCGCGGCGTGTTTCCGACCCGGCACCTGCAGTTTGCCGGAACGTATCTGGGCGTGGTGTCGCCGGCGCCCCTGCGGGACATCGTCGAGAACTCCGACTGCGCGCTGCTGCTGGGCGAACTGATCAGCGACACCAGCCTTGGCGTGTCGGCCGAGCGGCTGACCGAGAGCAATCTGATCCTTTGCGTCGGCCGCGAGGTGTTCGTAGGCCATCACCGCTACCAGGACACGCCGCTCGAGCGCATCGTGGCGGGCGTGCTCGAGTCGCCGGCGCTCGCCTCATGGCCGGTGCCTGCGCCGGCGGTCCCCGTGCCGGTCCTGGCTGGGTCGGATCCGCGATCGGCCGACGCCGCGCCGAAGACGGTCGCGCGGCTCATCGAGGCGGCCAACGAGTTTGTCGAGGCACATCCGGAGGTGCCGCTGGTCTCGGACACCGGCGACTGCCTGTTTGCGGCGGTGGAAATCCAGTCGAACGACTGCGTGGCTCCGGCATACTACGCGACGATGGGTTTTGCGGTTCCTGCGGCCCTGGGGCTGCAGGTGTCGAGCGGCCGCCGGCCGCTGGTGCTCGTGGGCGACGGAGCGTTCCAGATGACGGGATCCGAGATCGCGCACGCCGGCGCGCTCGGGTGCAATCCGATCATCGTGCTCCTCAACAACGCACGGTGGGAGATGCTGCAGGCGTTTTATCCGCACGCCGGCTACAACGACACCGTGCCGTGGCCGTTTGCGCGGCTGGCGGAGCTGTGGGGTGGGCGAGGCGTGGTCGCGGCCACGATCGGCGAGCTGCGGGCCGCCCTGCACGAGGCGTGGCGGGATCCGCGCTTCACGCTCATCGAAGTGCCGCTCGACAAGGGTGACATCTCGCCGGTGCTGAGCCGCTTCGTGAAAGCCTTCAAGGAGCGCGTCTACCGATGAGCAACCCGGCGACGTGGGCCGATGCCAAACGCGTGTTCGAGGCGGCGCTCGACCTGCCCGAAGGCGACCGCGCCGCCTTCGTGGACAAGGCCTGCTCCGGCAACGCCGCGCTCCTCGAAGAGGTGCGCTCGCTCATCACCTGGCACAAGGGGTCCACCGGCTTTCTGGAGAGGCCGGCCGGACGCACTGGCGACATGCCGGCCGAAGCCGAGTCGGCGGTGCGGCTGATCGGAAAGTCCATCGGCGCCTGGCGCATCCTCGACGTCGTCGGCAGCGGCGGCATGGGCGTGGTGTATCGCGCCGAGCGCGCCGACGCCGCCTTCCGCCGCCATGCCGCGCTCAAGGTGGTGCGCCCCGGTCCGGATTCCCCGCAGATCATGGAGCGCTTCCGGCTCGAACGCGAGACGCTGGCGGCTCTCGACCATCCCAACATCGCCCGGCTGATGGACGGCGGCACCACCGGCGATGGCCAGCCGTTCTTCGTGATGGATCTGGTGGACGGCGACCCGATCGATCGCTACTGCGACGACCACCGCCTGTCGATCGACGAGCGGCTCGATCTGTTCCGCAAGGTCTGCGCGGGCGTGCAGTACGCGCACGAGAACCTCGTCGTGCACCGCGACATCAAGCCGGACAACATTCTGGTTACCAAGGACGGGGTGCCGAAGCTGCTCGACTTCGGCGTCGCCAAGCTGCTCTCGCGCGACGGCGGGCAGTCTGAGGATCCGGCGGCCACCGCGGCCACCTGGGCGATGACGCCCGACTACGCCAGCCCCGAGCAGGTGAGCGGGCGTCCCAGCACCACCGCGACCGACGTCTACTCGTTGGGCGTCCTGCTGCACGTCCTGCTGACGGGCGCCCGCCCGTACACGCTCACGGGAACCACGCCGGCCGCAATTGAAAAGCAGCTTCTCGAATTCACGCTGATTCCGCCGAGCGAGCGCGCACTCTCCAGCCCCGAATCCGACCAGCGCGCAATCCTCCGCGGCACGAACGCACTCAAGCTGGCCAAGCGGCTGACCGGCGATCTCGATGCGATCGTCCTGCGCGCGCTGGGCCGCCTGCCGTCGTCGCGGTATTCGAGCGTCGAGCAGCTGGCCGAAGACGTTGCCCGGCACCGCGCCCACCGCCCCGTGCACGCGCGAGGCCGTGCCACCGGCTACACCACCCGGCTGTTCGTGCGGCGCCATCGCGGCGCCATCGCCGTGGCGGCGCTCCTGGTCGCTGTGGTCGTGGGCGGCATCGGGGCCGTGCTGTGGCAAGCCTCGCAGACGGCCGAGGCGCGCCGGCGTGCCGAGCGGCGCTTCAACGACGTGCGCGCCCTTGCCGGGTCGTTCATCTTCGACGTCTACGACGCCATCGACGACGTGCCCGGCACGACGCCGGCGCGTGAGCTCATCGTGCAGAAGGCGGTGCAGTATCTGGACAGCCTGGCCCGTGAGGCCTCGGGCGACGCCGGGCTGCAGCGCGAGCTGGCGAACGCCTTCATTCGCGTCGGTGACGTGCAGGGCAACCCCACCCGCGCCAACGCCGGCGGTCCGACCCGCGCCATCGGCAGCTACCAGCGCGCCATTGCGCTGGCCGAGGCGGTGCGCGCCGACGCGCCAGGGGACGTCGAGGCGCTGCGCACGCTGGCGTTGGCGTACCGGCAGCGCGGCGACGTCCTGGCGCTCACGGGCGACAAGGACAAGGCGCTGGCCGACGTCGAGGAGTCGGAGCAGCTGTATTCGCAGATTGCCGCGCGCGACGGCGCCACGCCCGACGATCGCCTGAACGTCGGTTTGGCCTCGATCAAGCTCGGCGATCTGCTGGGCAATCCGAATTTCCAGAATCTGGGACGCACCGGCAGTGCCAACCTCGCCTACGCCAAGGCGCTCGACACATTCCGGCAGCTGGATCAGGCCGCGCCCACCAACCTCCGCGTGCGCCGGCTGCTCGGCCTGACCCTCGAGCGCATCGGTACCATGCACGAGGACGCCAAGCAGTGGACCGACGCCGGCACGGCGTATCAGGAGTCCTTCGAGATCCGTCGCGGTCTCGCCGAGCGCGAGCCGACGCATCGCGACATTCAGCGTGATCTCGGAATCGCGCACGAGAAAGTGGCCAACGTGCTGCTGGCGCAGGGCAACACCGCCGGCGCGGTGGGCGAGCAGCGCCAGGCGCTCGCGGTGTTCGAGCGCTTGGCGGGTGCGGACCCTACCGACGTGAACGCTGCACGGACGGTGGCCATCAGCCGCGAGAATCTCGGCGACGCGCTGCGGAAGAGCGGCGGCGTCACCGAGACGCTCGACCTGTACCGGAAGGCGCTCGATGCGCACCGCGCGTTCCGGACGCAGGACGTCCACAACGTGCGCGCCACCTGCGACGTCGCCCGCATCGCGGAGGCGCTCGGGGACGTCCTGTCGTCGGCCGAAGCGCCCGGTGCCTGTGCCGCCTGGCGAGAGAGTCAAAGCGCCCGCCAGTCCCTGTCGCCGGGGACGAGCGGGTGCACCCCCGACGAAATGACACGGGTGACCTTGAAACTCGGCGGCTGCTGAAAGCGAAGGGGATCCCGAGGGTGGCGGACGCGGGCGAGGTGACGCGGCTGTTGGAGCGGGCGTCGGGGGGCGACGCCGATGCGCGGGCCACCCTGTTCGACGTGCTCTATCGCGAGCTCCGCCGCCTGGCCGAGGCCGCGATGCGCGCCGAACGCGCCAACCACACCCTGCAGCCCACCGCCCTCGTTCACGAGGCGTTTCTCCGGCTCGCCGGCGAGCAGGGACGATTCGAGAATCGCGCACACTTCCTGGGTGTGGCCGCCGGCGCGATGCGGCGCGTGCTCGTGGACCACGCGCGCGGCCGCAACGCTCAGAAGCGCGGGAGCGGCGCGACGCTCGTGACCGTGGACGACCTCGACGACCTGCCGCAACAAGCGTCCGAAGACATCGACCTCGTCGTTCTCGACGATGCGCTCTCGCGCCTCAGCGCCCTCGACGCGCGGCAGGGGCTGATCGTGGAGCTGCGCTTCTTCGGCGGTCTTTCGGTCAAAGAGACCGCCGCGATCGTCGGCGTCTCGGAGCGGACGATCAAGCGGGAGTGGCAGCTCTCCCGGGCCTGGCTGCGCCGCGAAGTCGCCCGAATCAACGGCTCGACCGACTCGAACCCGACGCGCTGACCCGCCTCCCCGCCGGCGCGGCCCCTTTGCCGGAACACCCTTCGGGTCGCGCGAAAGATTCCGCACTGGTGCCGATTCGTCCCTACCTCGAACGGGTGTACTTCGACCTGAGAGTCGGAAAACTCGCCATAACTGAACGATTGGCCCCTGGCACGGCTATTTCTCGCCATTAACAGCGGAGGGGTGTTGGTTGCCGAGCGAACAGGAGGGGCTGCAAGTGGATGCTACGACCGTTGCGTTACTCGAAGGATGGGTGAAATCGTCACCCCAGGCCCGGTTGAAACGGCGCAGCCGCATCATCCTGCTGCTCGCCAGCGGCCTGTCGCAGGCGGCCGTCGCCGCGCAGCTCGGGGTGAGCCGCCGCACGGTCGCCATCTGGAAGCACCGCTTCGTCCAGGGTGGCCCCTCGACGCTGCAGCACGATCGGCCCGGCCGCGGGCGGCCGAAGGGGCGGAGTGCTGACGCCGTGGCCGCCATCACCAGCGCGATGGCCAATCCGCCCGCCGGTCAGGAGCGCTGGACCGCCCGTGCGCTCGCCAAGCACGTCGGCGTCAGCCACTCCACCGTGCTGCGAGTGTGGCGGGACGCACAGTCGTAGGGGCCGCCTTCAGGCGGCCCGTCGCCGTAGGGGCCGCCTTCAGGCGGCCCGTAGTCGTAAGGGCCGGCTCAAGCCGGCCCCCACGAATGCTCAGAACGAATACTTGAGCGCGAACTGCATGATCCGCGGGTCGTCGGCGCTCGTGATCTGACCGAACTGCACGCTGTTCAAGTTGGTCACCGGCGCGTTGATGAGCCCGGGGTTGAACCAGTTGAACGCGTTGAAGGCCTCGGCGCGCGCTTCGATGGCGTGCGTCCCGATCCGGAACAGCCGCACCAGCGACAGATCCACCGCCTTGTTCCCGGGCCCGACGATGCTGTTGCGCTGCAGGTTGCCCAGCGTCCCGAGCGCAGGCTCGGCGAACGCGTCGCGATTCAAGTACTTCGTATACGACTTGTCGCCGTAGGGGTCGTCCAGCACCACGTTCGGCCGCTGGTTCGCGATGCCGGTGCGGGCGGGATCGCTCGTGAGCGTCACGTTGAGGGGGCGGCCCGAGAAGAAGCGCCCGATCCCCGACAAGGTCCAATCCGACGCCACGGCGTGCAGTGCGGCGTTCCGGAAATCCGGTGTCCGCACGCCGAGCGTCAGGTTGACCAGGTGGCGGCGGTCGGTATCGCACGGACCGTAGTCGTGGTCCGGATTCGTCGGATCCACGTAGCCGGAGCCGACGTTCGGCGTGGTCCCACCCTGCGTGGGCAGCCCCATGCACTTCGAGAGCGTGTAGTTGGCGCTCGCGAAGGAGCCGTTCGAGCCGCGGCGTTGCACGCTGAGCAGCAGGCCCCTGTACTTCTGGTAGCCGAGCGCGGTGTGCTCGTCCACCACGCCCAGGTACTTGCCGGTGGTGTAGTTCTGCATCGTCAGCGCGCGACGGAAGTTGAGCGTCGCGTTGGTCGAGCACGGGTTGAACGCCTGCGGTCCGGTGGGCGTCTGCAGCGTGCAGGAGCCCGGGATGTAGACGCCTGGATTCAGCGATCGCACGTTCCACAGCCGATCGGAGTAGCTCCCCAGATAGGTGGCGGACACCGCCAGGTCGTTGCCGATCTGCCGCTGCACGCTCACGTTCCACGACTGCTGCCGTGGCACGTTGATGTCGGACGGGATCGAGATGTACGGGCCGGTGAGCGGGAACGGCGAGTTGGCGCCGGTGGTGAACGGGAAGAAGGTCTCGTTGCCGGTGCCCAGCCACGGGTTGTCGAAGCCGCCCGCGGGGTTGTCTACCCGCGCCTCGGCATTGAACGGCGGCGCCACCGACGTGTTGAGGTGGAACTGCGCGTTCACGAAGTCGAACGACAAGCTGTAGCCGGTGCGGATCGACATCCGGCCATCGCCTTTGGGATCCCACGCGACGCCCACGCGCGGCGACCACTGGTTCCAGTGATTTTCCATCCCGGCCTTGTCGTTGGTGAAGCCGGCGTCGCCGGGATAGAGGAATCCGGGGGGCGCGTTGGTGTACTGCGTGGTCCGCGTGCCGGCCAGGAACCGGTCGACGCTGAAGTTGTAGATGGCGCCGTTGCGGATCTGCTGCGCCAGTCCGGGTTCCCAGCGCACGCCGTAGTTCACGGTGGCCTTCGACGACAGCTTCCAGGTGTCCTGGGCGTAGAGCCCGAGGTACAGCTGCTTCATGTCGAGCGAGTTCGGCGTGGCCTGAATGAGCTGCGCCAGGCTGCCGGTGAGGAAGTCGGCGAGCGGCAGGCCGGTAATCGTGCCGTTGAACGTGAACTGGCCCGGCGAGCGGACATTGGCCTGTGACAGCGACTTCCAAAACGAGACGTTGCCGCCGACGCCGAACTGGTGGGCGCCGCGCACGAGCGTCAGATCGTCGCTCACCTGGTAGGTCGGCGTGGTGAATCGCGCCTCGCTCTCGGTGCCGCCTCCAAGCTGGAAGCCGCCGCCGGTGACGTTCACCAGCAGGTAGTCCTCGATGTAGCTGAACATCTTGACCCCGACGTCGGGCGCCGAGAACCCGAGCGGCTCGTGGATGCGGTGGATGTCGGTGTTGTTGTAGGCGACGCGGATTGCATTGACCGTGTTGTTGGTCAGCACCATCGTGTCGCCGATGGTCAGCGAGCGCGCCTTGTTGTCGCGGCCGCCCTGGCTCGACACCAGGACGTTCTCCGGTTGCAGCTGCAGCGGCGGCGTCCACTTCACGCGCGTCTCGATGACGCGGCCGAACAGCGAGTGGTTCGGCGTCAGCTGCAGATCGACCTTGCCGATGTACTGCTGTTCGTCCTGCGGCCGGCTGCGGCTGTAGTTGACGCGGCCGCACGGGTCGGTGGTCGTCGGCAGGTGCTTGGCGATCGCTAACGCCGCCGGGCTCAACCGCGACGGGGCGATTTGATTGCCGCTGCCGGCGAACACGCCGCGCAGGGTGACGGGGGCGGCGTTGCACTGCGCCGACGCGTACTGCGTGAAGTCGCCGGCGAGCATGGCGGCTGTCGGCACGAAGGCGAACAGGTCGGCGGGCGTCTCGCGCAGCCGCGTCCCCTGGTAGCCGCCGAAGAAGAACAGGCGGTCGGTCTTGAGTGGGCCACCGAGGGTGCCGCCGTACTGATTGCGGCTCAGCCCGTCGCCCTGCCGCTCGCACTTGTCGGGCAGAAACACCGGGCAGGCCGCACGGGTCGTCTTGTCGACGGAGGAATTGAACCGGTTCACCGCGTTGAAACGATGGTTGCGGACGAACTCGAAGAGGTCGCCGTGGAAGGTATTGGTGCCCGACTTGGTGACCGCGTTCACCGAGGCGCTCGAGTGCACGCCGTTGCTGGCGGTGGTGGAGCTGGTCTCGAGCCGGAATTCCTGCAGCGCGTCGGGGAAGGGCAGCGGCAGGTTCAGGTTGTCGTACGGGTTGTTGTGGGTGGCGCCGTCGAGCATGTAGGCGATGCCGAAGCTCTGACCGCCGGCCACCGCAATGGCGCGGCCGCCCTGCATGCTGCGGCTGGTCGCGTCGAGCGCTGGCTGTGGCACCGCCGCGCCCGCCAGCGTGATCAGATCCACCGGGTTGCGGCCGTTGAGCGGCAGCGCCTCGATGCGCTCGTTCTCGATCACCTGGCCGATGCCGGGGCTGCGCGTCTCGACGAGCGGCGCCGCCGCCTGCACCGACACGGTCTCGGAGACCTGGCCCAGCGAGAGCGTGATGTTGATCTCGGGGTTGGCGTTGACGGTCAGCACGATGCCCGTCTGCTGGAACGACCGGAAGCCGGAGAGCATGGCTTCGAGCCGATACGGCCCGACCGGCAGGTTGGAGAGCACGAAGAGCCCGCTGGCCTCGGTCACCGCCGCGCGGCGGAACCCGGTGTCGGTCTGAATCGCGGCGACGTCTACGCCCGGAAGCACGGCGCCGCTCGAATCCCGCACGGTGCCGGTGATTTGAGCGGTGGATCCAACCTGCGCCATGGCAGCGCTCGCGCCGATCAGCAACGCGGCAAGCCCAGGGAGCATCACACGGAGTGCACGGCCCATCTCGACCCTCCAGTTCACCCGCTAGCTAACTCGAAAGAGGTAGTACGAAACTGTGGAAGCGGCGGGAGTATACGTCCGCCTAGCACTATTGCGCCAGACGAAAGACTGAATGAGGTGGGAGCGGTTATCGACGCACGCGCCGGCGGATCGAAAAGCCGGCCATGCCCGTGGCCAACAGGGCCAGGATTGCTGGCTCGGGTACTTCCAGCTCGATGTCGTTCACGCCGTCCCAGGCCTGGCGTTCCGGGGTCGTGTGGTTGCCGGCCACGCCGCCGCGGTTGCCGTCGTCGGTCAGAAGCAGCTGCGAAACCGCGGTTCCACTCCGCGTGTGCCGGCCGATTCCCAGGAGCTCGGCGATCGACGGGTCGAAGATCCCGGGGCCGAGCTCATACGAGGCCTGCGCCGACGCTCCGTCCCACTGCCCGGCGGTGACTTCGATCGTCTTGATGGGCGCCACGAACGATCCAGTTCGCAGCACACCGTTCTGGTCGATGGCGAAAAGGATCTCGAATGTGCCGCCGGTGTAGAAATAGTGGCTGCTGACGACTCCGCCGCCGGCGTTCTGGTCGAGCGTCTGGTGGTCGAACGCCGCGCCCACCGCCTCGTAGCCGACGCCGATGAAGTCCACGTCCGGTACCTGGGCATCGATGTCGAACGAGGTCAGGTCGTAGCCCTGCTGGTTCGGACTGACGGTCCCGAACGTGAAGTTCGAGTTGAGGAATTCCATGGAGAACACCGGGCCGGCAAGGAGCCGCGACGCGGGGAACAGGATGAAACACACCAGGAGGGCTGGGATTCGCATGGAGGCTCCGAGAAACTTGTCACAGGTGCAAGCGGAATACCATCGGAACCTCCGGGAAGATGACCGGTAGTCGAGCCAGCGGCCTCACGCTCGAGTCGCTGCGCCGTTACGCGGTGGCCCGCAGCCTGTTCGCGCCGGGCACGCTGCAGCGAGCGATCGACCGGCTCGGGTTCGTGCAGGCCGATCCCATCCGGGCGCCGGCGCGTGCCCAGGATCTGACGCTTCGCCACCGCGTGGCCGGGTATCGGGCGGGGGACCTCGAGCGCCTTTATGCCAGGCTCGACGTCCACGAAGACTTCTTCGTCAACTACGGATTCGTGTCCGGCGCCGTCTCGGCGCTGATGCATCCGCGCGGCGGCCCCACGCCCTGGACCGCCGGGCGCGGGCGCCACGTGAAGGCGCTTCTGGCTTTCGTGCGCTCGCGCGGCGAGGTGCATCCGCGCGAGGTGGACGAGCATTTCGAGCTCGGCACCGTCACCAACTACTGGGGCGGTTCCTCGAATGCGACCACGCACCTGCTCGACCAGATGCACTATCGCGGGCTGCTGCGCGTCGTGCGGCGCGATGCCGGCATTCGCGTCTATACCGCGCACGAGCACGAGACGCCGGCGCGCGATGCGACCACGCGGCGGGCACGTGTGGACGCGCTGACGGATGTCGTGGTGGAAAAGTACGCCCCGCTCACCGCGTCGGGCCTCAACCGGCTGGTCAAGCGGTTGCGGTACGCGGTGCCGCAGTGGGCCACCGAGTTGAACCGCGCGGTGCGGCGGGCGAAGCAGCGACTGGCGCACGCGCGGGTGGACGGCGTCGACTGGTACTGGCCGCGCGCCGAGAACCCGGCTGACGCCATGACGGACGACGCCGTGCGTCTGCTGGCGCCCTTCGATCCGATCGTGTGGGACCGCCCGCGCTTCGAGCTCCTGTGGGGATGGGAGTATCGCTTCGAGGCCTACACGCCGGTGCCGAAGCGCAAGCTGGGGTACTACGCGCTGCCGCTGCTCTGGCGTGATCAGGTCGTGGGCTGGGCGAACATCGCCACCGTGGAGGGCGCGATCCAACCCGAGGTCCGCTATGTGGCCGGACGCCCGCCGCGCGAGCGCGCGTTCAAGCCGGCGCTCGACGACGAACTGTTACGTCTAGCCACCTCGCTGGGGCTATCGCTGCAGCGTCGGCGCCGTCAGCGCGTGGAGATCGGCAGCACGACGCCGGCCTGAAGCCGGAGCGACTTGACGGCGCCGTCGTCGAACGCAATCGGAAACGAAATGCCGGCTCGGAACGCGACGCCTCGGCCCATCGCCAGGTCCACGCCGAATCCCGGCTCGAACATGAAGCGCGTCGCGGAGCTCCCGCAGCACCCGGAGCTCATGCCGCCCAGAAGAATCTGCGCGAAGGGATCGACGCCGGGCGCCGTGCGCCCCGACAGGCGCAGCCCGCCCTGAAAGGTGTGGACGCGGAGCGTTTCGCCGAACTCCGAGCGGTAGTTCCCGCCGAACTCTCCCACCAGCGCGATCGCGGAGCGATCGATCGGCTTGGCAAACGAGATCAGCCAGCCGGCCGGTAGGTTGAGATCGGCCCCCTCGAGAAAGCGGAAGAACGAGTAGCTGATCCCGAGTGTGGTGTCCGTCGTCTGCGCCGACGCGACGCCGGCCAGCGCGCTGAAAAGCAGCGTCACGGCCAGTACCCAGCTCATCGATCGTCGAATAATCATCATCATGCTCCGGCTGGATTACCGTATGCCCAGACTACCGCACCGAGGAGGCAGGCATGGGTCTCGTGAAACTCCTCCGCCGGCTCATCGTGGTCTCAGCCGCGCTCGTTCTTACTCCTGTGGTTTTGCCGGCACAGACCGTGGCGCCGCAGCCGGGTTGTAAGGCCACGGCGGCCGAACTGGAAGCGAACAAGAAGGTGGCGATCGAGTTCTTCCGCACCGGCGCGGATCGGGTCGCGCTCGCCGACCCGACGTACAAGCAGCACAACCCGGCGTTCGTGAAGGGTGGACGCGAGGCTGGCCTGAGCGACTACGACTACTTCAGGTCGCGGTTCGGCGGCCCGCCGCGCCAAGGCGGCCCGGGGCCCGGCCGCGGTCAGGCCGACGGGCCGCAGCCGCCCGCCGGCAACCCGCTCGAGGTCGTCATGGCCGAGTGCGACGTGGTCACGGTCATCCACAAGAACTTCCGTCAGGACCCGACTGCGGCGCCCGGCACGTGGTACGAGGTGTTCACGTTCGACACCTTCCGCGTGCGCAACGGCAAGCTCGTCGAGCACTGGGATGGCGCGGTGATCAACCCGCCGGCCCCCGCGGGCGGACGCGGCAACTAGCCGGCCGTAGTAGGCTGAAGTCCGTCATGCCGTCACGCCTATCCGAGCTCTCACGCCGTGGACTGTTGAAGAAGGGCGCCGCGGCCGCTGCCGCGGGTGCGGCGATTGCCGTCGGGGCCGCACCGAGTGCGCAGGGGCAGGCGCCCGCCGTTGTGACCGGCCGGACGTTCCGCGCGTGGATATCGCGAGGATCCGGACCGAAGCGGACGACGCTGCAGGACGTGAAGCTGCGTCCCGTGACCGGCCGCATGGTGGTCGTGCGCACCGAGGCCACCAACCTCTGTTACTCCAACGTCGGCGTCGTGCTCGGGATCCAGGCCGCCCCGCCGAGCGGGGCCGCGGCGCCGACCAACGCTGCGGCCGTCGGCGGCACCCTGGCCGGCACCGACAACATGGCGCTCATCCAGGGCCATGGCGGCATCGGCGTCGTGGAGGCGGTCGGACCTGAAGTGCGGCGTGTGCAGGTGGGCGACCGCGTCTGCGTGTCGGGCACGCCGCAGTGCGGCTCCTGCTATCACTGCCTGCGTGGGCGCGCGGACATCTGCCAGCTGCTCGGCCGCAATCTCGCGTCTGATCTGATTCCAGTCGCGGACCTGCGCGACGGTACGGCGGTCTACTCCAACTCGCACATCGGCGGCCTGAGCGAGCTGATGGTGACGTGGGAAGAGTGGATCGTGCCGGTCGTCTCGAAGGCCAGTGACGTCGATCTCGGCATGGTGTGCAGCTGCGTCAGCGTCGCGGGACTGGGCGCGACCACCTCGGGCACGCTGGCGACGCTCGCGCCGGGCTCGGCCGTGGCGGTCGTCGGCTGCGGACCGCTGGGCCTGAGCGCCGTGCAGGGCGCGCGCATCGCGGGGGCGTCGATCATCATCGGCATCGATCCCATCAAGGCGCGTCGCGATGTGGCGATGAAGGTCGGCGCCACGCACGTGCTCGATCCCAACGTCGAAGGCGACAAGCTGATCGAGCGCGTGCGGGCGCTCACGGCGGGCCCGACCAACCGCACGTGGTCCGGCGGCCGCGATTCGGGCGGGCGACGCAGCGGCGCCGGCGCCGATCTGGTGGTGGAGGCCGCGGGCGCCGAGTTCGTGCGGCCCAGGCTCGAACCGGGGCCGGATCCGAGCGGCATCCTGCCGATGCAGCAGGCCTATCAGATGGCCTCGGCCGGCGGCCACGTGATCACGACCGGACTCGTGCGCGGCACGATTGCGCTGCCAGCGTTTCTCTTTGCCATCGGCGGCGTCACCCACTCGGGCGGCCAGGCGGGCGGCGCCAACCCGATGCGCGACCTCCCGCGCTTCGTCGAGATGTTGCACGCCGGACGCTACGACACCAAGGCGCTCGCGACGCGCGTCGTCGGCCTGCGCGACGTGCTGGGCGCGTATGAAGAGGTGGCCTACCGAACCACGATCACGGCGCTGATGGTCGTGTAGCGATGCGCGCTGCCGTTGCCGTCGCCCTCGCGACGCTCGCCGGTGTTGCTGCGGTTGCCACGCAGCAGCGGCTGCCGCTGAAGCAGCGTCTCGAGATCCTGACCGAAGGGCCGATGCGAGCCGACCGCGTGAAGGACGGCCTCTACGTGATTCGCGGCCCGTTCCTGCCATGCATGCGCGGCTGTCCGCCGGGGCAGACCGGCGACGGCCTGATTCACGAGTCCGGCGACGTGGCGCTGCGCGTGACGCCGGCCGGCCTCATCGTCGTGGACGACAAGTTTCCGGATCAGGCGGCCGACGTGCTCGCGCAGGTGAAGAAGGTGAGTCCGCTGCCGGTGCGCTACGTCCTCAACAGTCACCACCACGCCGACCACGTGAGTGGCAACGCCTATGTGCGCGGATCGCTCGGCGTCGACATCGTGGGTCACAAGAACATCCGCGAGAACTTCCTCCGCCTCAAGCAGCCGGGCGAACCCACCATCACGTTCGCCGACGAGACGGCGCTCTATCTGGGCGGCGTCGAGGTGCGGCTGCTCTGGCTCGGACGCGGCCACACCAACGGCGACACAGTGATCTACTTTCCCGATCTCAAGACGGTGCACGTGGGCGACCTCGTCATCGATGGGATGCCGGTCATCGACTACCCCGGCGGCGGCAGCGCCGTGGAATTCCTGACCACCATCGACAATCTGCTCAAGGTCGATTTCGACACCATGATTCCCGGCCACGGGAAGCTGATGACCAAGGACGATGTCCGCGCGTACCGGGTACGATTTCAGACGATGAACGACCGGCTGCGGGCCTTGATCCGATCGGGCGTGAAGAAGGAGCAGCTCGCGACGCTCGATCAGGCCCGCACGCGGTTGAAGCTGGCCGATCTCGGGTGGGACAACTCGGTGAGCACCACTACCTGGTTCGGCGGGATGTCGAGCTACTACGACGAGCTCGCGGCCGCGCGCTGAACGCGGCTATGGCCGGCCCCCACGTCGCGCCGGTCCGGTGGTGGCCCGTAGCACCAGACGGTGCGGCAGCGTGATCGACGCCGGATTCGACACGCCCCCCTCCAGGATGTCGAGGATCATGCGGACCAGCCGCTCGCCGATCTCCCGCATCGGTTGGGCGACGGTCGTGAGCGGCGGCTCCGAGTACTGCGCGAAGCGGATGTCGTCGAACCCGATCACCGACAGGTCGCGCGGCACCACGAGCCGGCGCTGACGCGCCGCATTCAGAACGCCAATCGCCATCTCGTCGTTGAAACAGAAGACGGCCGTCGGCGGCTGCGTCCCCTTGAACAGCTGCTCGACGGCGGCCACGCCGGACTCGATCGAAAAGTCGCCCTGCACCACCATGAGCCCGCGATCGGCGCCGGTCCGCCGCGCCTGCAGCGTGGCCCCGTGCAGCCGGTCGCGGCTGAGCGGGCTGACCAGCGGGCCCGTGACGATCCCGATCCGGCGGTGGCCGAGGCTGTAGAGATGCGCCATCGCTTCAGCCGCCGCTTTCGCGTTGTCGATGTGCACGCCGGGAATCCCCAGCCGGGGGCTGAACTCGCATCCATTCACCACCGGCGCGCACGCCGGCGCCGCGGCGCGCACCACGGCTGCGGCTTCTTTCGGCAGGCGATGGCCCAGGAAGATCAGCCCGTCGGCCTCGCGCCGCTTCAGCATGCGCGCATAGCCCTCTTCGCGCTGCTCGTCGTGCTGCGTGTCGCCCACCAGCACCGAGTAGCCGGCGCGCAGCGCCGCGTCCTCGATGCCCTGAAGGATCAGCGAGAAGAACGGGTTCGAGAGGTCGGGCACCGTGACGAGCAGCTTGCGCGTGCGCAGCGTGCGCAGGTTGCTCGCGGCCGAGTTAGGAATGTACCCGAGCGCGTCCACGGCCCGCTGTACTCGCTGGCGCGTGACCGGCGCGACGACGGCGGGATGGCTCAGGACCCGTGATACTGTGGCCGTCGAAACACCAGCGCGCTTGGCCACCTGGTGAATCGTCGCCCCGGGTCGAATCGCCATCGGCCTCGATCATACTTGCCGTCGCTCGCAATGGAGGATGTGATGAAGCGCCTCTCTCTCGTCGCGTGCGTGCTGCTGTTCTCGGCCTGCTCATCGCCCTCCAACTCCACTCCCGCCACCGCCTCGGCGCCGGCTCCGGCGAAGATCCCGATCACCACGAAATCGCCGGAAGCGCTCGCGCACTATCAGAAGAGTGTGGCCTTCTTCGAGAACGCGCGCCCGGCCGAAGGGCTCGACGAGCTGAAGCAGGCGCTCGCGCTCGATCCGCAGTTCGTGTCCGCCAAAGCGTTTCACGGTGGCGGCACGCCAGGACCCGACGGCGTCAAGGAGATGGAGGAGGCGCTGGCGGCCGCAGCCAGCCTGCCCGAGGCGGAACGTCTGCTGATCGAGGCGGCGGTTGCACAGCGGCGCGGGGAGCAGGACAAGGCGGCGAGCGCGCTGAGGAGCGTTACCGAACTCGCCCCTGGCGATTATCAAGGCTTCCTGCAGCTCGGATCGGAACTGCTCGGCGAGCAGAAATACGCCGAGGCGCAGCAGGCGTTCAAGAAGGCGACAGAGCTGAACCCGTCCAACGGCGGCGCACAGAACCTGCTGGGTTATGCGTCGCTGCGGCAGGGCGACACCGCGGCCGCGATTGCCGCGCTGGAGCAGTACGTGCGCATCCAGCCGCAGGAAGCCAATGCGCAGGACTCGCTCGGCGAAGCGTTGATGGGCGCGGGCCGCTTCAAGGATGCGGAGGCGGCCTTTCAGAAGGCGGCCGAGATGGCGCCGCAGTTCTGGCCGGCGCAGCAGGGCATTGCCTACGCGAGGTTCTACGCCGGCGACTGGGCCGGCGGCCGTGCCGCGCTGATGAAAGGGCGGGAGGTGGCGACGCGTCCGATCGACAAGTTGACGATCGACAACGATCTGGCGGCGGCCGCCGCCGCCCAGCGCGACTTCGCTCAAGCGCTCAAGCTCGTGGACACGATGGAAAAGGCTCCGGGTCTGCAGCTGGACGACACCGCGTTCGTCGGCACGGTGCGTGGGCTGACTCAGATGGAAGCGGGACGTTCGCGCGAGGCACTGGCGTCTCTCAATGCGGTGGTTGCCGCCGCCGACGGTGGCAAGTTCACGCCGGGTGTGGCGAGCGCCGTGCGTCCGCTGGCGCTGCGCGTGCGCGCCATGATCGAGGCACAGATGCGGGACGCGGCCGCGGCGGCCAAGACGTCTGCCGCGCTCGACGCCGACGCCACCGCGCAGCCGAACAACGCGCAGGTGCAGTCGATGGCGCATCACGGCCGCGCGATGCTGGCGCTGGCCAAGGGCGATGCGAAAGGCGCGCTCGCGGAGCTGGGGCAGTGCTCGGTCGAGGACCGCATCTGCGCGTGGCAGCGGGTGACGACCGCAGAGAAGGCGGGCGACAAGGCCGCGGCCGCCACGGCGCGCCAGCAAGCCCTCTTGATCTATGGACGCGACCCCGTGAGTCTGGTCGTGCGGTCACGGCTCGGCACGCCGGCCGTCACGCGACCATCGTGACGCTCGAGGCACGCGCTCGCAGCTCCTGCCACCGGGTGATACGCGGTGAGGACGGCCCGAACCTCGTCACCCAGGGCAGCACCGAGCTCGTCCACGCGCTGCTCGCCAATGACCTGGTCGACGCGATGAGCATCTTCACCGTGCCGGTCGTGCTTGGCCGCGGCAAGAAACTGTTCGCCGACGGAGATCAAGGTTGCCGACAGTCCGCTTGCGTCCCCCAGCGATCGTGAGATGGCCCGCCAGAAGCGCATGAAACGCGAGGGCTAGGTTATCCTCGGCCGAGATGGATTCCCATCTTCGGCACAGCATGTTCCGGTATTACGACGAGCGCGCCCCCGAGTACGAGGAAGCGTATCTGCTGGGGACCGGTACGGCCTCGATTCGCGACCCGAGTGTGTTCCAGGCCGAAGCGTCGCTGCTGGAACCAATCGTGGAACGATTCGGCCGCGGGCGGATCATCGATGTCGCCTGCGGCACGGCGTATTGGCTCCCCCACTACGCTCGACGATGCTCCCACATCACTCTCCTTGATCAATCAGAGAAGATGCTCGACGAGAGCAAGAGGAAGGCCGCGGCCTGTGGCGTGCTGGACCGCTGCTCGATTGTGCGTGCGGATTTCTTCGACTGCCAATTGGCCAAGGGCTCCTGCGACTCGGCGCTGATCGGTTTCTTGTTCAGCCATCTGACCGTCGAGCAAGAACGGCTCGCGTTCGCGCGACTCGAGGCGCTGCTCGGCGAATCCGGCGAGTTTCTGATCCTCGATTCCGCATGGAGCACGCCGCGCGCGGAGGTCAATGCGAAAGTGGAACATCAAGAGCGGCAGTTGAACGACGGCACGCGGTTCGAAATCTACAAGCGCTACTTCGACGACGAGGATATCCGCGGCTGGGGAGACAGCTACGGTGTGACGCTTCGCGTCGAGCATTTCGGGGCCGCCTTCTTGGCTGTGTCTGGCAGGTTTGTCCATGGAAGCCTGGCGCACGAAGCCTGAAGACGCGGAAGCGGTCTCGCGGGAATACGCCATCGTACTGCTCGTGTCTGCCAACGCAGAGTGGGCGGCGGTCAAGGAGGTCCTGCGCCCAGAGCGAATCGAGCCGACTCTGTACGGGGAGTTCTTCACGCATGTCGTCGGGACCGAGGACGTTCTGTTGTTCCACGGCGGCTGGGGAAAGATCGCGGCGGCGGCGTCCACAGAGTACGCGATCACCCGATGGCACCCTGAAGTCCTGATCAACCTCGGTACCTGCGGCGGCATTGAAGGGCGGGTCCAACGCGGAGACAAGCTGCTTGTCACCAGCGCAATCACCTACGACGTTCAGGAGGCGATGGGCGATTCCTCCGAAGCGATCCGCTGGTACACAACCGATATCGATCTGACGTGGCTGGGCGACTCCCTGCCTATCGAGGTGAGGCGGGTCCCTTTGGTCTCTGGCGATCGGGACCTGGTTCCGTCGCAGGTGTCCGAGCTGGTGGACCGCTTCGATGCGGTGGCGGGAGATTGGGAGTCCGGCGCCATCGCGTGGGTGGCGCATCGTCATCGCGTCCCGCTGTTGATCATCAGAGCGGTGTCGGATCTCGTGAACGACGAGGCCGGTGAAGCGATCGGGGCCATCGCCGTGTTCCAGGCCGCGGCGAAGACGCTCATGCAGGCCCTTCTCGGCGACCTCGACATCCTGGTTCCCTACGTGCTCGCCCGCCGTGGCGTCTGAGTTCATGAGAATCACCCTGCCGCTCCTCTTCTTCGCCGGCGTCGTCGCGGGCTCGAGCCTGGCCGGCGTGGGAAGCACGCTGCCCGCGCTGAAGGCGGAGCGCTGGGTGAACTCGGCGCCACTCACAGCCGCCGGGCTGCGTGGCAAAGTCGTGCTGGTCGACGTGTGGGAGTACACCTGCATCAACTGGATTCGGACCTCGCCGTATGTCAAGGCGTGGAATCGCGACTACGTTGCGCTCGGCCTGGTCGTGGTGGGGGTGCACACGCCGGAGTTCGAGTTCGGCAAGCGGGCCGAGAACATCGACCGCGGGATTCGCGACCACGGGCTGACCTATCCGATCGCCATCGACAACGACTTCGCCATCTGGCGGGCGCTGGACAACGACGCCTGGCCAGCGAAATACCTGTTCGACCGTCAGGGAAAGCTGGTCAAGCGCTGGGTGGGCGAAGGGCGCTACGACGAGATCGAATCCGAGATCCGGCGGCTTCTGGCAGAGGCCAACCCTGGCGCTCAGCTGCCCGCTGTCAGCCACGAGTCAACGGTGTTTGCCAGGACCGGTCAGCCCTCTTACGCCGGCATCACCAACGAGACTTACGTTGGGATCGAGCGACGCCAGCCCGGAACGGTCACCCTGGAAGGCGAGTGGCGAAGCGAACATCAGTACATCGAGCTCCGGAAGGGCACCGGCAAGATCGTGCTCCCGTTCACGGCACGCGAAGTGAACCTGGTTGTCCAACCGGGACCCTCGGGCAGCGCCGCGATGACCGTACTGCTGGACGGACAGCCGGTGGGCGACGCCCATGGTGCAGACGTCGGCACAGACGGCGTGGCGCGCTTCGATCGGTCTGGCATGATTCGCCTGGTGGCCGGTGCGGCGCGAGGACGGCACGTGCTGACCCTGGTGACCAGCGATCCGGGTGTGCGGGCGTTCTCCTTCACCTTCGGACCGTGACGCGGGCAGTCCCTCGATCCCTTTCCGCGCGCGAAAGGTGGGCACCATGGCATACGCGAGGAGTCGGTTGTTAACCCTGATGTCAGTCGCTGTGGGGACCATTGTCACCGCTCAGGCTCCAACCTTTGAAGTCTCGACGGTCAAGCGGAACGCGTCGGGTGAGGCCAGGGGAGAGTCGGTGTTCCAGTCCGATCGATATATGGCGCGCAACGTGCGCGTGCGCGACCTGATCGCGGAGGCGTACCGGGTACGAGCATTCCAGGTTACTGGCGGCCCTGAATGGATCGGATCGGATCGTTTCGACATCATCGCCAAGGCCGCATCCGCTGCAGCTCTTGCTCCCACGATCGGGCCGGACGGAGCGCGGCGGCCCCCTGAAACGCCATTCTTGATGTTGCGAGAACTCCTCAAGGATCGGTTCAAGCTGGTCGTACACACCGAGGCACGTGAAGGGCCGACCTACGAACTGATGATGGCGCGCGACGACAGGAGGAGGGGACCGCAGCTGCGTCCTCCGGAGACCGATTG
>DASYRM010000198.1:0-15984 GCA_036004405.1 Vicinamibacterales bacterium
CAGGCGTGAATGTGCACCGTCGTCGTTCACTGGGAAGCCCGTTCGCTGCGCGCGCCCGGATGGCTTGGTAAGCCGGGCGCGCTCCGCTCACTCGAGGTGTGTCTTGATTCGAGGGGCCCTTTCATAGATGCCCTCTCCGCCCCCCGTGGCCTCTTGGACGCAGGGAGCAGCCATGACCTTCGGTAAGCCCATGTTGGCCGAATGGAGCTTTGAGCCTGGAATCACATATTTGAATCACGGTACCGTTGGTGTCACGCCGCGGCGCATCCTGGCCGTGCAGCAGGCGATTCGTGACGAGATGGAGCGCCATCCCAGCCGGTTCATCCTGCGCGCGCTGACTGAAACGGAATTCGGCCGGCCGTTGCCCGAGCCTCCCCGCCTTCGCGCCGCCGCGGACCAGGTCGCTGCCTTCCTGGGGGCTCGGGGGGCGGACCTCGTGTTCGTGGACAACATCACCGCTGGCGCGAATTCTGTCCTCCGCTCGTTCCCGCTTCGCGCGGGCGACGAGATTCTCGTCTCGGATCTGGTCTACGGCGGCGTGCTGCGCGCGGCGCTCTTTGCCGCCCGCGAGCGCGGCGCCACGGTGCGCACCGTCGAGATGCCGTATCCGTTCCGCGCCGATCAACTGGCCGACGCCTACGCCAACGCGGTGGGCCCGCGGACGCGGCTGGCGATCGTCGAGCACATCACGGCGCAGAGCGCCCTGGTCTTTCCGCTGCGTGAGACAGCGGCGCGGCTGCGCGCCAGCGGCGTGGCGGTGCTCGCCGACGCGGCGCACGCACCGGGACAGATCCCCGTGGACATCCCGTCGCTCGGTGTCGACTGGTATGTCGGCAACCTCCACAAGTGGGCCTGGACGCCGCGCAGCAGCGGCATCCTGTGGGCGGCGCCGGAGTGGCAGGCGGAGCTCCGGCCCACCGTCATCTCCTGGGGGCTGGACAAGGGGTTCAAGGCCGAGTTCGACATGCTCGGCACGCGCGACCCATCCGCCCACCTGTCGGCGCCTTCGGCGATCGCCTTGATGCGCGAGTGGGGGATGGATGCCATCCAGGCCTACAACCACACATTGGCGTGGACCGGCGCGCACCGTCTGGCGGAGCGCTGGCAGACCACCTTCGACGTGCCCGAGGCGATGATCGCGTCGATGGCCACCGTCGCCCTGCCCGAGGCGGCCGGCAGCACGACGGCCGAGGCGCAGGCGCTCAGGGACGCGCTTTTCTTCGACGACGCCATCGAAGTGCAGATGCACGCCTACCGCGGGCGTGTCTGGGCGCGCATCTCGGGGCAGATCTACAACGATATCAACGACATAGACCGGCTTGCCGAGGCGGTCGCGAAACGGGTCGGGGCGGCAACCTAGACCGTCACGCCGTCCAGTCGTTGAGATCGTGCTCGTTGTGATTCGGCGTGACGGTCAGGCGCGCGGAGCGCGCCGAGAGATGCAGGAAACGGGCCGAAGGCCCGTTAACCTTTTCCGTAACGTCCCGTATTACGGGTATGACACGACGCGCCCTGACCGCTTTCCTGGTCGCCCTGACCCTCGTTGGCGCCGCCGCCCCGGCTGTGGCCCAGAGAAACCCGGAGCCCCAGCGGGGACCCGTGCTCATCGAGCGTGGCCGGCCGCTGCCCGACGACCAGCGGGCCGCGTTCGACGCGCAGAACGCCAATAACACGCAGCAGGATCTGTGGCGCGTCATGCGCCAGTACCCGCCGGCGGTGGGCGAGATCATCCAGCGCGACCCCTCGCTCCTGGGCAAGCCCGACTACATGTCCGCCTATCCCGCGCTGTCGGCGTTCATCGAGCAGCACCCGGAAATCTCCCGGAACCCGGGGTTCTACTTCGGCACCTTCCAGTACCGCGAGCGCTCGTCCGGTGATCGCGCCCACGAACTGCTGGAGGAGATCCTGGCCGGCATGGGTGTCGGCATTATTCTCCTGACCACGATGAGCATTTTCGTGTGGCTCGTCCGGACCATCGTCGATCACCGCCGCTGGCTGCGCACGTCGAAGGTACAGGTCGAGATGCATGGCAAGCTGCTTGATCGCCTGACGACCAACGAGGATCTGCTGGCCTACGCTCAGTCGCCGGCAGGCAGCCGCTTCCTGGAGTCGACGCCGATCGCGCTCGACGCCGAGACCCGTTCCTCGGCGCCCGTCAGCCGTATCATCTGGTCGATGCAGGCCGGCATCGTGCTGATGGCGCTCGGAGGCGGGCTCCTGTTCGTTCAGAAGGACGCCATCGACGAGGTACGTCAGGCGCTCTCCGTCATCCAGGCGATCGTCGGCTCCGTCGGTGTAGGTCTCATCGTGTCCGCGCTCGCCGCCTACGTTGTGTCTGGACGGATGGGCATTCTGCCCGCCAAGAAGGCGTGAGATGAGCGGCTTGGCCCTGACGGATCGCGAACGACTCCTCGCACTCGAAGAGGCCGAGCGCACCTTCCCGATGAACGAGGACGAGTTCCGGGCCTTCTACGACCTGACGGCCCGTCCCGTCTGGGTCTACATCAACCGCATGACCGGCGACGGACGCCTCGCCGACGATCTGCTCCAGGAAGCGTATTACCGGTTGCTGCGCACGACCACCACGTTCGAGAGCGACGATCACCGCCGCAACTACCTGTATCGCATCGCCACCAACCTGGTGCACGACCACCGGCGCCGCCCACGCGCCGATCGCGAGCCGCTGCTCGACGCCGAGCGCGAAGCGGCTCCGGACGTGGCCGGCGGTTCCGAGGGGCGCGCGGCACGCCGCATCGACCTGGCGCGCGCCATGGCGCGCATGAAGCCGCGTGAGCGCAGCATGTTGTGGCTGGCCTACGCGCACGGGTGCTCGCATGAGGAGATCGCGAAAGTGCTGGGGCTGAAGACGTCGAGCCTCAAGGCGCTCCTGCACCGCGCGCGCCACCGGCTGGCGGGTTTGCTGTCGCAGGACAGCGCGGGAGGCGCGCAGTGACCCGCCGAATCTGCGAGCACGAGCCGGCCGTGGTGGAGGCCGTACTGGGACGGCGATGGCCCGATGCCTGCGACCAGACGCTGCGCGACCACGCTGCCACGTGCGACGTGTGCGGCGAGGTCGTAGAGGTGGCAGCGCTGCTGCGCGAGGACTACGACGAGGCGCGCGCCGCCATTAGCCGTCGCGATGTGCCGCTGCCGTCGGCGGGGCAGATCTGGTGGCGCGCCGCCGTGCACGCGCGCGCCGACGCGGCCCGCGCCGCCGCGCGTCCGCTGGTGTGGGGCTACGGCGCCGCCGCGGCCTGCGCGCTCGGGCTGCTCGCGGCGGGCGCGTCGATGGTGTGGCCGGCAGTCCTGCCGGTCTTCGATCGCTTCGGCGCGTTCACCGCCAGGCTCGCCCCAGCCGCCGACATGGTGATGGCCACGTTGCGGGCCCAGCTCCCCATCGTGATCACCGTGGTCGCGTGCATCGTCGCCGCCCCGATCGCGTTGTATTTCGCCCTCCGCGAAGAGTGACCTGTTGTCGAAGAGTGACCTGTTGTCGTGGGGGCCGCCTTTAGGCGGCCCGTCAAGATAAGATCAGGGTCTCCCGCTCGTCGAGACCCATGGGCTCTTTCTCCTTCCATCCGTTCGTTCACCAGTGGTTCCACTCCACGCTCGGCGCGCCGACGCCGGCGCAGGAGCGCGGCTGGGCCGCAATTGCCAACGGGCAGCACACGCTGATTGCCGCGCCGACCGGGTCGGGCAAGACGCTCGCCGCGTTTCTCTTTGCGATAGACGAGCTGGTCCGGGAGAGCCTCGACCGTCCGCTACCGGATGAAGTGCGCGTGCTCTACGTGTCGCCGCTCAAGGCGCTGAGCAGCGACATCCACAAGAACCTCGAGGAGCCGCGGAACGGCATTGCCGCCATCGCAGCGGCGCAGGGCGCAGAGGCGCTGCGCATCACGGCCGCCGTTCGCACCGGCGACACCACGGCGTCCGCGCGCGCGGCGATGGTGAAGACGCCGCCGCACATTCTGGTCACCACACCCGAGTCGCTCTACCTGCTCCTCACGTCCGCCCGCAGCCGTCAGATGTTGGCCACGGTGCGCACCGTGATCGTGGATGAAATCCACGCCGTGATCGGTCGCCGGCGCGGAGCGCATCTCGCGCTCTCGCTCGAACGGCTCCAGCGTGTGGCCGGCCGGCCGCTCCAGCGAATTGGATTGTCGGCCACTCAGAAGCCGATCGAGGACGTGGCGAAGTGGCTGGTGGGCACGGAGGGCGCGGCCTGCGAAATCGTGAACGAAGGTCACGGCCGCCCGATGGACCTCGACATCGAGCTGCCGCGCTCCGAGCTCGACGCCGTGATGGCCCACGAGGTCTGGGGCGAGTACTACGATCGGCTGGCGGAGCTGGCGCAGGCGCATCGGACGACGCTGGTGTTCGTGAACACACGCAAGCTGGCCGAGCGCGTGGCGCGTCATCTAAGCGAGCGCCTCGGCGAGGAGCTGGTGGCGACCCATCACGGAAGCCTGTCGAAGGAGACGCGTCTCGACGCCGAGACGCGACTCAAGGCCGGCCGCCTGCGCGTGCTCGTCGCGACCGCGTCGCTGGAGCTTGGCATCGACATCGGGTCCGTGGATCTGGTGTGCCAGATCGGCTCGCCGCACACCATCGCCGCGCTCATCCAGCGGGTCGGCCGGTCGGGTCACCGGGTGGGCGGGCTACCGAAAGGGCGGGTGTTTCCCGAGACGCGCGACGACCTCCTCGAGTGTGTTGCCCTGATCCGGGCGCTGAAGCGGGGCGAGCTCGATGCCATCGTGCCGCACGACGCGCCGCTCGACGTGCTGACGCAGCAGATCGTGGCCGAGACGAGCGCGGCCGAAGAGGCGATAGGCGAAGGCGAGCTCCTGGCGATGGCACGACGCGCCTGGCCGTACCGCGCGCTGGAGCGCCGCGACTTCGAGGCCGTCGTTGCCATGGCTGCCGAGGGCTTCTCGACGCGCAAGGGGCGGCGCTCCGCGCTGCTGCATCGCGACGAGGTGCACGGTACGGTGCGCGGCCGGCGCGGGGCGCGCCTGCTGGCGCAGGTGTCGGGCGGGGCGATTCCCGAAGTGGCCGACTACCGCGTCGTGCTCGATCCCGGCGAGACCTTCATCGGCACCCTCAATGAGGATTTCGCCATCGAGAGCAACGCCGGCGACATCTTTCAGCTGGGGAACGCTTCCTGGCAGATCCTCCAGGTGACTACCGGGGTCGTCCGCGTGGCCGACGCCAAGGGCGCCCCCCCGTCGATTCCGTTCTGGCTCGGCGAGGCGCCGGCGCGCAGCAACGAGCTGTCACACGCGGTGAGCAGTGTGCGGCAGATGGTGTCGGACCGGTTCGGCGATCGGCACGAGACGGTTGGCCCCGACGACGTGGCCTGGCTGGCCGCTGACGCCGGCGTCAACGGGGAAGCGGCCCTGCAGGTGCTGGCGTTTCTCGACGAGGGGCGCCGCGCCCTCGATGCCATCCCGACGCAGCAGACGCTCGTGCTCGAGCGCTTCTTCGACGAGTCTGGCGGCATGCAGCTCGTGCTGCACGCCCCCTTCGGCAGCCGCATCAACAAGGCCTGGTGCCTGGCGCTGCGCAAGAAGTTCTGCCGTCAGTTCAATTTCGAGCTGCAGGCGGCGGCCACCGAAGACGCCATCCTGCTGTCGCTCGGCCCGCAGCACTCGTTCCCGCTGGCCGACGTGTTCCGCTATCTCCATCCAGAGACGGCGCGCGACGTGCTGGTGCAGGCGTTTCTCGATGCGCCGGTGTTCAAGACCCGCTGGCGCTGGAACGCCACCATCTCGCTGGCCGTACCGCGGGCGCGGGGCAGCCGCCGGGTGGCGCCGCAGCTGCAGCGGATGCTGGCCGACGATCTGATGGCCTCGGTGTTTCCCGACGCCGCCGCGTGTCTGGAGAACATTCCAGGCGATCGGCAGCTCCCCGATCATCCGCTGGTCAACCAGACGGTGCGCGACTGCCTGCAGGAAGCGATGGATTTCGACGGGCTGCGCGACATCCTCACGCGCATCCACCGCGGCGAGTTCCGTCTGCTCGCGCGCGACACGCCGGAGCCGTCGGTGTTCGCGACCGCCATCCTCAACGCGAAGCCCTACGCGTTCATGGACGACGCGCCGCTCGAGGAGCGGAGGGTGCATGCCGTGCAGACGCGGCGCGGCCGCGACGATCGATCGGTGGAGGAGGGCGCGGTGCTCGACGCGGCGGCCGTCCAGAAGGTGCGCCAGGAAGCGGCACCCGATCCGCGCGACGCTGACGAGCTGCACGACGCGCTCATGATCTGCGGCGCGCTCACGGCCGACGAGATGATCTCGTTCGACCCGGCGTGGTTCGACACGCTGGTGACGTCGGGCCGCGCGGCGCTGGTCGCGGGGCTCGCGATTGCTACGGAGCGTCTGCCCGAGTGGCAGGCGGTGCATCCCGCGTTGGCGCCGAACGTTGCCGTGGTGGTGCCCGCCGGCCGGGCGGGGCGCAGGTGGATGGCAGGCGAGGCCCTGACCGAGATTGTCAGGAGCCGCCTCACCATCGCTGGCCCCACCACCGCGGCCGGCCTTGCGCTGGTGCTCGGCACTACGCAGGCGGCGGTGGACGACGCGCTGCTCGCGCTCGAGTCCGAAGGCGTCGTGCTGCGCGGCCGCTTCACGTCGCAGAGGCTGGACATCGAGTGGTGCGACCGCGCGCTCCTGGCGCGCATCCACCGCTATACGCTGACGCGGCTGCGAGCCGAGATCGAGCCGGTGTCGCCCGCCGACTTCATGCGCTTCCTGTTCAAGTGGCAGCACGTGGACGAGATCGCGCGGCTCACGGGCCCCGAGGGGCTCAAGCAGGTGCTCGACCGGCTCGATGGCTTCGAGGCGCCGGCCCGCGCGTGGGAGCGGTCGATCCTGCCGGCGCGCCTCGACGGTTACGAGCCGTCGCAGCTCGACATGGCGTGCCTGTCTGGAGATGTCCGGTGGGGCCGGGCCTCGGCGCCCGGCGTGCTGAGGACCACGTCCGCCACGCCGATTGCGCTCGTGACCAGCGACCACTCCGACGCCTGGCTGCCGGGAGGCGATGGTGCGTTGCTCGAGACGCTGAGCGACGACGCTCGGGTGGTGATGGCGCGTGTGGAAGCGCGCGGTCCGTCGTTCTTCCGGGAGCTCGCGAGCTCGCTTTCCTTCGACACCGATCGGCTGCGCATCGCGCTGAGCGCCCTCGTCGCCGCCGGTCTGGCCGCGTCGGACGGGTTCGCCGGGCTGCGCCTGCTGGTCGCGGCCGATCAAGGAAGGCCCTGGCACGATCGCCGGCCCAACCTCGCCGGCCGCTGGAATCTCATTGACGCTCGTAGAGGCGAGCCTTCAGGCTCGCCTGACACCTCGCGTGAGGCGGCCGTCGAGGTCCAGGCGTGGAGCCTGTTGCACCGCTACGGGATCGTGTTCCGGCGCCTGCTGATTCGCGAGGCGGCCGCGGCCCCGTGGCGGGAGCTGACGCGCGTCTATCGCCGCCTCGAGGCTCGCGGCGAAATCCGCGGCGGCCGCTTCGTGTCGGGCATGTCGGGCGAGCAATATGCGCTGCCCGACGCGGTACCGGTGCTGCGCGAGGTGCGGCGCACGCCGCCGAACGGCGCCTTCTACGGCGTATCCACCGCCGATCCGCTCAACCTGGCCGGCATTGTCACCGCCGGCGCGCGCGTCGCCGCGCGGGGCCGCAACCGCATCGCCTATCGCGACGGCGTACCCGTGGCCGTCTTCGAGAACCAGGCGCTCCGGATGCTGGAGCCGCTCGACGCCGAGGCGGCGGCGTCCGCGGCGCGCGCGATGAGCGGCCGTGCGCGAGTGACTATGCGCGAAGCATCTCGGGCCTGAACAGCCTGCGATAGCGGCTGACCGTTGGCCCGGCGAGCATGAAGAGGCCATCACCTCGGTAATGCAGCGTCTTCGGGAATTTCGGCGTCACCCGGGCGTGGCCTTTGACGACTTCGAATACGAACAGGCTGTAGCGGTTGATCAGGCGCGAATCCACGAGCCGGCACTCGAAGTTCGCGTGGCACTCGTCGATGAGCGGCGCCTTCACCTTCCGGCCCGGCACCGCCGTGAGTCCGAACCGCTCGAACTTGTCGATGTCCGCGCCGGACGTGTTGCCGATGCGCACCACGGTGGTGGCGAGGTCGATCGCCGGGACGTTGATGACGCACTCGCGACTCTTGCGGATCATCTCGAAGGAGTGGTTGCGGTCCCAGATGAAACAGCCGACGAGCGAGGGCTCCTCGCTCATGACCATGTGCCACCCCATCGTCATGATGTTCGTCTTGTCCTTCCACGCCGAGCTCACGAGCACGATGGGGCCGGGCTCGAGGAAACGCCGGACGTCGTCCACCGGATGGTCGCGCTTCTTCATGCGGCAACCATACCGCACGGACAGGCGTCATTCGACTCGAAGCGCGGCGACCGGCTCGACGCTGAGCGCGCGCCGCGCCGGGATGTAGGAGGCGAGCCCGGTGGCGGCAAGCATGACGAGCGGCGCCCCGATCAATACCAGCGGATCGGTGGGGCTGACATTGAGCAGCATGCCCGACTGCTGCAGCACGATCGTGAGCGCGGTCGCAAACAGGCCGCCGACCACCATGCCCACGGCCGCGATACGGGCGCCCTCGCCGAGCACCTGACGCACCATCGAGCCGCGCGGGGCGCCGAGCGCAAGACGAATGCCGAATTCGCGGGTGCGTTGTGCGACGAGGTACGCGCGCAGCCCGTAGACGCCGATGCTCGCGAGAAAAAGCGCGATCACGCCGAGGGCGCCGAAGATCCCTGCGATCAGCGTGAGGGCCAGCAGCGCCCCCGACGCGTCGCGGTGTTGGGTGAGCGTCTGGACGGACAGCACCGGAATGCGGCGGTCGATCTCGGCGATCGCCTGCCGGATCGGCATCGTGACCGCGGTTTGTGCGCCCGGCTCGGTCTTGATCCGCAGCGTCATCGCCGAGCGGTAGCGCGCGCCGAACGGGACGTAGACGTGCGCGTTGAGCTCTTCGGTCAGATCGTCGCGGATCGCCGGTACGACGCCCACGATCTGCACAGCCTCGTCATCCGAGCGGTCCGGCTGCATGGACATGTGCAGGACCTGTCCGATGGGGTTGCGGCCGCCGAACAGTCGATCGACCAGCGTCTGATCCACGAGTGCCACCGGCGAGGCGGCGGAGCTCTGCTCTTCGAGCCGGGTGAATTGGCGGCCCGCGAGCGGTTTCAGCCCGAGCGTCTCGAGATAGTCGGTCCCCACGACCGTGTAGGTGGTGAAGAGAAGATGCGAGTTGTTGGTGATCAGGCGCCCCTCGCGGACCTCGCCGAAGGGGACGATCGAGGCCAGCGTCGCGGCGTGGACTCCGGGCAGTGCCCGCAGTCGGTCAACGAGGGCCCCGTAGGTGCGGAGCCCGTCGGACGGCGAGGCGTCGATCATGTCGAGGTCGGTCTGCACGAGCAGTCCGTCCTTCAGCGTGTACCCGGGATCGGCGACGGCCGCGGCGACGCCCGCGCGTACGAAGAGCGCCGCCGCCACGAGCAGTGCGAGCGACAGCGCGATCTGTCCGCCGACCAGCAGGTCGGGGATCGGCACGCGACGCTTCCTGCCACGCAGACCAGCGGTCTTGAGTGCGCTCGCCAGATCGGGTTTCGACAGCGTCCACGCGGGGCCGAGGCTGAATGCGATCGTGCTGACCAGGCAGGCGATCGCGACGGCCGTGAGCACACGGAGATCCGGAGTGAGGTTGATGACGAGGTTCGATCCTGGCAGAGCGCCGAGTGTTGCCATCACCTGGCGCGCGAACGCCCACGCCATGAAGAGCGCCGCCGCTCCGCCGAGGAGCGACAACAGCAGCCCTTCGGTCAGCAATTGCCGGACGATGCGTCCCCTGCTGCCGCCGAGCGCCAGCCGGAGGGCAATCTCGGGGCGCCGGGCGCTGCCGCGTGCGAGCAGCATGTTGGCGAGGTTCAGACAGGCGACGACCAAAACGCCCATCGTGAGGAGCATGAGAACGGTGGCTCCAGCCCGCGCCGCGGTGTCGCGTCCCGGTGATGGGCCCATGGCCGAGCGGGACCGCGGTGCGACCACGATCTGCGTCCGGCCGCCGCTGGCTGCCGTCGGTTGCGCCGCGGCCCACGGGTCCAGGCGGCGCGCCGCAACGTCCGCAGTCACGCCGTCGCGCAGGAGGGCGGTGAGCAGCAGCGACTGCACCTGGCGATCGCTGGTGACACCTCCGAACAGGCCCGGTGACGAGCCGGCCGTCAGCAGGGCGGCGGCACCGAACGGGAACCAGACGTCGGAGCCCATCAACGGCAGCACGCCGGTGAAGCCCTCGGGCGCGACGCCGACAACGGTGAACGATCTGCCGTTGATGCGCAGGCTGCCGCCGACGAGCGCGGGATCGAAGCCGTGCCGCCGCCAGAACGGATAGCCGACGACCGCGACGGGTGCCGCGGCGCTGGGATTCTCTTCGGCGGTGGTGAAGCCGCGCCCCGCGGCCATGGTGGCACCGAGTGCGGAGAAGAAGTTCGACGACACGATGCGGGCGCTGATGCGCCGGACGCGTCCGCCTTCCTCCAGTCCGGGGCGCGCGGGGGTTTCCGCGACGACCGATCGGAAGAGGCCGGGCTGCTGACGGACGTCGAGGTACTCGGGGTACGAAAAGAAGCGCCAGGCGCCCGGCCGCGTACGGTCTCCAATTGAGACCGCCATGAGCGTCCCGTCCGTCGTCCGGTTGACGGGCCGCAGCAGAACCGCGTTGATCAGGCTGAACACCGCGGCGTTGGCGCCGATGCCGAGGGCCAGCACGAGCACCGCGACGGCGGTGAATCCCGGCGCCTTCGCCAGCTCCGGACCGCGAAGCGCACGTCCCGGAGCACGCTCTCGAGCGACGGCAGTGTTACGCCGTCTGCGTACGCGTCGCGCGTCTGCTGCACGCCGCCGAGCATGACGAGCGCCCGCCGTCTGGCCTCCTCGGGCGCGAGGCCGGAGCGGATCCCCTCGTCGGTGTCCATCTCGACATGGCTGCGCAGCTCCTCGTCGAAGTCCCGTTCGCGACGACGGCGGGTGACGAGGCCGGCGAGCCTCGCAAGCGCCCGGCGCAACGCCCTCACGACGTTTCTCCCGGGCGGAAGAAGCGCCCGACGATGTCGGTGGTGCGATCCCACTCACGAGCGGCCGCTTCCAGCTGCTTGCGCCCGGTTTTGGTCAACGAGTAGAAGCGCGCCCGGCGGTTCTGCTCGGAGAGCCCCCATTCGCCGCGTACGGCGCCCTCCTGTTCGAGCTTGAGCAGCGCGGGATAGATGGTCCCGTAGTTGACGGAGAGGGTGTCATCGCTGACCTGCTCGATCCGTCGCGCGATGCCGTAGCCGTGCATGGCGCCCATGGTGTCGAGGCTCTTGAGAATCATCAGGGCCAACGTGCCCTGCCACACATCGCTCGGCTTTCGTCCCATGGCCTCTCCTATGGCGAAGCCATAGTACCCACGATGGTATGGGAACGCAATAGGAGCCGCCGCCGGCTATCCAGCCGACGGCCAGGTGCGATCGAGATATCCGCGCAGCGCCGTGCGGAAGTCGGCCATCGATTGGAAGCGTTGCTGCGGCTCGGGCGCGACCGCCGCGAGCAGGGTCTCCTTGAGCTCGGGTGCCATTTCTCGATCCGCCGCGATACACCGGCCGACGTCGGCGGTCCACGTCCACTCGGGTCCGGCGAGCATGGTGTAGAGCACCGCGCCCAGCGAGAACAGATCCGATCGGGCGTCCGGCGCCTGCCGCGCCAGTTCCGGCGCCGAGTATCCCAACGTCGTCGGCGGATCGTAGAAGTCTCCGCTCGAGTGTCGGGCCACCTCGTACGACGACTCGAAGTCCACGATCCTGACCACCGGCCTGCCGCCCTCCCACCGGTTGAGGATGTTCATCGGGTTGAGATCGACGTGCCAGATCTCCAGGGCGTGCAGCTCGCCCAGCGCCCGGGTCACTTCGATCATCGTCCTGATATGGGCCGCCTGCCTCGGCGGGATGCGTTCGCCGCCGATCGTCGTTGCCAGCGGCCGCTCGTCGAAGAGCGACATGGTCAGAAACAGGCGACCGTCGCGCAGGCGTCCGTGGTCGCCCAGCGCCGGGAAGTATCGCGAGTGGGGCAGCGCGTGATTGATCGTCGAGAGGCTGGCGATCTCGTTCACGAGGTCCTTCTCGTAGACGAGTCCCGGCTTCGAGGTCACCTTGATCAGCATGTTCGCCCGGCTGTGCCGGTGGCGCGCGGCGTAGAGCTGATGACGGGCATGCGCCGAGGACGCATGCCCGCTGCGGGCCGCGGCGAGCCGATGGATGCTCCCGAACTGATCGAAGGGCGGCGACTTGCCGTCTATGTCGCGCAGGCCGCCCTCGGACATGGCTAGTTGTCGTAGTAGAGCGAGAACTCGTGTGGATGCGGGCGAAGCCGGATCGGATCGAGCTCCTTCGACCGCTTCCAGTCGATCCAGGTCTGGATGAGATCCTCGGTGAAGACGTCGCCGCGCAGCAGGAACGCGTGATCCGCCTCGAGCGCGTTGACGGCTTCCTCGAGCGAGCCGGGGGTCGTGCGGACCCCCATCTCTTTCATCTCATGGCGCGTCATCTCGTAGATGTCGCGATCCAGCGGCGCGCCCGGGTCCGTCTTGTGCTCGATGCCGTCGATCATCGCCATCAGCATGGCCGACCACGCCAGGTAGCCGTTGCAGCTCGGGTCCGGACAGCGGAACTCGAGGCGCTTGGCCTTCGGGCTCTTCGAGTACATCGGGATGCGGATGGCGGCCGATCGGTTGCGCGCCGAGAGCGCCAGGTTCACCGGCGCTTCGAAGCCAGGGACCAGGCGGCGGTACGAGTTGGTGGTCGGTGCGGCGAACGCGAGAATCGCGGGAGCGTGCTTCAGGAGGCCGCCGGCGGACCACAGGCCGAGCTGACTGAGCCCCGCGTAGCCGTCGCCCGCGAAGAGCGGCGTCCCGCCCTTCCACAGCGAGATGTGCGAGTGCATGCCGCTGCCGTTGTCTTCGAAGACGGGCTTCGGCATGAAGGTCACGGTCTTGCCGTGGCGCTTCGCGACGTTCTTGCAGACGTACTTGTACCACATGAACTGATCGGCCATCTTCACGAGCGGCTGGAACCGCATGTCGATTTCCGACTGGCCGGCGGTGGCCACCTCGTGGTGGTGCGCCTCGACGACGATGCCGATGCGGCGCATCTCGTGGACCATCTCGCCGCGGAGATCGTGGAAGGTGTCGGTCGGGCTGACGGGGAAGTAGCCGCCCTTGAAGCTGGGTTTGTAGCCGAGATTCGGTTCTTCGATGCGCGCCGTGTTCCATGCGCCCTCGACCGAATCGATCTCGTAGTAGCCGCGATGCTGGTTCTGCTCGTAGCGGACTTCGTCGAAGATGAAGAACTCCGGTTCGGGCCCGACGAAGCAGGTGTCGGCGATCCCCGACTGCGCCAGGTACTCCTCGGCCTTGCGCGCGACGTGACGCGGGTCGCGCGTGAACGCCTCGCGGGTGATCGGATCGATCACGTTGGCGATGACGCTCACCGTCGGCTTGGCGAAGAACGGGTCGAGGCGTGCGGTGGTGGGATCGGGGACGGCCATCATGTCCGATTCGTGGATGCCCATCCAGCCGCGAATCGACGAGCCGTCGAACCCGAGGCCCTCCTCGAAGGTGCCTTCATCCAGCGTGTCGAGGGGAAACGAGCAGTGCTGCCAGCTGCCGAGCATATCCACGAACTTGAGGTCGAGCATCTCCGCCTGATGCTTCTTTGCGTAGGTGAAGACGTCCTTGGGGTTGGTGGGGAAATCGTCCGGCGTCATAGGCGCTCCTTGCTGATCCGCCGCCGTCCCTCCGGGCGCACCCGGACGGGGCGCTCTCGTGTGAGGTTTGCCGAAAGGAAATGTGCCGAAGGGAGAAGCATACGCCCGGCGACCTAGCTCATCAGTTGTGCTAGTCTTCGGGCCGTGAATCAGGCACAGAGACGTATCGTTTGCGCCGTTCTATCCCTTTCGACTCTGTTCGTCGTTCCACAGAGTGCACAGGCGGACGCGATCTTCGTCGATTCGTTCGAGTCGGCCACGCTCGGCGCCTGGTACCTCAACACGACGCCTCCTCACCTCTCCGCGTGTCAGATGCCGGTGTGCGATCCGTGGAATGTGGTCGCCGGAGTTGCGCATTCAGGTGCCTTCGGCGCAACCGACGTGGGCAATCTCGAAATGCGATTGGATTTCGATGGCCTGGCGGTGTCGTCGATCACCGAATTAGGGTTCTGGGTCTTCAATCCCAACGCCTTCGCTCTGCCCATCGGGTTCGAATTCTTCTACTCCGATCAGCCTGTCCCGAACCTCTATCTGAATTTCTTCATCGCCTGGCCCGAGCTCGGGCAGTGGGACTTCATCGATCTGACCAGTTATCTTGCACCGGGCAAGAAGCTTGTGGGTCTGGGCATCAACGGTGTCGATCGCTACCCGTCCGAGCCGCTGCCTCGGTTGTATGTAGACGACGTGATGGTGCGCGCGCGCGTGCCGGAGGCCTCGCCCTTGCTGCTGCTGGCGCTCGGCTTCTCGAGTGTGGCCGTGGTGAGAAGGAAGCGACCGGCGTCAAGACCAAGACCTCACAAGAGATCGTTTGCCGCGTACCTGACCCGTTCCCCTTTCACCAGCTCGCGGTAGCGAACCGGCTGCCACTGGCGTCCGTTCCAGCGCTCGTAATCGTTGACGAGAAACCCAAGGGTGGCCGCCCGAAGCGGGTCGGGACGGTCTACGACCTGCAAGTGCAGGTGCGGCGCCAACGAGCTGCCCGAGTTACCGACCTCGGCGACGGCGTCGCCCCGCGCGATGGTGTCGCCTTTTGCGACACGAATCGAGCCCTGCCGGAGGTGGGCGAGCAGCACGAAGACCGTGCGGCACTTCAGCAGCAGGAAGTTGCCGGCCAGCTGGCGGAGCTCGCTGTGCCGCTGCCGGCTCCGAACGAGGCGGACGCCGTTGAGGACGCGCACCGAGAGGCAATCCGCGGCGTCGTTGTACAGATCGACGACGGTGGCGTCGGCGGGCGCGTGCACCGTCTGGGCCCAGCTGTGCGAATCCTCGACCGATGCGCCCGAGAGGAGGAGTTTGAGACGCGACTTCGTGAAGTAGCCGCCGGCGGGATCGGTGACGGCCGCGAGATCGAACGCGTAGCGGTGATGCCCTGGAGAACGCACGATGGCCCAGGCTCCCCGCAGTGGAAACTCGAGCGTAGGGTTCGAAGCAGAGATAGCCACGCCCGAGTCGCCTGCAAGGCGAACGCCAGCCACTCGAGGCGGGTCTGGAGACCCGCAACTACGTAATCAGTGGACGGAGCGGGGGCCGCCGCCGGAGTAGGTCTTCATCTCGAGCAGCTCGATGAGACCCTCGCAGCGCGCCAGGATGCCGTCGCGCTCGAGCAGCGCCTGCCGCTCCACGGGATCGAGCCCGAGGTACTGCGACAGCGCGTTGACGAGGTCCTCGTCGGGAATCGCCGCGGGAAACCGGGGATCCTGTCCACCGCGCTCGATGGCCGCCACCAGCAGTGCCTCGAGGCGGTGGCGGCGCTGCTTCAGCAGCGTCTTCTCGCTGTTACCGGCCGTCTCCGGCAGCGCTTCGATGCGCGCGAGACGGTACTCGCGGCTGCTGTCCTCTTCGAGGATGCGGAACTTCTCGATGCCGCGCAGCACCACGTTCGAACGCCCATCCGGCAGCTGCTCCGAGTGAGTGATGACGCCGGCGCAGCCCACCGGATACACGGCCGGCCGCCCCTGATAGTCGGCCTCGTAGCCGGGCATGAGCAGCGTCATGCCGATGATGCGGTCACCGGCGAGCGCATCGGCCAGCATGGCGCGATAGCGCGGCTCGAAGATGTGCAGCGGCAGGAACACGTTCGGAAAGAGCACCGCGTTGGGCAGCGGAAAGATCGGGATCGTCGGGGGCAGCATCAGTGTATGGTGCGCGTTTCCGATCCATGTAGTCCATCAGCAC
>DASYRM010000199.1:0-7073 GCA_036004405.1 Vicinamibacterales bacterium
GGCCGGCGGCGTCGCCCACGACTTCAACAACCTGCTCACCGTCATCATGGGGGAGTGCGAGATCACCGCCATGCAGCAGCCGGCGGGCAGCGAGGTGGCGCAATCGCTCGACGCCATCCGCGGCGCCGCCGTCAGCGCCGCCGCGCTCACGAAGCAGCTGCTCGCCTTCAGCCGGCGCCAGGTGGTGTCGCCGCGCCTGCACGACCTCAACGACACGGTCAAGAGCTTCGCGAAGATTCTGCGGCGGCTGGTAGAAGAGAGCGTTCAGCTCGACTTCCAGCTCGCGTCCGCGCCGCAGCCGGTGCGCGCAGACCCGGCCCAGATCGAGCAGGTGCTGCTGAACCTGGTGGCCAACGCCCGCGACGCCATGCCGGACGGCGGCCGGGTGACAATTGCCACGTCGCAGGTCACGAGCAACGGCACGCGGCCGCCGCGCACCTCGCTGCCGCCCGGGTCGTACGTCGAGCTCTCGGTCTCGGACACCGGCAGCGGAATGACGCAGGAGGTGCAGGCGCGGCTCTTCGAGCCGTTCTTCACGACCAAGCCGGTGGGCAGCGGCACCGGGCTCGGCCTGGCCACGGTGCATGGCATCGTGAAACAGAGCGGCGGCCACATCGCCGTGCAGAGCACGCCCGGCAAGGGCACGACGTTCACGGTCCACTTCCCGGTGGCCTCGCGCACGGCGGAAGACGGGGCCGCCTTGTCGGGTGGTGCCACGGTGCTCGACGGCACCGAGACGATTCTGGTGGTCGAGGACAACACGGCGCTGCGCAGCCTGACCGAGCGCATTCTCCGCACTCACGGCTACACCGTGCTGGGAGCGGCCAACGGCACCCAGGCCAGACGCCTTGCCGAAGGCCACGCCGGCGACATCGCCGTGGTGCTCACCGACGTGGTGATGCCCGATCACAGCGGCCCGGCCCTGGCCGAATCGATTACCGCCCACCGGCCCAGCACGAAGGTGGTCTTCATGTCGGGCTACACGGCGCACCACGACCGGGCGTCGGGGCACGCGTTCCTGCAGAAGCCGTTTACCTCGAAGCAGCTGCTCGCGACGGTCCGCGCCGTCCTGATCTAATCCTCCCCTTTCCGATCGTGAGCCGGCGCGACACCGACAGCAGGTCGCGCAGCGCGTCAGGGTCGAGGCGCGCCACGCGCGCCAGGACCACCGGGTGCTTCCGGTAGTCGTCGGTGAGGTAGTAGATCTCGGGAGCGTCTTCGAGCAGCCAGCGCCGATCCTCGAGGGTGCAGCGCACGACGAGCGTGCCTGGCTCCGCCGACTCGTGCGACGCCAGGCCGGCCATGAACGCCCCGCCGACGCGCAGCACCGGGGAGCATGTTCCGCCAGCCTATCTCAGATCGAGCGATACGCCGGAGCGCCGCTGCGACACGGCGCGAGCCACGACGCGGGCGATTTCCGAGACAGCGGCGTCAGGCGATTTGCCTCGCGGGTGGATGCCGCACACGGCGGTCGTGGCCGAGTGCGGCAGATCGCGGCTCCAGCGCCCGGCGCCCGTCGCGTCGCGGCCATACGTGACGTACGCAGAGAGGGTGTTCAAGCCGGTGCCAGGGCGCTCGCCGATGAGATGCACCACGACATCGGCGCCGGTGAGGCCGCCGATGTCGTAGCCAGCTCGCACCCTGCCGTTGCGAACCACGATGTCGTGCTCGCCCACGTGAGTGGCGTGGCTGGCCACCGCCTGCCGCACGCCGGGCAGGATCGCGCGGAGCTGCTCGTTCAGCGCGTTGGCGTTGAGCCCGTCCGAGATCACGAGCTGCACCTGCGGACGGCGGAGCGGGTAGAGCGCGGCGACGGCACGCCCGTCCTCGTCCCGTAGCCGCTCGCCCGATGAGGGAGTGGCCAGATACTCGTCGCGACTCGCGGCGGCGGTGCGGACGCGCAGGGGGCGCAACGCCGCGTCGCGGATGACGCTGTCGTCCAGGACGGCGAAGAGCGCCGCGCGCGCGTGCTGGTAGAGCGTGTCTACGCGCGCCTCTGCTGTCGCCACCTCGGCGACGCCCAGATCCCAGCCACGCTCCCGCAGCGCTGTCACCTCGCGGCGCGCGTCGTCCTCGAGCGCCGCGCTCGAGCGGTGATCCCCGCCAGCACGAGCATAGTGAGCGCTCAACCTCGCGGCGGCGACGCCGGCCGTTGCGACCGGCTCCTCGGCGACCCCGAGCGCCTCGAGCCGGCGGCGCATCGCCGGGGTCGAGCTCCGGCCCGCCAGCCGCCGCAGGGGCGGATGCTCGCGGAACGAGGTCGTCAAGTAGCCGAGCATCGGGTCCGCGTTCCCGGCCACCGCCATGAGATAGGCGGGGGCGGCGCGCGCGACAACCCGCTCCGTGAGCCGCCGCAGCGCGGCGGGGCCGATCCCCATGTGAAACGTCGCGCACACGTCGAGCCCCATCGTCAGCCCATGCAGCCGGGCCATGACGACGTCCTCGAGACACACTCGCTCGAGCTGATCGGCGCTCGCGAACACCTCGGGGCCGATGAATCCCGCGACGTCGTTGACGATGGTCCAGACCGGCGCCGTCTGGCGGATGCAGCGCGCCACACCGTAGGTGCGCGCCTCCAGCGTGCCCATGTCGATGCCCTCGGCCACGCCGTTGGTGACTTCCGAGCCCTGCCCTGTCTCGAAATACAGCCCGCCGAACGCCCGCGCCAGATCGGCGACGCCGTCCACGTCGAGCCCTACCATCCCTGTGAGGGCCCGCGACGTGCCGGCCAGGCTCTGAAAACCGACGTCCACGGTGGTATAGCGCCGGGCGGCGTGCTGCTTGACCAGGTCCGAGAGCACGCAGAAGCGCGTCGGCAGCTCCAGGCGGCGCACGACCCGCTCGAGCAGCTGCTCCAGGCGGACGATGGTGTCGAGGTCGTCCGCGGCCGGATTGAGGCCGATGATGACGTCGCCGCAGCCGTAGGCCAGCCCTTCGAAGATCGAGTACAGGATCTCGCGCTCGTCATCGCCCGGGCTGTTGGGTTGCAGCCGCGAGCCGAAATGGCCGCTGCCGCCGATGGCGCGCGCGCCGTCGCCGGCCGGCGTCACCAGGGTGCGCGCCACCGCCGACAGTTGGTCGCGCGTCATCACCTTGACGACCGCGGCGATGACCTCGCTCCCGAGCGAAGCCGCATGAGATGCGGCCCAGGCGCCGGCTCCGGGCGCCAGCAGGGCGTCGCGCACCCGCGACACCGGCCATGGCCCGAGCTCGGCGTCGTGCGTGCGATTGCGCGTCCGCGCGATCGCCTCGGTGACGCCGTCCTCCACGAGCGCGGTGCCGTGGATGTCGCCGACCGTGGTGGCCAGCAGTGCCTGCCGCGCCTCGCGGCGCACGGCCTGGTCGTCACCTCCGCCGACCGCGCGGTCGCCTTCCTTGAAGGCGCTGGCCAGGGTCAGCGTGCGACGCAGGGCATCAGAGTCCATCAGCCTCTAGCCTCTAGCCTTTAGCCTCTGGCAGCCGTACAAAGCAAGAGGCCGGGTAAGAAACCCGGCCCCTTGAATTCACGCCCCAAACCCAACGGCCAGAGGCCAAAGGCTAGAGGCTCTACGACCCTCCGACTTTCCTCGGGGTCGTCGTCTTCCTGCCGCCGCGCGTCTGCCCTTTTTCCTGCGCCTTCGGGCCGCCGGAATCCTTGCCACCGCGCATGCGACGCGCCGTCTGACGCAGACGCTCGCCGAGCCCCTTGCTCTTCTTCGGCGCTTCGGCGTCCTCGCCTTCCTTCGGCTCCTCGGCCGGCGTCCACTCGCTGCCGACCAGTTCGATCTGCGCCGTCTCGGCGCCGTCGCCGCGGCGGAAGCCGATGCGCAGGATGCGGGTGTAGCCGCCCGGCCGATCGGCGAACCGGGGAGCCAGCTCGGCGAACAGCTTGCTGACCACCTCGGTATCGGGGATCTCGGCCAGCACCATCCGCCGCGCATTCAGGGTCTGCGCCTTGGCATCGCCGGCGGCAATCCCGCGCTTGGCGATCGTGATGAGCCGCTCGACGAACGGCCGCAGCTCCTTGGCCTTGGGGATCGTGGTTTCGATCCGCTCGTGCCGGAGCAGCGAGATGGCCTGGTTCCGCAGCATCGCGAGGCGATGCTCGGTAACCCGGCCCAGTTTACGGTGCGCTACGTTGTGTCTCATGGCTGGATCTACTTACTCTTGCACCGCCTGATCGAGCCGCATGCCCAGGCTCAACCCCATGGTGTGCAGGATTTCCTTGATCTCGTTCAGCGATTTGCGGCCGAAGTTCTTGGTCTTCAGCATGTCGGCTTCGGTCTTCTGCACGAGCTCGCGGATGGTCCGGATGTTCGCGTTCTTCAGGCAGTTGTAGGAGCGCACGGAGAGCTCGAGCTCCTCGACGCTCTTGTCGAGGTTTTCGTTGGCGGCGCCCGAGCGCGGCTCGGCGGCAATCGCGTCGGCGGCCTGCTCGCCGAGGTCCTCGAGGTTGATGAAGATGTTCAGGTGATCGCGCACCAGCTTGGCGGCCAGCGACACCGCGTCACGCGCGGTGACCGATCCGTTGGTCCATACGTCGATGGTGAGCTTGTCGTAGTCGGTGGCCTGGCCCACGCGCGCCGCTTCCACCAGGTAGTTCACCTTCTTGACCGGCGAGTGCACCGAGTCCACGGGAATCCAGCCGATGCCCAGGTCCTCGTCGAAGTTCTTGTCCGCCGACACGTAGCCGCGCCCGCGCTTCATGCGCAGCTCCATGTGGAGCTTGCCGCCCTCCGACACCGTGGCGATGTGCGCCTCGGGCTCGAGGATCTCGACGCCCTGGTCCACCTCGATGTCCTTGGCGCGCACGACGCCCGGCTTTTCCACCCGCAGGTACAGCGTACGCCCCTGCTCCGAGTGCATCTTGAACGGGATCTGCTTGAGGTTGAGGATGATGTCGGTCGCATCCTCCACTACGCCCGGAATCGGCGAGAACTCGTGCAGTACGCCGTCGATCTTGACGGCGGTGATGGCGGCACCCTCGATCGACGACAGCAGCACGCGGCGGAGCGAGTTGCCGATGGTCGTGCCGAAGCCGCGCTCGAACGGCTGCGCGTAGAACCGGCCGAACCGGTCCGTCAGGGTTTCGCGCTCGAACTCGAGCCGCTTGGGTCGCTGAAATCCTCTCCAGAGCATTGATTCGTATCCTTTCGCGTGGGCCGGCAGCTCCGGCCTCCAGACCTGCTGTGTGTTCCACCGGCCTCCCACCGCAGGTCTGAAAGGCTGCGGGCCGGTGGATGCGAACGCGGGCCGCCTGAAGGCGGCCCCCACGTACGTTCCGTTATTTCGAGTACAACTCGACGATCAGCTGTTCTTGCACGGGCAGGTTGATCTGCTCGCGCGTCGGGATCGAGCTGATCTTGGCCGAGAAGGCGTTGGGGTCGAACGACAGCCACTCGGGCACGCCGCGCCCCTTCACCTCTTCCAGCGCGTGCACGACCGCAGGCACCTTCTGGCTGCTGGCTCGCAGGGCGACGACATCGCCCGGCTTCACCGAGAACGACGGGATGTTGACCTTGCGGCCGTTCACGGTCAGGTGGCCGTGGCGCACGAGCTGCCGCGCCTGCGGCCGCGACGTGGCCAGCCCCAGACGGTAGGCGACGTTGTCGAGCCGGCGCTCGAGCAGCTGCAGCAGCGTCTCGCCGGTGATGCCGCGCATCCGCTCGGCCTGCTCGAAGTACTGGCGGAACTGATCCTCGAGCACGCCGTAGATGCGCTTGACCTTCTGCTTCTCGCGCAGCTGTATGCCGTAGCCGGCCAGCTTGGCCTTCCGCGTCTTGCCGTGCTGCCCGGGGGCAAAGTTGCGCTTCTCGATGGCGCACTTCTCGGTGTAGCACCGCTCACCCTTGAGGAACAGCTTCATCCCCTCGCGGCGGCACAGACGGCAGACCGGACCAATGTAACGAGCCATTCAGTAATCCTCTCCGAAACTCAGACGCGACGGCGCTTGGTTGGCCGGCAGCCGTTGTGCGGGATCGGCGTGACGTCGCGGATCGACTTCACCTCGATGCCCACGGTCTGCAGCGCGCGGATAGCCGACTCGCGGCCGGATCCCGGGCCCTTGACCTTGACGTCCACCGAGCGCAAGCCGTGCGTCTTGGCGGCGTTGCCGGCGTTCATGGCCGCCTGCGTCGCCGCAAACGGCGTCCCCTTGCGCGAGCCCTTGAAGCCGATGCCACCGGCGCTCGACCACGCGATCACGTTCCCCTCGGTGTCGGTGATGGTGATGTGCGTGTTGTTGAACGAGGCGTGGATGTGCACGTAGCCGTGGTGCACCACGCGCTTCTCGCCGCGCTTCTTGAAGGTCTTGCGGGGCGCCTTCTTGCCGCCCTCGGCCTTCTTGTCTGCTGCTGCCGCTTCTGTCTTTGCCATGTGTAACCGTCTTCTACACTGTCTTCTTTTTCGCCACAGCGCCCTTGCGCGGGCCCTTGCGCGTGCGCGCGTTGGTGCGCGTGCGCTGGCCGCGCGCCGGCAGGTTGCGCCGGTGGCGCAGCCCGCGGTAGCAGCCGATCTCCATGAGCCGCTTGATGTTCATGGAGATCTCTTTGCGGAGGTCGCCCTCGACGCCGCCCACTTCCTCGAGCACGCGGCTGATCTTCCGGACGTCCTCTTCGGAGAGGTCCTTCACCCGGATGTCGGGGCTCACGCCCGCCGCGCCGAGAACGTCGTTCGACCGCTTGCGGCCGATGCCGTAGATGTAGGTAAGGCCGATCTCGACGCGCTTGGTGCGCGGGAGGTCGACGCCTGCGATGCGTGCCATGAGCTATCCCTGCCTCTGCTTGTGCTTGGCGTTGGTGCAGATCACGCGGACGACGCCTTTCCGCCGCACGACCTTGCACTTGTCACAAATTTTCCGAACCGACGCCCGTACTTTCATAAGTTCCTTCCACCGCTACGTCAGACCTTGCGAACGATCCGTCCCCGCGTCGTGTCGCGCGGTGTCAGCTCCACTACTACCCGATCGCCGACCAGCACTCGCACGAAGTTCCGCTCCGCGCCGCCACCGACGTGGGCCGTAATCCGGTGCGGCCCCTCAATCTCCACCTGGTAGAGCCCGCTCGGCAATTGCGCCGTCACGATGCCCTCCACTT
>DASYRM010000200.1:0-6264 GCA_036004405.1 Vicinamibacterales bacterium
GGCGGCCTGCGAGAAGCCGAACACGTTCCAGTTCCTGACGCCGCCCGGCACGCCGATCACGCAGCAGATTCAGGCGATTGCCACCAAGCTCTATGGCGCGGCGAGCGTCGATCTCGAGTCGCAGGCGCGCAAGGACCTGGAAAAGATCGAGAAGCTCGGGCTCGGCACGGCGCCGGTGTGCATGGCCAAGACGCACCTGTCGCTGTCGCACGACGGGAACCTGCGCAACCGGCCGACCGGCTTCACACTGCCGGTGCGCGCGCTGGTACCGAGCGCGGGCGCGGGCTTCGTGGTGGCGCTCTGCGGCGAGATGCAGCGGATGCCGGGGCTGGGCAAGACGCCGGCGTTCCACAACATCGACATCGACGCGCACGGCAATACGGTGGGACTGTTCTGAGCCTCTCGCCCTCTCGCCTTTCGGCTTTGGCTGGCTGGAGGCAAAGGCTAGAGGCTCCGAGCTACCAGCTGGCTGGGCGGGTTTCAGGCCCGACGTTCGTGGCCTGACGGGTCGGTTGCGAGCGGCCGAAAAGACGGTTATGACTCGCGCCTACCGGGTCTTGGCGGTCTTCTGGGTGCTGCTGGCACTCGTGCCCGGATACTACGCCGTGACGCTCGACTGGGCGCCGCGCATCGATTTCGACATCATCGGGTTCCTGTTCGTCATTCAGAACGCGCCGCGCCTGCTGGCGTGGGCGCTCACGATCGGCTGCCTGTTCGGGGCCGTCGCGATGTATCTCCGCTCGAAGGGCATCGGGCCGCAGGGTTAGAGCCCCACGCGTTGCGCCCGCGGCCGCCGCATTGGACAATCGGCGGCGTGCCCACGCCTCGAGGCGACCGCGCCTCTCCCGGATTCGAGATGCGGCAAGCGACGCCGGCCGACGCGCCGGCTATCGCGCTCGCCCACGTCGATTCGATTCGCTCTCTAGGGCCCGCGTTCTACCCAGCCCACCTCGTGGACGGCTGGTCCGCGGCGGTCACCCCCGATATGTACGTGCGGGCGATGGCGACGGGCGAGGTGTTCTTCATCGCCGTCGCCCCGCTCGATGGCCGGCCAGCCGTGCTCGGCTTCTCGTCGCATGTGCCTGCCGGCGGTGATGACGGGGCGTCGGTCTACGTGCGCGGGAGCGCGGCGCGGCAGGGTATCGGCAGCGCCTTGTGGCGCCTGGCCGAAGCGCGCGCCCGCGAGCAGGGTGCGCACGCCATCACCCTCGAGGCGTCGCTGCCGGGCATCGGGTTCTACCGCGCCCAGGGTTTCGTCGAGATCGAGCCGAGCGAGGTGCGCCTGCGTTCGGGTGTGGTGATGCCGTGCGTGCTCATGCGGAAGCAGTTGACCGGCACGCGTGCGGGGTAGGATCGTGTCACCTGTGCCGAGGTTTCAGATGCGACGCCTTGTTCCGCCTCTGGTCGCGACCGTCGTCCTTGCCGCTGCCTCCGCCGTCGCGCAGACGCCTCCAGGCACCGTGCCGCTGCTGGTGTCCACCGCGTGGCTCGAGCAGCACCTCCAGGATCCGAACGTCGTTGTCCTGTGGACCGACCAGGGCGCGCACGACGAGGCGCTCATTGCCGGCGCGCGCACGGTGCCGCACGAGTCGCTGATGACCATGCAGGGCGGCCACGGGCTGCCGCCGGCCGACGTCCTCGTCGAAGCGCTGCGGAACGCCGGCGTCTCCAACGACTCGCACGTCGTGGTGTACGGCGAGCCGCTCTCGGCCGCCTGGCTGTTCTTCGTGCTCGACTATCTCGGTCACCCGCGCGCGTCGATGCTCGACGCCAGCATCACGAAGTGGCGCTCGGAGAACCGCCCGATCGCACGGACGACGGCGGTGCCGGCGCGCGGCACGTTCACGCCATCGCCGCGTCCGCAGCTGCGCGCCACCGCCGACGACGTCCAGAAAGGGACGGCGGCGCGCAGCGCCGTGATCTTCGACGCGCGCAGCGCCCGCGAGTACGAGGCCGGTCACATTCCCGGCGCGAAGCTCCTCACGTTTCAGGACGTGTTTGCCGACCCGCGCATGCAGACGTTCAAGAGCCGCGACGAACTGGTGGCGATGTTCCGCACTGCCGGCGCGCCGCCGGGCGCCACGGCGGTGACCTATTGCCAGATCGGCCTGCGCTCGAGCGCGCTCTACTTCGCGGCACGGCTGGCCGGGCTCGACGCCCGCAACTACGTGGGCTCGTGGAGCGACTGGACGGCGCGCGGCCTGGCGGTCGAGCCCGCCCGCTAGAGTCTTGAAGGGCCGCCGGCTGCGATGCTCCGGGCAATCAAGGTCGCGCACACCGTCGTGTGGGCCATGCTGGTGGCCGTCATCCTGGCGATTCCACTGCTGGCCTGGCAGCAGCGCGACACCGCCGCCGCGGTGCTGACCGCCATCATGCTGGGTGAGGTGCTCGTGCTCGTGGTCAACGGGTGGCGCTGTCCGTTGACGGACCTGGCGGCGCGCTACACCGACGATCGGCGCGCCAACTTCGACATCTACCTGCCGCTCTGGCTGGCCGCCAACAACAAGCGGATCTTCGGCTCGATCTTCGCCGCCGGGCTGGTGTTCTCGATCGTCGTGCGGCTGGCGCGCTGAGGGGGATCGGTGGTTTTCGCCAAACAGCTCCGCGAGGGTGTCCGCCGGGGGCGCATCCGCTGCAGCGTCCGCATCTGGCAGCGGCTCAAGGTGAAGGCGGGAGGCCGCTACGCGATGGACGAGGGGCACATCGTTGTCGACTCGGTGGAGTCCATCACCAGGCGCGATATCACCCGCGATCTGGCGCGCGAGTCCGGATTTGCCAGCGTCAAGGAGCTGCTTGAAGTGGCGCAGCACGGCCCCGGCAGGAACGTGTACCTGATCCGGTTCCACTATCTGCCGCCCGGGGCGTGGGACACAATGGATCGATGACCACGGCTTCCCCGGCGGTCGATCCGGCCGCCCTCGCGTCGCGCTTCACCGCGCTGACGCTCCCGAAGGACGAGTGGACTCACGCCGCACACCTCACGGTGGGTGCCTGGCACGTCGATCGGTACGGCCCCGCTGAGGCGCTGACAAAGCTGCGCCACGGCATTCGCCGCTTGAACGAGAGCCATGGCAATGCCAACACCCCTACGGCGGGGTATCACGAGACGATTACGGCGGCCTACGTGACGCTGCTGGGCGCGTTTCTTCGGTCCTGTGCACCCAGCCTGCCACTCGTCGCGCGCGTGGAGCGGCTGCTCGCGAGCCCGCTGGCGGGGCGCGATATGCTGTTCACGTTCTACTCTCGCGATCGCCTGCTGTCGGTCGAGGCTCGCGCGCAGTGGGTGGAGCCGGATCTCGCGCCGCTGCACCTCGACGCCGCGCTCGGACGCAGGTAGCCGCGGGTCGTTTGACCCGCCAGGAGAAGTCATGCGCGTGAGCACGCCGGCGGCCGTGGCCGCTGCTACTGCCGTCGCGGTGGTCGTCGGGTGGGCGCAGGCGCCCGCATTTCCAGACGCGCGCGCGACCGATCCGGTGGCGCTCGGCTGGATGACCGGGGCGCCGCCGCCGCCGGACAAGATCGTCCGCTTCAGCGACGGCACGCACTACAAGTTCCCGCAGACACGGTGGGCCTTCTCGCACATGCGCGAACTGCTGCCGACCGTGGCGGTCCCGCGCGGCGGCGGTCCAGTGTCGGCGCTGCCGCGCGCCGAGCGGCGCGAGCTTGATGCGGTGACCTTCACGCCCATCGGCGCGAGCACGCCGACGACCTGGAAGGCGGCCTTCGACGCCAACTACACCGACGGCATCGTCGTCCTGCATCGCGGGCGGATCCTCTACGAGCGCTACGGCGGCGCGCTCACCGCCGACCGGCAGCACATTGCGTTCTCGGTGACCAAGTCGTTCGTGGCCACGCTGGCCGGCATCCTGATCGCGGAAGGGCGTCTCGACGAACGTGCCACGGTTCCGAAGTACGTGCCGGAGCTGCAGCGGAGCGCGTTCGGCGATGCGACCATCCGGCAGCTGCTCGACATGACGACGGGCCTCGACTACTCCGAGGACTACGCCGACGAGAACTCGCCGGTGTGGAACCTCGGGCGCGCCGTCGGCTTTCTCCCGATGCCGCCAGGGTACACGCGCCCGGCGACGAGCTACGCCTATCTGGCGTCGCTGAACAAGGGCTATCCCCACGGGGAGCGTTTCGTCTACAAGACGCCCAACACCGACGCGCTCGCGTGGGTGCTGCGCCGCGTCAGCGGCCAGACCCTGAGCGATCTGCTGCGCGACCGGATCTTTTCGAAGCTGGGCGCCGAGCAGGACGCGTACTTCCTGACCGATGCCACCGGCGTCGAGTTCGGCGGCGGCGGGCTGCACATGGCGCTGCGCGATCTCGCGCGCTTCGGAGAGACGATGCGGCTCGACGGGACATTCAACGGCCAGCAGATCGTCCCCAAGGCGTTCGTCGACGACGTGCGCCGGGGCGGCGATCGTGCGAAGTTCGCACCGGCCGGCTACAAGACGCTGCCGGGCGGAAGCTACCACAGCATGTGGTGGCTGCTGCACAACGCCCACGGCGCCTACGCGGCTCGCGGCATCCACGGCCAGACGATCTACATCGATCCCGCGGCCGAGATGGTCATCGCCCGCTTTGCCTCGCACCCGATCGGCGGCAACGTGGGCATTGATCCGATGTCGCTGCCGGCGTATGAAGCGGTTGCCAACTGGTTGATGACCCACTGAGCTCAGTCGACACATGCGTATCGCGGCGCTGTACGACCTCCACGGCAACCTGCCGGCGCTCGACGCGGTCCTGGCCGACGTGGAGCGCGCCGGCGTAGATCGCGTCGTTGTCGGCGGCGACGTGCTGCCAGGGCCCATGGCGGTGGAGACGCTCGAGCGTTTGCAGTCCTTGAGGGTGCCGGCCGATTTTCTCCGCGGCAACGGCGATCGGGAGACCCTCGAAGAACACCCCGAGCGGCCGTCACGCGTTCCCGAGACGGCGCGGGAGCAGCTGCGCTGGTGCCGGGCGCTCCTCTCCGACGCGCAGGCGCTCGCTGTCGCGGCGTGGCCGCTGACGCTGCGCTACGACGTGCCTGGCGTCGGCTCCGTGCTCTTCTGTCATGCGACGCCGCGCAGCGACGAAGAGGTGTTCACGCACCTCATTCCCGAGCCGCTGCTGCGGCCGATCTTCGACGGCGTTGCCGACCTCGTGGTGTGCGGTCATACACACGTGCAGTTCGACGTCACGGTGGGCCGCACCCGCGTCGTGAACGCTGGAAGCGTCGGGATGCCGTTCGAGAAGCCCGGCGCCTACTGGCTCCTGATCGACCCGGGCAGGTCTAAAGACCTGCAACGACGTCACAGCGTCGAGCTGCGCCGCACCGCCTACGACCTCGAGGCGGCGGCCGGCGACGTCCGCCGGACGGCGTTTCCACATGCCGAGGAATTCGCCTCGGTCTACCTCCTGCAACCTCCAGACATGCTTCAGACCTTTACCCAATATGGGCTCAAAGCCCTGCAGGCAGCCACCGATGGCGCGTGAAGCCGCCGAGCGCGCGCGGACGTTCTGCGCCCGGTTCGGCCTGCAGATGCCGATTCTGCTCGCGCCGATGGCCGGCGCCAGCCCGGCCAGCCTGTCGGTTGCGGTGGGTCAGGCGGGCGGTATGGGCGCGATGGGCGCCCTGGTCAGCCCGCCCGACGCGATTCGCCGCTGGGTCGCCGACGTGCGCGCCGGAACCGCCGCGCCGTTTCAGCTGAACACCTGGATGCCCGATCCGCCGCCGCGGCGCGACGCGGCGGCCGAGGCGCAGGTGCGCGCCTTTCTCGAGGGCTGGGGACCGGCCGTGCCGGCGGCCGCGGGCGACGCGGCGCCGATCGACGCCGCCGCGCAGTGTGAGGTGTTTCTCGAGACGAAGCCGGCGGCGGTCTCGTCGATCATGGGCCTGCTCCCGCCGGCCTATGTGGCGCGCCTGAAAGATGCGGGCATCGCGTGGTTTGCCAACGTGACGACGCTGGCCGAGGCGCGCGCGGCGGAGGACGCGGGCGCCGACGTCATCGTCGCGCAGGGCTTCGAAGCCGGCGGCCATCGCGGCGCCTTCGATGCGGCGGCCGCCGAGCGCCAGACAGTCGGTCTCTTCGCGCTCGTGCCACGGCTCGCGGACCACATCCAGGTGCCGATCGTCGCGGCCGGCGGGATCGGTGACGGCCGCGGCATTGCGGCGGCGCTGACGCTCGGCGCCAGCGCGGTGTCGCTCGGCACCGTGTTCCTGCGCTGTCCGGAGGCGAAGACGCACCCGGCGTGGGCCAACGCGCTCGACGGCCTCGA
>DASYRM010000201.1:0-26975 GCA_036004405.1 Vicinamibacterales bacterium
GCGGAGCGTCCATCGGCTTGCCGTACCAGACGTTGGTCATGCCGTGGCGCGGGAAGAACTTCGTCGCCGTCTCGTCGCGGAAGCGCTTGTGCAACGCGTCGAGCTTGCCGTCACCCACCGTATAGGTGCGCAGCTCGAAGACGCGGTTGCCCTGCGCGAAGGCCACCGGTTCGCCCGGGACGGCGCCGCGCACGGCATAGCCCGCGGCAAAGGCCGCCGTCAGGCCCACGGCCACCAGAATCCGCTTCGTCATTGCACCTCCTCTGCGGTCAGCCGACGGGCCGCCTGAAGGCGGCCCCCACTTCTGCTGCGTCAACTGATGACGTCGGGCAGCTTGATCTGCGCGTCGGCCCCGACCACGGTGGTCCACTCGCGCACCTTCCAACTCTTGACGAGGCCGTTCTGCACGTACGGATCGGCCGCGACGAACGCTTCGGCCGCCGCCGGCGATTCGCCCCGGAACAGTAGCACGACCCCTTCGGGTGGATTGAGCGCGCCGCCGAGCACGAGCTCGCCGCGCGCCACCGCCGCGCGGGCCAGGCCGATGTGCGCCGCCCGCAGCGGGGCGCGGCGGGTAACGTAATCGTCGACGACGTCGTACGTGAGCAGGTAGTGCACGAATGGTGTCTCCCTTGGTGAAGCCGGCACGCGGCCGCCCATACTACACTGCGCCGAGCGGCCCTGCCGCCGACGGAGGAGACGACGTAGTGGAGAGAACTCGAATCAGCTGGCGAGCGATCGTTCTGGGGGCGACCATCACGGCCGGCTGTGGCGGCGGCATCGGCGTCGGCTGCTCGACCGGCTCCGAGGGGCCGAAGCCGGCGCCCACGGCCACCGCGCCGACAGCCGAGCGGAAGTATCTCCTCGAAACCATCGACGACGCCGCGGTGATCCAGCTCTATGCCGACGGCTTCAGCTCGCTGCCGCTCAAGGAGAAGACGCTCATCTGGCATCTGTACCAGGCGGCGCTGGCCGGGCGCGACATCTTCCTGGATCAGAAACACCGCAACGCGCTCGAGATGCGCGCGCTCATCGAAGCGGTGGTCGCCCACCCTCAGGGTGTGGACGCCGCCACCCTCGCGCAGGTGCAGCGCTACGCCAAGCTGTTCTGGATCAACAACGGCCCCTACAACAACCTGACCGCCCAGAAGTTCCTGCTGCAGAGCACGCCCGCCGCGTTTGCCGCGGCAGTGAAGACGGCGGTAAAGAACGGCGCCACCATCTCCCCGCCCGGTGGCGAGTCGCTCGACGCGATGCTGGCGCGGCTGAACCCCATGCTCTTCGATGCCGCCGTAGACCCCATCGTCACCGCCAAGACGCCGCCGCCCGGCAAGGACATCCTGACGGCCAGCGCCAACAACCTCTATGCCGGGGTCGCCGTCGCGGACCTGAAGGGCTTTACCGAAAAGTACGGGCTCAACTCGCGGCTGGTGAAGCGGAACGGGAAGCTCGTCGAAGAGGTGTACCGCGTCGGCGGGCGCTATTCGAAGGAGATCAGCGAGATCGTCAAACACCTCGAGGCGGCAATCCCGTTCGCCACCGAGCCGATGGCCAACGCCCTGCGCGCGCTGGTGCAGTTCTACCGCACCGGCGAGAAGGCGGACCGCGAGAAGTACGACATCGCCTGGGTGAACGACAAGGCGTCGCCGGTGGACACCATCAACGGGTTCATCGAGGTGTATCTCGACGCGCGCGGCGTCAAGGGCGGCTGGGAGGGGCTGGTCTTCTACGTCAACCAGGAGAAGACCGCGCGGATTCGGAAGTTTGCCGACAACGCGCAGTGGTTCGAGGACCACATGCCGTACGACGCGAAGTTCCGCAAGCCGATGGTGAAGGGCATCGTGGCCAACGCCATCGACGTCGTAGTCGAGACCGGCGACTCGGGTCCGGTGACCCCGATCGGCATCAACCTCCCCAACGACCAGGCCATCCGGGAACAGTACGGCAGCAAGTCGGTGTCGCTGAGCAACGTCGGCGAGTCGAGCGACAAGGGCACGCCGGGCACCATGCGGAGCGAGTTCTCGTGGACCCCCGAGGAATCCGAGCGGACGGGCAAGTACGGCACGCTCTCGGGCGAGCTCCTCACCGACATGCACGAGGTGATCGGTCACGCCTCGGGCCGCCAGGCCGAGGGGGTCAAGGGAACGCCGCAGGACGCCATCAAGGAATACTTCTCGGCGCTCGAAGAGGGGCGTGCCGATCTCGTCGGCCTCTATTTCATCGGCGACCCGAAGCTCGCCGAGCTCGGCATCGTGCCGGCCGCCGAGCAGGAGACCATCGCCCGAACCGAATACGAGGTCTACACGCGCAACGCCATCACCCAGCTGCGGCGGGTGCGTCGCGGCACGCAGATCGAAGAAGACCACATGCGCAACCGCCAGATGGTGGTGAACTGGCTCATGGCCAACACCAAGGCCATCGAGGTGCGGCAGCGCGACAACAAGACCTACTACGTGCTCGTGGACCCCAAGGCGTTCCGCGACGGCGTCGGGAAGCTGCTGGCCGAAGTGCAGCGTATCAAGTCCACCGGGGACTTCACCGCCGCCAAGGCGCTCTTCGACGCCCACGGCATCCACTTCGACGCCGCGCTGCGCGACCAGGTGGTGGGCCGGGTGGAGGCGCTGAAGCTGCCGTCCTACAGCGGGTTCGTGATGCCGAAGCTGACGCCGGTCACCGACGCCGCCGGGGCCATCACCGACGTGAAGGTGTCGTATCCGCTGGACTTGACCACTCAGATGTTGGAATACTCCGGCGCAAAGTAGGGGCCGCCTTCAGGCGGCCCGGGAGGACGATTCATGCGAGTGCTGCTTGCAGTCGTACTGGCTGCGCTGTTCGCCGTTCCGGCCGCGGCGCAGGGCCAGCAGGATTTCAGCAAGGTCCAGATCACGACCACCAAGATCTCGAACAACCTCGTCGCCCTCGACGGGCAGGGCGGGCGCATCGGCGTCCTCTACGGCCCCGACGGCATCTTCATGGTGGACTCGCAGTTCGCGCCGCTCAGCGAGAAGATCATGGCGGCCATCCGCATGGTGTCCGACCAGAAGATCAAATTCCTGGTCAACACGCACGTCCACGGCGACCACACCGGCGGCAACGAGAACTTCGGCAAGACGGGCGCCACCATCGTGGCGCGGCCGATGCTGAAGCAGCGCCTGATCAAGCCGAACCCGCCCGCCAACGGCGGCCCGGCACCGGCGGGCGCGCCGGCCGCGGCCATTCCCGGCTACGTGATCGACGAGCGCACGCGGATCACGATGGACGGCGAGACCATCGACCTGATTCCGCTGCCGGTGGCGCACACCGACGGCGACACCGCGGTGAAGTTCGTGAAGAACGACGTGCTGATGACGGGCGACGTCTTCCGCTCGCTCGGCTTCCCCAACATCGATCGCGGCAACGGCGGGTCGCTCAAGGGCATGCTGGCCGCGTTCGACACGCTCATCGCCGCCGCCGGGCCCAAGACCAAGGTGCTGCCCGGCCACGGCCCGATCACCAACCGCGCCGGCATCGTCGCTCACAAGAAGATGGCGATCGCGCTCCGTGATCGGGTGGCCAAGATGATTGCCGAGGGAAAAACCCAGGAACAGATCGTCGCGGCCAAGATCACGAACCCGTACGAGAAGCAGACCGGCAACGCGGCGGGCACCGGCGACCGTTTCGTCGGCCAGGTCTACGCCGAGCTGAAGGCAAGCTCGTAGAGGCGGACGTCGTAGAGGCGGACCTCGTAGAGGTCCGCCTGCCGAGGCGAACAGCGCGGTCCGCCGAGAACGCGGACCGCGCGCAGTATCTGGCAAACCGGCTTAACGCCGGTTCGCTATTTCAGGGTTCGCCTCTACGTACGACTGGCGGACCACTTGGCGGCGCGCGCGGGGAGCGCGCGCCGCACGGCACGAAGCGCCTGCAGGACGCGCGGCAGCCGTCGCGCATCGGCCTCCGTCCACGACAATCCATACGCCCGCCGGATCTCCTCCGGCAGCCACGCACGCGTAATGAAGCGCACGATCGCGGTCAGCGGCATCGCCAGCGGTCCAAGCGGCGGCGACAGCACGGCCTGTCCCACCGCGCGCCCGTCCTGACCCACGGCCAGGGTGCCCGACGCATACATACGCTGCAAGTAGGCCTGCGCCGCCGCCCACGTCGTCGGCACATCCTCGGGGCGCGCGAGCAGGGCCGCCGGCACCCAGGCAGACTCGGCGCAGTAGGCGTCACGTTCCGCGTCCGTAAGCGGCGACAGCAGCGCGTCGTGCGCGTGCACCATCGATTCGAGCAGCGTCACGTGGACCCACAGCACGAGATCCGGATCCTCGGCGGAATAGCGTGTGCCGGCGAGAAATGGACCGACCGCCTCGCGCAGCTCGCCGTGCACGCGGCGGTGAATCGCAAGGATGCCCTCAATCGCCTCGTGCTGTTCGACCTCGTCGCCGAACGTCAGCGCGAGCATCGCCTGCACCGTCTGCCACAGCCGGTGGACGGCGGCAAAGCCGCCGTCGGCGAACGTGCTGTGCGCGGCCACGCCGGCGGCGACCAGCGGGTGCGCCACCTGCAGCAGGATGGCGCGCGGCCAGGCCAGCAGCATCACGCGCTCCGCGTTCACGCGCTGCGATACCATGCCTCCACTCTAATGCCTCTCTGGTCGGGCACATCTGCGCGGCCCGCTAAAAACGCGGACCGCGCACAGTATTTGGCAAACCGGCTTAACGCCGGTTCGCTATTTGACGTGCCCCTACGTACACGCGTGAACCGGCGGGCGTTCCTGGCGGCGTGCGGCACGGCAGCGGGCGCGGCGCTCGCGCCGCGCTGGCTCGACGCGGCGCCGACGCTGCGGGTGACCGGCTTCGAGCTTCTGCCGGTGCGCGCCAGCGAGCGCACCGTCTGGCTGATCGTGCGCGTGCGCACCGATGCCGGGCTCACGGGGCTGGGTGAAGCCTCGGATGCATTCGGGTTCGCCAACACCACGCGCGAGGACGCCGCGCGCATGGAGACCGAGCTGCGCGGGCTGTTCGAGCTCGTGAAAGGGCGCTCGCCCCTCGACGTGGAGAGCTATCGCCAGCGCGGGCTCGCCCTCGCATCGCAGGGGCTCGTGCAGGCGACGGCGTTCAGCGCGATCGAGCGGGCGCTGTGGGATCTGTCCGGCAAGGCGCTCGACGTGCCGTCGTCGGCGCTCTTCGGCGGCGCCGTGCGCGATCGGCTGCCCGTCTACGCCAACGTCAATCGCGCCACCAGCCCGCGCACGCCCGACGGCTTTGCGGCCTCGGCACGCGCCGCGGTGCGCGATGGATTCCGCTCGCTCAAGGCCGCGCCCTGGGACGGCTTTCCATCGCCGGGCTCACCGCCCGCGCGCATCGAAGCGGCGGTGCAGGCGGGCATCCAGGCCACGCGGGCGATGCGCGCCGCGGTCGGACCGGACGTCGAGATCATGGTCGACTGCCACAGCTTCTTCGACGTGGACCTCGCGGCGCGCGTCGCGAAGGAGCTCGAGCCGGTGAAGCTCGCGTGGTACGAAGAGCCCGTGCCGCCCGAACGACTGGATGAGACGATCGCGATCCGCAAGCGCATCGTCCAGCCGATGGCGGGCGGCGAGGTGCTGTTCGGCGTGAGCGGCTTCGCCGGGCTGACGCGGAACCGAGCCGTGAACGTCATCATGCCCGACGTGAAGCACTGCGGGGGGCTGCTCGAGCTCACGAGAATAGCGGCGATGGCCGATGCCGACGGCGTGGCTGTGGCCCCGCACAACCCGAGCGGGCCGGTGTCCACGGCAGCCACCGTGCAGGTGTGCGCCGGCCTGCGGAACTTCCGGCTGCTGGAGTTTCAGTGGGGTGAAGCGCCGTGGCGGCACGACGTGCTCGAACCGGCCGAACAGTTCGTCAACGGGTCGATTGCCGTCCCCACCCGGCCGGGGTTCGGGGTGGAACTGAACGACCGCGTCGTTCGGGCCCACCTGATGTAGCCGCTCGAGCGCTGCCGGCGGAACCGCCCCGCGCGGTTCCCCGTCTACAGGGGCATGCAAAACGGGAGGCTGCCCATGAGATCCGGTGCTTTTCGCCCCGCGCTCTTCGTTCTGCTTGGCCTCGCTCCCCTCGCCGCCGCCTGCGGCATCTCGGTCAACAAGGACGACAGCGGCCGCAACAAAGACGTGAGCATCACCACACCGCTGGGCAAGTTCCAGGTGAAGGCGAATGCCGACACCCCGCCCGACGCCGGCCTCGTCGTGCACAGCGGCGCGCGCGCGATCAAGGACGACGAGCACGACAACGCCAACGTCAATATCGACGGCGGGTTCTTCGGGGTCAAGGTGGCCGTGGCGCGCTACGAGGACCAGGCCGAGACGCAGGCGATCATCGACTACTACAAGAAGGAGCTGGCGCAGTACGGCGCTGTCAATGAGTGCCGCGGCAACCTCGACTTCAAGGACAGCCTGTCCGCGCCGCGATGCAAGGAGCGCCCACGCGACGAGGTGCAGCTCGGCGCCGGCCGTGAGCACGACAACCACATCGTGTCGGTGAAGCGGCGCGGCAACGGCAGCGAGTTCACCCTCATCCACGTCCAGACGCGGAGTTGAACTACGCTGTCAGCATGACGCGCTGGGGGCTGGTGTGGGTGCTGCTGCTGATCCCGGCGGTCGAATGCGCCGACGCTGAACAACGCCAGGGGCGGCAGCGCGCGCCCGAGTCGTTCGCTTGTGATCGGAACAACCTGACCGTCTACACCGGCGTCGTCAGCGACTATCGCCGCGGGGCCGGCACGACCACGCTTCGCATCCGCACCGACTTCGACACCACTGAACAGGTCACGTTGAAGCATCCCGGCACCGACGACCCGTCGCGGCTGTTCCGCATGCTGGGCGAGCCGTTCACGTCGGCCGACTGGAGCCGCATCGAATCGCGGAAAGGCGTGCTGCGCGCCGGGACGCGCGCAGCAGCCTGGGTGTGCAGCGACGGACGGGTGATGGTCGACTGGGGCGTGCTGAGCGATACCAGGGAGTAGTGATCCTCGCTAGCGATAGGACGCCCACATCGAGTTGATGCGCGACTCCTGCCCAAAGCTGAAGTCGTTCATGCACGCGTCGTCCGTGTAGTCCATGAAATTGCTGATCGGATCCTGCCCCGCCTTCCTGGTGCACGAGTCGCGGCCGACCGGGCATCCAAAGGCGGGCGACTTTTCCGCCGGGGTGTCGCTGACGCCGTCGCCCTGACCGTTACAGCCACCCTGGAACGTGTGATACAGCCCCATCCAGTGACCCACTTCGTGGGTGGCGGTATCGCCTTGGTTGTACGGTGCGGCGCTTCCGCCAGGCACCGAGCTGTAGAGTATGACCACGCCGTCCATCGTGGGCGACGAGGCGTACTGCCACGGGAACGTGGCCCAGCCGAGGAGGCCGCCGCCCATGTTGTTGAAGTAGACGTTCAACGCGTTCGACCCGCCCTTGTGCAGGGCGTTCTTCATCTGCGTTTCGCAGCTCCCGCCGGTGCAGGTGTACCAGGCGCTGTTGTTGGTGTGATCCGTGCTCTGCAGCGAGAACGAGAACGACGATGCCGCGTAGGCCGCATTGAGCACCTGGATCTGACTGTTGATCTGCGAGGTGGTCGGGCCGCCCGATCCGCTCGAGTCGTGGATGACGTGCACGTACACCGGGATCACGTGGCTCGCGGTGAGCTCCGGCGAGATGTCGACGCGGCGCAGGTGGTATTCCTCGACCAGCCGAACCGTTTCCGCATCCGGCTCCGGGGTGCCGCAGACGAGCTGCGGGCCGAGCCCGTCTGGACGCTGCGGAACTACCGCTTGCGGCGCGACGCGGTCGGGCCGCCCCTGAGCCTTGGTTCCGGTTCCAACGGTTCCTGCGAGCGCGGCCACGATCAACACCAGCCCAGCGCAATAGACCCAGTAGTGTGTCCTTCTCATCAACGCCTCCTGTTGTGCCGGCAGCTAGTCTTCAATGGCGGCCGAGCCGGAGTCTAACTGCTGACTCTGGAGGGATCAACGACAGACGGGCTGGGGCCGAACGCTTGTGTGCAGGGATGAGACACGGCGGGTCGCCCGCGCAAACGGCCGGGCTCAGCGTGGCGGCAGATTCTCGATAAGCACCGGTTCGATGCGGTCGGCCGGCGCGAACCCGAACACCGCGCCGTAGAAGTAGAGCTCGGCTTCCAGGCTGCGGATAATGTTCTCGGCCTTGCGGAAGCCGTGCTGCTCGCCGGCGAAGGTGATGTAGGCCACGGGACGGCCCTTGCGGCGCAGAGCATCGGCCATCATCTCCGACTGGTTCGGCGGCACCACCTTGTCTTCCAGCCCCTGCAGCAGGATGAGCGGGCACTGCAGCCGATCGACGTGATGAATCGGCGAGCGCGCCTCGTACCGCGCCTTCTCCGCCGGATACGGACCGACGAGGATGTCGAGGCAACGCGCCTCGAACTTGTGCGAGTCGTGCATCAGCGCCTCGAGATCGCTGACGCCGAAGTAGCTGGCGCCGGCCTTGAAGACGTCCGGATAGCCGGTGAGCGAGGCGAGCGTCGTGAAACCGCCGGCGCTGCCCCCGCGGATGATCAGGCGCGCCGGGTTGGCCTTGCCCTCGGCCACCAGGAACTCGGTGGCGCGGATGCAATCGACGACGTCCACGATGCCCCATTGACCGTTCAGCCGGCGGCGGTAATCGCGGCCGAAGCCGGTGCTGCCGCCGTAGTTCACATCCGCCACGGCAAAGCCGCGGCTGGTCCAGAACTGCACGCCGTAGTCGAGCGTCGAGTCGGCAGCGGCAATCGGCCCGCCGTGGCTGATGACCACGAGCGGCGGCCGCTCGCCCGCGACGGGCGTGCAGTCGCGGTTGCGAGGCGCGTAGTAGAAGAGATGCGCGCGTTGCGCGTTGGCGGTTGGAAACCACACTGCTTCGGGCACCGACAGGAAGCCGTCGTCCACGAGCGTGCCCGGAACGGTGCGCAGCGTCCGCACGGCGCCGGAGTTCACGTCGAGCGCGATGACGGCATCGAACGCCGTGGCGGAGCCGGCCACGAACACGATCTCGTCGCCGGCCGGCGCAAGGTAGGGCCCCGGCTCGACGCCGGCGGCGAGCTCGCGAAAGCTGCCGGTGTCGAGCTCGGCGCAGCCGAGAAACCAGCGCCCTTCCCTCGTGTAGGACACCACGAGGCGCGTGGCGCTCATGAACACCCACGTGGCCGTGCCGAGGATCCACTGCGGGCGGCCCACCTCGGCGTCGGCGGGCGGTGCGGGATGGACGGGGACGATCGTTCGCTGGTCGGCCGGGGGCAACGAACCAGCCTCACGTACTCGATACAGGCGCCACCGGTCGTTGCGATCGCTCACGAAGAGCAGCTCGCCGTTGGGCGACCACCCAGGCTGATAAATCGACTCGTCGTCGCCGCCGGCGATTCGGCGCGTGTTGGCGAGCGACCCGTCCGCGGCCACGTCGGCCAGCCACAGCTCGGTGCCGTCCCACGGCATGTTGGGATGCCGCCAGCAGATCCACGCGAGCCGCAAGCCGTCGGGGCTGAGCCGCGGCGTCGAATAGAAGTCGTACCCGTCGGCCAGCACGCGGCCGGCGCCGCTGCTGCCGTCGATCGAGACCGCCACCAGCGCGTTGACGCATTCACGGCCTTCGACCGTATGGTCCTCTCGCACGCAGATCAGGCGCCCGCGCGCGGCGTCCACCGCGGCGTCCGCGAAGTGCCACCGGCCCTGGGGCGTAATCGGCACCGGCGTGATGCCGCTGCCCGCCGGCGGGCGATCGATGCGATAGAGCCGCTGATCGGCGAAGTTGGAAAAGAAGACCGTGCCGCGGTCCACGACGTAGGAGCCGCCGCCGTACTCGTGAACGCGCGAGCGGACGTTGAAGCCGGCCGGCGTCACCTCCTGCAGCACGCCGTCGGCCGCCGCGCGGACCACGACGTTGCGGCCGCCCTCGGCAGGGCGCGCCTCGAGCCAGTAGATGTCGTCGCCGTCGACCACCGGCGCCGCCAGGCGGAGCCCCTGCGACGCTGCCACCTCGGCACTGATTGGAGACGGCCACGTACCGAAGGGGCGGGGTTGGCTCATGGTTTCACGCGGACGTGATAGTAGCCGCCGCTCTTCCCCACTTCCAGCGGGGCGCCGTACACCGCCCCCAGGCGCTCGGCCGTCAGAGCCGCCTCGGGCGGGCCGTCGAACGCGATGCGGCCGTTGGCGAGCAGCACCACGCGCCGTGTCTCGGGAATGACCTCTTCGATGTGGTGCGTGACGATCAGAATCGTGGTGCCTTCCCGCGCGAGACGGCCGACGCTCTCCATGAACTGCTGCCGCGCCACGAAGTCCAGGCCGGTCGTCGGCTCGTCGAGCAGCAGCACCTCGGGCCTGGTGACCAGGGCGCGCGCGATCAGCACGCGCCGCCGCTCGCCGGCCGACATCTGGTTGAGCGGCTTGGCCGCCAGGTGCCGCGCGTCCACGCGTGCGAGCGCGTCGAGCCCCTGCTGCCGCATCTCCGGCGTAACGTCGTGGTGAAAGAAGACGCCGTGGCTGCCGAGCAGGCCCGACGTCGCCACGTCGAGGCCGGGCACGCGGCCGCCGGACATCTCGAGGCCGAAGCGCTGATCCAGATCACCGGTCACCACTGCGAACCGGGCGCGGAGCTCGGTGAGATCCCAGCTGTTGCGGCCGAGCAGCCGCAAGGGAGGCGGGCCGTCCTCGTCCGACGCACGGGGCCGATCGTCGAGCGTGAGCACCCGCATCAGCGATGTCTTGCCGGCGCCGTTGGGCCCGAGGATGGCCGTGTGTTCGCCCGGCTCGATGCGCAGCGAGAGGTCGTGCAGCACGCGCACGCCGCCGCGCAGCACGGTCGCGCGGCTCAATTCGAGGACAGGCGTGGGCACGGAGCTAGAAGGTAAGAGCGTACTCGAAGACGTCACGCGGATCGCCCGGAGGCAGATTGGGAAAGTCCAATGCCCGTCCCGGGCGCCGCCGCTCGCGGACAAAGCCGGCCTTCTCGAGGACGCGGACCGACGCGGCGTGGGCCGCGTGCACCCCAGCCTCGAGGCGCCGCACCCCCGCGGCGCGGGCCTGCCCGACGCTCGCCAGCAGCGCCTCGGTCGCGAAGCCCCGCCCCCAGGCGTCGCGCGCCAGGACGTAGCCGGTGATGGCCCGCTCCGCGGTTTGGAACATGACCCCGGCGCCACCGATCAGCAGATTGCCGTCGCGCACGAACACCAGCAGTGGGCCCCCGGGCCACCGCGACCACTGCTCGTCGCTGACGGCGACGAACGCGCTCGTGTCCTCCTCGGTTCGATGGGTTGGCCAGGCCAGGAAGCGCGTCACCTCCGGATCGGAGGCGTAGCGGCTGAAGATGGCCGGGGCGTCGCCGGCGCGGGGGCGCCGGAGCAGCAGCCGCTCGGTTTCGATCACGTCTCGATGAACGTGGTGACGCGGCGGCGCGTGCGCTCGCGCAGCGAGCTCTCGCGCATCTCGTCGGCCAGCGCTTCGAGGTTCGGAATGCCGTAGAGCATCAGCGACGGCGCGTTGTCGTCGGCCGTGCGCAGGTGCAGCAGGCAGTAGCCGACGAGGCGCATGCCGAGCGGCTTGTGCACGTCGAAGTGCTCGATCGTGAAGAGCTCGAGGTTGTCCTTGAGCGTCGACAGCAGCCCGCGTTCGACCTGCACGCGCTGCGTCGTGATCCGGAAGGTGATCGACCGGCTCTTGATCCACAGGACGAGGTAGGCGATCCCGACCGTCACCACCACGAGGATCCACTGCCAGGCCGAATAGACCACGGCCGGGTGTCCCGCCCACACCTCGTGCTCGACCTCGGCGTGCCTCGCCGATTCGAACGCGGCGAGATCGGTATTGCAGAAGCGGCACTTGAGGGCGGCGGCCTTGATCGTCTCGCCGCACACCGGGCATGGCTTGCTGTCGCTGGCGATGTCGATGTCGCTCACGTCCGCCTCTTCAACGCAAACGCCCGCCCGGAGGGCGGGCCATTAAGCACTGCCGGAGCGAGGCGGAGCCTCGCTCCCGTCGACGCTCATAGGAGCCCTTAGAATATCCTCAGCCTGTCTTACAAGGAGCTGTTCATGCCTGTGGATCGCTACGTCAAAACGGTACTTACGATCATCGCCCTCGAGCTGTTCTGGATTGGGGTCAAGGACCTGGCCACGCCGGTCACGGCACAGGCGGCGCTCACTCCGGTCGTGATCCGCGGCATCCAGCTCCCCCCCCGAAGCGAAGAATACCTGCCTGTCGGCGTCGTGGGGCAGCCGGTGCGAGTCGATACGGTGCGCCCGGTCAAGATCGAGGCCGACCGCCCGATCAAGATCGAGGCGGACCGCGCGCTCAAGGTCGAGAACGTCGGCTACACGCCGGCCAAGAACCCGGGCGAGTGAGCGTCTCGCAGCTGCTGTCGTGGCTGGGCGTTGGCGAGGCCCGCGACGACAAGGAAACCACGCCGCTGCGCGAACTGGTCGAGACACTTGACCGCCTCGACCCGGCGCGGGCGCGTTATCTAGCGCGCTTTGCCTACCTCCTCGGCCGCGTGGCGCACGCCGATCGCCAGGTGAGCCCGGAAGAGACGCGCGCGATGGAGGCGCTGGTCGTCCGCGAAGGCGGGCTGACGGCCGACCAGGCCACAGTGGTGGTGGGGCTGGCGAAGACCAGCAACCTGCTGTTCGGCGGCACGGCCGACTACCAGGTGGCGCTCGAGTTCGCTGAAGCCGCCACCTACGCCGAGAAGCTGTCGCTCGGGCGCTGTCTGTTCGCGGTGGCGTCGAGCGACCAGCAGATCTCGATGCCTGAAGAGGCGGAGATCCACCGCATCCTCAACCAGCTGCGCATCCTGCCCGAGGACCTCACACAGCTGCGGGTGGAGCACGGCCGCTACCTGCCGGGGCGCGCCCGCTCGGATTGATCCGCCGCCCTCGCGGTCGCGCTAGGAGCAGGCGCGGGCGGAGGATTTCGGGCGCAGCGAGATGCCGCCGGGCCTCACCTCGTAGACGAGCAGCGGGCCGTTGCCGATCGCCCGCCGCATCACCCAGATTTGGCCGGTGGCGTCCCCGAGCACGCCCTGCGGTACGAGCGACGCCACCGGATCGGGAATAGGGGCTGGCTCGGGAATCTCGCGATCGCCGCCGGGGTCCTCGGCCAGCTCGATCCACTGGAGCTCGCTCTTGGACCCGAGCGAGCGCGGCAGACCGCTGTCGCCGCGCAGCCAACCCGACACCGACACGCGAAGCAATCCTTCAGCGTCGAGGATCGTCTTCGAAGCCTCGTAGTAGTACATGCGCGCCGTGCGCTCGCCGGCGGCGTAGAGAAAGTCGATCGACACGCGCGCCTTCGCGAGGTTGGCGGCCGAGACGCGCTGCTCCTTCTCGCGCTGCGCGAACACTCTGGCGACGTCGGCCTCCACCAGAGCCTTGTCGTTCAAGGCGGTCAGCCGCCGGACCGGATGGACGAAATGGCTGTCCACGCCCCCGGCACAGAGGAACCACGCCGGGCGGGCGGGCGGCACCGCCGCGCGCGACTGCGCCGACGCGCTCATGGCCGAGGCGAGGACGGTGGCGAGGGCCAGCCCCGCCGCGACGCCGGCGTCAGCGCGGCTGGCGGACTTCAACTTCGACGAACTCCACGGTGGCCGTGCCGGTGTTGCGCATTTCGTGCGCGACCCCGGCGTCGAAGAACGCCCAGTCGCCCACGTCGTTGAGGGCCCGCAGCCGTCCGCCCTGCGTCACGGCGGTTCCCGCGCTCGTCTGCACCAGGAACGCCGGGGCCTTGTGTGTGTGCGTGCCGCTCTGCCCGGGCGGCAACGAGAAGCGATAGGCGCGGAACCAGCTGTTGGTCAGCTCCGGCGTGCCCTCGAAGCCGGCGTCCTTCGGCGTGGTGGCGTCGGTGCCCTTGGTCTGATTGACGACGACCAGCGCGTGCACGATGCCCGTCCCGGTGTTCGCGATGCGATGCGTGGCGGGCGTTTGCGTGTAGCTCGTCGTGCTGGTGACGCGCACCGCAGGCGCCTCGGCGGCGGGAACCGGCGCGGCCGGGCCGCCCGCGCGGGCGCCGCCCCGGCCTCCGCCCTGCGACCACTCCTTGCCCAGCTCCTGCGTGCGCAGCGTGCTGCCGCTCAGATTGATGTAGGCGATGGGATCTTCGTGCGAGTGGAAGAGCGACGTGTCTCCTGGCAGCACGATCAGCTCGAGGATGCGTGTGGTGCCAGACTTGAAAATCTGGCGGTGGCGCGGCTCTTCGTAGACCGGGACGATGCGGTCCTGCCCCGCGGGATCTGGCAGACGCGGCGTCTCCTGCGCGCGCAGCGCTCCCGCCGAGACGCCCATCGCCACTGCCGCCGCCACGAGCACAGCCCGCCGCATTACCTCTTCTCGTCGGCGCGGGATCCGGACAGCGTGTTGCGCATCGCGTAGTTCCCCTCGTGACACGCGTACTCGAAGAATCCGTAGTCGCTCTCGCGCTTCAGCGGGAACGCCACCTTCCACGGCGCCGCCCAGGTCTTCGGGTCGTTGATGGTCACTTCGTACTGCAGCACGTCCTTGCTGACCGGCGTGAACCGCTCGGTCAGCACCGCCGCATCGCTGTTGATCAGCATGCTGCCGTTGCCCTGAGCGCCGGTCTTGCCGTTCAGATTGGTCGTGCGCACGATGAGCGTGTTGCCCTCGAAGTGGCCGCGCGAGTAGCCCATGTAGCCCTTGAACATCGACGGCGGCATCGGGCGATCGTCCAGCGGAATGATGCGCGTCTCGTGGATCATCTCGTTGCGGAACGCCACCAGCCCCGGCGCCTGGATGATCTCGTTGCCGTTGTTGTAGACGACCGGCATCATCGAGCCCACGGGTCCGCGCGAGATGCAGCGATCGTAGGCGCTCAGCTCCGACGCATTGTTCCAGCCGGTCTGCTTCGTGTAGGTGCCGCCGCTCCCCTTCTGCCGCGCGACGCCCTCCGGCGTCATCGCCGGCATCCGTCCGTTGGCGGGCTCCACGATGAGCGACGACTGACGCGACGGCTGGCCGCGCTCGAGCCAGTGCGGCGGCGGCGAGGTGACACCGCCGACGTCGCCGAGCGCGACGACGTCGGCCGGCGGCTTCTCGAGGTCGAACTCGAGCACGTCGAGCTCGGCCTGCTTGCTGGCCTGCTCCTGCCGTGTCTTGAACTCGGCGTCGGTGAGGAACAGCCGGGTGCCGAACTGCTGCGGCCGCTCGAAGGGCACGCCTACCATGTCGGTGCTCGGCCAGATGCCCTGGAGATCAGGGTCGCCCCACGGCGTCTTCGACGGCTGGTAGGCAGTCGTCGCCGGTGCCTGAGCCGAGAGCGCCGCCACAGCCGTCACGCAGACCACAGCGGCGGTGAAAAACTTGATGATTCGGGACATCACAGAATTGTACGCCCTACCCGTCGTTAGTCCGGAGTGGCCCGTTCCAGGCGATCGACGACCACAACTTCGGTCATCACACGCCGCCGCTCGAGCTTCAACCCGAGTTGTTCCTGAAGCGCCGTCAAGATCGAAGGCCTGTCGTCACCGGGCGCCACGTCGTTCGACCACCGCAGCTGGATGTCATAGGTGCCGGTCAGCCCGGTCTCGTCGCTCACGGGCGCGCCCACCTGGTTGGTCACCAGCTGCAAGAGGCTCCAGAGCGGCGCACCGAACGCGGTCATCGTATCCACCGTGATCCCGCCCTGCCGGCACTTCGGCGTCGTGCCCATGTCCTTCTCGCAGTTCAGCGCCGAGAGCTTCAGATCCGGACCGAGGCGATCGGTGCGCACGCGCTGCAGCGCGAAGCCGTCGACGTCACGGCGTTCGCGATGAAAAGCCAAGCGGAAACGCTCGACCAGCAGCGCCTGCAGCATCGCATAGGTCTGCTCACGCGGGACGGCCGCGACAGGTTTGGCCTCGATGTTGTATCGCGCCTCGCGCGCCCAGCCCGGTGCGTTCACGAGCTGGTACGTCTGCAGCTGGTACGCGATGGTGATCAGCGCGCGCACGGCCATGTTCCGCGCCCGGACACCGCCGTCCGGCATCAAGCGCATCGATCCGCCGGTTTCGAGCGACGTGCTCTCCTGAATCGACGCGACATCGAACGCGACTTGACCGACCAACGCGATCGGCGCCAAGACAAGAAGCACGACCTGAAGCCTGAAGCCCGCCATGCCTGAAGCCCGAAGCCTGAAGCCCGAGGCCTTCCTACTTCAGGTTCGAATACACCCGGCGTTCGACGCCCTGCAGCGTGGCGATGGCATCGGCGTCGTAGAAGGGCAGCATCTGCATCATCACGACCACGCCCAGTTCTTCCTTCGGATCGACCCAGAAGAACGTGTTGAAGATGCCGGCCCAATTGCCGCTGCCGGGACGCCGCATGGCCGGATCGGCCTTCTTCGGGTCAGCCAGCTGGAACCCGAGACCCCAGATGTCCTCGCCAGCCCCGATCGGATACGGCTTCGACAGCGTGGGAATCGCGCTCGGCTGCGGCCGGACGCGCACGCCGTTGGTCTGCGGCTTCAGCATCTCGGCCACGGTGGACGCCGTGAGGAGGCGCGCGCTCCCCAGCTGCCCGCCGTTGAGCAGCATCTGGAGGAACTTGCCGTAGTCGGGTGCCGTGGAGAACAGCCCGCCGTCGCCGCGCAGCGACACCGGAATCGTGTCGGGGTTCTGCGTCTCGGTGATCTTGCCGGCCGCGTCCTTCTGATGGGTGGTGACGACGCGGGCGTAGTGCGCCTTCGGCACCTCGTAGTACGTATCGTTCATGCCGAGCGGCTTGGCGATGTGGCGGTCGGTGAACACGTCGATGCGCTCGCCCGACAACTTCTCCACCACGTCGCCGAGCACCTTCGTGCTCGCCCCGTAGGTCCACTTCTCGCCGGGGGCGTGCACGAGCGGCAGCTCCGTCTCGCCGCCCTTGTTGGTCTTCCGCTGCACGAGCGCCAGGCCCGGGTCCGACCAGCTGTAGCCGATGCCGGAGGTGTGCGTCAGGAGCTGCCGGATGGTGATCGGCTTCGTGTTCAGCTTCGTCTCGTAGGTGCCCGCCTTCTCGTCGTAGGCGGTGAGCACCTGCATCGTCTTGAACGCCGGTAAGTATGTGGAGACGTCGTCGTCGAGCTTCAGCTTGCCCTGCTCGACCATCATCATCGCCGCCACCGAAGTGACCGCCTTGGTCATCGACGCGATGCGGAAGACGGAGCCGGGCGTGAGCGCCACGTTCTTCGTCGTGTTCTGTTGGCCGAAGGCCCCCGAATAGAGCACGCCAGTCCGATTGACCACCACCGCCACCACGCCTGGGATGACGCCCTTGTCCACCTGTCCCTTCAAGAACGTGTCGAGGGCGGCCGTGCCCGCGGAGGGCAGCGTGCGCGAGGCGGCACGGGGGAAGGCAGGGGCGAGCAGCAGGGCGGCGACGGCGAGCGACGCAGCGAGCAGGCGTTTCATCAAGGCACCCCTCATGCCAACACGGACGGCAGCGGCCCGATTCTATCGCCCGTTTGGGTATCTTGACGGGAATTTGATCGAGGATAAAGATCGCCGCGCGACGAAATGAACCCAGGAGGTCTCATGAGCATCGGGCGTACGTCCCGCGTCGGACGTTGGCGCACTGCAAGCATCGTCCTCGCGGCCGTCATGGCAGCCACGGTCTGGATCGATATCTCCCCTGCCCTGGCGCAGGGGCAAACAGGCACCATCGCCGGAGTCGTCCGCGACTCATCGGGCGCGGTGCTGCCGGGCGTCACGGTCGAAGCCTCGAGCCCGGCGCTCATCGAAAAGACACGCAGTGCCGTCACCGACGGACAGGGGCAATACAAGATCATCGACCTCCGCCCGGGCACCTACTCGGTGAGCTTCTCGCTGACCGGCTTCTCCACCGTCCGGCGGGAGGACATCAACCTCACCGCGTCGTTCACCGCCAACGTCAATGCCGACATGAAAGTGGGCGCGCTCGAAGAGACGGTCACCGTCACGGGCGCCTCGCCGATCGTCGACGTGCAGAACGTGGCGAAGATTTCGACGACATCGCGCGAGGTGATGGACGTGCTGCCCACCGACCGCAACTTCGTGAGCTTCGCGGCGCTCACGCCGTCGGTGCTGGTCACCGGCGTCCGCCAGAACGTCGGCGGCTCGATTCCCGAGACCGGCATGAACCTGGTGGTGCACGGCAGCCGTGCCAGCGACAGCCTGATCATGGTGGACGGCATGCCGATCATCAACGGCAGCGGATCGGGCGGCCTGCAGTACGGCAACTACTTGAACAACGCGCTGGCCCAGGAAATCACCTTCCAGACCGACTCGCACAACGCCGAGTTCGAGCGCGCCAGCGTCTATTCCAACTTCATCCCCAAGGAAGGCTCGAACAGCTATCGCGGCTCGTTCAGCGCGCGCTACGCGGGCGAAGGCTGGCAGTCGGCGAATCTCGACGACGAGCAGAAATCAAAGGGACTCTTGAGCGGCAGCCGTATCAACCGCATCTGGGACATCAACCCGGCGCTCGGCGGACCGATCCTCAAGGATCGCGTGTGGATTTACGGATCGTACCGGCACTGGGGCACCTACAACTCGGTGGCCGGCTCGTTCCGCGACCAGGACTTCAGCGAGTTCTTCTACCAGCCGTCCACCGAGCAGAACCTGTTCCCGGTGTGGCACCAGAGCGGTGCGGCGCGACTCACCACGCAGGTGACACAGAGGAACAAGGTAAACGTGTACTACGACTGGCAGTACACCTTCTTCGGCAACTGCTTCGTGCCGACGTATCTCACCGCCATCAGCGCCTGCCCCGAGTACAAGAACATCCCGCAGTACATCGTGCAGGCGAGCTGGAGCTCACCGGTCACCAACAAACTGCTGCTTGAAGCCGGTGCTACGGTGACGCCGCAGGACTTCCACGGCTATCGCCGTGCCGGCGTCTCGCTAACGCAATTCGCGGTGAGCGACGCGCTGGCGCCGGCCGGATTCCCGACGACCTGGGGGTCGTCCACCACCTACGGCGCCAATCGCAGCACCCAGTCCAACTACCGTGCCGGCGTGTCGTACGTCACCGGCAGCCACAACATGAAGGCCGGGCTCACCTTGATGCACGCCTGGCGCTACACGACGCAGGAGCCGAACAACTCGGTGTCGCTCACGCTGCGCGCCGGCGTGCCGTTCTCGCTGACGGAATACGCGACGCCGATTCGGTTCCACGAAACGATGAACTACAACGCCGGCATCTACGCGCAGGATCAGTGGCGGCTGAACCGGCTGACCATGAACTACGGCATCCGGCTCGACATGCTCAAGGCGACGGTGGACGCGCAGAGCATCGGCGCCGGCCCCTTCACCCCGGCGCGCAACTTCGGGGTCAGCGAGAACGTGCCGAACTGGAAGGACATCGATCCGCGCTTCGGCGCGTCGTACGACCTGTTCGGCGACGGCAAGACGGCGATCAAGGGCAGCATCGGCCGCTATGTGGTGGCCGATTCCTACACCATCGCGCGGGCCGTGAACCCGGTGCAGTCCACGGTCAACACCGTGACGCGCACCTGGGCGCCGCCGGTCGGCGTCGCCTACGTCGGCACCTACAACCCATTCGACGACTGCGATCTCACCAACCCGGCGGCCAACTCCAAGCGGCCGGGCGCGGTGTCGTGTGGGGCCATCAGCAATCCGCTGTTCGGCCAGGTGGCCACCCGCACCACCAACTACGACCCCGACATCGTGGAAGGGTGGCACAAGCGGCCGAACAACTGGGAGATGCAGTTCAGTATCCAGCGCGAGCTGGTGCCGCGCGTGTCGGTCTATGCCGGCTACAGCCGGCGCTGGTACGGCAACCTCTTCGCGACCCGCAACCTCAACGTCACCAACGCCGACTACACGCAGTACTGCATTCCGGTGCCGGCCGACAGCCGCCTGGAGACCGGCGGCACGCAGCAGTGCGGCTACTACGACATCAACCGCGTGATCGCGCCGAACAACCTGATCTTCAGCTCGAGCAAGGTGGGCGGGATCAAAGACGTCTACGACGGCTTCGACTTCGACGCGAGCGCACGTCTCGGGCGGCGCATGCTCCTGTCGGGCGGCCTCAGCATCGGGCGCGAACGGGTGAACACCTGCAACCTCGTAAACGATCTCAGCCTGACGCAGACGGGGAACTTGCGCACGCAAGACCCGCGCACCGAGGATTTCTGCAAGGTGACGCCGCCGTGGGCGCCGCTGGTCAAGGGACAGGCCTCGTACCCCCTGCCCTGGGACGTCAGTGTGTCGGCAACGTTTCAGAGCCTGCTGGGACCCGAGCTGCGGGCGCAATATCCGCTGACGAACGCGATCGCGCTGCCGTCGCTGGGGCGCAACTTCACCAACGTGGCTCCCACCGTCGACGTGCTGCCAGCGGGCAGCCTCTACGGCGACCGCGTGTACCAGACCGATCTGCGGTTCAGCAAGACGATCCGCTACGGCCAGACGTCGATCCGGCCGACCGTGTCGATCTACAACCTGTTCAACTCGAACGCGGTGCAGACGTACGTCAACACCTACGGCGGCACCTGGTTGAATCCCACCGTGATCATGCAGGCCCGCTTCGTCGATATTGGAGTTCAGGTAGATTTCTAGAGCTAGAGAATGAAGATCGCGCGCGCCGCCAGCTCGCTCCTCGCCCTGAGCCTGCTGGCGGCGTGCCGCGATGCCCCCGCAGGCGGACCTGAAGGTCCGCCTCTCCGAGTCGACAACCCCACGTACAACGAGCAGGTGGCGCCGATCCTGTTCGCCCGCTGCGGCACCTGCCATCGCCCGATCGATTCCGCCTGGGTACGTAGAGGCGGACCTTCAGGTCCGCCTGGGGCCTCGGGTCCGGGCGACCCGGACGATCCGCTCTGTATCGCGGGCGCGCCCTTCAGCGTGCTCGACTACCCCGCCGTCGCGCGCCGCGCCAAGGCGATCGCCAGCGCCGTGCAGCAGCGGCGCATGCCACCGTGGCTCCCTCAACCCGGGCACGGCGACTTCATGAACGAACGCCGGCTGCGCGACGACGAGATCGCCACCATCACGGCCTGGGCGTCGCACGGCGCCCCCGAAGGCGACGCGAGCAAGCGGCCCGCGATCCCAAGCTTCCCCGGCGGCTGGCAGCTCGGCACCCCGGATCTGGTGCTGACCAGCGCCGAGACCTACACGCTGCGACCGGGGCGTGAGGACAGCTTCCGCACCTTCGTTCTGCCCGTGCCGTCGGGGCCGGCGCGCTACGTGCGCGGCATCGAGTTCCGCGCCGACAACCCGCAGGTGCTGCACCACGCCAACGTGGGCCTCGACCCGCGACGCATCGGCCGCCGGCTCGATCGGGCCGACGCCGAGCCCGGCTTCGCTGCGATGCCCGAAGGCGAAGTGCAGGACGTCTTCGGCTGGTCGCCCGGCAAAGTGCCGGTGATGGAACCAGCCGACACCGCCTGGGTGCTCGACGAAGGCAGCGACCTCGTAGCGCAGCTCCACATGGTGCCCGGCGCCACAGCGCAGACTGTGCGGCCGCAGGTCGGGCTCTTCTTCTCGACGACGCCGCCGACGCGCGTGCCGATGGTGGTGAAGCTCGAGTCGAAGTCGATCGACATCCCGGCCGGCAAGGCCGACTACGTCGTCGAGGACAGCTACACGCTGCCGGTGGACGTCGAGGCCGTCAGCGTCTACCCCCACGCTCACTACCTGGCCACCCGAATGGAGGGATCGGCCACCATGCCGGATGGGCGGGTGACGCCACTGCTATCAATCCCCCGCTGGAACATCCGCTGGCAGGACCAATACCGCTACCGCACGCCGCAGCGGCTGCCCCGCGGCACCACGCTTCGCATGCGCTTCGAGTACGACAACTCGGCCGCGAACCCCGCCAACCGCTCCAAGCCGCCGCAACGCGTCCAGTGGGGACCGCTCTCAACCGATGAGATGGGCGCACTCTGGCTCGAAGTGGTGCCGGCGCGACCCGAAGATGCCGCGATGCTCGAACGCGACTATCAGGCGCGCGCGCTCAAGGCCGACCTGGCGGCGGCGGAGCTGGCGGCGCAGGCGCATCCCGGCGATGCCGCGGTCATGAATCGACTGGCCACACGCTATCTGCAGGCGGGACGGGTGGGGGACGCGGTGGCACAGCTGCGGCAGGCGGTCCGGATCGCGCCGCGCGATGCCGCAGCCCGCAGCAACCTCGGCACCGCGCTCCAGGCCCGCGGCGAAGTGCCCGCGGCGATCCGGGAGCTCGAAGCCGCGGCCGGCCTGAAGCCGAACGACGACAGCGTGCGATTCAATCTGGGCAACGGCTATTACGCCGCCGGCCGCGCTGCCGACGCCGTCCGCGAGCTCACGCGCGCCGTGGCGCTCAACGCCGAGAACGCCGACGCGCACTTCAACCTGGCCATGATCCTCGGCCCGCGGGGGCAGCTCGATGAGGCGATCGCGCATCTCCGGCACGTGATCGAGATCGATCCGCAGCGTGCGGACGCCCATCGCAACCTGGCGATGGCGCTCGGCCTGCAGGGTCGCCGCCCCTAGCAGCTAGAGTTGTCGCCGCGTCCCGACGGCGATGAACAGCCACGCCGCCGTCAGACATCCAAAGGAGACGAACGGCACCACCGTGGTTTCGGCCAGCTGCGCCGCGACGTGCTGGAGCGTCGCCGGCTCCGGCCGTCTGGACCAGTAGACGAAGGTGTTGGCAAACCCCAGGCAGGTGTTCGAGATGGCGGCGAAGACCGCCGCCAGGGTCAGCGGCCGCATCAACGCCAGCAGCCTCTCGCTCGGGCGGTACGCGAACATCGCGCCGACAACCATGGGGGCGGCGCAGACGAGCGCGCCCGCAAAGGCCGCAATGCCCCAATTCAAGATGGCTCGCACGACACACCCTCTCTGCGCGCGACGGCGCGCCACAGGTAAGAACGCCCATCCGGGCTCCGGCGTGACAGCTGTCACGCCCGGGGATCTGGTACGTTCTAACCCGCATGGACCGCGAGTCCGAGCTGGCGCTGGTCGAGCGGGTGCGGGCGGGAGAGACGGCCGCCTTCGACGCCATCCACGAGGCGTTCAACGGCCGGCTGTACGGGTTTCTGGCGCGTCTGGCGCGCAGCCGCGACGTCGCCGAAGACCTGCTCGAGGAAACCTGGCTCCGGTTCCTCAAGAACGCCGGACAGCTTCACGCCGACACGCGGCTCGGACCCTGGCTGTTCACCGTCGCCCGCAACGTGCACATCACCTGGTGCCGGTCGCGCGCGATGGAATCGCGGGCCACGGCCACGCTGGATCTGTGGCCCACGGGGTCTGCCGGCGACTCGCCTTTCGAACAGGCAGCGACGAGCGAGCTGGAGCGCCGCATCGAGCACGCGCTCGCGGCCCTGCCCGTGGACGCGCGCGAAGCGCTGCTGCTCGTCGGCGTGGAAGGGCTGACGCCCTCGGAGGCTGCCGCGGTGTGTGGCGTGACGCCGGAGGCGATGCGTCAACGCCTCAAGCGCGCCCGCGCGCAGCTCGCCAAGCAGTTGGAGGACCCGTCACCGGGGCCGATCATTCGTCTGCGGGAGGTGGAGCCATGACCGCCGACGAACGACCGGACGATGTGCTGCGCCTGCTGGAACGGCTCTCCACGCCCGCGCCGCGCGCCCCACGCAGCGACGGCACGCGAGCACGGTGCCACGCTGCGATGGCCCGGCGGGCGCGTCATCGCAGCGTGCGCATCCTCGACGCGGTGCTCGGTGTCGCCGTCGCGCTCTATGGAGTCGCGGTCGTCGCCGAAGGGCTCCGCGTGCTATTTCGATGAGGATGGCGACGAGATCGTCAACAAGAAGCCGCTCGGCTCCTGGACCTCGAACGCGCGGCTGCCCCACTCGGTGTCGTGCGGCTCGGTCTTCAATTTGAGCCCCGCCGCCTTGGCGCGCGAGGCCACCTGATCGATGTTGTCCTTGGCCTCGATGTAGAGGCGCATGCCGACGCCCTTCGCGCGGTCTCGCCCCTTCTTTCCGTCATCCTGGCTGAGCCCGAGTCGCGCCTCGCCGGCCTTGAGCATCGCGCCGGTGAGCACTCCGTTCTCCTCCCACTTCTCGTCGACGTCGAAGCCGAGTCCGGCGAAGAAGTCGAGGCTGTCTTGCAGTTTGTTGACGGTGAGACTGGGCATCACGCCCGTGGCTTTCAACGTTGCGTGCTGTGTGTTCGCCATGCAGCTCCTCCCGAGCAGCCCATGCGGAGGGAACGACTGCTGCTTCGGGCAGTATAGCGACGCACTCGTGACAACGCATGCTCAACGGCAGGAGACTCGGCCGTCGCGCCTGACTAGGCCACACCTGACCTTCTACGTCCACTTCATCTTCGACAGCGGCAGCTCGCGGGCGCGCTTGCCGGTGGCGGCATACAGCGCGTTGCCGAGCGCGGCAATCACCGGCGGCAGGCCCGGTTCGCCGACGCCGGTCGGCAGCGCCCCGCTCTCCACGAAGTGCACGTTCACCTGGTACGGCGCATCGCTCATGCGCGCGACCTGGAACTTGTCGAAGTTGCTCTGGACGATGCGGCCGTTGGCGGCGGTGATCTCGCCGGTGCGTGCCAGGCCGACGCCCATGACGGCCGCGCCTTCCATCTGCGACCGCACACGATCCGGGTTGATGGCCACGCCGCAATCGACCACCTGATCGATCCGCGGCACGCGGAAGCCGCCGCGTCCATCCATCTCCACGTGCACCACCGAGGCGACGTAGGTGTTGAAGCTGCGGTGCGCGGCGATGCCGTAGCCCTTGCCGTTGCCCGACTTCAGCTTCGCCCAGCCGCTCTTTTCGCCGGCCACCTCGAGCACGCGGCGCAGGCGGCGCGTGTCGATCGGGTACTTGTCGTACGGCGCGCCGTAGTTCGAGTACTCCACGCCCTGCGCCTTGAGGTCGAGCACCTTGCCGGGACCGAGCGTGTCGAGCAGGTACTCGAGCGGATCGCGGCCGGCGGCGTGCGCGAGCTCGTCCATGAAGCTGCCGAGCGCGAAGAAGTGGAAGTTGTTGGTCACGGCGCGGAACCAGCCGATGCGCACCTGCGCCCTGGCCGGACCGTTCTCGGCGCGGATGTTCGGCACGTCGTACGGCGCGTCCGTGAGCGCGAGATCGAGTTCGAACGGCAGCGGGTACTCGACGTCGCCCGCAAACGTCGACGCGATCGGCTGGAAGGCCGACCGGTGCAGCATCGCGGTCGGCTTGCCGTTCGCGCCCAGAACGGCCTTGTGGTACACGGCCGCGGTCGCGTGGTAGAAGTCGAACTTGATGTCGTCTTCACGGTTCCAGACGACCTTCACCGGCTTGCCGAGCTGCTTCGACAGATAGGCCGCTTCCGCCGCGAAGTCGGGCTTGCTCTTGCGGCCGAACCCGCCGCCGAGCAGCGTCACGTGGCAGGTGACGTTCTTCTTGTAGATCCCGAGCGCAGCGGCGACGGTCTCCTGCGCCGCCTGCGGGTTCTGCGTCGACGTCCACACCTCGCACTTGCCGTCCTTGAACTCGGCCACCGCCGCCGGCGGCTCCATCGCCGCGTGCGCCAGCATCGGCGTGGAGTAGGTGGCTTCGATCACCTTGCCGCCCTTGGCAAACTCGGCGTCCACGTTCCCGAGATTGCGCACGACCTTCTGCGGCTTTCCCACCGTGGCGATGAGCTGCGCCTTGTAGGCCTCGGACTCGAACGACGCGTTGGCGCCGTCGTTCCATTCGACCTTCAGCGCCTTGCGGCCCTTGAACGCCGCCCAGGTGTTGTCGGCAATCACCGCCACGCCGCCGAGCGACTGGAACATCAACGGCGGCTTCGGCGCCGGAAGCGTGACGGTCTGCCGCACGCCCTTGACCGCCAGCGCCGCCTTGTCGTCGAGGCTCTTCACCGACCCACCCACCACCGGCGGGTGCTCGATCGACGCGTACACCATGCCCTCGCGGAAGGTGTCGAGGCCGAAGGCGGCCTTGCCCGTGGTGATGTCGCGCAGGTCGTAGATCTCGCGTTCCTTGCCGACGAAGTTCAAGTCGGCCTTGCTCTTGAACTTGAGATCCTCGTCCTTCGGCACCGGCAGCTTGGCGGCGTCGGCGACGACGGTGGCAAACGCCAGACGGCGGTTGCTCTTGGCGTGGATCAGGATGCTGTTCTGGACGGTGATCTCGGAGGCCGGCACCTTCCAGCGGGCGGCGGCGGCGCTCACGAGCATCGATCGCGCGGCGGCGCCGGCGCGGCGGAACGCATCGTAGAAATCACGAATCGAGCGCGAGCCGTCGGTGTTCTGGTCGCCGTACTTCGTGTCGCCGAGCCCCTGCTCGATGGTCACGAAGCTCCAGTCGGCGTCGAGCTCGTCGGCCGCCACGAGCGGCAGCGTGGTGCGGATGCCGGTGCCCATCTCGGAGCGGTGGGTGATGATGTAGATCTTGCCGTCGGTCTCGATGCCGAGATACACGCTCGGATTGAGCGCCGCGCCCTGCGCGCGCGTGCGCACGCCGGGATCCTGGGCGAAGGCCGACTTGGGCAGCACCTGCGCGGCGAGCACGAAGGCGCCGGTCGAGAGCGTGGTGCCGAGGAAATGGCGGCGGCTGACGTTTTCGATGAGATTCACGCCCGGCCTCCCTTCCGCAGGTTCGCCGCGGTCTTGATGGCGGCGCGAATGCGCTGGTAGGTGCCGCAGCGGCAGATGTTGCCGGAGAGCGCGGCGTCGATGTCGGCGTCCGTGGGCGCGGGCTTGGCCGCGAGCAACGCCACGGCCGCCATGATCTGGCCGGACTGGCAGTAGCCGCACTGCACCACGTCAAGCTCCGCCCACGCGCGCTGCACCGGATGGCTGCCGTCCTTCGATAAGCCTTCGATGGTGGTGATGCGTTTCCCCGCGGCGGCGGAGACCGGCGTCACGCAGGAGCGCAGCGGCGCGCCCTCGAGCTGCACGGTGCACGCGCCGCATTGCGCGATGCCGCATCCGAACTTCGTTCCGGTCAGGCCGAGCAAGTCGCGCAGCACCCACAAGAGCGGCATCTCGGGCGGCGCGCTCACGTCGTGCGCGGTGCCGTTCACGGTCAGCTTCATGGCTTCCCTCCCGGCG
>DASYRM010000202.1:0-8656 GCA_036004405.1 Vicinamibacterales bacterium
GTCAAGTGGTGGGCGAGGTGCGCTTCGGCTTCTAGGCGGGTTGGACCTTGATGATCTCGAGCGGGACGCCGGCCAGCTCGTAGTGGCGCAGCGTCTCGAACACGTCGTGCTGGCTGTGGCAGGCTTCGACTTGCAGCACCACGCCCGGCACGGTGTCGTCGAACAGCGACACCTGGATCCACAAGGTTGAGCCCCGGCCGTGGATGCCCTCGATGCGGAGAATGCCGGTGTCGCCGCCCACGCGGACGACTCGTCCGTCGAGGGCCATGAACCAGGCGTCGGCATCGGTGCCGAGAGCGATATCGGTCGGGGAGACGGTCAGCGGGTGCAGGTCAACGGCGTCCACGGCAGTCAGTTCCACCGGATAACTATTCACAAGAAATGCCACGGCCACGAGGCGCGGCACGCGCGCGTCCGGCGCGGCGTTTCACGCCTGAAATGTCATGTTCTGCCAGATGAAGCAGCCTTTTCGGCTGGGTTTCTGAGGGGCTGAAGGTGCCGAAAGTGCGACCTTAGTTCCGTTCTCCATGGTCTTCAGCAGCCACCTGTTCCTGTTCTACTTCCTCCCGCTCGTACTGGTGCTGAACTACACGCTGCCGTTCCGGTGGCTGTCGTTCGCACTGATGTGCGGCAATTTCCTCTTCTACGGGTGGGCAAATCCGGCATGGCTCGGGCTGCTCGTCTTCAGCGCGTCGGTGGACTACGTGTGCGGCCGCGCGCTGGTGTTCTTTTCGGGGCTGCCCGAGGACGGCGGGGAGCTCCCGATCCTGCCGCGGGGCGGCTCCCGCACCACGGCCCAGCGCACCGCCCTGGCGGTGTCGATGGTGACCAACCTCGGGCTGCTGGCGTTCTTCAAGTACTTCGACTTCGGCGCGTCGAGCGTCAACGCGCTCGCCGCCAGCCTTGGCCTCGCGCCGCCCGTCGTCTCCACGCTGCACGTCGCGCTGCCGATCGGCATCTCGTTCTACACCTTCCAGTCCATGAGCTACGGCATCGACGTCTATCGCGGAGACGCGCGGCCGCTCCGGAACCCCATCGACTTCCTCTGCTTCGTCTCGCTCTTCCCGCACCTGGTCGCCGGGCCGATCCTGCGCTACGCCACCCTGGCCGGGCAGCTCCGTCACCGCACCTTCTCGTGGACCCTCTTCGCGCGCGGCACCGCGTTCTTCTCGCTCGGGATGGGCAAGAAGATCCTGCTCGCCAACCCGATGGCGTTCGTGGCGGAGCGCGCGTTCGGCGCCGACGTGCTCCGGTGGCACGACGGGTGGTTCGGACTGGTGGCCTACGCCTTCCAGATCTACTTCGACTTCTCCGCCTACTCGGACATGGCGGTGGGGTTGGGGCTGATGCTCGGTTTCCGCCTGATCAAGAACTTCGACGATCCCTACCGCGCCGAGAGCGTCAGCGACTTCTGGCGCCGTTGGCACATCTCGCTCTCGACGTGGCTACGCGACTACCTCTATGTGCCGCTGGGCGGCAACCGGCTCGGCCCGTCGCGCACCTACGTGAACCTGCTGCTGGTGATGCTGCTCGGCGGCCTCTGGCACGGCGCCTCGTGGACCTTCGTCGTGTGGGGTGCCATTCACGGCACGCTCCTCGCCGCCGAGCGCGCCCGCGGAAAGGCCGCCTTGTACAGCGGCCTGCCGCGGCCGCTGCGGATGACGCTGACGTTCGGCCTGACGTGTCTGGCGTGGGTGTTCTTCCGGGCCGACACGCTGGGGCGCGCCGTGAGCTATCTGCGCGCGCTGGTCGGCGCGGCGCCGGTGACTGCCGGCGCGGATCTGGCTGGAGCCACGCTCTACACGCCGTACCACGTGCTCACGTTCACGCTGTGCGCCGGGCTCGTGTGGGCGGCGCCGCAGGCATGGGAGCTGACGCAGCGCCTCACCGCCCCGCGGGCGGCCCTGTGCCTGACGGTGCTGGCGGCGTCGCTGCTGATGATGTGGACGCAGACGGTCAACCCGTTTCTCTACTACCAGTTCTGATGGAGACCAGGGCCGCGCGGCTGAACGAACGTGAGGAGCGCAGCCAGCGCGAGCTGGCCTCCACCGAGGTGTCGCCGCGCCTGGCGCGGGCGATGTCGCTGGCCTTCGTCGCGCTCGTGACCCTCGTGCCGCTTGCCCAGGCGGCGATCGAGCTGCGTGCCGACCGCTGGGTGCAGGCGCTCGACGTGTTCACCCGCCGCCCGGCACGGGACGCGCTGCACGCCTACGAGCAGGCGCTCGAGAACCGGTCGGCGGTCAAGAGAGCCGTCCAGCCGCGCCTGCAAGAAGCGCTGACCGCGGCGGCAGGCGTCGGCAACGACCGGACCGTGCTGGGTCGCGGCGGATGGCTGTTCTATCAGCCGGGCCTCGACTACGTGGCCGGCCCCGGCTTCCTGGATGCGGGGCTGCTGCGCGTGCGCACCACCCGCATGTTGGATCGCGATCGGATCGCGGATCCGCAGCCCGATCCACGGCCGGCGCTGCACGCATTGCGCGAGGATCTGGCCCGGGCGGGGATTCGCCTGCTGCTCGTGGCCGTGCCTGACAAGGCGGCGGTGGAGGGACAGCGGCTTGCGCGCGGGGCCGGCGGCGCCGGCGCCGGGCCGGACAATCCGGACTGGACGCGCTTTGCCAGCGAGATGCGCGCCGCGGGCCTCGAGCTGTTCGACGTGCCGGCCCCCGCCGTCGGCGCGCCGGCGTACCTGGAGCAGGACACGCACTGGACGCCGCAGTACATGCAGCAGGTGGCGCAGGCTCTCGCGGGCGCGATTGCGCCGACGCTGCCGGGTGATGTTCGCAGAGGCGGGTCTTTGGACCCGCCTGCCCGAGCGCCTTTGGACCCGCCGCTGCGAACCGAGACGGCGACGGTGAGTCGCGTGGGGGACCTGGTGGACATGCTGCGTCTGCCGCCGGCCCAGCGGCTATTCCCCGCGCAGTCCGTGGAGATCGTGCGTGTCGTGTCCGCGGCCGGCGCGCGTTGGACGCCGCGCGCCGACGCCGACGTGCTCCTGGTGGGCGACAGCTTCACCAACATCTACTCCGATCCCGCCATGGGCTGGGGCGAGAGCGCGGGTTTCGCCGAGCATCTGTCGCTGGCGCTCGGACGACCGCTCGACGTCCTGGCGGAAAACGGCGGCGCCGCGGCCGCCGTGCGCCTCAGTCTCGCGCGCGCCGACAACCGCGCCCGTCTCGCCGGCAAGCGGCTCGTGGTCTATCAGTTTGCGATGCGCGACTTGATGGGGCAGCACTGGCCAGTGGTGCGCTTGCCGCTCATGGCCGCGCCACCCGCGGCGCCGGCCGACTCGAACAACGAGATCGAGATCGAGGGGACGATCGTCCAGCTCTCACGCGTGCCCGACCCGGCCACGGCCCCGTACGCGTCGTCCATCGGGATGACGCGGGTCCAGGTGGATCGCGTGCTGCGCGGCGCGTTCGAGGGACGCGAGCTCGTGGCAGGATTGATGGTGATGCGAGATCGAACGCTGCTGCCGGCCGCGCGCTACGCCCGCGGCGAGCGCGTGCGGCTGCGGCTCGTGCCGTTCAGCCGCGCGGGCCGCGCTGTCCGCAGCCTGCAACGCTCGGACGATCTCGAGGCGTTCGACCTGCCGGCGTTCTGGACCATTGAGGACGCCCGCCCGTGAACGAGCTGTCCCGCCGCCAGTTCGCGCTCGCGCTCGCGGCGCTGATGCAGGCGCCGGCCGCGCGTCAACGGGTCCCGGCGGCGGACGAACGAAGCCAGCGCGCGGCCGCGATCGCCGCGCTGGCAGCCACGCTGCGCGACGAGCTCGCGAAGTCGGGCGCCGGCAGCTGGGACAAGTGGACGCAGCGCCTCGAGCCGGTACGTGGCGAGTGGCAGCGAGTGGCGGTCCGCTCGTCGCTGCGCGGGCGAAACGGCTACGTGTTCAGCAAGAACGCGCTGCCGTATCTGGTGGACACCGATCTGGCAGCCGGGCCCGAAAGCACCCGGCCACTGGACGTGATCGTCGCCTTCGATCGAAAGATGAAGCGGCGCGGGATCGACCTGCTTTATGTGCCGATCCCCGCCATCGAGGAGGTGTACCCGGAGAACTTCCTCGACTCGGTGCCCAACGATCTCACCGTGCAGCCGGGGATGCGCCGGTTCCTGCTGTCGCTGCTCGAGCGGGACGTCGAGGTGCTGGATCTGCTGCGCCCGTTTCAAGCCGCCCGCGCCGGCTATCGACTGGGGCTGAAGGTGGATGATCACTGGAACGACGTGCAGATCGAGCTTGCCGCGTCGCTCGTCGCCACACGCCTCCGCCGCTACGATGTCGTCCGCGCCGCGGCGGCCGACGCGAAGCGCTATACCACCAGGCCCGTGGCCATCCGCGGCGAGCGCGGCATCACCACCATGCTCCAGGTGATCACGCCGTCGGGAGCGCTCTACGACGACGTGGAGCAGTCGCCGGTGCTCGTGGTGGGCGACAGCAACCTGCAGGTCTACCAGTACCAGAACGAGAACCTGCGCAACACCGGCGAGCATGCCGGCTTCAGCGCGCATCTGGCGCGCCACCTGGGGTTGCCGGTGTCGCTCGAGGCGGTCGGCGGCTTCCGGCCCGGCACCTTGAACCGCGACCCCGTTGTGTTCCAGCGGCGCCGCGTCGTCGTCTTCGTTGGCGCGGCGTGGCTCATCTCGACGCTGGCCTGGGGAGCGGTGGACGACTGACGCGCCGCCTGAGTACGTAGAGGCGGACCTTCAGGTCCGCCTGCGGGTCCGCCCGCCAGGTCCGCCTGCGGTACGATGGCGGGACATGCCGTCGAGCAGCAACCGCATCATCGTCACCGTGATCGGGCAGGACCAGGTGGGCATCATCGCCGCCGTGTCCGCCGTCCTCGCCGAGGCCCACGCCAACATCGTGGACATCTCGCAGACGACGCTGCAGGAGTTCTTCGCCATGATCATGATGGCCGACCTGGAGCACGCCTCGCGGCCATTTGCCGAGATCAAGCAGCGCCTCAACGCCAAGGGCGAGGAGATGGGGCTGCGCATCGACGCCCAGCACGAAGCCGTCTTCAACTACATGCACCGGGTCTAGCACCGGAAGAGCAGGGGAGCCCTCGCCACATGCCGATGCAGTTCTCCGCGCAGGAGATCATCGAGACCATCCGCATGGTGCAGATGGAGAACCTCGACATCCGCACCATCACGCTCGGGATCAGCCTCCGGGACTGCGCGCATCCCGATCTGAACGTCGTCGCGCAGAAGGTCTACGACAAGATCTGCCGCCTCGGGAGCCGGCTGGTGCCGGTCGGAGCCGAGATCGAGCGCGACTACGGCATACCGATCATCAACAAGCGCATCTCGGTGACGCCGATCGCGCTCGTGGCCGAGAGCGCCGACGCGGACGACTACGTGGCGGTGGCGCGCGCGATGGACCGGGCGGCCACCGAGGTGGGCGTCAACTTCATCGGCGGCTTTTCGGCGCTCGTGCACAAGGGCACCACCGCCGGCGATCAGGCACTCCTGCGCTCGATCCCCGAGGCGCTGGCGACGACCGAACGCGTCTGCTCGTCGGTCAACGTCGGCACCACCCGGGCCGGCATCAACATGGACGCGGTGGCGCATCTGGGCGAGATCATCCTCGACACGGCGGCGCGCACCGCCGACCGGGGCGGCATCGGCTGCGCCAAGCTGGTCGTGTTCTGCAACGCGGTGGACGATAACCCGTTCATGGCCGGCGCCTTTCACGGCATCGGCGAGCCCGAGTGCGTCGTCAACGTCGGCGTCAGCGGCCCGGGCGTCGTGTGCATGGCGGTGAAGAAGGAGCCCGGCGCGGACTTCGGCGAGCTGGCCAGCATCATCAAGCGCACGGCGTTCAAGGTGACGAGAATGGGGGAGCTGGTGGGACGCGCCGCCTCCGAGAAGCTGGCGGTGCCCTTCGGCATCGTGGACCTGTCGCTGGCGCCGACGCCGGCGCAGGGCGACAGCGTGGCGCGCATCCTGGAGGCGATGGGGCTCGAGCGTGTCGGCACGCACGGATCCACTGCCGCGCTCGCGCTGCTGAACGACGCAGTGAAGAAGGGCGGCGCGATGGCGTCGAGCTACGTCGGCGGATTGTCCGGCGCGTTCATCCCGGTGTCTGAGGACGAAGGGATGATCGAAGCGGCGATGATGGGCGCCATCGGCATCGACAAGCTTGAAGCGATGACCTGCGTGTGCTCGGTGGGGCTCGACATGATTGCCGTTCCCGGCGACACGCCGGCAGCCACGCTTGCCGCGATCATCGCCGACGAGGCCGCCATCGGGATGATCAACGCCAAGACGACGGCCGTGCGGATCATTCCCGCGCCAGGGCGGAAGGTGGGGGACGTAGTGGAGTTCGGGGGGCTGCTGGGCAAGGCGCCGGTGATGGCGCTTCACCCGTGGTCGAGCGCGGCGTTCGTGGGGCGCGGCGGGCGTATCCCGGCGCCCCTCCAGGGTCTAAGAAATTAGCGGCCGAACCAGCGGCCGAGCGCCTGCTGGATCGAGCGGTCGTGGACCTTGCGGACCAGCGTAACGAAGGCTACCTGCGTGAGCACCACGCCAAGGATCAACAGCACGGAATTCATGGTCTCTTTATTCTCCTGTCTCTAAGACGTATCGACCCGGCGATGCGTTCACGTTAGTTCGCAGAAAATCTGGCCGGTCCGGGCCAGCTCGTCCTCTGTAACCTTTCGCCGCTCTCGCAGTAATCCTCTGAAATGCAGGCGAAACCTCAAGGAGGACGATGATGACGTTCCGAATCGCAGTGGTGGCAGTGCTGGTGCTCGGGAGCGTGGGCCTGTCGGCCCAGGGCCGACGCGGGCCGCGTAACGACCGGGACTTCGACCGCTTCGGCCTGTCGGCCGACGCCTGGTGCCGCGACGCGGACCGCGGCAACCGCTACGCGACGTCGTGCGACGTTCGCGAAGAGTCGCTGTCGAGGGTCAGGCTGCTCGACGTGGATCCTGGCGGCAACGGCGGCATCCGTATTCGCGGTACATCCGGCTCGACGACCCGCGTCCGCTTCCGCATCGTCGGCCACGCGAGGGACGAAGGTGACGCCCGCGATCTCATGAATAGCGTGCGCGTCAGCACCGACGGCGGCCGGATTCGTGCCACCGGACCTCAGTCGCGGGGCGACGACGAATGGTGGAACGTCGAGGTCGAGATCGAGACGCCACGCGATACGGCCCTGGCGCTTTCGACGAGAAACGGCGGGATCGCGCTCGACGGCGTGTCGGGCCGCACGCGGTTCGAAACCTCGAACGGTGGCGTCTCGCTCGTAGACGTGTCAGGTGATGTCCAGGGGCGAACCCAGAATGGCGGCGTGAGAGTCATCCTCGACGGCAGCCGGTGGGAAGGCGAGGGTCTCAACGTCGAGACGACCAACGGCGGCGTGCACATGGAGCTGCCGGCCGGCTACAACGCCGAGCTGCACTCGGAGACGAACAACGGCGGGATCGACATCGACTTCCCGATCACCGTGCGCGGCCGGCTGTCGGACGTGCGCCGGCGTATCGATACGACGATCGGCACTGGAGGCGCCCCGCTCCGTATCCGCACCTCGAACGGCGGGGTGCGAATCGTTCGACGCTGAGTGAGGATGCGCGGGGTCGTCCTCTAGGTCGTCTCGTTCCACACATACAGGAAAGCGCCATCGCTGGCCGTAGCGACGTTGCGCCCGCCTTTCCGAGTCGCACGATTCAACGCCGCACGCACCTTTTCCTTGCTGTGCGCCAATCCTGCCAATGGAACCTTGAGCGCGACACCCTGCTGGAGCTGATCAAGATCCGAGAGGATCTTGGTCACAATCGCTTTGTGCTTGCCATTGCGGCCCTGCGGTACATCAGCCTGCGGCATGCCTTTGAAATTCATCGGCACTCTTTTTGTCGAACCGCCCATCGCCTACTCTCCTTGCAGGCAAACGTTAAACTAACGTGACGTAATCGTATAGTTGCCTAACAGATTCCACAAGTATACGCCGGACCCGTTAACTCTCAACTAGAGAACCGACGCTTAAACAAAGGGTTCGCCGCGTGTTGTCGCGACACGCTCCGAGTCCGTCGGGTACACGGCCCGCCAATCGAGCCCGTTAGCTACGGCTAAAGAGGCGACCAAAGAAATGACCCGTATGACGTGCGTCCGCGTACTGTGCCTCCATGGCCAAATCGACTGACGCAACGCGGAAGCCCCGAACGCACTTCGAGCAGGTTCCCATCGACATCGCGAAGAAGATTGCCGAGCAACACGACTCCAACGACAAGAAGGCTGGAACCGCCCGCGTGGGCGTTGAATCGACCTCTAGAAAGAAGCGCTGAGCCTCAGAGGGCGCGGGTTCACTCGGTAGACGCGGACGGCGAGGCGGTTATGCTCCACGAATTCATCACGAGCTATCGTGACCCCATTATCGCGAGAACCAGGGAAAAACTGACCGATCGGCCGTGGCCGCTCGTGTCGACGAGTGAACTGGAGCACGGCGTGCCGCTGTTCCTGACCCAGCTCGCCGAAGCGCTCCGGTTGGAGACGACGCCGACACCGTTCTCACAGAAGACGATTGGCGCTTCAGCGGCAAAGCATGGACGCGAGTTGCGGACGCTGGGGTTCAACATCTCTCAGGTCGTCCACGATTACGGTGATATCTGCCAAGCCATCACTGAGGTCGCCGTCGAACAGCACCTGCCGATCACGACCG
>DASYRM010000203.1:0-5854 GCA_036004405.1 Vicinamibacterales bacterium
CGCACGAACGCGCCTGATACCCCGAACGGGGCACGTCCGACAGAAACGTCGGCCGGGCCCAGACGCCCGCCACAATCGGGGCCGTTTCCAGTTATAGAATGGATCGGATGGGCGAGGCTCGCCTGTGCGTCCTGTGCCGAACGCGTCCAATGGACGAGCGGTGGAGGCCGTTCTGCAGCGAGCGCTGCCGTAACGAGGACCTGGCGCGCTGGGCCGAAGGGCGGTACAGCGCGGCGGCCGACTCGGAGCCGTCGCCCGCCGCCGACGACGACGCCAGCAACGATCTCGATCCGGACTGAGTTCCTTTCGCCATGCCCGACACCCTGACCGTCACCGACAACCGCACCGGCAAACAGTACGAGATCCCGATCACGGACGGGGTGATCAACGCGACGGCCCTCCGCCAGATCAAGACCGGCGCCGACGACATTGCCGGCCTGGCCACCTACGACCCCGCCTACATGAACACAGCGTCGTGTCGCAGCAAGATCACCTTCATCGACGGCGACCAGGGCATCCTCGAGTACCGCGGCTACCCCATCGAGCAGCTGGCCGAGCAGTCCACGTATCTGGAGACGGCGTACCTCATCATCTTCGGCGAGCTGCCGAGGGCCTCGCAGCTGCGGGAGTGGACGACGCAGATCACGTTCCACACGATGCTGCACGAGAACATCAAGAAGCTGATGGAGGGCTTCCAGTACGACGCCCACCCGATGGGCGTGTTCCTGAGCACCGTCGGCGCCTTCTCGACGTTCTATCCAGACGCCAAGAAGATCTTCGACGAAGCCTCTCGCAAGAAACAGATTCACCGCCTGATTGCGAAAGTCCCCTCCGTCGCCGCCTACGCCTTCCGCCACAGCATCGGACGCCCCTACATCTACCCGGACAACGACCTCAGCTTCACCGGCAATTTCCTGAACATGCTGTTCCGGATGACCGAGCTCAAGTACAAGGTCGACCCGGCGCTCGAGCGGGCGCTCGACGTGCTGTTCATCCTGCACGCCGACCACGAGCAGAACTGCAGCACAAGCGCGATGCGCGGCATCGGCAGCTCGCACGTCGATCCGTACTCGGCGATGGCCGGCGCGGCCGCGGCGCTCTACGGCCCGCTCCACGGCGGCGCCAACGAAGCGGTGCTGCGCATGCTGAACGAGATCGGCAGCGTGCAGAAGATTCCGGACTTCATCAAACGGGTCAAGGCGGGCGAAGGCCGTCTCATGGGCTTCGGCCACCGCGTCTACAAGTCATACGACCCCCGGGCCAAGATCATCAAGAAGACGGCCGACGAGGTGTTCGAGGTCACCGGCAAGAACCCGCTGCTCGAGATCGCGCTGGAGTTGGAGCGCATCGCCCTGCAGGATGAGTACTTCGTCACGCGGAAGCTGTACCCGAACGTGGACTTCTACTCGGGCTTGATCTACCAGGCGATGGGCTTCCCGGTGGAGATGTTCCCGGTGCTGTTCGCGATCCCGCGCACCTCGGGCTGGATTGCGCAGTGGGAAGAGATGATTCTCGATCCCGAGCAGAAGATCGCGCGGCCGAAGCAGGTCTACATCGGGGCGCCGCGGCGGGACTACGTGCAGCTGTCCAAGCGGAGTTGAGGGTGGTGCGTCGAGGCGCCGTTCTGGTTGCGTTCGGCGCGGCGCTGGCCATGCCGCTTGGCGCCTGCGCGGCCCCGGCGCCGCAGGCGCCCGCGCAACCGGCAGCCGCGCAACCGGCGACGGCGATGAAGTTCAACAGCGCACGCGCGTGGACCGACCTGCAGCGTCAGGTCGCGTTCGGGCCCCGCCCGTCGGGCACGCCGGCCCTTCTCAAGACCCGTCAATACATCCTCGACCAGCTCAAGGCCGCCGGCATCCGCGCGCAGGAACAGCCGTTCACGGCAGCGACCCCCGCGGGGCCGGTGTCGATGGCCAACGTCATCGCCACCATCCCGGGCCGCCGGCCCGAGCGTATCGTGCTGGCGAGCCACTACGACACCAAACGGGCGCCGTTCAGGTTCGTGGGCGCCAACGACGGCGCGTCGTCGACGGCGGCGGTGCTGGAGCTGGGTCGCGCGCTGGCGGCGAGTCAGCCGGCCTTCACGATCGAACTGCTCTTCCTCGACGGCGAGGAAGCGGTCAACTGGGACTGGGCCGGCACCGACAACACCTACGGCAGCCGCCACTACGTGCAGGCGGCGCAGAAGGCGGGAACGCTCGCGGCGATCAAGGCGCTCGTCCTGCTCGACATGATCGGCGATCGCGACCTGATCATCAGGCGCGAGTCGTACTCGACGCCGTGGCTGGTGGACGCGATCTGGGGCGCGGCGGCCCGCACCGGCCACATGGGCACCTTCGTCGGCGAGCTCACGACCGTCGAGGACGACCACGTGAACTTCGTCCGCGCGGGCGTGCCCTCGGTGGACGTCATCGACCTCGACAACCCCACGTGGCACACCGCGCAGGACGATCTGGAGCACGTCAGCCAGAAGAGTCTGCAGGTCGTCGGCGACGTCATTCTCGCGGCGCTACCCACCATCGAGCAGCGGCTGGGCCTCGCCCGCTAAGACGCGTCGAATCTCAGCTCCATCTGGATGTTGCAGCGCGCGTAGGTCGATGGGGGACCGACGATCTTCCGGAACCCGAGCTTCTGGTAGAGGGCAATCGCCGGCTTGAGCACGGTGTTGCTTTCGAGATAGATCCGTCTGGCGCCGAGCGCTTTCGCGCGAGCGACCGCCGCCCGGCCCAGGAGCCATCCGATCCCTCGGCCCTGCGCCTCCGGCGCGACGGCCATCTTGGCCAGCTCGTAGCTGCCGTCGCCCAGCCGCATGAGCGCGCACACGCCCACCGGCCGATCGTCGAGCAGGGCCACCAGGATGTGTCCGCCCTTGTCGAGTATGTGGGCCTGCGGGGCGGTGAGCGCCTTGCGATCGGCGTCTTCGATCTGGAAGTAGCGGCTGATCCACGCCTCGTTCAAGCGACGAAAGGCATCCCGATATCGGGGCTCGTAATCGACCACCTGGACGTCGCCCTCCTCCCGCTCTCGCCTGGCTTCGACGACCCGGCGCACCAGGCTCTTCTGGCTCAGCAGATACTCCCACTCGCCGAGCGCCTCCCACAGATCGTGGCGGCTTTCTGCCGACGCGTTATCGACGGCGCGGCGAACGTCGACCGACTGCTCGTCGAGCCGCGCGCGCGCCTTCTGTCCTTTGGCCGAGAGGCGCACGCTGGTCTTGCGACGATCGTTGGCATGCGGGCGCTCGAGCAGCAGCCCGTGCCTCAGCATCTCCCGCACCATGCGGCTGACCGATGGATGTGAGTGCCCGATCTCCTGGGCGATTCCGGTCACGGTCTTCTCTCCTCCATCTGCCAGCACGACGAACACCGGGAACCATTTGGGATGCAGCGGCACGCCGTACAAGGCGTAGACCTTGGCCGCGTCGCGCGTCAGCGTTTCGCTGAGGCGCCGAAGCCGGCTTCCGAGGGCCATCCGGCCGGTCCGCTCGAAAAAGTCGGTGCTCATGATGATCGGTGCGATATTACGTAACTAGGCACGGAGTTGCAAGACTCAGGCGGCCAGCCGGCCCTCCCCAACCCTTCAGCCCCCCACGTCGATCTCGTACCTCGACACGTAGTACCGCCCCACCTGGCGATAGCTGTGCAGGCGGAAGCCGCACGACTCGTAGAGCGCGCGCAGTTTCGGGCGGTTGGCGTCGCAGTCGAGGCGCAGCCGACCCCGGCCCTGCGCGCGCGCGTGGCGCACCGCCCATTCGAGCAGCGCCCTCGCCACGCCGTGCCCCTTGAACGCCCGCCTGGCCACCAGGCGATGGACGAACGCGGCTTCACCGGGTGGCCGGTCGGGCCAGAACAGCGGATCCTCGAGCTGGAATCGAATCGCGCCGGCGACGTCGCCGCCGATGACGGCGAGAAAGAACATCCCGCCGGCGACCTCGGCGCGAATGCGCTCGGCCTCGAGCTCGCCGTCCTCCCACATCACGACGCCGAGCGCGTCCACCCACGCGGCGGCTTCGCGGATCATCTGATCGACGATCGCGACGTCGGCCGCCGACGCCTGGCGGATGGTGATCCCGTCCATGGACGATTATCGCATCCGCTTCGGCTGGCTGGTCCGGCGCGACTACGAGGATGGATGCGATTCGGAGTGCTCGCTACCGACTGCCTGCCGCCGACCGAGTAAGCGACCCATCTGCCGCGACCTGAGAAGGCCGGCGCGACCGCAGTTCGTGCAGTGCGAACACGGCGAGAGCCACCCACACGGCTGCGAAGCCGGCCAGGCGCACACCGCCGAAGGGCTCGTGATACAGGGCCAATGCCAGCACCAGCTGAATCGTCGGCGAGATGAACTGCAGCAGGCCCATCGTCGAGAGCGCCACGGTCCGAACCGCTGACGCAAAGAGCAGCAGCGGCACGATGGTCACGAGCCCGCCGCCAATCAGAAACAGGTCCGTGGCCACCGTCTCGTGCAGAAACGCCCCAGAGCCCGCACGCTCGGCGGCGACAAGATACGCCAGCGCCGGCAGGGCGAGGAGCGCGGTTTCGAGCGCCAGCCCTTCGAGCGGCGGCAGCGGCGCGGTCTTCTTCACCAGACCGTAGGTGCCGAAGCTGGCGGCCAGCCCGAGGGCAATCCTCGGCGGCGCGCCGTAGGCCCAGGTCAGCACCGCCACGCCGCAGGCCGCCAGGCCGACGGCAGCCCACGTGGCCGTCTGCAACCGCTCGCGGAGGATCGCCACGCCGAGCAGGACGTTCACGAGCGGCGTGATGTAGTAGCCCAGGCTGGTCTCAACGACGAAATCGTGCCCGACGGCCCACACGTAGAGGAACCAGTTGACGCCGATCAGAATCGCGGCGGCGAGATAGAGCAGGACGATCCGCGACGTCAGACGGTGACCGGGCACACGATGGTCGGGTGCCGATGTGCGCCTGCGAAGCGCCAGGATGACGCCGAGTGCCACGCACGACCACACGATGCGGTGTGCCAGTACCTGGCCCGCCGGCACGGCGGCCACCAGCTTCCAGTAGATCGGAAACAGCCCCCAGATGCTGTAGGCGGCGGCGCCCAGCCAGAATCCGCGGGTCACGTCAGAAGCCGCCGCGCACGAACCACGCGAGGGCCAGCATCAGCAGCACCAGCAGGGCGAGCACCCACGGCAGCTTCGAGCGCCGGCGCTTGACGAAGATGGATTGCTCGACCGGCGGCCGCACGCGCGGTTCGGCGGTGGCCTGGCCACAGCGGTAGCAGATCAGCGCCTTGTCGGCGATTTCGGTCCCACAGTGTTTGCAGATCATGGAGATGGAGGAAGGGATAATGTACTACTGAAGGCTTCGGGCTTCGGGCTTCGGGCCTCGGGCTTCGGGCCTCGGGCTTCAGGACGGTGGCTTCCGGCCGATGATTCCCCTTCGAGACGTCATCCCCTCGCGCACGACGCCGGTCGTCACCACGACGATCATCGCCCTCAACGTGCTGGTGTTCGTCTATCAGTGGTCGCTCGGCCCCCGCGACGCGAACGAGTTCGTCTACACATGGGGACTCGTCCCGGCCGATTTCCGTCTGGTGACGATGGTCACGTCGATGTTCCTCCACGGCGGGTTCCTGCACGTGGGCGGCAACATGCTGTACATGTGGATCTTCGGCGACAACGTCGAGGACCGGATGGGGCGCGGCCGTTTCGTCGCGTTCTACCTGGCCTGCGGCTTCATCGCCGCGCTGACGCAGATGTTCGTCAATCCGGGGTCGACGGTGCCGATGGTCGGCGCCAGCGGTGCCATTGCCGGCGTGATGGGCGCGTACTTCGTCATGTTTCCGCACTCGCGGATTCTCACGCTCATCCCGTTTATCTTTCTGCAGGTCGTCG
>DASYRM010000204.1:0-1633 GCA_036004405.1 Vicinamibacterales bacterium
GCTGCGTCAGGGCATTGAGATCGCCCGACTGGGTTGCCACCATGAATGCGGACATGAGCTGGGCATGCTTCGCATCGATCTCGCCCGAACGCGCCGGCGCCGCCGTCGCGCCGCGCGGTCTGACCTCGCGCACGTGCCCGCGCGCGCGGGCGGCAAGCTGCCGGCACGCTGCCTCGCTTCGCTCCAGCGCCGCAGCCACTTCGTTGAAAGAGAAGTCGAACACGTCGTGCAGCAGGAAGGCTGCGCGCTCCAGCGGCGACAGCCGGTCGAGCGTCAGGAGCAGCGCGATGGACAGATCCTCGGCCAGCTCCGTGCGGCTGTCGGGCGCGAGCGCTGCCGTGTCGACGACGGGCTCCGGCAGCCATGGGCCCACGTACTCCTCGCGCCGTGCGCGCGCCGATTTCAGCATATCGAGACAAATCCGCGTCGTCGTGGTCATGAGAAACGCTCTCGGGTTCGACACGTTGTCGCGGTCGGCCTCATGCCAGCGCAAGTACGTCTCCTGCACCGCATCCTCGGCGTCAGCCATCGACCCAAGCATGCGGTAGGCGAGACCGACCAGGCGCCGGCGGTACGGCTCGAAGCTCGTGTCCGGATTCGACATCGCACTCTCGGCGTTCACAGGGCGCATCGACCCCAACGTTTCACGATCGCTCCCCCCTCAGGCGGCCCGGCGCGAGCGGGCCAGCGCCAGCCCGCCAAGGGCCGTGCCGATCAGCCCCACCACCACAGCGACGACGCCCCCGGCCAACCCGTGGCCAGTGCCCACACCACCTTCGGCAGTGGCCACGACCAGTCCACCGATGACCAGGCCGATCGGCCCCAGGACCAGGGCCACGATGGCCCCGCGTCGCCCGCGGTTGCCGATACGACGGACGGAACGTACCAGGGCCAGCCCACCGATGATCGCGCCGATCAGCCCTGCCAGGACGCCCGCACTCGCCGTCATTCGCTCGGGGGTCATCGTATAAACAGGCGCGGCGGCCGGCTGGGCCGAGGCGTGTGCGGCCGCCGGTGCGGCAAGCCCGAACCCCGCGACCACGGCGGTGGCGGCAAGGTCGATCGCTCTGCGCAAGACCCATTTGATCACGTCGTTCCTCCTGTCTCCGAGGGTGAGACGAGGTAGGGCCTCGGAATGTGACATGGCTGCCACCGCACGTTATTCCCTCACCTCACACGCTGCTGAGCGGCCCCAGGCGACGAACAGGCACAGTACGGCGAGCGTGAACGTTCCAGCGGCCGTGCCGACGACCGTCGCGAGGCAGGCCGCCGCGATCGGCGTCAATTGAGGCACGATTCCGACCACCACCGACGCCGGAAGGCCTTGTTCACGCCTGAATAACCAGTCAAGGGCTCTGCCCGGCTCTGCCCTTGATATCCCGGCAGAGCCCTTGCCTGGTTAGCAGTGTCTTTTCGGCGCGCTCCGCGCGCCCTAGCCCGTTAGCATCCGGACGGGGCGATTCGGCGATTCGTCGAATACGCGCATCTCGCCCCGGTGAGGACGAAAGCACCTTCAGGCGATCGTCTCAAGCTTGGGGCGTGGGTCTCATGAAACACGGGACGCCGGAAATCGATCCTTCGCGCAGGGAGTTTGTCAAGAAGACAGCAGCGGCCGCCGCTGCTCTGGGTGTCG